>CAYJWF010000045.1:0-7791 GCA_964373805.1 uncultured Planctomycetia bacterium | reverse complement strand
CCGCTCGGCCACTCAAGACACACTCACCGCCTTGGCGCCGTTTCAGGCGTTCCATGAGGCATTGGAACGAGCCGAGCTCTCTTTTCAAAGGCTTGGGTTCCCTGACAGGGTGGATGCAGAGGCCCTGACCCGATTCGGTCCGGTGTGGGGTACGATTCAAGGGAAAGAGATCTACTGGCGGCTGAGCTTGGGAGGGCGGGCAACCCTCCGGTACCGGCTGCTCCAGGAGGCGCTGCGTATTCGGGATAAAGAAGCGCTAACGCTCTCGGCAGAGAAGCGGTTCGCTCATCTCCTCCGGCTAGAGGCGCTGGATCGGGCGTTGGGGCTTCCGACCGCTGGGGCAGAGATTCATATGGACTCCTCGAACCGACGGGAGCTGGGGGTGGTACCGGTGGCGGTAAACCTAGCCAGCGGGATCGGACCTCACCAGATGGAACCGGTTGATCTGCAGGGGACGTCGCTGGATCTGCGGCTTCTGCCTGGAACCCCAAGCACCTTCTGCGATCTGCTGCGTCAGTTCTTAACGGCCCCCCCTCTGAAGGGAATCCCTGTAGTGGGAGCGCATTACAGCGTGGGGGAGAACTTGGGAGAAGCTCTGGTCCCCTTGGTCCTGGCCTTTTTCTACGGAGATCCAGAGCATCCGTGGCCACCGAAGGCGCGGGGACAAGCCGATACAGGAGTTCCTGGGACAGATACGTACACCGGCCAGTCGGTGGTGCCGTACGGTCAACATGGCCGGGTCGATAAAAGGGTAACCCAATCCAATCTCCATTTTCGGCCGCTGAGAACTCTCCGTCAATTCGGGAAGAATCTTATTCCGGATGAACTGTTCCCGCTGGATCTGGAGTGGGTGGCCTGGTTCTCTGCAGCGGCCATGGCCCCCCCGAAAAGCCCGCTCAGGCCGATCTTTGACGATTTCTTAAGAGGATGGGAACAATGGATCGTTACGGTAGGTGGTTCATCGCTCCTTGATAAGGTCCGGTCGGCGCAGAATGCCGTTGCGGCCAAGTCGGGAGCGGGATTAAGCGACCCATTCGACCAAGCCAGCGCGGAGATCTGGCAGAAGCTTCATGGAATCCCCTCAGAAGAGGCCTGGGAGGTAATGGCAGAACGGGCCAGATTGGAGAGTGCTCAGGCGTTAGGGAAAATATCCTCTGCCGAAAAGTCGAGGAGGCTGAACGAGCTTAGAGCCTCGGTAAGGAGTTTCCTGGGAAAAGGGCATCCGAAGCGATTGGCCCTGCGTCAGCTTCTGGCTAAGACGCTTCAGGCGATCCAGGAGGCCAGTTGGGTTAACCAGCAAGTAGGGCAATCGCTTCAGGCGTATCGCCAGGCGCTCATCCAGGGGAAGAATCTGGAGGAGCTGGATCGAGACCATCAAGGGGCCGTTGAGACTCTTTCCCAGGCTGTCTTTCAGGCAAACCGGGGTTCCTCAGAAGAGGCCCGATTTCTTACCCTCCTGGAGGCGATCGCTCCCGAGAAAGCCTCCGAGATCCGCTCTGCTCTCCAAAGGAACCGCCCTTCCACCCCCGCCGGGCTGGAAGAACAGGAGGCGGTTGTGGTCATGGAGGAAGGAGTCGAGACGGGAGCCGTTGCATCCAACTCAGGAAGCCGGCCTGGCCCTTTTACCGAATTTCAATCGACGGTGGGTGGTGAAACGCTGCGACTGCTACTCGAGATAGACGAAGCGGTTCCCCTTCATGAGGACTTTCCTGGCCAGCCGGCGATCGTGGCGTTGGCCGGGCCGCGGGGAGAGCTCTGGATGATTGACACGGTGCCGGTGGCCCCAGCGGCCCTGCAGAATTTGGAATCAATCACCGTCTTCATTCAGCCGGAGTACGAGGATGCGGTTGAAGATCAGCTCCGACAGGGGATCGATGAAGGATGGATCCGACTGGCCGATACCGTCCTGGAGCCAAGGACGGTGGTGATTGGCGATGAAGCGTACCGAAGGAGCCTCCCCCAGGATAGCCTCTCCAACTTGGGCCAGATCTTCGTCGAGATTGACGAATCCACCGCCCACCTCGTGACCTCCGGCCTTCTGGTCCGACTATTAAAGAACCTGAAGCCCCTGGCCGGGGAGGTTCTGTTTGTCCGCACCGGCTTTCAGGCCGGTGCGGACGCCGAGGAAGCAGTCCTCATCGCGGCATAGAACGGAAGGAAGAACGCTTCTTCGGAGGACACTTCTTTGTGGTCCCAGTAGAAATGAAGTGTCCCGGAAAGAAGCGTTCTTATTAGTTCTGGGAGTTTTGGTCGCGGAATTTGACGACGGTTTCGCCGGGACGAACCAAGCCGAACTGCTGGCGGGCCACCTCTTCGGCGTAGGCCGGATCCTTCCGTAGACGGTGGGCCTCTTCGAGGAGCTGCTGGTTTTTCTCGGATAGGGTGGCGATCTCCGACTCCAATTGCGCGCGACGGGCCCTCAACTCCAACCAACGGAGAAACCCTGGGCCATATAGAATGAGAAGCCCTATCCCCACAGCCAAGCCGATCAGAAACGACCGCTTCGGGTTCAACTTCTAAAGGGGTCAAACCCCATCAGGGTTTTGACCACCGTGTCCCGGCATAAACCGCTTTACTGCCCAACTGCTCTTCGATTCGGAGGAGCTCGTTGTATTTGGCCACCCGCTCGGATCGGCAGACCGAGCCGGTCTTGATCTGGCCGGCGCTGACCGCGACCGCCAGATGAGCGATCGTGGTATCTTCCGTTTCCCCGGAACGATGAGAGATCACCCTGGCGTAACCGGCTTTCTTGGCCATCTCCAGACAGGTCAAGGTCTCGGTAAGAGTACCGATCTGGTTGACCTTGATCAGGATTGCGTTGGCCACTTTTCGGGTGATCCCCTGGTTGAGCCGTTCGGGATTCGTAACGAAGAGGTCGTCGCCAACCAACTGGATCTTGCCGTTTAAGGCCTTGGTCAAATCGGCCCAGCCGTCCCAGTCGTCCTCTCCAAGGCCATCCTCGATGGAAACAATCGGATATCGGCTGACCCACTTTCGATACAGTTGAATCAAGGCCTTGGCCGGAGCCGCCGAGAGCTTCTCTGCCTTCAGGCGATACCCTTGGGGCCCCGCGAAAGTAGAGGCGGCCACATCGAGAGCGATAGCGACCTGTCGACCCGGCCGATAGCCGGCCTTCTCGATCGCCTGAAGGATGAGCTGGATGGCCGCCTCGTTGGAGGGAAGCCTCGGGGCGAAACCCCCCTCATCCCCAACTGAAGTGGAGAGCTTCTTGGATTTCAAGATCCCTTTTAAGACCTGGAAAATCTCGGCCCCCATGCGAAGCGCCTCCCGGAACGTCCCGGCCCCGATCGGCATAATCATGAATTCTTGGAGGTCCAGTCCATTATCGGCGTGAAGCCCACCGTTCAAGATGTTCATGAGTGGGATCGGCAGAAGATTCGCCTTGGGGCCCCCAAGGCACCGATACAGAGGTTCTCCCCGTCGGTGAGCGGCCGCCTTCGCTACCGCCAGCGACACCCCTAAGAGGGCGTTGGCTCCAAGATGGGATTTGTTGGGGGTGCCGTCCAACTCGAGAAGTTTGGCGTCGATCTTCGCCTGCTCGAAAGCGCTCATCCCTCTCAAGGCCGGGCCGATCACCTTCTCCACCGATCGCCGAGCCTTTAAGATCCCCTTGCCACCAAACCGGTGAGGATCCTGATCTCGGAGTTCCCAAGCCTCGTACCGCCCGGTGGAGGCGCCGCTCGGAACGGCGGCCCGCCCAAACGCCCCCGATGCCAACAGGACATCCACCTCAATGGTCGGAGTCCCACGGGAATCGAGGATCTCGCGAGCCACAATCTTCCGAATCACCGGTTTCTCGAGGCTCGCCACTCTAACCCCTTTATCATCTTAGGTGCCAGGTCGACTTTAGACCCCTTTAGAATTACTCTGCGGCCGATCACTTTGACTCGGCCGTCGAGCACCCTCTGGATCGCTTGAGGGTACAGCCGATGCTCCACCCGATGAATCCGCTGAAGTAAACTCTCTTCGGTATCTCCTGGGAGGACCTTAACCGCCTCCTGCAGGATAATGGGACCGTGGTCTACCTGATCGTCCACAAAATGGACGGTCACCCCGGTCACCTGGACCCCGTACGCCAGAGCGTCCCGCACTCCGTGCCGTCCCGGAAAGACCGGCAAGAGGGCCGGATGGATGTTCAAGATCCTCCGCCGGTAGCGGCGAACAAACCCTCGCGAGAGAATCCGCATGAACCCGGCCAACACGATCAACCGGGCCTTCGCCGAATCCACCACACGGGCAAGCACCCGATCAAAGGCCTCCCGCGAGGAAAACCTCTTGGGATCGATCACCACCGTTGGAATCTTGGATCGATGCGCCCGTTCGATGGCAACCGCTTGAGGGTTATCGCTCACCACCACACCGATTCGAGCCCGCAACCGTCGTTGGCGAATCGCCTGAAGGATCGCTTGAAGATTCGTCCCCTGGCCGGAACAGAGGACCGCGATGGTGCAATGGGCTTTCAACGGCAAGGGGAGATTACGAGGTCAGCTTCTGAATCCTCGCCTCGAGTTGACTCTTCGGCTGAACGCCGACGAGGCGATCGACCTCTTGCCCGCCCTTAAAGAAGATGAGCGTAGGAATGTTGAGCACCCCAAACCGGGCCGCCAGATCCGGAGTGTCGTCCACATTGACCTTGGCCACGGCGAACTTCCCTTGGTACTTCTCGGCCAGCTCCTCCAGGAGGGGGGCGACGGCCCGACAGGGGGCGCACCACTCGGCCCAGAAATCGACGAGGATAGGAACCTTCGACTGAAGGACTTGGGTTTCAAAGTTGCTCTGTGTCACGGTTACCGCTACGCTACTCATCTTTTCAGAACGTCTCCTTATTGGATCGTTGACCAGAAATTTTAGTATACCACAGGGAACCCAAGCCGCTAAAAGCGAAGGTGCCTCCAATCGCCATCAAGAGAAGCCCCTTGCCTCCCCGATCCACCAAGTAACCGGCCAGAAGCATGGAAACGATGAGCGCCGCGTTGACCACCACCCCTAAGCTACTAAAAATCCTCCCGTGGAGGCGTTCGGGATGGCCTTCGTGAATCAGGGTGTTCACCACAATCCCGACGGGTGCCACCCAAAATCCAAAAAGAGCCGCCACCGCTGAGGCCGCCACACCGGATCTTAATCCCACGACCGTTCCCACAAATCCGAAGAGGGCCACCCCGCATCCTAAAAACGAAAGCCCCAACACCCTCTGCCGGGTAAGGCGAGTCCCCCACCGTCCATGGGCCACGGCTCCCAGCAGCATCCCCACTCCAATCCAGAGGCTTAAAAAACCTAAATCCCTGGTAACCGATCCCAACCATCGCTGAACGAGCACCGTCGCCGCCACGGTTGCGGCCCCTGCCCCGGCCGTTAAAGCGGCGAGAAGACCCATCGTCCGGCGGGTTTCTCGATGGTGCCAAAGTTGCTGGATGCCTTCGATGATCTCCCGCAGGATTTTGGCGGTAGAGGCCTTGACTTCACTCCGGGCGGATCGCTGCCGCAGGATCGGGGCGATCCAAGCGGCAGAGGTTAAGTAACTGGCCGCGTTCACCCAACAGCTCCGCTGAATCCCGACCCATTCCACCAAAAGGGCTCCCACCACCATAATCACCGTCGAGCCGATCATCCCGGAGGTGGTGAACAGGGCGTTGGCCTGGCTTAAGGCTGCAGGCGAAACCACATCCGGGATCATCGCCAGCCGCGCCGGCACAAAGAAGCTGGCCACCGCGAAAAGGACAAAGACGCCCAGGTAGAGAGGGGCCGGGTTAGACAGGCTAGCCAACGCCGGCAAACTCACGATCACAGCGGCCCGGATCAGATCGCAGGTGATCATCGTCCTTTTGCGATCCCATCGGTCCACATACGCCCCGGCGAAGGGACTGACGATCAACGCCGGAAGCGAGCTGATCACAAGAACCTTGGCCAAGCTCAAAGTGGAACCCAAGGAGTTCGCCGCCACGATGGCGATCAAAACGAGCTGGGTCAGCCGATCTCCAAACTGGGACGCCAGTTGCCCCAGCCACAACAGGAGAAAATTCCGATGGGAAAGAAGCTTCAAGCGACTAGCCTTCTCGGACGACCAGGCGATTCCCATCGTCGATAACCACCCGCCAGCGGGATCGCAGGGAGGGGTCCAACAGTTTCCAATCGGTTTTTCCGATCAAGACATAGCGGCGCTTTTGAGCCGGGGCGCTCAGCAAGTCCCGGAAGTGAGCATACTCATGCGCGCTGGTCACCCGGGTGAGCACCCGGGAATAAAACAGAAGCGAAGCCACATCCTGCCGCACCACAATCAGCTCTCCTGGCTCCTTGGCCAAGATCGAATCCAGCCGGGGAGCCAACCGGACGTTCTCGGAAAACCGCTGTTTGTGGAGCTTCATCGGGAAAAAGGAGGCGACCACCCCACCGACAACGGCGAGAACAACAACCGTCGTTACCAGGCGCCGTCGCCAAATCCCTTGCATCAACCGATCGCAGGCCAATCCCACCAACAGGGCCGTTGCCGCATACATGGGAAGGATGTAGTAATGGACCTTGTGTTTGGCCAGACTAAATCCTATAGGCAGTGCCACGGCCCACAAAAGAACGATCCCCCATCGCGGTTCTTCCCTGTTCCGGATCTTTTGGACTGCCAGCCAAGCTCCGATCAAGGCGAGGGGTAGAAAGTACCAGTACTTGTCCCAGATCGCCCAGAGGTAGTAATACCAGGGCTTGGTTAAATGTTCCGCCTCTTTCAAAAACCAAAGGAACATCTGCCCATGATACAGGGCCCAGGTGGTCGTTTGATATCGGGCCTTCTCAAGAAGGGTGAGCCCCACGACCGGGCCTAACGCCAAAACCCAGCTGCTCAAGAACGCCGGAGAGGCCAGCTCGCGCCACTGTCTCCGGAGGAGGAAATAAGCCAGCGCCACTCCTAAGGGAACCAGGCCGACCACCTCTTTGGTCAGAACGGCGCCACACACCGCGAGTCCAAACAGGAGGTACCATCGTTTGGAACGACTCTGGCTTCGGCTAGAGGAAGCCGCACCACAGCCCTCTGGCCAGTGCGCCAAGATCAGGGCGAGAAACGCCAACACGAGGAAGGCCATCAGGGGCAGGTCCACCCGACACTGCCGGGCAATCCGAAGGACGTGGTCGGTTAAAAGGAAACTTAAACCGGCGCACCAGCCGACCCAGGAATTGGCCAGCATCCTTCCTATACAGAAGATCCCGGCTACCGCCACCATCGCCATGAGGAGCGAGTAGAGCCTGGCCGTCAAGACGCTGACCCCGAATAACTTGAACATGAGGGCCGGGGCCCAGACGCTCAGCGGGAAATGAAAGTAATAGGGAGCGTTGTAGACCGGGTCAAATGGCACCAGCCATCGGCCCGAGCGGACAATCTCCTTGGCCACCGCCGCGTACTGGACGCTGTCTCCATCCAGGGTGGGGGTGTTGGCGTGCAGAAACAGGGCCGTCGCCGCCACCCCCATCAAGACGCCAAACAGCCATTTTGTGGGAATTTCGTCCGTGCTCATGAAAAAATTCTCGCTTCTTGATGGAACAGCTCCACGGCAGACTCGGGATCGAACTGTTTACCCCAGGCGGATTTTCCGTACCGACGAAGAAAATGTTCCACATGCTGGCGGAATTGGGAGGAAGCCGTAGAGCGCGGGCTAGCCCTCAGCGCTTTTGCCCACAGCCGAACCACCTTCACAGAAGAAACCCCCTGTTTGGAGATCACTTCGACGATGTCCTGAACGTCAAGGTCCAAAAACCGAGTCATCTTTCCAATCGTCCAATAGGCCG
>CAYJWF010000044.1:0-8322 GCA_964373805.1 uncultured Planctomycetia bacterium | reverse complement strand
GACCAAACAGGGACAGTCCCCATTTCCAGGGACCGCCCCCTCGATGACCGGGGAGCAGCATCATGGTGAAGCCCACTATAACACTCGGTTTTCGTTTAATCAATTAATTTTGGCCGGATCAGAAAAGAGGGTCCTATCCCGGGGCAAGGTATTCCAATAACTGGGTGATGGTGGATTTCAGCTGCTTTCGATGGACCACGAGGTCTATGAGTCCATGCTCCAGAAGAAATTCGGAGCGTTGAAACCCTTCCGGAAGACGCTGACGAATGGTCTGCTCAATGACCCGGGGCCCGGTAAAACCGATCAAGGCCCTCGGCTCCGCTAGGGTCACGTCTCCCAGAGAGGCGTAGCTGGCCATCACCCCGGCCATCGTGGGGTTGGTGAGGACCGAGAGGAAAGGGATGCCGGCCTCGTGATGGGCGGCCAACGCCACCGAAGTCTTCGACATCTGCATCAGGGAGAACATCCCTTCGTACATCCGGGCTCCCCCGCCCGATCCGGAAACGACGATGAGGGGGATGCGGCTGCGAATCGACCGTTCCACCGCTCGGGTCAGCTTCTCCCCAACCACCGAGCCCATCGATCCCATGATGAAGCGGGAATCGGTCACGCCAAAGAGAACTCGATGACCCTCTAATTTTCCCTCGCCGGTCACAACCGCCTCGGGCAATCCGGTCGCCAGCTGGTCGAGCTGAAGTTTTTCCTTGTAGGCCTTGGGACCTTTAAACTCCAAGGGATCCACCGACCTTAAATCCCCGTCGAACTCTTGGAACGTTCCGTTGTCGATTAAAAGTTGAATCCGCTCCTGGGCTCCGAGGGTAAAGTGGTACTGGCATTTGGGGCAAACCTTGAAGTTTTCCTCCAAGGCCTTGTTGTAGATGATCTGGCCGCACTCTTCACACTTGGTCCAGAGCCCCTGCGGGATCTCCCGTTTCTTGACCTTGACCACCGTGTATTTTGGCTTTCCAAAAAGCGGCATGGGGTCAGAACTTGTACTCCACCAAGCCGGCCAACGGTTTGGGGGTGAAGTAGGTGGTCTTCCCCGGCATCCGGACGGCGTCCAGCGCGCGTTGAAAGACCTCTTTGAGACTCGGGGTTTGAACCAAGAAAAGGACCTGGGCCTTTCCCTGACGAAGTTGCCGCGCCGCCGCTAAAACATCTTGGGTGTAGGAGACCGACGCCTCCTTGAGCGTCCAACGGGGAAGAATCTCTTGGTGAAGCCACTCCACATCCATTTTAAAAGGGACCTTTCCCTTCGGGACCAAAAGATACCCTGCCCCATTCCCGGTGTAAAACCCAAGGCCGATTCTCCCTCTCTCGCGCAATGCCTTAAGTTGGCGGCGGATCTCCTTAAGGCTCTCCAAAGGCGAAGAGACCACATCTGGCCTAGACAGGAGCTCTTTGAGAAGCCCCTCCCATCGGTCTTGGCGAACATGGCTCAAAAGTCGATGGGTCGCCAGCAGACCTGGTTCCTCCTTGGCCGCGGCGGCGAGATAAAACATGGCAAACGGGTGGGAATAGGCGACGGCCGCCTCGTATCGGTGGTGGCCATCGGCGATCACCAAATCCCGGGGAGCTAACAGCGCTTCCAGTTTTTTAAACCAGGCCGGGTCGCTCACCCTCCAGAGCGTGTGACGAACCCCGTCCAAAGGAACCATCGCGATCGGCCGACGGTCCTTTACACCTTGGAGGAGAAACCTCCGGTAATTCCCTTGGGAGTCTGGGACGAGACCAAAGATGGGACTCAAAGAAGCTCTGACCGCCTGGAGCAATCGAAGCCGATCCTGTTTAGGAAGGGGACGCGTCTCCTCGTGGGGATGGATACGGGAAGAGCGGATCTGAACCAGCGCAACGATCCCCCACCGCTCACAGCGGCGCCCTTCGACCATAAATTCCTGGCGGTACGGATAGACGCCGGGCTCAGGATCCGCCTTTAAGACGCCATCGCGAATCCATCGATTCAGGGTCGCGCGAGCCCTGGAGTAGCGATTCCGTTTCACCGTATCGGAGCGATACTCCCGTCCGAAGATGACGCGGACAAAATTCCAAGGGTGTCTGCGGTAATACTGGGCTTGGCCCCGCGGGGAGATGACGTCGTATGGAGGGGTGACCACCCGAGCCAACGATTTCACCCGCTTCGGATCGTACCGAAGCCCCTGAAACGGCGCGATTGTGATCAAGGAGGTTTTGAAGGGGTTCCCGACTTCTTGTCCGTCTTGGGTTTGGGCGCGGAATCCGCCTCGGCTCTTTTCTTATAATCCGAGGATCGATAATCGGTGGTGTAGAACCCGCTTCCTTTAAAGAGGAGTCCCGCACCCGATGAAATCAATCGCCGGGCCGACCGCTTGCAGCGGGGGCAAACCGCCGCGGGTTTGGAACGGATCGATTCGAACCGTTCAAACCGATGGTGACACGATCGACATTCGTACTCGTAAGTAGGCATCTTTACGATGGCCTCATCCACCGTTTCACCTGGTCCCAAAACTTCTGGATGCCAGGGAAAATTCCATTATCCCCTATTTGGTTAAATTGTTCGAGTACCCTTCTCTGAGCCGGATCTAAACGGCTGGGCACTTCCACCAGGATCCGGACGAGCTCATCTCCCTTTCCAGAGCCGTGGAGAACCGGCAACCCCTTGCCCCGTAATCGGAAGGTTTCTCCGTACTGGGTGCCGGCCGGCACCTTCATCGTTACCGTACCCTCAAGGGTCGGGACCTTTAATTCACAGCCTAGGGCGGCCTGCACCATGCTCACCGGCATGGAACAGACCAGGTCGCCCTCCTCCCGTTCAAGAAAAGGATGCGGCTTCACCCGAATCAAGACGTAGAGATCGCCCCTTTCTCCCCCTCGAACTCCGGCCTCCCCTTCGCCGGCCAGCTTAAGGCGCATGCCGGTTTCCACGCCGGGCGGGACCTTGACGGTAAGCCGTCGTTCCGTTAATACCCTGGCTTCCCCTCGGCAGGCGGAACAGGGCTGTCGGATGATGCCTCCCTCCCCCCGACAACGGGAACAGGCCGTGGCCATCGTGAAGAACCCTTGGGAGAACCGCACCTGACCAGTGCCTCGGCATTCGGGACAAATCTCTCGGCCGGCACCGTCTTTACCGCCGGTTCCACGGCACTGCGTGCACGCTTCTCTTCGGCGAAAAGAAAGGGGAACCTCCTTGCCGGTCAACACCTCGTTCAGGGTAATCTCTAGCGCGTACTCCAAGTCGGCGCCGGGCGGCCCACCGCGCGTCCCTCCACGCCGCCCACGGACCCGATTCCCCAAGAGATCGCCCAGCCCGAAGGTGGCCAGAAGATCCTCCATCCTCCCTCCGAACAGGTCGCTCACATCCTCGAAATGGGTGAAATCTTCCCAGCTGAAATTCCCGTGACGGAACGCCCCTTCGACCCCGTGGTGTCCGTACTGGTCGTAGGCGGCCCGCTTCTCGCGGTCGCTTAACACCTCATAGGCCTCGGAGATCTCCTTGAACCGCTCCTCGGCCTCCTTCTTGTTCGAGGGATTTCGGTCGGGATGGTGTTTGAGGGCCTGGCGACGAAACGCCTGTTTGATCTGATCGGCTGAGGCGCTGCGCTCAACCCCTAGAACCTCGTAGTAATCCTTCTTCGCCACCGGCATCGAAATAGCGTTCAGCGTTCAGAAAAACGGTGCGCTGGACGCTGGACGCTATACGCTCTCTTTTTTCTCGTCGTCGACTTTGAACTCGGCGTCGATTGCATCGTCCTTGGCCTTGCCGTTCTCACCGGGACGGGTGCGAGATTTCTCGGCAGAACCGGCGGCGCCACCTGCCCCTTCTGCCGAGGAAGTTTTGTACACCTCCTCGGCCAACTTGTGAGAGACCTTGGTCAGCTCCTCCATTGCCCGTCGGATCTGGACGGTATCTGATCCTTTGATCGCCTCTTTCAAAGCCTTCAACTTCTCCTCGACCTGGGATCGTTCCGCAGCCGGAACCTTATCCCCAAAGTCCTTAAGGCTCTTCTCGGTGGTGTAGGCTAAGGCATCGGCCTGATTCTTAATCTCGGCTTCCTCCCGTCGCTTCTTGTCGGCCTCGCCAAACCGCTCGGCCTCCTGGACCATCCGGTCGATCTCCCCCTTGTCCAATTTCTGAGGAGCTGTAATCCGGATCGACTGCTCCTTCCCCGTGCCGCGGTCCTTGGCCGAGACATGGACGATCCCATTGGCATCGATGTCAAAGGTCACCTCGATCTGGGGCACGCCCCGCGGGGCCGAGGGAATCCCCACCAAGTCGAACCGACCCAGCTCCACGTTGTCGTTGGCCATGGCCCGTTCCCCCTGGAGCACCCGAATCGTGACCGCCGGCTGGTTATCCTCGGCGGTGGAGAAAACCTGAGATTTGCGCGTAGGGATGGTGGTGTTGCGATCGATCAACTTGGTAAAGACGCCTCCTAGGGTCTCGATCCCTAACGACAGCGGCGTCACATCGAGAAGCTGAATGTCCTTGATCTCCCCCTTCAGGGCCGCGGCTTGAATCGCCGCCCCGGTAGCCACGCACTCCATCGGATCGATCCCGTGAACCACCTTTTTGGCGGTGCCGACGTACTCCTCCACGAACCGCTGAACCATCGGCATCCGGGTCGGCCCTCCCACCAAGATCACCTTATCGACGTTCTCGGCCTTAAGCTTCGCATCGGCCAGCGCCTGCTCCACGGGATGTCGGCACCGATCGATGATCGGGCCGATCAGCTTCTCCAATTTTGCCCGGGTGATCGTCATGGTCAGGTGCTTTGGCCCCGATTGATCCGCCGTGATGAACGGAAGATTGAGGTCGGTCTGAAGGACGTTGGACAACTCGATCTTGGCCTTCTCCACCGCTTCCCGAACCCGCTGGGTGGCCATCTTGTCGTTCCGAACATCGAGCCCGGTCTCCTTCTTAAACTCAAGGGCCACGTGGTTGATGAGGGCGTTGTCCATATCGGTCCCTCCCAGTTGGGTATCGCCGCTCGTGGCCAACACCTCGAACCCGGAGGTCTTCTCTTCCTTAACGTAATACATCTCCATGATCGTCACATCCAACGTCCCGCCTCCGAGATCAAAGACCAGGATCTTCTGCTCCTGCTCGGCCTTGTCGATTCCATACGCCAGACACGCCGCGGTCGGTTCGTTGATGATCCTTAAGACCTTTAAGCCCGCGATCTCCCCGGCATCCTTCGTGGCCTGCCGCTGGTTGTCGTTGAAATAGGCCGGGACCGTGACGACCGCCTCGGTCACCTGGTCGTTTAAATAGGCCTCGGCGTCCCGTTTGATCTTCTGCAGGATAAAGGCCGAAATCTGCTGAGGGGTGTACTCTTTGCCGTGCAGACGAAAGAGGTGATCGGTTCCCATCTTCCGCTTGGCCGCCAAGACCGTTCCTTCCGGATTGATGGCGGCTTGTCGACGGGCCGGCTCTCCCACCAACAGTTGACCATCCTTGGTCATGGCCACATAGGAGGGAAAGGCCTTCCCGCCAATCGTGGTTCCTTCGGCGGAAGGAATGATCGTTGGCCTTCCACCTTCCACCACGGCCGCCGCCGAGTTCGATGTTCCCAGATCGATTCCGATTGCCCGTGCCATGTTGAAACCTCCTTTAGGTTTGAATCTCAGATGTCAGAAGACAGACGTCAGAGGTCAGGATCCCTTGTCTTCTTTTCACTGTTCTCTGTATCCTGTCCTCTGTTCTCTGGTTTCACGGCTACCTTCACGGCCGCAGGACGTAAGACCCGTCCGTTCATGAGATATCCCTTACGAAGTTCTTCCAGGACCGTGGATTCCGGCACCGAGTCGACCGCCTCGTGGGCTACCGCCTCGTGCTGGGTAGGATCAAAGAGTTTACCCTGCGCCTCCATGGGGACCACCCCGTACGATTTCAACAGCTCCTCAATCCTTTTCGCGATCATCTCAAGGCCGGCCCGAAAAGTGTCGCTCTCAGCCTCTTTATCGATCGACGATTGACGATCGACGATCGACGATTCCAAGGCCCGTTCAAAATCGTCGTAGATCTCCAGAAGCTGGTGAAGCAGTTCCCCGTTGGCCATCTCCTGGAACTCGGCCTGCTCTTTCAACCAGCGCTTCTTCGCGTTCTCGTAGTCGGCCTGGACGCGGAGCATCTGGTTGCGGAGAGCCTCCAGCTCTTTCCCAAGTGCCTCCGCTGCGGTCTCGCTCATCTTCCCTGGAAGGCCCGGCTGACTGCCTGGGCCATCCTCCCGACCAGAGCCGTCACCCGCGGATAGTTCATCCGGGTGGGCCCCAAAACCCCAATCGTCCCCGTCATCCCGCCTCGAAGACGATAAGGAGCGGCCACAATGGTGCAATGGGTTAAGAAACTACCCCGGTTCTCGGCTCCAATGTGGAGCTTCACCTCCTCGGCCGTTAAGTCTCTCTTCAAAAGCTCGACCAACTCCTCTTTTTCCTCCAAGCCCTTCAGGAGCTCTCGGGTCCGACGCACATCCCGAAACTCAGGCGCCTCCAAGATTCGGCTGGCCCCCTCCAGAACCAAGCCCTCTTCCTCTTGGAGAAAGGGGCCGGAGGAAAAGAGATCCTGGGCCTTCTTATAGAGATGGAAGAAGGAGCTGCTGGCCTCTAAAAGGCACCGCTCCAAGTAGGAATGGATCTGCCCCAACGGCATTCCGGACAACTCTTGGTTTAAGAATCGGCTGATCCGGCCCAGCTCCTCCTGGTCGACCGCCTCCTCTAACTCCAGGACGATGTGTTTGACCAATCCTTCCGTGGCGATCAAGACCCCCACGATCTCTCGCTGGTCCATGCAGATCAGTTCCAGGTGTCGAAAAGAACCTTGTGACAAGGGGGGAACCAACGCAACTCCGGCCTCCTGAGCCAGCTCGGCCAACCGCTGGGTCGCCTCCTGTAAAAGTTCCTCCGCCTCCTCCGCATTGAATTGGGCGACCTCTTCGACCACCTGCTCTTCTTCGGGCCGCAACTGTTTTGGCTGCATGAGGAGATCGGCATAATATCGGTAACCGCGATCGGTGGGGACCCGGCCTGCCGAGGTATGGGGATGGGTGATAAGCCCCTGCTCCTCCAGCTCGACCATCACATTCCGGATCGTCGCAGGGCTTACACCCAGCCCAAAATTCTGCCAGACGAACTCCGATCCCACCGGCTGTGCCGACTCAGTGTAGGATAGAATGATTGCCTCAAGAATTCTATGACCCCTTGTCCTTAAATCAGTTACAGTCATGCCGTCTCCCTCTATCTAGCACTCAATACAAATGAGTGCTAACCAGTTCATAGTCTATCACATTTCTCTGGCTTGTCAAGGGAGTCTGTAGTGGGTCAGGGGTACGTTGTCAAGTCGCTGGACCAAGACGAAACAGGGCTTGTTCTCTCATCTTTTTAGGCAACCTAACCCTCAGCATGAGGCACCAAAAGTTAAGCACCTGATCCCACCACAGGCCCCGCTGAGGATGAGAAACCACCTCCTTGATCGCTTTCTCCGGATAGGTCTTAAAAAGCCATTTCACAGCCTCCCAATTCCCGTAGTTTAATACCTGCGTAATGATCAGCCGCCGATGGCCCCGGAGATCCAAGGAAGCGGGACGATAAGACCACAGGCATCGGGAAATCGAGGAGGGGATTTTGGTCCTTCTCATTTTTTGAAAAACCCCTGCTTTCGGTAGTTCTCCACCGCCTTCACAACGGCTCCCTTCACCTCACCCCATGAAATTCGCCCCAATAAATCCAACCTTCCTCGGCTTCTATCCTCTCCCACTTCTGCATCCTTAAAATAGGTAAGTGCCCGAAGACCCATGTAACGGTCAAAGCCGGCGTATTTTCGTTCAGAGAGTACCAGCAATGCCTCCAGCTCAAACCGCTTCAAAAGAAAATAGAGATCCACAAAATCTCTCCTCGTCCCTCGCTGGGCAATGGCCAAAACCTTCATCGCCGCGATATCCTCCAAAGAAGCCAGATCTAAAAATCCCGTTCGCCGCAATGGTTTCAACAGAGGATAGGCATATCGAAAGAAACTCACCCGAACATTCTGTACCACTCCCACCAAGGTACCCTCTGCCAAATGAGTGAGTGAGAAGGGGGGGAACTTTCCTTTGAGCGTTTTAAACAGATGCTTCGGATCAAATCCTCTAGGCGTATAAAAGTCAAAATCGACCGATCCTCGATGGCCGATCTGAAGCGCCAGACCCGTTCCCCCGGCCAGGTAAAAGCCGTAGGTCTTACGGAGAAAATCCAGTTTCGGCAACAGCTCCCGCTGGCGTTTGCTTAGGATCTCAAGATGGACGACTGCCCTTCTTCCCACAAAAACCAGGATAACACAGCCGGATCCTCTCGGGCAACCTTACTTCGGGA
>CAYJWF010000043.1:0-9917 GCA_964373805.1 uncultured Planctomycetia bacterium | reverse complement strand
AGGAGGCAAACTCGATGAAGAAGATCGTTGCGCGGCGTTTCGGCAGCCGTTTTCTTGCCTTTCCTTTAATCGCGAGTCTCACCTTAAGCGTCCCCTTCTCCGCTTTCGCCCTTCGGCCCTTCGATTTCACTCAGGGCAGGCCTTGCTCAGGGCAGGCCTTGCGCGATCTCTCCATGGTGGAGAAAAAAGCCAGCGACCTGGCCGGATTGGAAGAAGCGCTTCAAGATCCGGTCCAGGCGGCCCAACGCCTTGCCAACGACTTTCTTGGACTCGCCCCAACCCCTGTTCCCACCGCCGGCGCGGAGGAGGAGGTAGTTCCAGGTACTACGTTAGAGGTGGGTGGTTACCTTGTCGGTGGTGATCCAAAGGCGATAGGGAACTTGCCTGGGCTTTCTCTACCGCTGTATCACATTTCTCGCCTAGAGAAAGGCGAGGTGGAGGTGAGCGGATACGTTAGCGGATATTCCTTGTTTAATCCTGAGCACGTGGTAATGCGTAGGGACGAGTTAAATAACGGAACCTGGCGGTATTTTCCATCCAATCAGAGTGGTGAAGCATTCGAGCTAGCGATGAAGCTCAGGGAGAAAGCGATACATAGGTGGAGAGTTTCACAGGGATTAACGGAGGAGGGGTTGAAGCTTTCAAGAGGGACCGATGTGATTCCGATCGTTACTCCGCTCATTCAGCGGCTAGACGGTACCTACGAGGTGGATGAGGAGGCCCTGGATCGACTCTTGGGACCTTACTTTGACGCGATCGGAGGGACGGCCATCTTAGGGGTTGGGGCCACCGGTGAGTTCCATCGGATGGATTCCGGCTTAAGGCGATCAGCCATCAAGATAGTCGCAGAAAAAGCCAAGGAACATGGACGTTTTGCCATCATCAATGTAACGGGAAACGCCTTCCAAGAGACCTTGGAGGATGCACAACTTGCCGTGGAGAGTGGAGCGAATGCCCTGTTGGTTTTACCCCCTTTCTTGGAGGATATCGTCAATGACGGCCAAGTAGAAGCCTTGGTTCAACAATTGAAAAAGGTGGGTGGGAATCTGCCCCTGGGAGTTTACATTAACCCAGCCATCACGAAATGGAGCGTCAGCCCCGAGACGATTAAGCAGCTTTTCGAAGCGGGGCTCATCCAGTTCGTGAAGGACAGTACCGGCTATGCAATGGGTGAAGCGGCCCAGGCGACGTTCAAGGCGTATCACGACACCGGTGTTCCGATAGGCCAGGGATACGACAAAGACACAGCCTGGGCGCTTAGGGAAGGAGGTGCCACCTGGATCGTAGCGGCTACTGGACAGGTGGTTCCTGCTGCGCAGCGATATGGCGATTCGGATTCGGGTCAGTGGGACGAGATCCAAAAGGAGATAGCAAGCGCCTTTGACATCGTGACGGTCAACGGCACCAAGAGCCCCGAGGGCTTGAAGCGGGTCCTTTCTCAGGTGACAATCCAAGGCAAGCCCCTCATGAACCCGACCATCATTGGAGAACCTACCTTAACCAACCCAGAGAGGCAGGCGATCGATGCCCTGGCCCTCCACAAAACGTTGACCCGCCTCGTCTCCCAACCCGCCGCCGGCGCGGAGGAGGGGGGAATGGCGCGTCGGGAATTTTTGGGTAACGTAGCCGGAAAGGCGGCCATAGTCGCTGCGGGGGCCACGGGCGTGGTCGCAGGTATTTTATTGCAGCGGGGTGCAGAAGATGGGCAAGGGAAGGGGGTTGCTGAGCGTACGGCTCTGACGGTTACAGAGGCGCGGGGAATTCTTCAGCAGTTGGCCATTAAATGGAACCTTACTAACCTCGGTGAGCTTAGGATTGCCGCCGTGTCCCCTCAGGCGGTGGCGGCTGATCCCAATTTCCAGGGGCTCATCGGAAAGCCAGTGGCTATTGGGGATGTGAGGTTGGTGGTTGTTCCTCCAGAGGAAAACCGAATGAACGGTTTGGTGGTCTCCTTCATGGATGAGACGAGGTCTGTAATGGTTCAGGGGTACGGACAGCAAGCGGACACGGTTCTGGACAACTTTGAACGTATAGCCCACCGTGTTGGCTTTGACGTCTCTGCGGAACGAATCCTACCGAAGAGCCAGGCCTTTCGGGATCTCCTTAGGGCACTGATCGCTAATTTATCTCATCTCAAGGAAGAGGCCATTGAGGAGGATGACCTGATCGCCTTCGAGCGGGCCCTCGCCGCCCTCGCCTAATCACACTTCTGTTTTCCACCGTCGCGAAGCCTACCGCTAATGCCACCATGTTATACTGATCCTACATAAATGGCGGCGAGTGGATTTGAACCACTGGCATAGCGGGTATGAGCCGCCTGCTCTACCGGGCTGAGCTACGCCGCCGTTTCTATACAGCTTACCACTTATGAGCGAATTTTTGGATACGGTTCGGGAGACGATTGAGCAGTATCGCATGCTGCGACCGGGAGATCGGGTGCTCATCGGAGTCTCGGGCGGGCCTGATTCGGTGACGCTCCTTTCGACGTTGGTGGCCCTTCGGAAGGAGTTCCATCTCGATCTTCACGCAGGATACGTGGACCACGGGCTTCGTCCCAAGGCGACGGCGAAGGAGATCCGGTTGGTCAAGAGGCTGGGACAGCTCTGGGGGGTGCCGGTCACGATCCTTTCTCGGAAGGTGCGCAAGTCAGGGGGGGAGTCGTTGGAGGCCTCGGCGCGAGAGACTCGGTACGAGGGGCTGATCGGATTGGCCCATCGGATCGGTTGTCGGGTGATTGCCGTGGGGCATACGGCCGACGATCAGGCCGAGACCGTTTTGATGTGGATTCTCCGGGGGACCGGAATGGCCGGGCTGGCCGGGATCCCCCCCGTGCGTACGGTGCCTGGCACCTTAAAAGGTGCCAGGCACCTTTTAAGGATTGTTCGGCCGCTGCTGGGTTGTTCCAGGGCGGATGTCGAGGCTTATCTCAAGGCCCAGGGGATTCGAGCGGCCCAAGACCGGACGAACTTAGACCCCCGTTTCCTTCGCAATCGAATCCGGCATCGGCTGATACCTCTTCTCGAACGGGAGTACAATCCTCAGGTCCGCAAACACTTAAACACGTTGGCGGAAATCTTTTGGGAAGAGCTCGGTTGGGTCCGGGGCCAAGTCGCGGATCGGTTCCGTGAATTCGTTCGCCCGAATTCTTTTGGGTTCCAGTTGAACCGCCGGCGGTTGCAAAAGGCGCCCACCTTCTTACGGCGGGGGATCCTTCAGCGGGCAGTGGAGAAGTTAAAAGGAGATCGAAACGGCTTTACCCATCTCCATTGGATGACGCTGGATCGACTTCTCGAAAACAGGCTCCTCAAGGCGGTTGATCTGCCCCACGGTTTCCGAGCGCAGGTGTTGGATCGAGATTGGATCCGTCTGAGGCGGGAGCGTCCAGCTTGTCGCAAGGCCCCTCGATCTGGTACACTTTAGGTACCAGGTACCTTGAGAAGGAAGATAAAGATGCCAACGTTACAGCAAAGTGAGAAAATGCCTGCTCCTATCCCACCTGCCGGTC
Organism: uncultured Planctomycetia bacterium; assembly: GCA_964373805.1. Taxonomy (GTDB): domain Bacteria; phylum Omnitrophota; class Gorgyraeia; order 1-14-0-20-64-10; family 1-14-0-20-64-10; genus CAYJWF01. The sequence goes on along the minus strand of CAYJWF010000043.1, from coordinate 6,412 downwards.
CCACCTATCGGTGGTTCCGATGGATGGTGTGGCTCATGGTGGGTGGCTCTTTCCTTTATCTTTACCAGTTGGGTTCCAAATCGATAGAGGGGATTCCTCAGCCGGTTTCCTATGGGGAGTTTTTTGGGTGGCTGGCGGGCCCCGAGTCCCCGTCTAAGATTCGGACCGCTGTTTTGGTTGAGAACGTCATACAAGGGGAGCTCACCGATGGCCGCCGATTCATGGTGAACATTCCAGACCAGGACCCGGACTTGATCCGGTTCCTACGCGAGCGGGTGCCGAATTTTCGGGTGGAACGGGAGCGGCGGGCCTTCTGGCTGAATTTCCTCTTCAATCTCGCTGGGCCGTTTTTCATCTTGGTGGCGTTCTGGGTCCTTCTCTATCGAGGCGCTGCCCAAGGAGGAGGACGGTTGCTTTCCTTTGGCAAAAGCCGGGCCCGGCAGATCCTGCCGGAGGAAGGCCAACGAATCACCTTCAACGACGTGGCCGGCGTCAACGAGGCCAAAGAAGAGCTGCAGGAGGTGATTGAATTCCTCCAGGACCCCAAGAAGTTCCAACGACTGGGCGGAAAAATCCCGAAAGGGGTTTTGTTATTAGGCCCTCCGGGCTGCGGAAAGACCTTGCTGGCCAAAGCGGTCGCGGGCCAAGCGGGGGTGCCGTTTTTCTCGATCAGCGGATCCGATTTCGTGGAGATGTTCGTTGGGGTGGGGGCCTCCCGGGTGCGGGACCTGTTCGATCAATCGAAGAAGTCGGCCAAGGCCTCCGGTCGTGGCTGCATCATCTTCATCGATGAGATCGACGCGGTGGGCCGCCAGCGTTTTGCCGGCATCGGCGGGGGACACGATGAGCGCGAGCAAACGTTGAACGCCCTCCTCGTCGAGATGGACGGCTTCAACACCCAAGAGGGAGTCATCCTCATCTCCGCAACTAACCGCCCAGATGTCTTGGATCCGGCGTTATTGAGGCCGGGGCGGTTTGATCGGCAGATCGTGATCGATCGCCCCGACTTGAAAGGACGCGAGGAGATCCTGAAAGTCCACGTCCGGAAGATTAAACTGGATAAACAGGTGGACTTGAATTCGATCGCCCGGCAGACCCCTGGTTTTTCCGGGGCGGATCTGGCCAACCTGGCCAATGAGGCGGCACTCTTGGCGGCTCGTCGGAACAAAGAGGCGGTGACCACGAAGGAGATGGAGGATGCCATCGAACGGGTGATGGCCGGCCCGGAACGGAAGTCCCGGCTCATCTCCCCGTACGAGAAGTCGGTGGTGGCTTGCCACGAGGCGGGCCACGCCTTGGTTTCCATGATGGTTCCAGGGTCCGACCCGGTCCACAAGGTCTCGATCATTCCCCGGGGAACCGCGGCCCTCGGCTACACCATGCAGACGCCGCTGGAGGATCGGTACATCACGACCCGCAAGGAGCTTCTTGGAAAGCTCACCGTCCTCTTAGGGGGGCGAAGCGCCGAGGAGATGGTGTTTAACGAGATCACGACCGGAGCCCAGAACGATCTGGAGATCGCCACCGAGATCGGGCGCCGAATGGTCTGTGAGTACGGGATGAGCGACCGTTTGGGGGCGCTGACCTACGGCAAACGGCAAGGGATGATCTTCTTAGGGAGGGACCTCATGGAGGACCGCAACTACTCCGACCAAACCGCTCAGATCATCGACCAAGAGGTTCACCGAATCGTTGACGAATGCCACCAGCGGGCCAAGGAGATCTTGAACACGCATCGGGACCGCCTGAAACGTCTGGCCGATGTGCTGCTGGAGCGAGAGGTCTTGGACGGCGATGAGGCCAAAAGGATCGTGATGGCCGATCCGCCGGCCAAGGCGAAGGAGCCCCCCGAGGCCTCTCAACCGATGACGGCCTAGCTAAAAAAGGTGCGGATCCTTTCCTGCGGACGGTTTCAGCTGTCCATCGGTTGCAGGCCGTTGGTCATGGGGATTTTGAACGTCACCCCCGATTCCTTCAGCGACGGCGGTCGGTACCAAAATCCTCGAAAGGCCGTTGACCGTGCCCTTCAAATGCAAGAGGAAGGGGCGGATCTCATCGATCTGGGAGGGGAATCCACCCGACCCGGGGCCAAGCCGGTTTCGGTGGAGGAGGAGTTAAGGAGGATCGGACCGGTTCTCAAGCGGTTGGTCAAGAGGCTTTCCATCCCTGTTTCCATCGATACCTCCAAGGCCGCGGTGGCCCAGACGGCCTTGGACGAGGGGGCGAGCCTCATCAACGATGTGACCGGTCTAAAGGATCCTCACATGCCGGAGACGATCGCCCGCGCCGGTTGCCCGGTCATCCTCATGCACATGCGGGGGACTCCACGGACCATGCAGAAGAGGCCCACTTACCGAAGGCTCATCCCGGAGATTCGATCGCAGCTCGACCGCTCCGTGGCCAAGGCGATTCGAGCCGGCATCTGCCGAGAGAAAATTCTGATCGATCCGGGGATCGGCTTCGGCAAACGGCTCATCGATAACTTGGCTTTGTTAAAGAATCTGGAACTCCTTAAAGCGATGGGATTTCCCGTGGTCGTAGGACCCTCCCGCAAGTCGTTCATCGGCGAGGTGCTTAACGTTCCGGTGGAAGGTCGTCTCTTCGGGACCGCCGCCGCGGTCGCCTTAAGCGTCGTCCATGGGGCCGACGTCGTTCGGGTGCACGATGTGGCTGCCATGCGTCAGGTGGTGGACTTGACCCAGGCGGTTCTCCATCCCCATTCGGTGAACGGCAGATGAGCCTCCTTTCGTTCTTAGGGGATCTCTTGCGTGCCCTTTTGGAGATTGGAATCCTGTGGATCTTTTATTATTGGGCCTTGGTCTTTTTCCAGAGGTCGGTGGCGGTTCAGGTTCTTCGCGGGGTGGTGGTCCTCGCCTTGGTTTTTCTGGTGGCCGGTTTGCTCCGTCTAGAGGTTCTGACGTGGCTGTTTGCCAAGATCGCCGGGGTCGTGGCGATCGCCTTTATCGTGATCTTCCAGCCGGAGCTCCGTCGGGGATTGGCCCGAATCGGGGGAGAGGCCATGTTCCGAATGGGTCCCCGCCATGAGGAGGTGGTGGAGGAGATCATCAAAGGGGCGTTGGCCTTGTCTCGGCGTCGGATCGGAGCGATCTTGAGCATCGAACAGCAGACCAGCTTAAAGTCCTATGGCGAAGGGGGAGTGGCGATGGATGCGGTCGTCTCCAGCGAACTCCTTCAGACGATCTTCATGTCGGGAACTCCTCTTCACGATGGCGGGGTCGTCATCGCCCAGGGTCGGCTCATCGCTGCGGCCTGTCTATTCCCTTTAAGTCAAGATCCCCGTCTTTCCAAAACGTTGGGAACCCGGCATCGGGCCGCTCTTGGCTTAAGCGAAGAGACCGACGCGGTGGTCGTGGTGGTTTCGGAGGAGACCGGATGGATCTCTTTGGCGTTAAAAGGGGAATTGATCCAGGAGGTGGGACGTCAGGAGTTGGCCCAAGCCCTCAATGGAACGCTGAAGAAGCTACCCCGATGAGAATCTCTTGGTGGCGACATCATCGGTGGCTGAAGTTGCTGGCCTTAGGTTTGGCCATCGGAACGTGGCTGGCGGTTCGACAGGTTCTTCATCTTTAAAGACGGATCGCCATGCCGCGGTTAGGGGTCAACATCGATCACATCGCCACCCTTCGTCAAGCTCGACGCGGAACGTTCCCAAGTCCTCTCGGGGCTGCCGCCGTGGCGGAGCGGGCTGGCTGCGATGGGATCGTCTGCCATTTAAGGGAAGACCGCCGCCACATTCAGGATCGGGATCTGGTGGAGCTTAAAAAAACGGTGAAGACCTCTCTCCATTTAGAAATGGCTATTCACCCGGAGATTGTGCGGATCGCCTGTCGGGTCCAACCGGATCAGGCCACCTTGGTTCCGGAACGTCGTCAGGAGTTGACCACCGAAGGGGGATTGGACCTTCGAAAAGGGGGAAGACGGCTTGAAAGCGCGATGGCCCAGCTTCAGGCGGCGGGCATTCGGGTTAGCCTCTTCATCGATCCCGACCCGGAACAGATTGGGTGGGCTGCTCGGCTTCAAGTCCCGATGGTGGAGCTTCATACCGGCCGGTACGCCGAAGCGAGGACCGTTGCCGAGCGAGCGCGCAGGCTCAGCCATCTGCGCCAAGGGGCTGAGCGAGCTGCCGGTGAGGGGCTCCGGGTGGCGGCGGGCCATGGGTTGGATTATCGAAACGTCCAAGCGGTGACCGCGATCCCGGAGATCGAGGAGTTGAACATCGGCTTCTCCATCATCGCGCGGTCGGTCGAGGTCGGTTTGGAACAAGCCGTGCGGGAGATGGCGGCGTTGGTTCATCGAGGGAGGTCTTCCTCCCAATGACCGTGGGGGGAACGGGCGTCGATTTGGTCGAGGTGCCGCGGTTCCAGAAATCGATCGAACGCTGGGGCGATCGGTTTCTCGAGCGGATCTTTACTCCACTCGAGCTTTCTTACGCGCAATCGAGAAAGACTGCGGTTCAACACTTGGCCGCCCGGTTCGCCGCCAAGGAGGCGGTGGTTAAAGCGTTAGGGGCTCCCAAGGGATTAGGGCTTCAGTGGTGCGATCTCGAGGTAACCAACGCCTCGACTGGACAACCCCAGGTGGTTTTCCACGGCTCCTTGCAGCGTTGGAGGCCTTTTAAAATTCATCTGTCGATCACCCACACCGGCGACTACGCCATCGCCACGGCACTAGCGCTGGCCCCCCGCGTTTTGTTTCGTTTTCGAACCAAAACGAAACTTGGGGGGCTGGCTCCATGAATTCTTCCATCGTCCCTCGATCCCTACTGGTTCGTCGTCCCGATACCCACAAAGGGGATTACGGCCATATCCTTGTTATCGGCGGCTCGATCGGATTAACCGGTGCCCCTTGCCTCTGTGCGCAGGCTGCCCTGCGCGCCGGCGCGGGTCTCGTCACCTTGGGCGTACCGGAATCGATCTATTTCATTGTGGCATCGAAGTTGTCCGAGGTCATGGTGCATCCCTTATCGGAGACGCCTCAAGGAACGCTGAGTGGTTCTGCCCTCTCGGCGCTTATGCCCCTCATCGATCAGGCGGATGGTATCGCGCTGGGACCGGGCCTGTCGCAACATCCGGCCACTTTAGAAGCGGTCCGTCGGATTTTGGTCCGAGTCAAGGTCCCGACGGTGTTGGATGCCGATGGAATTGCTGCTCTTCGAGGAGGACGCAGTGGGCTGTGGAAAAGGCCCAAGGGGCCGGTCGTGATTACGCCCCATCCTGGGGAGATGGCCCAGCTTTTAGGGATCTCCGTTGAGTCGGTTCAGCGGAATCGTCGACGGATCGTTCTTCAAGCGGCGAAGGCCCTGCGTCTGGTGGTGGCGCTCAAAGGCCATCGGACCGTAGTGGCCTCTGCCACTGGGAAGGTTTACATCAATCGAACGGGAAATCCTGGGATGGCCACCGCCGGCATGGGAGACGTCTTAACGGGAGTCATCGCCGCGTTGATCGGTCAGGGCCTGGATCCTTTCACCGCGGCCACCGCCGGCGTCTACGTTCACGGCCTCGCCGGCGACTTGGCCGCCCGTCGAGTAGGGCAGGTGAGCCTCATCGCCTCGGATCTTCTCGAGGCAATCCCCGATGCCTTTCGTAAAATATCGTAGTCCGCAAGGCCGACGTAGCTCAACGGTAGAGCAGTGGTTTTGTAAACCACGGGCTGGAGGTTCGATTCCTCTCGTCGGCTCTCCAGGGTGCCAGGCACCTTATGAAGTTTTCTTGGGCAGGTACCCAAGCGGCCAAAGGGGTCAGGCTGTAAACCTGATGGGGAATCCCTTCAGAGGTTCGAATCCTCTCCTGCCCACCATAAAACTGATTTAACGGCGAGGTGGACAAACGATGTTGTGTTGTATCATTCTAAATCCAAGTAAGACCCAACTATTTGTTGGCATCGCAATTTTGGCCAGTCTCTTTTACGGGCTTTTCGCAGTCCCAATCTTCACTAAAAAGAAATGAACCGATTATTCTTTTGCACAAAAATTCCATCGGTTTTGGTTGAATTCTTCCGGTGCTGCATTAGGTTTTGGCGTTTTGTATTATCTGAGTCATAAGTTTTTGTATTTTCCGAACACACTTGGGTTGTGGATGTGAGCTTCTTTTTAATTGCTGCATGGGGTATCACAGGCCATCTTCCTTATATGCTTGTTACCGGCGCTCAGAAGATCATCGATAGAATTGTTCTTTGGTTAGAGAAGAAGGCTAAAACTCCTCCGCAATAAATGTTTTTTTCGATTTGTGCGGGCGTAGTTCAATGGTAGAACGGGAGTTTTCCAAACTCCTCACGGCGGTTCGATTCCGCTCGCCCGCTTGACAACCAAGGCACCAGGTCTAAGCCTAGAGGAAGGGTGCCGGGTCTTAAGACCTGGCACCCTCTTTTTGTAACATCCTGGTAATAATTCTCT
>CAYJWF010000042.1:0-10170 GCA_964373805.1 uncultured Planctomycetia bacterium | reverse complement strand
TGTAATCACCACAGCCCAGACCCTTACCGATGAGGATGCTGGTGTTTGGGAGAAAGGTGGCACCCTTGGGCTTTTCCTGGTCGGTGCGGTTGCCCCTGGTGGAGGTTACGCCACCGCAGGCAAAGCAGCCAAAGGTGCGTATGAGGTAGCAGCGACTGGTGGGAGGAACGCCGGTTATTTGAGGAATATCGCCGAAAAAAGCACCCAGGAAATCAAGAAGGCTATTCGTAAACTAGAACGTCGCATCAGCGAGCACGAAGCCAAGATTGCTGAATTCCCTACCTCGCGAGACGTGCCTCATTGGAAGACTGAGATTCGCACCTTCAAAGAGCAATCTGAGATAAGTAGGGGGGTCTTGCGTAGAAGAGGTGTAAGTTGCCCCTAAACGGTTTCAGATGAACTTTATTGCGGAGTACAATGGGCGGACCTACTATTACCACATCCTCAGCGAGGAAATGTCTGGATTTTTAAATGAACGCAACGATCCCTTTGTCGCCCTAATCCACGTTGACCAACACGAATTAGACGAGTCTAAAATCAAGGCAGTTGCTGAATACTTATTACAAAAAAATCTACGCTACATCGTTTGTGCCGGAACCGCTGCAAAAGCCGTCGAGGCTGTTTTGGACCAAGCGATCGCAGAAGACAGGTGGGACGCCATCCGCGGCGAAACCATCATGACGACACAACATGAAGATGAACCTCCTGCTGAAGTACTGTGGTATTTTGCCACCGTGGCTCATCCGGAGACCTCCGAACCTTCCTGTGCACTTATCCTAGGGTGGTCAAGAGGAGGAGCGTTCCAGCAATATCTGGATCTTTTTAAGCAGATGTTGAAGGAATAGGGGGGGTTGTGCAATCTTCCATCGGTCTTCTCTTAGCCCTATCCCTCTAGGGCCTGCCTACCGATACGATCGATCATGAAACCTTTTCAGCGGAAGCTGTCAACCTGGTATAGGAAGAATAGCCGGAAGGATCTGCCCTGGCGAAGGACTCGAGATCCGTACGCGATCTGGGTCTCGGAGGCAATGCTGCAGCAGACCCAGGTGGAACAGGTGATTCCGTACTACGAGCGGTTCCTTAAGAAGTTCCCGACCGTTTCTGCCTTGGGCCGCGCTCCTTTAGAGAAGGTGTTCGACGCCTGGTCCGGGTTGGGATATTACAGCCGGGCCAGAAACCTCCATGCAGCGGCCCAGAGGATCGTCGAGGAGCACGGCGGATCCCTTCCCAAGGAGGTTGATCAATTGATGAAACTTCCCGGGATCGGTCGATACACCGCTGGGGCGATCGCCTCCATCGCCTACGACCGACCGGCTCCGATTCTGGACGGCAACGTGATTCGGGTGATCACCCGACACTTCGGAATTCAACAGAACCCTCGGCAACCGGAGGTTCAGAACAGATTGTGGAAACTGTCCGCGCAGCTGGTCCCTCAAGAATCTCCGGGGGATTTCAATCAGGCCCTGATGGAGCTGGGGGCGCTCCTGTGTACCCCGCGGCAGCCCCGCTGCGCCGACTGTCCCATTCGGGAAGGATGCGTCGCCCGGAAACGAGGATGGCAAGAGAGGCTGCCCTTGCGTAGCCCACCCATTCAGAGGAAGAAGCTTCACTACCTCTGCGGAATCTTGGAAAGGAATGGAGCGGTGCTTCTGGCCCGGCGACCCTTCAGGGGCCTTCTTCCAGGGCTCTGGGAATTCCCCGGCGGCCAGAAGCGGCCTGGAGAAAAAGAGCCTGACGGTCTGGCCCGTTGTCTTAAAGAGCGACTGGGAATGGAGGCGACTCCTCACAAGATGGTGGCCCGTCTCAAACAGACCCTGACGCATCGGCAGTTGGAGATCCGGGCCTTCCGCTGTCCCTGGAAAAGACAGCCGCTTCGCCTGAAAGGGTATCTGGAAACCCGATGGGTCCCCAAGGTTGATTTGGGCAGGGTTCCCTTCACCGCCGGGATGCGCCGACTGGCCGAGAAGCTTTAATGGGACAGGTAGCCGTCCTTCTATTCGCTATCCGCTATCCGCTATTCGTTGTATTTTTGGCGGGGTGCGCCACCACCACGGTGGGACCCGCCATCCAGCAGGAGGAGCTCAAGTCGGCGCAGGCCTACTATGAGGTCAAGGCCCTACGCCACGCCTATGCGCAGGTCTTGAAGGTCCGAACGGTAGGGGAGCGCCTCCTCCATGCCCTTCCAGAAGAGGTTCACGTGAAGGACCCGGAGCCATCGATCGGGATCCTGCTCGATCGGTTCACCGAAACAACGGCCCGGGCCTTTGGCCTGCCGGTTCAAGCCGGCCTGCCGGTTCAAGCCGGCCTGCCGGAGGATTCGGACAAGAACGGTTGCCTGATCGTCGGGGTGATTCCCGAAAGCACCGCCGAGGAGGCCGGCCTGAAAGAGGGAGACCTCGTTCTTAAGATCGCAAGCCACTCAACACCCACCCCCGAGCAGGCGGCCCGGGCGATCCACCGCCTTCAACCGGGTGAGCAGGTCTTCCTCCTTCTGGAGCGGGAGGGGATCCCCTTCGAGCAGGAGCTTACCGTGGGGCGAAGAGCCTATCCGGTCCTCTTTCTGGTGGAGGAGAGCGGATCGATCAACGCCTACGCCACCCCTGGAGAGATCACGGTGACCACCGGCCTTTTGCGATTCGTTCGATCAGACGATGAGCTGGCCGTGGTGATGGCCCACGAGCTGGCTCATCTGACCGAAGGTCACATCGCCAAGGGGATGGGGCCTCGGGTCGTCACCGGGACGGTGGGGGCGATCACCGGATTAGCGGTGGACATCGTCTTGCCCGGCGTAGGAGGGGCGCTCGGCTCCACGATTCAGGCCCCTTTCTCTCAGGATTTTGAGCGGGAAGCGGATTATCTGGGCCTTCACTACGCCTACCAGGCCGGCTATCAGGTCGAGGCCGGCATCGATTTCTGGGACCGATTCGCCACCGAAGTCCCCGATTCCATCTCCCAATCGTTCTTCAACACCCACCCCACCTCGCCCGAACGCCTCCTCCGCTTTAAGAAAACCATCGACGAGCTAAAATCTAAAGGGTAGGAAAAGGTGCCAGGTCGACCCGACCCCTTTAGGTTTTTCGCAGGGGGGAGGAAACGATGCCGGCGGAAACGGTGAGTTTCACCGCCTCCTCGACCGTCATGGTGAGCGGGATCACGTCCTGCTCTGGAACAAAGATGATCGGCCCGGTAAAGGGGGAGGGAGGTGTCGGGATAAGGAGTGTCAACAAGGTCTGCGGAGTGCCGGTGGCCGAGGTCTGGGTTTCGTTGGTAACAAAGGCCAGCGAATAGGACCCGGGACGCGGATACTGGACCAGGACCACCTTCCGGAAAGCCTTCTGATCTCCTTTCCCCGCAAAGAGGAACTTGGCCAACTGCTTGACCGCCGGGTAGATCTTGTTGACGACCGGCAGTCGACTGAACCAGGTCTCCACCGTTGGGAATACGAGCCGGCCTACAAAATGGGTGGACAAAACGCCCACGGCCAGAATCACCAGGATCGTCATCAAGAGGCCTAGTCCCGGAATCTGAATGGCCAGGTACTGGCCCAAGAGACCATCGGCAAACTCGAAGATCTTGACCAACAGCCAAATCGTGATGGATAAGGGAAAAAGGGTCGCCAGCCCCGTGACAAAGTAACGGCGCAGGGCCAGACCCAATCGGACGGAGAAGGTCAAGGACTCCGGTTCCTTCTCTTTTCTCGCGTTACGTGATCTCATCGGCACTCGATTTTACCTCTTTCTCTCGAATCTAGCCAATCCGCTGACCGCGCCGGGTCTAAAGAGCTGGCACCGTTGCGATACTTTCGGTACAATGGGAATCCAGATGACGGGTCCAGTTTGGCTCTCGGTGGCAGCCGGTGGTGTCGCCTTCTTGGGCGCCCTATTGGCGTTGGCCCCTCTACGGTTCTCGAGTCGGGCCCTGCTCTATTTGGTGGGGATGAGCGGCGGCTACATGTTGACCTGGGCGGTGGCCGATCTCATTCCCCTTCTGGTTCAACACGATCCCTTGCTGGTCAGTTGGATTCTGGCCGGCTACTTCGGCATCTATGTCCTTGAAAACCTGTTCGCCTCCCACGCGCATCCCATTCCGGTGGGTCCCGTTCATGGACACGCTCTGGTCGACAGCTGGAGCGGGCATACGGCCGTCATCTCTCCTGCCTCCTGCTGGGCGGCGGTCGTCGGGTTATTCATCCACGCCCTGTTTGATGGAGCCGGCATCGTCTCTTCCTTTCTCATTCATCCCTCCGTAGGGACTTTGGTGTTCATCGCTGTTTTGATCCACAAGATCCCGGAGGGGTCGAGCTTGACTTCGATCCTGGTGGCGGCCCAGCAGCCGAACCGGACGGTCCTCCTGGCCGCGGGAGGGACGGCGTTAGTGACGGCCATCGGGGGTGTCCTGGCCTGGCGAATTGGGCTCGCGGAACCTCCCTGGGCCTACCCGCTTTTGGCCCTCTCGGCAGGAACGTTCTTCTTCATCGGGGCCAGCAACTTGATCCCAGCCACTCAAAAAGGGGAGTCGCGAGGAACGGTGTTGGCGGTTCTCTTAGGGGCCTTGTCGTTTTACGGGATCCGAACCCTCTTACAGGCGGCCGGGATTCACCCTCCTTAAAAAGCTATTTCGCAATAATTGGGCCGTGGTTTCGCCGATTAAGGCCGGATTCTGGGCAACCGTCACCCCGGCCTTGGTGAGGGCCTCGACCTTTGAAGCATGGGTTCCCTGCCCCTGGGCGATCACCGCTCCGGCGTGGCCCATCCGCTTCTCCGGTGGAGCCGTGGCCCCCGCCACGAAGGCGACCACCGGCTTGGTAACGTGTTTCTCAATGAAGGCAGCGGCCTCCTCCTCGGCGGTTCCTCCGATCTCACCGATCAAAACGATCGCCTGCGTCTCGGGATCCTCTTCAAAGGCTTTTAGAATCTCAACAAACCCGGTCCCGGGGATGGTATCTCCACCAATTCCGAGACAGGTCGATTGCCCCAACCCCAATTTCGTCAACTGCCAGACCGCCTCGTAGGTTAACGTTCCAGATCGAGAGACCACTCCAATCGGCCCCGGTTTATGGATGTACCCCGGCATGATCCCAATCTTGCACTGCCCGGGGGTGATGACCCCCGGACCGTTGGGGCCAATGATCCTGGGGAAAACGGTGTCTGACACCGAACTCTTGATCTTCACCATGTCCAGGGCGGGGATTCCCTCGGTGATCACGACGATCAAGGGAAGGTTGGCTCCGATCGCCTCTAGAATGGCATCGGCTCCGAAAGGAGCGGGAACAAAAATGCAGGTGGCGTTAGCTCCAGTCTCTGCCACCGCTTCGGCCACCGTGTCAAAAACCGGAAGATCCTCCCTGCCTGCCCTGCGACCCTCAAGGCAGGCAGGCCACCGGCTGCCGCTAGAGGAAGCGGCACCACGGCCTTCTGGCCAGCGAGTCCTCCCTCGGCCAGGGGTAACACCTCCCACCACTTGGGTGCCGTAGGAGCGCATCTGGGCGGCGTGGAAGGAGCCGGCCTTGCCGGTGATCCCCTGGACAATGACCCGCGTGTTTTTATCGACAAGGATACTCATCGTGAGGCTGCCTCTACCACCTTCTTGGCGGCGTCGTCCATCTCGGTGGCCGTGATGAATCCGAGCCTCGATTCCTCGAGGAGTTTGCGCCCCAACTCCACGTTGGTCCCCTCCAGGCGGACAACGAGTGGAATCTTGAGTTTAATCGTCTTGGTCGCCGCGATGATTCCACGAGCAATCACGTCGCACTTCATGATCCCACCAAAGATGTTGACCAGAATCGCTTGGACCTTGGGGTCGGCCACGATCAGTTTAAAGGCCTCCCGGACTTGGGTTTCATCGGCTCCACCACCCACATCCAAAAAGTTGGCCGGTTCCCCTCCGTGGAGCTTGATCAAATCCATCGTGGCCATGGCGAGACCCGCTCCGTTCACCATGCAGCCGATCGTCCCGTTTAGACCCACGTAGCTGATCCCCACCTCACGGGATTTGGCTTCGGCTGGGCTGTCCGCGTCGGCGGTTTTCCAGTTCGCCAGGGCCGGCTGGCGGAACAGCCCATTGTCGTCGATGGTGACCTTCGCATCCAGGGCGACCAGCCCCAGTTCCTTGGTTAAAGCCCAGGGATTCACCTCCACCAGAGAGGCGTCCAGTTGCAGGAATCCTTGGGTGAGGGACATCAACTGACGGGTGGCACTCTCCTCAAAATTTTTGGGAATGGCTGCCCAAGCCACGATTCGGCGGGCTTGATAGTTCCTTAATCCCAGCAACGGGTCAAACGGGGTGGTTAAGATCCCTCGTGGATTTTTACGGGCCAACTCCTCGATCGCCACCCCTCCTTCTCGGGCCGCCACGACGACCGGCGTCTGTCGAGATCGATCCACGAGGATGCTCACATAAAACTCCTTTTGGATCGTCAAGCCCTGCTCCACGAGGAGGGCTTTGACCGGAACCCCTGGAGGGCCGGTCTGCGCGGTGACGAGCCGTTTCTTTAAAAGCTGTTGGGCCACTTGACGCGCTTGACGGCCGTTCGAGACCTTAACAATCCCGCCGGCCTTTCCCCGGCCGCCGGCGTAAACCTGAGCCTTCAAGACCAGGGGATAACGGCCGACCTTTTTGGCAGCAGCGGTTAACTCAGAGGTGCGAAAAATGGGGATCCCTTTGGGAATCGGAATCCCCCGCAAGGCGAGGATCTGCTTGGCTTGGTATTCAAGCAGTCGCATCAGGGAGAAAACCTAATGGGGTCAGACCCCTTAGGGTCTGACCCCTAGGGCGTCCACGGCGTCCATCTCCTGGCGAACCCCTTGGGCGGAGCTCTCCAAGGCCGCTTTCTCCTCGGAAGTCAGATCTACCTCGATGACCTCCTCCACCCCACGGGTCCCCAATCGAACCGGAACGCCGCAGAAAACGTCCTTTAATCCGTACTGGCCGGTTAAGTAGGCGCAGGCCGGCAGGATTCTGTGTTCGTTGAGCAAGATCGCCTGCACCATCTCGGCCACCGAGCTCGCCGGCGCGTAGAAGGCGGATCCGGATTGAAGGAGCTTCACCACCTCGGCTCCACCCTCCCGAGTTCGCTGGATCAGCTGTTGGATTTCCGCCGGCGGCAGAAGCTCCGTGATCGGAACGTCGGAAACCGTGGTGTACCGCGGTAGGGGCACCATGCTGTCCCCATGGCCGCCCAGAACCAGCGCTTGCACCTTTTTCACCGATACCTTAAGGCGGTGGGCCACAAAATACCGCAGCCGGGCCGAATCCAACACACCGGCCATCCCAAGAACTCGCTCCTTGGGGAAACCGGAAAGTTTCCAGGCCAGGTAGGTCATTGCGTCCAATGGATTGGTGACCATAATGAGGATCGCCTGCGGGGCATGGGCCGTCACTTGGGGAACGATCGACTGAACGATCTTGGCATTGGCCTCCAGCAGATCGCTGCGGGACATCCCGGGCTTTCGGGCCAAACCAGCGGTGACCACCGCCACCTGAGCTCCTTCGATCCCCTGGTAGTCGGTGGAGCCGACGATATGCCCATCGTGCCCTTCCAGGGGAGCCGCCTGGGCCAGATCGAGCGCCTTACCGGCGGCCAGGCCCTCTACGACGTCGACGAGGGCGACATCGGCGATCCCCCGTTCCAGGATTCGCTGCGCGCAGGTGGCGCCGACATTGCCGGCTCCGACGATTCCTACTTTAGGTCGCATGGGGATTGCTCCATCGCTGCCGCTCCTCGCAAAGACGGGAAAGTTTGCAACTTTCCCGTCAGCCGCGCTGGGCCAACGGCACGTACTTGCGCTCGGCCGACCCCATGTAGATCTGGCGAGGCCGGCCAATCTTGAATCCGGGAGACTCCAACATCTCCCGCCAATGGGCCAGCCACCCGGCCAAGCGGCCGAGCGCAAAGATCACGGTGAACTGATCGGTCGGAATCCCAATGGCCCGCAGGATGATCCCGCTGTAGAAATCAACGTTGGGATACAGCTTTCGGGAGACGAAGTAGTCGTCCTTGAGCGCCGTCTCCTCCAGACGCTTGGCGATGTCCAACAGGGGATCGTGTATCCCCAAACGGCCCAGGAGCTGGTCGCAGGCGGTCTTCAGGATCTTAGCCCGGGGATCGAAGTTCTTGTAGATCCGATGCCCGAATCCCATCAGCCGCAAGCCCGAGGTCTTATCCTTGGCCATCGCAATGTACTTGGTGAAATTCCCGCCATCCTTCTGGATATTCTCCAGCATCTCGATCACCGCCTGGTTGGCTCCCCCGTGCAACGGCCCCCACAGGGCCCCCATCCCGGCGGCGATCGCCACAAAGGCGTTGGCCTGGGAGGATCCTACCAACCGAACCGTGGAGGTGGAGCAGTTCTGCTCGTGGTCCGCGTGGAGGATCAGGATCTGCCTTAAACTGTGCACCACCACCTCATCCGGCCCGGCCTGGCCGGAACCGAACCACAGGTGCAGAAGATTGGCCACCGGCGACAGATCCCGGCGAGAAGGGATGAGGCTTAAGCCGTGTCCCCGCCGGTAGCCGTAGGCCGCGATGGTCGGCACCTGCCCCAACAAGGTCAGGATGATGGAATCGATCTCCTCCCGCGTCGGGGCCGGATGGGTCAATTCCGGATAATAGCCGGACAGGGCCGCCGTCGCCGAGGAAAGCATCGCCATCGGGTGGGTCGACTTGGGGAAGGCGTCGAAGAACCGCTCCATCCCCTCAGGAAGCTGGGCCCGTTCCAGAAGGCGGTTGGTGAACTGCTCCAGCTCCCGCTTATTGGGAAGACTCCCGTAGATTAAGAGGTAGGCGACCTCCGAATTGGTGGCGTACTCGGCCAGCTGCTCGATCGGGAATCCCCGGTACCGGAGGATCCCCCGCTCCCCGTCCAGGAAGGTGATGGCGCTCAAGCAGGAGGCGGTGTTTCCATACCCTAAGTCTAACGTGACTACCCCGGTCTGCTCCCTAAGCTTGGAGATGTCGACCGCCTTCTCCTGCTCGGTCCCGGTCACCACCGGCAGCTCCAGGGTCTTGCCCTCCACCTTTAACTGGGCAGCCTTCACCGGCGGATCCGCCTCGGTTTTAACCGTCATCTTTTCCATAAGGAAGCCATTCTACCAAAACCGGGGTCAGGGCTCAACATTCAACACGAGGACTTCCCCCTAATAGGATGGTACGGCCTTATTCATAAATATTTCATTTTTGTATAAAACATTGTATAATCGGCACATGGCACGGCAACTGCGAATCGAATACCCTGGGGCCTTCTATCACGTGCTCAACCGGGGAGTGGAGCGCCGATCGGTCTTTTCCGATTTTAAGGACTACGAATGCTTCGTTGACCTGTGCAGTGGCTTGCACCGACGGTTCAAATTCCGTGCGCATAGCTACTGCCTCATGCCTAACCATTACCACCTCTACCTGGAGACCCCAGAAGGAAACCTCTCCAGCCTGATGCACCAGTTGGATGGGATTTATACTCAACGATTCAACCGCAGGCACCGGCGGGTTGGACCGCTCTTCCAGGGGCGTTACAAAGCGATCCTCGTTGAGAAAGAGAGCTATTCTATTGAAATCTCACGCTACATCCACCTCAACCCCGTTCAGGCAAAGCTCGTTCCCCAGCCAGAAGACTACCCCTGGTCGAGCTATGCAGCGTTTCTCGGGCGGCGAAAACCCGATTCCTTCCTAGAAACGCAGTGGCTATTATCCCAATTCGGCTTAACGGAGCAGGTGGCCCAGGAGGCTTTCCATCGATTCACCCTGGCAGGAACCAAGCAGCCCTGGGAACCTGAACGGTTCACCGTGGGAGGAATCCTCCTTGGAGGGCAACCGTTCGTAGAATGGGCAAAAAGGAAATTCTGTTCGACAGATAAAGATCATGCCATCTCGCAATCACGAGAACTTCGGCCCACCCCTAACCCGACTGAGATCCTAGCGGCTGTGAATGACCTGGATTTGAATCCAAATCTAAAACGGAAGTTGTCCACTTACGCCTTGAGACGGTTTACCCATCTTCGCCTGAAGGAGGTTGGAGCTCTCGTAGGCGGTCTAAGCGAGGCTGCCGCCAGTCAAATCGCCAAGCGCATCGAGGAGGAACGCCAAGGAAACAGCCACTTGAATTACCTCCTCAAGCTTCTGGATGAAAATTTGTTGAATGTTGAGCCCTGACCCCTTTATCTGCCGTCGAAGCGCCA
>CAYJWF010000041.1:0-10430 GCA_964373805.1 uncultured Planctomycetia bacterium | reverse complement strand
GGCGGAGCAACCCCAAGGAGGGGCGGGGTGAGCGACCTGTTGCGGCAACGGATTGTGGATCTCCTCAAGAAGAACCCCCGGGTGGATCCCGAGAAGCTTAGCCCAATGATTTTGAAGTTTCAGCGGGAGGGGATCGTCCGTCTGGGAGAGATCCTGGTCGAGGAGGGGCTGGTGAGCCAACCCGATTGGTTGGCCACTCTGTCGGCCGGTTTGGAGCTGCCGCCGATCAACCTGTCTCGGTTGAAGATCGATTCCTCTCTCGCCGAGTTGGTGCCCGAACGGATCGCCCGCGGGTACCACGTGGTGCCGGTCTCTAAGATCGGAAGCCGACTTTCCGTCGCGATGGCCGACCCCTTAAATGTCTTGGCCTTAGACGACATCGCGCGGCTTACCTCCTTGGAGGTAAGTCCCGTCATCGCCTCTGAACAGGACATCGACGCGGCCATTCAACAACTTTACCAACATCCCGCGGAGAAATTCCAGGCCATTTTGGCCGGCTCGGTCGAAGAGGACGCTGCCTCCGAAGAACAGGAGGAGGTAGTGGACTTAACGGCCTTTGGGATGGCGGGCCAGCGGGCCCCGATCATCAAGGTGGTGGATCTGATGATTGCCGAGGCTTTAAAGGTGCGGGCGAGCGACATCCATGTGGAGCCGTACGAACAGGAGGTCCGCGTTCGCTATCGGATCGATGGGAGTCTGGTGGAGGCCTTTCGGATTCCGAAACGTCACCAGAACGCGCTGGTGACGAGACTCAAGATCATGGCGCGGCTGGACATCACGGAGAACCGTCTGCCTCAGGATGGTCGGTTCAAGGTGCGGATGGAGAATCGGGAGATCGATTTCCGAGTTTCCGCCTTGCCGATCAGCTTTGGCAACAAGGTGGTCCTGCGGGTGTTGGACAAGGGCAACCTCTCGATGGGCTTAAAGGAGCTGGGATTCCTGCCCGATTCTCTGGCCGCTTTTCAGAAGGCGATCGCCCGGCCCTACGGGATGATTTTAATGACCGGACCGACCGGCAGCGGCAAGTCGACCACCCTCTATTCGGTCCTCCATCAGATGAACGAACCGGGACGAAACATCCTGACCGTCGAGGATCCGGTGGAATACCAATTGGAGGGGATCACCCAGGTTCAGGTCCATCCGGAGATTGGGCTCACCTTTGCCAACGCGTTAAGGGCCTTCCTGCGACAGGCGCCGGACGTCGTCCTGGTGGGGGAGATCCGGGATGGGGAAACGGCCGACATCGCCATCAAGGCCTCTCTCACCGGGCAGCTCGTGCTCTCGACCCTCCATACCAACGACGCCCCGAGCGCAGTGGCTCGGTTAATGGATATGGGGGTGGACCCGTTTCTGATGGCCTCGTCGCTCATCTTTGTGGCCGCCCAGCGGCTTTGCCGTCAGCTTTGCGCCCGCTGCAAGGTTCCCGATTCCCTCACCCCGGAACGGTTGAAGGCCTGCGGTTTTAATGGGCTTCCTGCGAAGACGGTCCTTTACCGGCCCATGGGATGTCCGGCCTGTCGCAAGACCGGTTTCCGGGGACGCTTTGCCATCTTGGAGGCGATGTTGGTGGACGACACGATCCGGGAGATGATCGTGTCCAAGCGGACGCCGGATGAGATCAAGGCGTATGCCGTTTCTCAAGGGATGCGGACGCTTCGACAGGAGGGGTTGGAACATGCTCTGTTAGGGCGCACCTCCTTGGACGAGGTGTTGCGGGTCACCAGTGAGGAGTGATAAAAAATGTGCCGTGAACCGTGTACCGTTTACCGTAGACGGTACACGGTCAGCGGTTAACGGAGTTTAACATGCCGACCTTTTCTTACATGGCTAAGCTGGAGGATGGCAGGACCGTTTCCGGGATCCTGGAGGCGGCCTCGCAGCGATCGGTTCAGGAGGCCCTCCATCAAAAGGGACTGGTCATTGTTCGGCTGAAGGTCGCGAAGGCCTTGGGCGTCCATCGAGGAGGCGTCAAGCTGGATGACTTAGCGATCTTTGCCCGGCAGATGGCCACCTTGGTGGATGCCGGCATTCCGATTGTCGGAGGGCTCGAGGCGGTGGCCGAACAGCTGGAGAATCGAAAGATGCGGCAGGTGGTTTCCAGCATCCGTCAGGCGGTGGAGGAGGGAACGAACTTTACCGCCGCCATCGCCAAACAAAGCGCCGTTTTCTCTCCGATGTTCGTCAGCCTGATTCGGGCCGGGGAAGCCAGCGGCCACTTAAGCGAGGTTCTCGAGCGACTGGCCACTTATTTAGAGAAACAGGCCGCTTTCCAGAGAAAGATCCAATCGGCCTGTATTTACCCGGCCATTGTGTTTGCCATGGCGGCCTTGATCACGACCCTCCTCATGGTCAAGGTGATCCCTGCTTTTAAGGAGGTTTTTACGACCCTGGGGGTGGCGTTGCCAATACCTACCCAAATCTTGATGGCCTTAAGCGACGCCATTCGGTTGGGATTCTTACCTGGGCTGGGTCTCTTGGCGGTTGGGGTGGTTGGATTCCGTTGGGCGATTAAGAGACCGGTGGGACATCTTCTCTGGGACCGATTCCTCTTGAAGTTAGCCGTGATCGGCCCTCTGGTTCGAAAGGTGGCCATTGCCCGGTTTGCTCGGACGCTGGCCACCTTGGTCAGGAGCGGGGTCCAGATCCTCTGGGCCTTAGAGATTGTGGCGGATACCGTTGGTAATCAGGTCGTCTCCCATGCGGTGCGCAAGATCCGTTCCTCGATTCGGGAAGGGGAGAGCATTTCTGGTCCTCTTGCGGCCAGTAGGACCTTTCCTCCGGTGGTGGTTCGGATGGTGGCGGTGGGAGAGCAGACCGGTCGGCTGGACGACATGCTGGCCAAGGTGGCCGATTTCTATGAGGAGCAGGTGGACGCGGCGGTGACCGGCTTAGCCAGCGCCATCGAGCCGATCCTGATTGCATTCCTGGGGTTGGTGGTCGGCTCCATTGTGGTCTCCATCTTCTTGCCGATCTTCCAACTGACCCAATTGCTCGGCCGGTAATCGGCTGGTGCATTTGGCATGGGCCATGTGAGAAAAATTTTTCGGCGTGTGTATTGAAATTGGCGAAAAGGTTCAGGTATACTTCAAGAGTGGAGGGGAAATCCTCCAAGTCGTTGTGAATTAAAGGGTTGTGTATTTTTCTAAAATGGGTTTTTGACACAAGGAGGATGAAATGATTCGTCTATCAGGTCGAAAGTCCGCACGTGGGTTCACGCTCGTTGAGATCATGATCGTGGTGGCGATCATCGCTTTGATCGCGGCCATCGCGATCCCGAATCTCCTGCGAGCCCGTCACAATGCGAATGAAGGGGCGGCCATTGGATCGATGCATACCTTAGTGGCATCCTTGGAATCGTTCCGAGCGGCCTCGGTCCCACCGGCCTATCCGGCCGATTGGGCTGCCTTGGCCACCGCCGATCCGCCTTACATAGATCCGGTGTTGCAGTTAGCCGATGATTCGACTACCCCCAAGCAAGGGTATTTCTTCACCTACACCCGGGTGGATCCCGATACCTACACCTTGATAGGGGCGCCATCTACGGAAGGGGTCACCGGCACCCGGCAGTTTTTTGCCGATGAGAGCGGTGTGATCCGGGCGTCGGCCAGTGGTGTTCCGACTGTAGCCAATGATCCGATCGGGTAATGTCGGCGAGTAAAAGGGAAAGATTTTACCAGGATATGGGCGGTGGCCAAGAAAGGTCGCTGCCCATATCCGTTTCAAGCAGTTTTGAGATGTTGGATGAAAATAAAAAAGGGATTTACCCTCTTTGAGGTGTTGATCGCCATGGCGGTTTTCGTAACCGCCATGGGGATCTTGGTGGGGGTTTTCTTAAACGTGGCGCATCTGAACGAATCGAGTCGGAATCTATCCCAGGCCCTGGCCGATGCCCAATCGGTTTTGGAGGCGATGCGGGATACCTCGACCACCGGCTTAGGCACGGTCACCGCCACCGATTGGGCCGCGTGGGCTTTGAACAACGGCTTGACCTCGCTGCCGAACGAGAGGGTCACGGTGAACTACGTCGATCCCATCGCCGATCCGCTGGAGGTGAACGTTCAGATCGATTGGACGGAGCGATTAGGGGCTCGATCGGCGACGGTCGATACCTTGATGACGCAACGATGACCCCGCCCCTCCTTGGCCATTCTGCGCTCTGGAACAGAGCGCAGAACGCCAATCTTCGATTGGCGATTGCTCCGCCGAAGGCGGAGCAATCCCAAGGAGGGGCGGGGTGAAGAGCAGAGGGATGACGTTACCAGAATTATTGGTTTCTGCGGCGATCGTAGCCGGCTTCTCCGGGATTTTGATGGCCACGTTCCAGATGGGGCAGCGATCGTGGCAGGTGGAGCAGGCGAGGGGTTGGGTCTCATCGGAGATGCGAAGAGGATTGAGCGCCATGAGTCGAGAGTTGGCCGAGACGAGGGCCTCCCAAATGGATCTAGCGACGGGCAGCAACTGGATCGGGAGTTTGACCTTTCAGATTCCGGAGGATCTGGATGGGGATGGAACGGTTCTCGATTCTGGAGGGAGCTTGGAGTGGTCGGATCCGATCGTCTACGCGATGGGAGGATTAAACGGCCAGCAGCTGATCCGAACTCAGGATGGAGCCACCCGAGTGCTGGCCAATGGGGTAAACGCCCTTCAATTTCGGAGGCAGATCGCGACCCCCAACGTGGTGGAGATCCAAATCTCTGTGGAACGGGGAGGCGGATTTTCCAATGATCCGCAAGAGGGCAGCTTGAGCACCTCGGTGAGGCTGCGCAACTAGAGGAGTCATGAGGATGAAGAGACGAGAAACCATCTCAGAGACCCGTCGCCGTCATGGCGAGGAGGCCGCCGCAGGCGGACGACGTGGCCATCTCGTTTTAAGACGGGCCAACAGCCGAGGTTTTACCTTGGTCTCGGTCTATCTTGTCTTAGTGGTCCTTCTCATTCTTGGGGGAGCCTTGGTGGCCAATGCGGTGGCGGAGATCCGAATGGCCCAACGGTCGGAAGCCTCTTTGCAGGCGCTCTACATGGCCGAGGCCGGCGTGGATTACGCCATTGTGGGGCTTCGGGACAACTGGGCCGCGGCGAGCTTGGGGTCTCCTGTGGGAGCGCTCGGAAGTTACTCGGTGACGATCGACGATATGGGGAATAACCGGATGCGGATTACCTCCCAGGGATCGAGCACCCTTTTGGACGCCCCGATCCTTCGGTCGGTCGAGGTGATCACCGAGCAGGAGATCCCACCGGAATTCTACGAGAATGTGATTTGGGCCTCGCAGCAACTGGACATTAATGGGAACTCCTATTCGGTGACCGGCGACATCCGACACGGGGATCTGAATCCGGAAGGGAATATGGCTAACGTTATCGGGACGGTGACCTACGATCCGAAGGTGTTTCCGCTGCCTGCCTTGAACTTTCAGAAGCTGTACGACATGGCCAGCGCCCAGGGAAACGTCTACGATGCGGCGCGTTTGGGTAACGGCCACGGGGTTTTCCCGACGTCGTTCTGGTACACCGCTCCGACCGATCCCACCGACCCGACGACCGGTGTTCCCAACGTCAACTACTTGACGACCGACCTCATCTTAAACGGCAACATCGGGACGATCGGCGGCTTCTTCGTGGTGGTGGGCAATGTGTTGACCGACCCGACCTCCACCGAGGATTCCACCCTCAATGGGAACGGCCAAATTGAGGGAGCCGTCTACACGACCGGGAACTTTCGGGTAAACGGCGGTGGCCAAGGCTTAAACGTCCATGGAGGGGTCTGGGCCGGGGATGAGGCCCGGCTGAACGGAAAAACGACGTTGGTCTACCATCGCGACTACCTCCGGGCCATCGAGGCTTTGGACTTAAGTGCGGTAGAACTGGTTTCTTGGAGGGATCTCTCGTGAGTTTTACCCCGTTAGACCTCCGGAGCCGATCAGATTTTGTTTCTCGGAGGGGATTTGTTCGACGGTGGATAGGAATTCCTTCGTTGAGGGGCAGAGGTCTAACGGGGTTCACCTTGGTCGAGATTGCCATCAGTACGCTGCTCATCGCGATTGGGCTCGTGGCCCTCGTGGCGGCGTTAACGTCCGGCTTGCTTCTGGTGGAGTCGTCTCGAAATAAGGCGCAGGCCACTTCCGATGCCCGAGCGGTTTTTGAAGAGATGCGGCGGGTCGCCGTGGGAGGCCTTCAAACCTTGACCAACACCGATTGGACCGACTGGGCCTCCGATCAAGGGTTGAGCACCCTCTCCAACGAGACCGTTACGGTGACGTTCAACGATCCGAATGAAAATCCGATCCAGGCGACGGTGAACGTCTCCTGGATAGAGAA
Organism: uncultured Planctomycetia bacterium; assembly: GCA_964373805.1. GTDB lineage: Bacteria > Omnitrophota > Gorgyraeia > 1-14-0-20-64-10 > 1-14-0-20-64-10 > CAYJWF01. The sequence continues at coordinate 4,115 of CAYJWF010000041.1, read as the reverse complement.
GAGCCGGCCGAAATCGACGAGCTTCACGGCTCTCATGACCTGGAGGTCGGGGTGAGACCAGACAGGGGCCTTACCTTGGTGGAGATCTTGGTGGCGGTGGGGGTTCTGGGGATTGTTACGCTGGCCGTGGTGGCCTTCCTCGGTTCCACGCAGAGCACCTGGGCGGAGGGATCGGGGCAGGCGATCTTATCGGCCCAGTTGAGAAGGGCCATGGACGGGATGACCCGTGATTTGGTGAAATGCCCGGTCAGCCAGATCGATCAGCCGGATGCGGATGGGGAATGGGCTGAAACGATTGTCTTTCGGGTCCCCCAAGATGGCGATGGGGATGGATCGGTTTTGGATGAAAACGGCAGCATCGTGGAGTGGTCTCCTTGGACTCGGATTCTGTGGAATGAGGAGACCAGCGGACTCCAGGAGCGGGTTGCCACCGGCCTTCAGGAGCCCTTGTTTACGACCAGAGTCCTGGCCAGCCGGATCACCGATTTACAGGTTCGGCGGCAAGTGGCCACGCCCGACGTCATTGAGATTCGGTTAACGGCCGGTACCACGTTGGAGAATGGCAGAATCATCTCTCGGACGACACAGAGTCGGGTTTATCTACGCAACGAACAGGCCGGGGGAGAGATCGAAGAGGGGGATGGACCACCGGATGGCTTTTCATAAGAGCCAAGGGGCTTTTGATAAGGAGGAGATCCAGAATGAGACGAAACCAGGTTAGCCCAAGAGGGGTGGCCCTCCTATTCGTTCTGTCCGGTCTTTTAACGGTCAGTCTCTTGACCACTGCCTTTGTTCAGTTGGGTTTCAACGATCTTAAATTCTCCAGCCGATCCCAGGGATCCTCGCAGGCCTTCTATCTCTCCGAGTCGGCCATCGACCGGGCCTTGCAGTGGCTACGGGACCAGCCGGGTCCACCGGATGAATTGGTTCCTTTTGTGCTCTTTGGGGGCTGGCAGACCTTAAGCGGCGGCTCGTATCTGGCCCGCGTGATCCCAGATCCGGACAATGGCGAGGCCTACCTCAATCGGTACACGATCGAAGGATGGGGAGCCGATGGGGATCCGGCCGCGCCGTCATCGGTTCGCCAGACCAGCCTCGTGGTTCAGACAGAGAGCTTTGCCAGATACGCCTACTTTACCGATGTGGAGCGCACTCCTTCGGGAGTCCGGGTCTGGTTTGTCACAGGCGATCACATGGAGGGACCCACGCATACCAACGGTCAATTCAACGTCTCCGGAAACCCCATCTTTGATGGACCGGTCACCAGTGTGGCCGAGGAGATCAACTACAATACTCCCCCTCCTCCGGGAGGGAACAACCCGGTTTTTAACGAAGGGTTGGAACTGGGGGTGGAAAGGAAGCCGCTTCCCACGCGATTTCCCCAGGCCGTTGTCGATGCCGCGGGGGAGGATGGCGTTCGGTTTACCGGAAATACCGATGTGACCCTCCTTCCCGATGGTTCGATGCGGGTCACCAATGCCGTGGCCCGGTTATCGAATGCAGTGATGCCGCTGCCGTCCAATGGGGTGCTGTACGTCCAGAACGGAAACATCAATCTCCAAGGCACGTTGAGCGGGCAGCTCACCATCGGGACGAACCGGGACATTCGGATTGTGAACTCCGTGCTCTACGCGGACGATCCCCGATCGAATCCCCATTCGACCGACCTCTTGGGACTTCTGGCCGGTCGCAACATCCTGGTTTCTACCACCGCTCCCCGGGATGTCGAGGTTGATGCCTCCATTATGGCGCTCAACAGTTCCTTTCTGTTAGAGAGATACTGGACGGGACCGCGCAGAGGGATCTTGACCGTTTGGGGAGGGGTCGTTCAACGCAACTGTGGACCGATCGGAACCTTTAATCCTAGGACCGGGCTCGTTGTCACCGGTTACAGTGCAGATTGGCATTACGATGAGCGTTTAAGAAACATGATTCCTCCGTACTTTCCGGTGACCGGCGATTACGTTTCGTTGCTCTGGCAGGAGGATCAGCAAACCGATTTTCCTGAAGAGGAACCTTATTAAAAGGGGGTTCAAGCTTTGAAGAGAGTAGGGATGTGGCTGGCTTTTTTGGGGTTGAGCGCAGGACTCTGTTTTGTCTTCTGGACGGCCTTTTCTTTCCTGACCCCTTCTCGGCCGGCCCATTTAGAGCCGTTACCGAAAGCAGAGGAACTGGGAATCGTCCTTCCCCCTGAACCGGCTGCTCCCATGCGTTTCCCCCAGCCTTCGGAGCAGGAGGGCCGCGCTGGTGCGCGGCCCTTTCCTGGACAGGCCGCCGGCGCAGCCAAAAACAAACAGGAGGAGACGGCCGCGGATCTCTCCCTTTATCCCACTCCGGAAGAAGAGCGCCATATGGAAGAAGAGGGGCTCATCGCTTCCTGACTCCCCAGCTTCTTGGCTTGGGGTTAGGCCCAACTTGCGGTACAATCGGGTTTGTGCAGGGGCTGCCCTTTTTATCCAAGTTCTTTAAAAGATCTACCGCCGCGATCGGTCTCGACGCAGGCTCCGCTGCGATCAAAGGGGTGCGACTCCATCGCACGTCGGCAGGGGTCCGACTGGATCGGTTCGAGAAGGCGGTTCTTCCCATCGGAGCCGATGAGTCGCACCAGGTTCAGGCGCTTAAAACCGTTTTTGAGGGGCTGGACGTTCCCGGAGCTCGATGGGTAACCGCGGTAGGCGGGCCGGGGGTGGTCCTTCGTTCGGTCCTCATGCCCAAGATGACTCCTCAAGAGTTGAAATCCTCCCTCACCTTCGAGGCCGAGAAGCACATTCCTTTCAAACTCGAGGAGACGTTTCTGGATTGCGCGATTTTAGGAGATCGCCCGAGCGGTCGGATGGAGGTGCTTTTAGCGGCGGCCAAGAGCGAGTTGGTCCGGGCGCACTTGAATCGGTTAAAATCGGCCGGGATTTTCCCGCAGGTGGTCGATTTCGAAGCCCTGGGCCTCGCCAACACCTGGGAGGTGACCGTTCCCAGTCCCAAGGGAGGTCTTGAGGTCGTTGGTCTTCTCCATGTGGGGGCTCGTCGAACGATCCTGAACTTCTTCGTGGGAGCCCAATGGCAATTTTCTCGAGAGATCCCGATGGGCGGCGATCATTTTACCCAGGCGCTGGCCGAGGGCCTTCGGCGTAACGCCCTGGAGGCCGAGAGGATAAAATGCGAGCCCGGCGACCGCGTCGAACAGGTGGAGAAGCTCCTTCAACCTCGATGGGAGGATTGGAGGACGCAGGCCCAAGTCTCATTTGATTTTTACGAGGATCAGTTTGGTCGCAAGGTCGAGCGGCTCTTTTTAAGCGGAGGGTCCGCGCAGCTCACGGGATTTAAGGAGTGGATCCAGCAGGCGACGGGGCTTGCCACCGAGGAGTGGGATCCGCTGGCAGGTTTGTCCATCGAGGGGAAAGAAGCGGACTTAGAGTCGGATCGCGGGAGTCTGGGGGTAGCTGTCGGCTTAGGGCTGCGAGAGGTTATGAGGTGATGATCCGCGTCAACGTCCTTCCGAAGGAGCTTAAGCCCTCTCTGGCGTTGTGGATGGCCTCTGTTCCGTGGAAAAAGGTGGCGTCCAGCCTCTTGGTTCTTGCCGGCTTTTCCTCGGGGTGGATTTGGATCTCCAACCAGCTTCTCGAACGATCGCTGGATCGCCTCTTAGGCCAGTGGGATGGCCTTAAGGCGGAGCGCCAACACCTCGAGGAGTTGGAATCTTCCCTGCGGACCTTGCAGAATCGGGCCGCGGCTTTAAAGTCCCTCAAATCGGAAGAAGCCCAATGGGCGCCGCGCCTCAATCTCCTGACCGATGCTGTGGTCCCTCACTTGTGGTTTACCTCTTTGAAGTTTGAGATCCCACTGCCGGAAGGGGAGGAACCCAAGAAGTCCGCCTCGGCGAAGAAAGGCTCTAGAGGGGGGAAGGCCTCTCCACGCGCCTCACAGAAGGCCTCCGGTAAGAAGAGGGAGAAACTTCCCAAGGAGTCCACCGTTCAGGAACCTGCCCATCTTTTGTTGAAGGGGTCTTGTCTGGTGTCGACGCAAGGAGAGTCCCGCGCTGATGCGCGGGACTTTTCTGGACGGGCCCCCGGCGCAGCGGCTGGCGCTGTCGGAAGCGCCACCACGCGCCCCGGCGCAGC
>CAYJWF010000040.1:0-10750 GCA_964373805.1 uncultured Planctomycetia bacterium | reverse complement strand
GTGCCATCGGACCGCGTGCTGATGACAACCGCATTATCCTCCCCACGCATCACTACCCCTGCGATTCCAGCTCCCGGTAGGCCGACGGGTGGCTCATCCACGGTCAACGCATACTGCGGTGTCTTCGTCCCGATACCGAGACGGTTTTGAATGAGGGCAATGCCAGGAGTAGTCGGCGCATTGGGAGCCTCGTTGGCCTTCCATACTCGGACAGTGCTGAATAGCGGATTGTCCCCAGGATTGGCCACAGCAGGATTCGGGTAGTAGGTGGTGAACTCGATCCTTTGAGACGACGTCGTCACCGATGGTGATCCCCCTTCTGCCTGTGTGCCCTGTCCGGTACCCCCATGTTGGCCGGCCCAGACTGAGGAGGTGAGAGCCCCCATCATAGCTGCCCCGATGAGGCCAATGACCAGGCCGATTATGGGTAAACTGGCTCTTTTCATTTTAACGTTGTTTTCCATAACCTTTTTAAAATCAGTCTATTACTGATCTAGATAGGTGTAACATTTACATTTGTGCATATACTTATTTTATCCAATTAAAAAGTATACCATATTCCGGTCAAATGTCCAGTAATTTCTGGGTGGCAACAAGATGAAGCGATCGGATCAGCTACCGCTGCTGAGATTGTCCAGAGGCCGCCAGCTCGTTCCATTGTAGCCGTAGAACCGTCCATCGGAACTATCGAGGTAGATCGTTCCTGGGGATGCAGTACCGGGTCTTCCCCTAGGAACAAGTTGGATGGTTCCTGCGGTTGCGGTTATGGCGCCCGCGGTCAACGTCTGGGTCACCCGAGCGCTCCCTGAAACATCCAACCGACTTGAGGGATTCTGGATTCCAATACCAACATTTCCATCGGGAGCAATCCGTATCCTTTCTACGGCAGAACCGCTGTTATCCGGGGTGGTGAAAAAACGCATGGAGGTAGGGTAGTCCCCCGAATTCCAGGTACCGGCTGCTACGGCCTCGATTCGGGCTCCCTCCCCAAATCCGGTTCCATGGTACCCTTGGAAGCTGACGCCCCCAATCGAACTGTTGCTCAACAAACGAGTCGGAGAGGCCTCGGTTCCCCGCGCCCGGCGTATGGAAAGTAGGTTGCTTCCAGAGTTGTTGTATTTGTCGAAAGTGGCTGGGGAATTCGCTGTGGTCGTCTGGACCGCGTGGAGCATGGAGACCGGGGTCTGCGTTCCGATCCCAACGCTGCCCAAGATCGAGGCCCCATAATTCTCATCGGCTCCTGTAACCGGGGTGATGTACAACCCATAGTTCCGTGTAGGATTCCCCGGTCCACCGGAAAAGGAGGAGCCTGGACTATTGTTGGAAGAGTCGATGTAGATGCCGTACTTGGTAAGTCCGTCTACCGTGGTGTTGGTGGAAAAATTACGAGCTAGAATCCCATAGTTCCTACTGGGATTTGGCCATGGGCCGGTTGCAGGGATAGCGACCCTCTGCTCGACCGAAAGACGGGCATCCCCACCGGCTCCATCCGCTGCACCATAGTTATCGGCTATGCGGACGTCGTCCATGAAAACCGCTCCGTAATTCACATCGGCTCCTTCCACCGGCTCGACGAATAACCCCACATTGGTCGTCACCCCTCCACTGATCCCAGTTTTCCCATCAAAATCCCCCACAGATCGGATGGTAACCCCAGTCTTCAGGGCAATCGATACGGTGTCTGGGGCAGTCGTAAAATTCTCAAAGAGGCCAGCGGTTGAGGTGTAACGAACAGGCGCTCCAGTCCCGTTATCCTTGAGAAACAGTTCTGAGACGTGGAGCAGCTCCTTGGGATCTGCTGTTCCGATCCCGATGTTCATATGGGGCACCGTGAAGGATTTCCCATCGGTGTCTGGACCCGCGAGAAAGACCGCCTTGCTCTGTTCCGTATCGGGGAAACCTTTAACGTATAGAGCGTAAGGAAAAGTCGGGAGAGTCCCTCTTTCTCCAATGCTGAGCCCCTCTTGGATTGCCACAAAACCAGGACTGCTGGCAATGGGCAGCACCCCAAGACTCTCCGCCCATGCCTGTTTCCCCACCCGAACCGATTCAAACCAGGGGTTCCGCTCCGGCGCTAGTGTGAGGGGAGCTGGGTAAAAGGTGGTGATTTCGATGGTTTGGGTGGCGGTAGTTGAGGATGGAGTGGTGACACCGCCCTTCGGGTCTAGGCCTTTGGACTCCGCAGCGAATGCGGCAGGGATTATAAAAGTTGTAAGAATCCCCCCAAATAAAAAGCCCCAAATCAGGTTCGCTCGTCTCCTCATCACACTCACCTTACCCTCCTACCTTATTAAACACTGAAATCCCATTTTCAAATGCAACTTTTTTCATTTTGTAACCCATTGTGATATATTGGGTTACTCTAAGGGTAAGTATACTGTTAAAACCGATAAATTCAAATCTGTTAAGGTGGGCTTAAGGTGAAAACCAGAAAGGGTCAGACCCCTTTTACTGCGGCGGATCCCAGTCGACGACGATCTTGGTCCAAAGAAGATCAGCGGTACCGTTGCCGTCAAAATCTCTGCCCCGGGCAGGTCCAGGTCCACAGGGAGCGTCTACCCAAGTATTCTTGTCCTCCACGTAGTACCGCCATCGAAGATTGTACTTGGCCTTCCACTGTAGGGGAATATCGAGAGGCCCAGCCGAAATTCGGGTGAATGCGGCTCTACAAGGATTCTTTCTTCCGTCAGGATCGAAGTCCAGCGGATCAGGGTCGCCGTTTCCAGGAATATCGTCGTAACGGGAGTCGAGGTAGATCCCGGGGGCAAGCGAGTTGGGCGGAAGATTCCCGCCACCACCGGTCTTCAACCGAATCTGCTCGGCGATGAGGTGGGCGTAATCCTGGGCGATCAGCTTCCCTTCGGTTCGGTAGCTGACCTGCCGGCTAAAGTAGAACGTGGCGAAAATTCCCCCGCTGGCCAACCCCAAAACCACCATCGCCGCCAGAAGCTCCACCAAAGTAGCGCCCCGATTGCCAGAGCAAGAGGACACTTTAGAAACCCTCCTCCACGGTTCCATAATCGGTAAAGACCCGAATTCGAAGAGGATGACCGCGTGGAATGGGAGGCGAAGGCGGAGGAACAGATGGTTTCAAATCGATCACGACAACCACGTCTTTCTCCCCGACCCCTAGCGAAGCATCCTCTTCATCTACGGTAAATCCCTGGGTTGTGGTCTTTCCCACGCGGCGTGTGCTGATGACATACATCTGGGTTGCCTCCGTCAGATGATCTCTAACCTTATCGATAAAACCTGGCTCTCTTTGCAGCTTCCAGTAGGCGTATTGAAGGCCGGCCTCGCCGGCGGCGATCGCCTGTCCCCGGCTGGATCGCAAGGCCGACATCCGATACCGCTGAAAGGTAAGGTTCATCACGATGGCGGCCGTCAGGGAAACGATCACCGTCATGGCGATCACCATCGGCATCGCGAACCCCCGATCCGATGACCTCTTCATGGGCAGCCTCGACAGCCGATGATGGTGGAGACGGTGTGATTACGGGTATCTCCACCACCCGTCTTCCTCACCGTAAGATCTACGCGAACCACGGAGGAAGGAGTCAAGAATGAAAATGGGGGATTCGGACCGGCCAAAATATCCTGGGTGATGGGAGGAACTTCGGCGGCAGCCCCAGCTAAGTCGCCCTGAGTAGGGTCATCGTTAGCGTCAATAAAACCGTCTCCGTTGGTGTCGGTTGATGGCACAAGGGCAGGTGCAGATATAAAATTGAGCCTCGTTCCATCCAAGCGATAACCAAACCACTGGTTGTTGACCCGAAACGCAAACAGGGTAGAGGAATTCCCAGGCCCGACCCACTGAACGATCCGGTTGGCTACCATGACGTTGCCGCGCATGTGCTCGATGGCGTAATGGGCGTCCCCCTGGGCCGAGGCGATGTTGACGCTCTGGACCAAGAACCGCTGAGAAGCAAAATAGATGGCGCCCACACTTAACGCGACGATCCCGACCATCGTCGAGGCCAACAGCACCTCCATTAAAGTGAAACCGGCTCGCTTCAAGACAGACTCCCCCTTTATTAAACCCCAAATGGGCAAAAGATATTCCATTTAAAAGTATACCTCACACGACCCATGCAAACTTGGATTCTCCATGCTGGGACGCCCCTGCGCCGGGGGTTCCCATCCCAGCGAGGGGTGGGGCTGCCTCCGCCGGCAGGCCGACGAAACAAACTGGAGCCCCGTTGAATGGAAACCCAGGCTGAACTGAACGAATTTCCATGGAGATCACCGTTGGTTTGGCCACCCACCGCTGCTCTTAACAGGGCCATTGAGAATACCCCATCCGAAGAAGGCCGATGCCGGAGGCAGCCCCACCCCGAAGTTGGAGCGGATTAGAAGACTTAAAGATCGCCTAGGCGGGCTTCGTGGAGGGCGCGCAGGAGCTCCCCCACCGACCAGGCCTGGGAGAGGCCCCCTCTCGGGGCGTGGGGGGAATCCCCATCGAACAGCTCTGAAACGGACCCTAAGGCTCCCTCTTGAAGGTGGGCCGAAAAAGGTTCTAACTGTTGACGGAGCTCCGCCTTCACTCCGCGGGTCAGACGCCGGACCTTCAAGACGGCGCTCACGTAGGGGCCGATGAGCCAGGCCCAGACCGTACCTTGATGGTAGGCGAGCGATTTGGCGGTTAAATCGCCGATGAACCGGCCGCGGTACTGCGGATCCCGGGGATCCAACGTCCGGACTCCCACCGGCGTTAAGAGGTGCTTCTCCACCACCTGCAAGACCCGAGCCGACTGAGGCCGGGGAACCGGACTAAAGGGCAGGCTCGCGGCGATCAAGCCATTGGGCCGAATGGAAGGGTCTTGACCGCTGGAGGGATCTTGATCGTTTGGAGTCACCCGATCGTACAGAAAATTCCCCGGGTTTAAGAAGGTTTTCAAGAAATTTTTCTGGACCAGGCGGCTCAAACGCAGATAGGTGCCGGCCCGCTTGATCCCCAGCCGATCCCCTAAGGTGCCCATGACCTCCAAGGCACAGTACCAGAGGGCGTTCACCTCCACCGGCTTGCCGAAACGGGGGGTCACGGCCCGACCTGGAACTTGGGACTTTCCGGTCGGTTCCCGAGCGTCCATCCAGGTGAGTGGCAGCTCTTCATCGGAAAGGAGGATGAGACCATCCTCATCCATCCGGATGCCGAAGTTCGTCCCCTCGAGGTACCCCTCCATGATCTGGCGCATCGGATCCGCGAGTTTCTTGGCGATAAACTTGAGATCCCGCGTCGCCCTCCAGTAATGCCAGATCGCCCAGAAGAACCAGAGAGAAGCATCGGCCGAATCGTACTCCGGCGAGCCGTCCTCCTCGGCCAGGCGGACCGGGATCAAGCCCCCTTTGACTTGCGCGCCTAAGGTTTGAAGGATCGAACGGGCCAGATCAAACCGTTTCGTGACCAGCGTGAGGCCTGGCAACGCTACGAGGGCATCTCGACCCCACGGTCCCAGCCAGGGAAAACCGGCCATCAGGACCGCCCCCTCAGCCACACCGCCCGGCCCTATTCCACTGGGGGTTCGGTGGGCCACGAAGGAATCGGCGGTCCAACTCAAGCGGGTGGTGAGCGGCCCTTTTCCCGGTGGGGTCATCGTCTGGTTCAAGACCGTCTGGGTGTTCTCCACCCGCCGACGGTGGAACGTTAACTCGACGGTCCCTCGACGCCCAGTCGAGGCCACAAAAGCGCACGACTCCCCGACCTTAAGGAGATAGACCAACTGCCCGGGAGACCAGAGGTCTTCCCGAACTTTCGTCCCCTTTTCTTCTTCTTCGGAATACTCGAAGTTTTTGTACCAGTAAGGGGTGGACTCGACCAACTCCGCGGTGTGGTGGATCACCAAAGGGGGAAGAGGGCTCGCCGGACGGATCGTCCACACCCCCGGGAGTTGCTCCACCTTTGGATGAAAGCTTGGATCTTCCCGCGTGAGCGCTCGGAAATCCCGAAAGGCAACGAGTGGCCGGATCGCCAACTCCACCGGACTGGTCGCGGAATAGAGCGTGTAACCGAGGACCGTCGCGTTTTCGCCCGGAAGCAGAAAGATCGACTTCTCCAACAAAACCTCACCGATCCGATACAAAAAAGTCGGCCAAGGGTCCAACCGGAACTCCACGAGATACCGGTACCCATCGGGATGGACGACATCGGCCTGCCCACCCAGTGGATCACCCGGCACGCGGGTGTACCGGTTGGTCGATAGCCCAAACCGGCGAGCCGGTTCGAACCGACCGGCTGGTGTAATCACCGTCTCCTCCACTTTGGACAGGAGCACCACCCTGCCCACCGGCGGGACCGTCGCGGCCACCAAGAGCCCGTGATACCGCCGGGTATTCATCCCGAGAATGGTGGAGGAGGCATAGCCTCCTAACCCATTGGTGATCACCCACTCCTTGGTGGAAGCCAAGGCGAGGTCCTGGCAAACCGCCTGTCCTAAGCGGATCGGTTGAAGGTTCGTCAGCGGCATGGGCGGCAGGGGAGGAACTGTGCGGTGTTCAAGTGTTAACTCACGACTCATGACTCACCACTCACGACTGTCTTTTACAGCTCCGGCTCGAGCCCCAAGCCGCTGACCAAGGTGTTTAAGGCGGTGGCGAGGCTGGCCACCTCCAGGAGTTCCGCGATCTCCTCATCGGTGGCCCCCAGCCGTTTCAAGGCGATGGCATGGATCGCGACAAAGTAGGGGCTTCGCTGCGCCGCGGCGACCGCCAGAGCCACCAACATCTTGGTCTTGACGTCTAAGGAGCCGGATCCGAAGAGGCCCTTGACCTGGACCCAGATCGCCTCCAATTGATCCGGCTTGGTGCCCAAGGCCCGGAAAATTTGGGGGACAAAAGGAATCTCTAAGGTAGCCTTGATCTCTTCAAAAAGGGCCTTGACCTTGCCCGAGGCCTGCGACTCTTCCATTAACTGGATGATCGCCATGAGGCAACTCCTTATGACTATGTTAAAATGGCCCCAATCTGTCTTCCACGATAGGAGTATACCTTAAGGATGCGCCGATACACCAGAGGTGAGATACCAGAGGACAGAGGACAGAGATCAGAGTTCAGAAAGTCTGTCTTCTGTTCTCTGTTCTCTGTCTTCTATCTCCTGGTATCCTGCGCTGGGTGCGCGCCGATCCTGCTGGCCACCGCCGGGGCGGTTGCCGGCTACGCGGTCAGCAAAGACTCGGTGACCATCGACCTGGACCGGTCCTGGGATCGGGTCTGGGCCTCGTGCCTGGAGGAAGCCAAACACCTCGGGAAAATCAAACGGGAGGATCGGGTGAAGGGGCGGATCGACGCCCGGATCAACGAGGCCGACGCGGTGATTACCTTGGATCAGCTCACCCCGGCGACGGTCCGGGTCGTGATCCGGGCCCGCAAGCGCTTACTGCCGCAGGTAGAGGTGGCTCAGAAACTGGGGATCGGGATCGCCCGCCGCGTCGAGTAACCGGTGTCTGACACCGCCCTAGGCGGGAGGCCTCTCTTGCTCGGGTTTATCCTCTAAGCCCTTAAAGAAGTCTTCCGGCTTGAGGCCCTGCAGCTCTTTCTTAAATTTCTCCGCCTCATCGTCGGTGATCGGTTTCATGATCACCGGACATTTCTTCAAGACCTTCTCATCGACAAAAATCGGGGTGCCGGCCCGGACGGCCAAGGCCATCGCGTCGGAAGGGCGGGCGTCGATCTCATGGCGGCGCCCGCCGTTGCTTAAGCTGATGAGGGCGTAGTAAGTCCCATCGCGCAGATCGGTCACCACCACCCGTTCCACCTTGACGCTCAGGGTGTCCAGAATGTTCGACAGGAGATCGTGGGTCATCGGCCGAGGGAGCTGCTCCCCCTGCAGCTTCAATCCGATCGCGTTGCCTTCGTTCACCCCAATCCAAATGGGGATGAGCCTCTGTCCCCCAAGTTCTTCTAAGGTCACGACGTACTGTCCTAGAAGAGGGATCAATACCAGCGAAAAGATCTTGGCCTCTTTGAGATTCCCGTCGCTTTTCATCCTACCTTCAATTGTAGCATATCAGAAAACTTAAGCCCTATGGAGGGTGACCAAAACTTCCAGATGGGTCGTATGGGGAAAGAAATCAAACAGTTGGATCGTTTCCACCCGATAGCTTGGGTCTCGGGTAAGCAACACCCGCAAATCGTTGGCCAGACTCACCGCGTTACAGGAAAGGTAAAGCAGTTTAGGGGCCCTGGCCTCCAAGAGGGGAGCGTACACCTGCCAGTGGAGGCCGGCCCGGGGCGGGTCCACCACGATCACGTCCGGCTTCAGCCCCGCCTTAAAGAGGGCCCGCCCTTTCAGGAGGTCCTCCACCTTTCCCTCAAGGAAGGTAGCGTGGGTGATCCCGTTTAATTCGGCGTTCACCTGAGCGGAGGTTACATTTTCCGGATCCGACTCCACCCCGTACACCGCCTTGGCCTTGCCCGCTAGGCTCAAGGCAATCAACCCAATCCCGCAGTAAAGGTCGTAGACCGCCTCTTGGCCGCAGAGACCCGCCGCCTGGCGAATCGCCTCGTAGATCCGGCCGGCCAACACCAGGTTCGGCTGGACAAAGTTGGTGGGACGAATCTTAAAACGAACGCCGTCGACCCAATCCTCCAACACCTCCGAGCCGTACATAAACTTGATCCGTTCCGGAGAGGCGACGTCCGAAACCTTTGACGAAACTCCCCAACTAAAGCTCCTTAAGGAAGGCACCTTCTTGGGAAGCTCCTCCTTCAAGGCCTCGATCGGCTCCGGAGGACCTTCGTTCGTCACCAGAAGAAGCATGAGCTCTCCCATCGCTAGGCTCGAGCGGACCACCGCGTATCGCCAGAACCCTTGATGGATCTTCGGATTGTACGACCTCAAAGGAAATCGATTCGCCACCTCCTTGATCCCTTTCAAGAGTTCCGAGACCACCGGGGAAGCGATGTGGCAGAAGGTCACGTCCACAATCCGTTGAAAGCTGGCCCGCTCGTGGAATCCAAGGGTAACCCGGTCGCCTTCCTGTCCAAAACTAAACTCCATCTTGCTGCGGTAACTCCACGGATCTTCCATCGCCGCCACCTGGATCTCCGGCAACCCTGGGAGATTTCCTACCTCGCGCAGAATCCGGGCCAGCGTCCTGGCCTTCCAGTCGACTTGAGACCGGTAGGCCATGTGCTGAAGATCACACCCTCCGCAAGGTCCAAAGTGCGAACAGGGCGGAACCACCCGATCCGCGCTCCCGTTTTCGATCTCTAACCGTTTGGCTTCGATCGGCCGGCCAGGACGGATCCGGGTCAAGCGAACCTTGAGGCGATCTCCAGGCAGACCCTCCCGGACGTGGATCGGCTCATTCCCTACGAAGCCGATCCCCAAACCGCGCGGGGAGAGCTCCTCGATGGAGAGACTTAGGGTCTCGCCACCCTTAAGTCTAGGTTTTGTTTCGATGGAAGCCATCTCTAAGAAAGGTGCCAGGCACCATTTTAAAAGGTGCCTGGCACCTGGCACCGATAACGTTACTGAGCGGCTGGAGTGGCGGAGGCGGACTCGCCAATGATGATCGATTGGGCGGTCCGTTTCCCCGTCGCCACGTCGTAGGTATACTCGACCGTGACCTTTCCCTCGGCCTTCAAATCCGCCAAGGAGGCGGTTTCGGTTCCCTTGGTCACCTTGGTTTCCGCGGGAACAGTGATCTCCTTCTTCACGCCGTAGCGGTCCTGCACCGAGATCATCCCAGGGCTGGCTGCCGTATCGGCCGACATCAAGTCTCCAGAAAAGGTGATCACAATCGGCTTTAAGGCCGGTGGAGCTACGGGAATCGTCTCCGGTTGAGGAGCAGCCGGTGCGGCACCCATTTCGGATGAAGCAGGAGCTGCCGGAGTCGCTTGAGCAGCGGCAGTTCCCCCATGTTCCTTACCCCCGTGCTCCGCCGTCCACCCAAACGTTGGCACGAGCGCTAAGGTGATTAAAAGAACGCCCACCATCCACCGAATTCGAGACATCTTCTTTACACCTCCTTTAAAAGGCGCCACGTACCTTTTTAAGGTAGCTGGCACCAAAGAGTAACCGTTCAACCCAAGCCAAACTTAAGATCGTTCCTATTCCGATCACTGCCCCGGCGATCGTATCCGTTGGCCAGTGTAAGCCCAACGCGACACGGGAAAGGGCCACCAGGGTCGCCATCCCGAACCACACCCCGCTCGCCCGGGGCCACCGAAGGCTCAAAGCCGTCGCTAAGGCAAAGGCAGCCGTCGCGTGGCCCGATGGGAAAGAACGCCCCAACTCACCGGGAAGAGCCGCTAGAACCGGGTAGATCTCCACCGGTCGCGGCCGACCCACCTGTTGTTTAAGCCAATGGGTGATCGCTACTGCCACCCCGATCCCTAGCCAGGGGAGGAGAAGCACTCTTGGACCCGAACCTCCTTCGCTTCCCCTGATGCGCCCCCTTCTGATGGAAGCCCATAAACTCTCTGATGCCCCCAGGGCGCCTAGGATTAGGACGGTTTTGAAATCACCCAGATGAGTGACCCCGCTCATCACCGAAGCCCAAGGCGGCCGATGAAGCCACCCGTACAACCAGTGAAAAAGCTGGGCATCCATCCTCCCCACCACCTCTTTTGTTCCACTCATGGATATCCCCTCCACCACGAGTGGTCTGGACGCTTGGCCCCACCCCCATCCATGCTAAAAGAGGTGGTGGGGCCAAGATAAAAACCATTATAGCGGCCGTCCCCCCCTTGTCAAGCACTCGCCCTTCGGGTGCGTTGACAGTGGGAATCCGACGATGGTATGGTGGGC
>CAYJWF010000039.1:0-11248 GCA_964373805.1 uncultured Planctomycetia bacterium | reverse complement strand
TCCACACCTGAAGAGCGACATGTATAATAGGTACCTGGTACAGTAAGGTACCAGGTACCCTCTGAAGGAGAGGATTCAGGAAGCAGAAGGTACCTGGTACCTGTTAAAGGAGGTCCCATGTTCAACGTCGGATGGCCGGAGCTGATCCTCATCTTCGTCGTGATCCTGCTTCTGTTTGGGGCAGGTCGGCTTCCCGAAATTGCCCGGTCGTTGGGAAAGGCGATCCAGGAGTTCAAGAAGGCGCTTAAAGGTGGAGGAAAATCTGAAGACGGATCCGATTAGTCCGGAGCCTCCCTTAAGAGGGCCGGTGTTGGTTCCAGAGGGGGGCCCCGCTGATGCGGGGCACTTTCCTGGACAGGCCCCCCACGATTTGTTTCGCCTCGCGCGACAAATCGAAACTTGGGGGGCTGGCGCTGTTGGAAGCGCCACCACGCGCCCCGGCGCAGCCAGAAACGTAGAGGAAGAACGCCGTCCGTTCATCGAGCATCTCGAGGAGCTGCGCCGGCGCCTCTTACGGTCTGTCCTCTGGTTGGCTTTAGGGACGGGGATCGGTTTCCGTTTTTCTGGGGAGATCCTCTCTGGGCTCATCCGACCGGTGGGACAGGTGGTCTTCTTGAACCCGGTCGAGCCTTTTCTGGTGCACCTTCAGATCGCCTTGATCGCCGGGGTGGTGGTCTCTTTCCCCTTATGGGTTTGGGAGGGCTGGGGATTCTTGAAGCCGGCCCTTCGGCCGCGGGAGAGGCGGTTCATCTTTGGGCTGGTTCCCTTTTCGGTAGGGCTTTTTCTTACCGGGTGTTGGTTTGGCTGGAAAGTGCTTTTGCCCATCGCCTTAAAATTCCTACTGGCCTTTGGTTCCGGGCCCTTGACCCCGATGCTGACCGTGGGTCCCACCATCGGATTCATTGGCTGGATGACCATCGCTTGCGGCTTATTGTTTCAGATCCCGATCGTGATCCTGGGGTTGGTCCAGTTAAATTGGGTGCGCCCCATGACCTTGTTACGACAGTGGAGGTTGGCGGTCTTAAGTATCCTGGGGTTAGCCGCCATCCTGACCCCGACCCCGGATGTCGCTACCCAGATGTTGTTGGCCATCCCCATGGCCATTCTGTATATTGGATCGGTCGGCTTGGCCCGGTTGATTCCCCAGCGTGACACCCTGAGGGGGTCAGACCCCTTGGGGTCTGACCCCTTTAGAACCACATGACTCTTTCTGAGCAGATCGATGCGGATCTAAAGGTGGCGTTGAAAAGTCGCCAGGAGACGAGACTCTCCACCCTTCGTATGCTGAAAGCCACCATGTCGAATCTCGCCATTCAGCGTCAAAAATCGACTTTGGAGGATTCTGAGATCCAAGAGGTGATCCAGAAACTGTTAAAACAGCACCAGGAGTCGGTGGAGGCCTACCGAAAAGGGAATCGACCCGACCTGGTGGAGAAGGAAACGAAGGAGGCGGAGGTTCTAAAGGCCTATCTGCCGCCGGCGATGTCGGAGGCACAGCTCAAGGCGATCGTTCAGGCGACCCTCCAGGAGCTCGGGGTAAACGGCCCCGCCGCGTTAGGAACGGTGATGAAGGCGCTGATGCCGAAGGTCAAGGGCCGGGCCGATGGGAGGCTCGTCAACCAACTCGTCAACCAAATGCTGCAGCATTCCTAATGCGCTGCGACACCTGTCACCGGGAAGTGCCCGAGGTCAGCCGGGTCGTCATCTACGTTGGGTACAACAAGGTGGCCACCAAGGCGATCTACAACTGTCCGGAATGTTTCGCCAAGAAAGAGAAGACGAAGTCGTATAACAAGCCAGCGGATTCCGCTAAGAAGAAGTAGCCCGCGCGGAGAAGCTTTTAGAGGCACAAGAAAACTCATGAATCCACCCCCAGTTGCCCAGCCGATTCTGTTAAGCCCCAACGCCCAGGAGGTCCTCAAACGCCGGTACCTGAAGAGAGATCCGGAAGGAAGGGTCATCGAAACCCCTGAGGAGATGTTCCGGCGGGTGGCGGCCAACGTAGCGGCCGTCGATCGCTCCTACGACTCCCAAGCGGACGTTGACCAGATGGCTTTAGCGTTCTACGATCTCATGGCGGCTTTCAAGTTCCTGCCCAATTCCCCGACCTTGATGAATGCGGGCCGAGAGCTTCAGCAGCTTCACGCCTGCTTCGTCCTTCCCATCGAGGATTCGCTGGAGTCGATCTTTGAGGCGATTAAAGAAACCGCCATGATCCAGCAAAGTGGCGGGGGAACTGGCTTTTCGTTTTCTCATTTGAGGCCCAAGGGTTCGCCGGTTAAGACCACGAGCGGCATTGCTTCAGGGCCGGTCTCCTTCTTAAAGGTGTTCGATTCGGCTACCCAGGCCATTAAACAAGGATCATTCCGACGGGGGGCCAACATGGGGATCCTGCGGGTGGATCACCCGGACATCCTGGAGTTCATTGAGGCCAAACGGGATCCCTCCCAGGTGACCAACTTCAATCTTTCCGTGGCGGTGACCGACCGGTTTATGGAGGCCGTGGAAAAAGATGGCTTGATCGACCTCACCGATCCAACGACCGGTAAGGTCAAGAAGCGCTTGAAGGCGCTGGAGATCTTTCGTCGGATCTCTGAATCGGCTTGGGCCTGTGGGGATCCGGGATTAATCTTTTTGGATCGGATCAACGAGGACAATCCAACGCCCAGCTTGGGGCCTTTGGAGTCCACGAACCCATGTGGTGAGCTCCCACTTTTGTCCTACGAGGCGTGTGTGTTGGGATCGATCAACGTCTCCCAGTTTGTTCGGGAAACGCCCTCCGGTTCCCAAGTCGATTGGGAGGCTTTAAAAGGGATCGTTCACGAAGCGGTCCATTTTCTGGACAACGCGATCGACGCCACGCGCTTTCCCTTACCGCAGATTGAGGCGGTCACCAAGGCGAATCGAAAGATCGGATTGGGGATCATGGGATTCGCGCACCTTTTGATCCGCCTTAAAATCCCGTACGATTCGGAGGAGGCCCTCCAAGTAGCGGAGGAGCTGGCGCGGTTTATGGGAACCCAAGCCCAGGCTGCCTCGGAGATCCTGGCCGCTCAGCGAGGAGTATTCCCGAATTTTGACCGCTCCATCTTCCGCCAAGGGGTTCGACGTCGGCACGCCACCTTGACCACCATCGCCCCCACAGGCACCCTTTCCATCATCGCCAACACCTCGAGTGGAATTGAACCGCTTTTCGCCCTGGCCTATGTCCGGGAGGTCCTCGAGGGAGAACGGTTGGTAGAGATCGACCCTTGGTTTCAGGAGATGGCCAAGGCGGAGGGATTTTGGTCGCAGGATCTTTTAAAACGGGTGATGGAGACCGGATCGGTTCGGTCGGAGCCCCAAGTTCCGGATCACTTCAAGCGGATCTTTGTCACGGCGCACGAGATGGCCCCTCTCTGGCACTTGAAGATGCAGGCAACGTTCCAACGGTACACCGAGAACGCCATCTCCAAGACCATCAACATGCCGTTTGAGTCAACCCCAGCGGACGTGGAGGAAATCTACCGAGAGGCTTGGGGCTTGCGCTGCAAGGGAATCACCCTCTACCGAAACAGGAGTCGCCCGACGCAAGTGTTGAATCTGCTGCAAGGGCCTTCGGCCCTCGAAACGACGGAGTAGGGCTAAGAACTTAAAAAGGAGCGAGCGATGTCCACCATGACGACGGAACCACGCAAGGCGATTCGAAGAGAGAAAACGGGAGGGACCCTGCCGAAGGGAAAGCTGTTGGTCGATCGAGAGATCAGGGCGTACGCGCAGGAATTCGACATGATCCGTCCGTTCTCCGATCACCTGAATTCCAAAGGGGTCATCTCCTGGGGGCTTTCCTCCATGGGATACGACATTCGGGTGGCGGATGAGTACAAGGTGTTCACCAACGTTTGGAACACCGTGGTGGATCCCAAGGCCTTCGATGCCCGTTCCTTTGTCGACTTTAAAGGGGAGGTCTGCATTGTTCCTCCCAACTCCTTCGCCCTCGCCCGAACGGTCGAGTATTTCAAGATCCCTCGCAATGTTCTCACCATCACCATGGGAAAATCGACGTATGCGCGGTGTGGGATCATCGTCAACGTCACCCCCTTTGAGCCAGAGTGGGAGGGATATGCGGTCCTCGAGATCTCCAACACGACCCCGCTGCCGGCCAAGATCTATTCCAACGAGGGGATTGCCCAGGTCCTGTTCTTCGCCTCCGATCAGCCGTGCGACGTCTCCTACGCCGACCGAAAAGGCAAATACCAGAAGCAGCAGTCGATCGTGCTTCCTAAAATCTAGCGTATAGCGTAGAGCGTGTAGCGGATAGGAGAGACGATGGCCGTTGAAGTTTTCCTGAACGCTAAACGCTATCCGCTAAACGCTATTCCTTGCCTGGACTTTAGCCTCAGACACACGCTGGGCTCAGGCCAACTCTTCCGTTGGCAGCCGACTGGCCCGAGGGCCGTGGTGCCGCCTCCGCTAGCGGCAGCCGCTGGCCCGAAGGCCGTGGTGAGCGACCGCAAGGAAGTCCCGAGCGGAGCGAGGGCATTTATCGGCTGGATTGGGTCGGATCTGGTTTGGGTTAAGCAGCAGAATTCCCAGTTGGTATACCAAGGGACCTCGCCCCAGAGGATCCGACGGTTTTTCTCGTTGGATTTGGATTACGGAGAGATTACCCGCCAGATCGATGTGGATCCGATCATTCACGAGGCCCTGGAGTCCTATTGGGGGCTGCGGGTTTTAAGGCAGGATCCTTGGGAATGTCTGGCCTCCTTCATTCTCTCGAGCTTCAACAACATCCCCCGGTTGAGCGGGATGCTGGAGCGCCTCGCTATCCGATTTGGTGAACCAGCCGAGGCCACCCATCGGGGGTGGGATCTGGTCACGCGAGGGCAGGACACCCCTGCTCCGGGGGTTCCCTCCGCGCATCGTTCGTCCGCCCCAGCGTGGCGTCCTCACTCTGTCCTCGGCCGCGCTCTCCCTCGTCCGCCAAAGGACGTGGCGGACTCGGGAACCATGCCCGCGCGGCCTGCGGAGGTGCGCTCCGGGAATCCCCCGTCGCGGGGCCCCGTCCCGCCCCTGGCTTACCGATTCCCGAGGCCAGAGGTATTGGCCAGCGTTTCGGAGAAGGCATTGCGCCACTGTGGATTGGGTTACCGCGCGCCGTATCTCAAGGCGGCGGCGGAAGCCGTGGCCAGCTCTCGACTGGATCTGGCGCGCTTGAACGATCTGGACGATGAGACGCTCCGGAACAAATTATTGACGATTCCTGGCGTGGGGGAGAAGGTGGTTGAGTGCGTGATGCTCTTTGGATTTGCGCGAGCCTCGGCTTTCCCGGTCGACGTCTGGATTGGAAGATGGATGCGGGCCCGGTATTTTAGCCGAGACGCGAAAGTTACCGGCCGCCAGATCCGGGCTTTTTCTTACCGGCATTTCGGTCCCTACTGCGGCTGGGCCCAGCAGTTCCTTTACTGCCGGGCCAGAGGGGTCAGACCCCAAGGGGTCTGACCCCCTCTGGTTTTAAGATTTTTTTCGAGGCCACCTTTCCATTCGAATCGATCTGATACCAGATCGGCTCGCCGGTAGGGATCTCGAGCGCAAGCACTTGCTCTTTTGTCAGACGATCCAAGTGCATGACGATAGAGCGCAGGGAGTTTCCGTGCGCGGAGACAAGAACCTGTTTACCGGACTTGATGTCTGCAAAGATCCGCGACTCGAAAAAGGGAATCGTGCGGGCGGCGGTGTCTTTGAGCGACTCTCCTCCTGGAGGAGCGACGTCGTAGCTGCGTCTCCAGAGTTGGACCCGCGCTTCTCCGAATTTCTGTCGCATCTCGTCCTTGTCCATTCCCTGAAGCTCGCCGTAGTGGCGTTCGTTTAAGGCCTGGTCCTGGACGATGGGGATCCCCGATTGGTTCAAGACGGACAGGAGGATCTTCAGCGTTTCGGTGGCCCGCACCAATACCGAGGTGTACGCCACATCAAACCTAACCTTAAGCGTCTGGATCAACGCCCCGGCCCGCTTAGCTTCCCGACGGCCCGCTTCGGTTAGCGGAACATCGATCCATCCGGTGAAGCGGTTCTCCAGATTCCACTGCGATTGTCCGTGCCGAACCAAAAGGAGATGAGCCACCCCACCATTGTATTTTCTTCTAGACCGCTTGACAATGGATAGACCGTATGCTATTTTCCCCTAATATTTTATTTCCATTATGAGAGATCCAAAGAGGCCAAGCGCGAATAGTTAGGGAAGGAGGAGACTTTCGATGAACTGGATGGTCACTGCAGCGACCGAATCCGTCAAGGCAGTCTTCACCCGGGTGGGCAACTTTCTACCGGCCCTGTTGGGTGCCATCGTCATCTTGGTGGTCGGGTGGATCATTGCAGGAGCCGCGCAGAGGTTTTTGGTGGGTGTCCTCAAGGCCGTTCGATTGGACGATTTGTCTCACACCCTTCGCATCAACGAAATCCTCCAGAAGGGAGAGGTCAAGTACTCGCTTTCTGAGCTTCTCGGGATTTTCCTCTACTGGCTGGTCATCTTGGCGACTTTCTTAGCCGCGTTGAATGCCCTTTCCTTAACGGTAGCGGCTGAATTGTTGGAACGTTTGATCGGCTACATGCCGGATGTCTTGGGCGGCGTGATCGTGTTGATCCTGGGGCTTTTCTTCTCGGCCTTGATCGGCGGCGTGGTCCAGACGGCAGCGGCCAACGCCGGCGTGGGGCAGGCCAAGGGGCTAGGGCAGGTAGCGCGGGTCGTGGTGATTGTCTTCTCGGTGGTGGTGGCGCTCGAGAAGTTTTTTAGCTCCGTGGTCATTCAGAACACCTTTCAGACGGTGGTGGCCGCGGTCTGTTTCGGGCTGGCCTTGGCTTTTGGGTTAGGGTCCAAGGACTTGGTCGGCAAGTACGTGGCCGACTTCATCGACAAGGTCAAGAGGAGGTAGTCACTCTTTTTTACAATTGAATAACGCACGGTGCCGATGACCATCGGCATGACCTACGACTTAAAGACGGAATACGTCTTTAAGTCGGAAGATCCCATCGATGCCAACGCGGAGTTCGATCACCCGAGCACCGTGGAGGTGATCGTGAGCGCCTTAGCCGCGTTGGGGCATCGGGTGGTTCCCATTGGAAACGCGAATCGGCTTCGCGAGCGGCTGGACCACTTGGAGGTGGACCTCGTCTTCAACATCGCCGAGGGGTCCCTCGGCCGAAATCGAGAGGCGCAGGTGCCGATCCTTCTGGAGATGCAAGGGATCCCGTACGTGGGATCCGATGGATTGACACTGGCGCTGGCCCTCGATAAGCTGATGACGAAGAGGATTTGTTTAAGCGAGGGGATCCCGACCCCTCGCTTTTTCCAGATGACCCATCGGGACGATTCCGTACCGCACGACCTCTCCTTTCCCCTCATCGTCAAGCCCCGCTACGAAGGCTCCAGCAAAGGGATCTCCGAACGATCCGTGGTGCACTCCCCCGACGAATTAAGAAACCAAGCCGAGTGGGTGGTTCGGACGTATCGTCAGCCGGCTCTGGTGGAAGAGTTTATTTGCGGAACGGAATTCACCGTAGCCGTGGTGGGCAACGCCCCTCCGGAGGCTCTGCCGGTGGTTCAGATTCAGATCGATGGAAAGGTCGATCTGAGAGAGTTGTTCTACACCTTCTCACGCATCGCCGCGGGGGCCGACTACCTTTGTCCTGCCCGGCTCGATCCCCCGATGGAAGAAAATCTTAAATCCCTGGCCGTTCGCACCTACCAAGCGGTGGACTGTATGGATTTTGGGCGGGTGGATTTCCGGGTGGACGGCCAGGGCAATCCCTACGTATTGGAGATCAACCCGTTGCCGTCTCTCTCGACGGAGGACGTCTTTATGGTGGTGGCCCGTCGGTTAGGGGTGACCTACGAGGCGATGATCGGCCGAGTTGTGGAGGCCGCGATCAAACGCCTTGGGCTCGCCGCGAAGGGGGCTCGCGAATGCGTCGGTTCACGGGCTCATCCATGACAGCTCTTAAGATCGCGCTGATTCACAACGCGAAGCCTCCGATGAAAGACCCATCTCTTCCGACCGACTATTATTCGGAGTGCGATGCCGTCAAGACCATCGAGGCGATCGCCAAGGCGTTGCGAAGTGCAGGGCATACCGTATTTCCCGTGGAGGCCGACCGTCGTTTGCCCCAGTGGCTTGACAGTCACCCCATCGACTTGGCCTTCAACATCGCGGAAGGTTTTCACGGGGAAGCCCGGGAAGCGCGCGTGCCTGCCCTGTTGGAACTTTTGGAGATTCCATATACCGGTTCCGGGGTCCTCACCTTAGCGTTGGCCTTGGACAAGGCCAAATCCAAGCACCTCTTCCGCGCCGCCGGGGTTCCCACGCCCAACTTCCAACTGTTTTTCGATCCGGAGGAGCCTTTGGATCGGCGCCTCCATTTTCCGCTCATCGTCAAGCCCAATCGGGAAGGTTCCGCCAAGGGCATTTGGGCCTCCAGTGTGGTACGCGAGGAGGGGACGTTAAGGACTCAGGTGCGCCAAGTTTTTCAGGCGTACGCCCAGGAGGTCTTGGTCGAGGAGTACATCGACGGGATCGAGTTAACCGTCGGTATCCTGGGGGCCGATCGGATCCTTCCGATCCTGGAGATCGATTTTTCCGAGTGCGGAGCTTCGGGAGAATCCTTCTATTCCTGGCGGATGAAAGAGTTTCAGGGCAACAAACAGATGCACCTTATCCCCCGGTTTTGGTGTCCGGCCCGGCTGGAGATGAACGTAACCCAAGCCGTCCAAGGGATGGCCCTGAAGGCCGCCAAGGCCGTAGGATTTAGAGACATCGCCCGCGTGGACATCCGGTTGAGTGTGGATGGGATTCCTTACGTTTTGGAAGTCAATCCGCTGCCTGGTTTGGATCCGGAGGAATCGAATCTGCCGCTCATGGCTCAGGCCGCGGGGCTTTCCTACGAGGCGCTGATCCAACGCTTGGTGACTTTAAGCGTGGGGCGCTCTGAGAAATTGTCGGTCAAGGTCCATTCATCCATTCCCTTATCCGAAAAGGCCCTCCCGGGACCCAAGGCTCCGCGACGTCGAGCACTCCCCGACTCGAGAGTACAGCCCTCGGGAGTTCCGGGCGATCCGGTCGTTGTTGTTCGACAAGGATCGAGGCGACCTTCAGACGCCCGGAACGGCGATCCAAAGGAGGCCCCGCAGAGGGGGACTTCCCTAGATAAAAACTTCAAGGAGGATACCCTTGGACGATAGTTACCGTCGCGTTTCCCTCTGGAGGGACGTCTCTCCAGAGGAATGGGAAGATTGGCATTGGCAGCTGCGTAACCGAATTTACACGTTAGAGCAGTTGCGGGAAGTGATCCGCGTAACGGCCGAAGAGGAGATGGCGGTCGGCCGAACCCAGGGACGGTTGGTGATGGCGATCCCTCCCTATTGGGCGGCCTTGATGGATCCGGAAGATCCCCACTGCCCCATTCGGCGGCAGGCGGTCCCGGTGGCGGAGGAATTCAGCCTCCAGCCCCACGACATGCGAGACCCTTGTGGGGAGGATGCCGACATGCCGGTTCCAGGGTTGGTTCATCGGTATCCGGACCGGGTCTTGTTCCTGGTGACCGAGCAGTGCGCGATGTACTGCCGGCACTGCACCCGCCGTCGACTCGTGGGAGTGAACCACGGCCTCATGAACGACTACACGCCCACCTTTGACTATTTAAGGAAGCACACCGAGGTGCGGGACGTCCTGATTTCTGGGGGCGACCCCTTGATGATGACGGACGTTGGGCTGGATCGGATTTTAACGGCGTTGCGGCAGATACCGCACCTGGAGTTTATCCGAATCGGCTCCCGCACCCCGGTGACGATGCCGCAGCGGGTCACCGAGGAGTTCTGCGCGGTCTTGAAGAAGCACAAGCCGATCTGGATGAGCCTCCACTTCTGCCACCCCAAGGAGGTGACGCCACGACTGGGCCAGGCGATGGATCGATTGGCCGACAGCGGCGTGCCGTTGGGTTCTCAGACGGTGCTCTTGAAAGGGATAAACGACGATCCAGAGGTGATGAAGAGGCTGATGCACGAGCTCTTGAAGGTACGCGTGCGCCCCTACTACATCTACCAGTGCGATATGGCCCAAGGGATCAGCCATTTCCGAACGTCGGTGGAGGCTGGGATTCGGATCATGGAGGCCCTGCGGGGGCATACGACCGGTTACGCCGTGCCGACCTTTGTCATCGATGGGCCGGGCGGAGGAGGCAAGATCCCCATTGGCCCCAACTACGTGATCTCCTATAAGGACGGGGTGGTCACCTTGCGCAATTACGAAGGGAAGATCTACACCTACTACGAGCCCCGAGAAGCGGCCGAGGTTTTGACCGCCACGGCGGCGCACACGAACGGCAACGGCTTCCACTCCTATCCCGATTTCCTTCCGTAGATTCTAGGTGCCTTTTAGGTGCCTGGCACCTTTTAAGGTGCCAGGCACCATTTTGTTTTTCCCCGTGGTAACATATCTTCCGTTATGGTCCGACCCTCTCGACGATCTTTTCGAACCCTGCGAGCTTCAGGGCAGTGGATTCCGATAGCCGCCTGTTTGCCATTGGAGGCTTCCCCCCAGCATCTCTTTAGGGCCGTCGATTTCTCCGGTCCCTCTCTCCTCTTGGAATCGGCCCGGGTTCATCCGGTTACCGGTCGGTACAGCCTGATCGTAGGGGAGCCTGCCTCCACGATGTTCAGCCGGGGTAACCGGATTTGGCTGAAGGCCCGGGAAGGGGCCCGATGCTTCGAAGGGAACCCTCTGGCCCTTTTCCAGAGATTGGTAGAGGAAAGGCCCACGGTAAGACTTCCGGGATTTCCCCCCTTTGTGGGAGGGGCGGTCGGTTTCTTGAGTTTCGATGCCTATCGGTTGATGGAACCGGTCCCTTCGGTTTCGGTGGACGATCTTCGGTTGCCAGAGCTGGGATTCCTGTTTTGCGATGAGGCCGTTGTCCTGGACCATTCCCTTAAGCGGCTCTGGGTGATCGCTCTGGCTGAGCCTTCGGAGGATGCGGATCGTTCCTACGATGAGGCCGTAGCCAAGATCGACGCTTTAATCCGCCGGGTGAAGCGATCTCCAAACGAGATTGCTTCGTCCCCCATGTTTCGATTTGGTTGCGCGAGACGAAACAAATCGTGGGGGACTCGCAATGACGTTTCCTCCTCCCCGATGTCGTCAACGCATTCTCGATCCAGCTTCGAGGCGATGGTGCGAGAAGCCAAAGGATTCATCGCCGACGGCCAGATCTACCAGGCGAA
>CAYJWF010000038.1:0-11841 GCA_964373805.1 uncultured Planctomycetia bacterium | reverse complement strand
CCCTCTGACTGGACTGAGACCGGTGATCACCGGTGGGGTCACATCCAGCCCGCGCCCGCAGGAAAGAGAATCCCCAGGGGAATCCCGTTCAATGACCCCGATCCGGTGCGGGAGCTTCTCCGCCGAGAAAAGAAATAAAAGGATCGCTATCGGGTCCGAGATGTCCAGATCCCCATCGTCGTTGGCATCCGCCGCATCCAGGCAGGGAGGCTCCGGATCTCCTTGAAACAGCCAGCCGAGGATCCTGACCGAATCGGAGATGTCCACCTTCCCATCCCCGTTGACATCTCCCCGCACGAAGACCGGACCTTCCGGCTCCGGAACAGGCGGCGGCCCAGCCAAAACAGAGGGAGGAACCACCGGCAGGCTCATCAGGGAAAAAATCAGAACAACGGCACAGAATCGTCGGCAACAACCACCACCATCGGGGAGGGTCATGATGAAGTTACCTTAACCTCCCTGGTCGGGAAAGTCAACGTTGAAGACTCCTCAACAGCCCCTGGAATCCGGGGAAGGAGATGTCGATCCATTGGCTTTCCTGGATGGTGGTGGGTCCCTCTGCCACGAGACCGGCGATGCTTAAGGCCATGGCGGTCCGATGATCCCCGAAGGAGTTCACCACGGCTCCCCGCAGTCGGGTAGGGCCTTCCACGACGATCGTATCTCCTTCGGATCGAATCCGAGCACCCATCGCCGTTAAACCGGTGACCATCGATCGGATTCGATCGGTTTCCTTAACCTTAAGCTCCCCTGCCCCTTCGATGACGGTCCGGCCGTTGGCCTGAGTGGCTACCACCATCAATATAGGAAGCTCATCGATGACCCCAGGAATGATCGCCGACTCCACGGTAATCCCCTGCAAGGGACTGTACCTGGCGGTGACCTCTCCCATCGGCTCCCACTCCTGCCCAGAAGGAGTCTTCTTGATCTCGAGTGACGCTCCCATTTTCTTCAACAGCTCGAGGAATCCGGTCCGGGTGGGATTCAGTCCCACCCGTCGAACCGTCACGGAAGAGCCGGCAACGACTACCGCCCCGCTTAAAAAGAAGGCGGCACTCGAAAGGTCCCCCGGAACTTCCAAATCGCGCGCCTCTAGCAGAGAGTCCGGTTCGATCGTGATCCCGTCGGTTGTCCAAGTGAGCCTGGCCCCAAAGGTGCGCAGCATCCGTTCCGTGTGGTCCCGTGTGGGAATCGGCTCCACGACCGTCATGGCCCCATCGGTGTAGAGCCCGGCCAACAGTAAAGCCGATTTGACCTGAGCGCTGGGGACGGGGAGCGGATACCGAATCCCTTTCAAGCCCCCTCCCTGAACGGTAAGCGGCAGCCGATCGTTTCCCATCGGTCCTTGGATGATCGCCCCCATTTTTTCCAGGGGTTCGGTGACACGGCGCATCGGCCGACTCCTCAAGGAGGGATCGCCGGTAATCGTAGAGGTGAAGGGCTGGCCGGCCAACAGCCCGAGGAGAAGCCGAGCCGTGGTTCCGGAATTTCCGGCGTCGATCGGCGCCGCGGGGGCTTTGAGCCCCCGTTTGCCCCGTCCCTCTACCATCACCACCTCGCCTTCAACGGTCACTGAGATTCCAAGGGCGCGAACCGCTTCGGTACTGCTCTTCATATCCCCGGATTGCAGGCAATATCGGATACGGGTCTTGCCCTGGGCAACGGCTCCTAACAAAATAGCCCGATGGGAAATCGATTTATCGCCTGGAACGGTGAGTTCCCCGTGGAGAGAACGTGCAGGTTGGACGATGAACTGAGACCGCTTAAGCAGTGACGCGGACGAGGTCCCCTTCCTTAATAGACCCTTTCTTGGCCTCGTCTATCACCGTGGCAGCGGACATGTTCTCGTAGATCCGCTCCACCTGGGCAGTGGCAATCGGTTTTCCTTCCCGCGAGATGGAAACGGTGGCGCCGCTTTGGAGTCCATCTTTGGAGCCAAGGTTCACCACGACGAAATTAAACTCCCGGTTGACCACCATCACCTTGCCCTCGAGCAGCATAGGCGTTGGTGCCGGCGGCGTATCGGCGGTCGGTTTCACTACGATCTTCTCCACCTCCGAGGCCTGGGCCGCCAACATCTCCTTGACCCGCTTCTCGAGCGCTTCCTTGGCCTGACGCAAGGTGGTCAACTCGTTGCTCAACGCCTGGTAGCTCTGCTTGGCCTTGCCCAAATCTTCGGTTAAGGTGAGTTTCTCTTTTCGCTCCGTCTCGAGCCGGCCTTTTAAGTCGGTCGATTCGCGGCGGGCCTGGATCAGCTCCGTAGTCAACGCCTCGCGGGCCCGTTTCTCCTGGGCGATCTGATCGGCGAGATTCTTGGCTTGGGTCTGGGCATCGCCCAGCTGACCCTCCAGAGCTTCCTTGGCCTTGGCCAGTTCGTCCCGTTCCTGCTCGAGGGCCTCCTTAGCGGAGGCGACCTTCTGGAGCTGCTCTTCGGTCCAGACCCGTTTGGCCCGTTCGTCGCTGCGCCCCACATAAAAGATGACCGCCGCCAACGTCGCCATCACGAAGCCGATCACCAACAGTACCGTACTTGCCCGCGTATTCGCCATGTGGGGCAAACTTATCACAAAGCTTCCCGATTATCAAGCGCCATTTTCTCTTTTAAATCGGCGGGTGGCAAAGAGGTGAATTCGAGCCAGATCTCTTTCCCAGGATGGTGGAAGCCGAGGCGATGGGCGTGCAGGGCTTGCCGAGGAAAGTCCCCCTTTATCCCGTAGCGGGAATCGCCCAGGATCGGATGGCCCAGATGGGCCAGATGGACCCGAAGCTGATGGGTCCGGCCGGTCTGCGGGGTGAGCTCCAGCAGGGTCTTCGTAGGGAACCGCTTTAAAACCCGGTACCGGGTGATCGCCTCACGAGAAGCCTCGTACCGCACCGCCATCCGTTGACGGTTGACCGGATGCCGACCGATGGGGGCCTCAATGGTTCCCTCCTCCTGCGTGACCGCTCCCTTCACCCACGCGAGATAGACCCGACGAACCTCGCGGTTCGCGAATTGGCGGGCGAGCTTCCGATGCGTGTGGTCGTCCTTGGCCACGACCAGAAGTCCCGAGGTATCCTTGTCCAGTCGATGCACGATCCCCGGTTTGAACGGTCCGGCCAAGGTCGAGAGTTGCTTCGCATGGGCCAACAAGGCGTTCACCAAGGTTCCACCCGAATGCCCCGGTGCCGGATGGACCACGAGGCCGGCCGGCTTGTCCACGATGAGAAGCCATTCGTCCTCGTAAATAATGGAAAGGGGAATCGCCTCCGGTTGAAGTTCCATCGGCTCGGGTGGAGGAATCTCGACCCAAAGTTTCTCGCCGGGGCTCACGCGATGGGAAGCTTTTACGACCCGGTCGTTGACCCGGACGCGGTCTTCCTCAATAAGGCGTTGCAGAAAGGCCCGCGAAGTTTTGGGAACAACCGTGGTCAGATACCGGTCCAGGCGCTGGGAAGGGGTATCGGGTGGAACCACGTGATGAATGGTCGAAGATTGCATCGGTTAGCTCAGGGCGAACGGAGTCCCCGACTTCAGGCGTCGTACCAGGACCCATCCACAGCCAACGATCAGCCCTACACTCACCCACTGGAAGACGGTGAGCCCCCAGGCGACCGTTGGGTTGTCCCCTCGGAGAAACTCCACAAAGAAGCGCCAGCTTCCGTAGAGAAGTCCATAGGTCAACGCGACAGTCCCCGGTTTAGGGTTTCGACGTTCCACGATCTTAAGCCATCCCAAGAGAAGAATCAACGCGGCGCTTTCGTACCACTGGGTAGGATGACGAACCACGCCGTCCAGAAACGGAACCCCCCAGGGCAGAGCGGTCGGTTTCCCGTAACAACAGCCGTTTAAGAAACAGCCGATCCGCCCCAGCGCGTGGCCCAACACCAACGGAGGAATCATGAGATCCACCGTTGGCCACAGGGGGAGCCCCGAGCGCCGAACGTACCAAAGGCCTCCCCCGATTCCCCCCAGGAGTCCCCCATAGAAGACGAGGCCCCCATGGTCCAGCCGAATCACTTCAACGGGATGGAATCTAAAGAGATCCCAATAGAGGAAGACGTAAGCCGCCCGCGCCCCAATCAGGCCCATCAACAGAACAACCCAACTCAACGTCTGAATCCGGGTTGGATCGATCCCCACCCGTCGGGCTCTCTGGGCAGCGAGGGCCACCGCCACGAGATACCCGATCGCTACCATGAGGCCGTAGCTGTACAGGGCGATCGGCCCTAATTGGAACAGGATCGGATGCATCTCTAGCGAGAGCGCAGAAGAGCCCAAGCCATCCAGACGGCTCCGACGGTAATGCAGGAGTCGGCCACGTTGAAAACCGGCCAAATCCGAAAATCGAGGAAATCGACCACCCCACCCCGAATCAACCGGTCCGTGAGGTTCCCCAAGGCCCCGCCTACCACGAGCCCGAGGCTCACCCAAGGAAGTCCCTCCCGAGAGGAGTCCTTTCGTAGGGCTGAGCCCTTTCGTAGGGCCGAGCCCACCAATCCCACGAGGATCCCTAAGGTGACCACCGTGACGAACAGGCCGTAGCCGCGGAACAACCCAAAAGCCACCCCGGAGTTGTGGATCAGCGTCAAGTGAAAGATGCCCGGCAGCACGGCAAGGGTAGGAATCCCCAAAAGGAAATGGAGCGCCACGATCTTGGTGGCCTGGTCCACCGCCCAGACGCCCAGGCTTAAGAAGAGAATTTTTAAGTTCGGTTTAGCCCTGGGGTTCAAGAAGGGGACCGGAAGAGGGACCTAGGCTGCGCCGCTTGGTCTCCTCTTTGGCCTGACAGGCAATGCAGTAGCTGGTGTAGGGGATAGCGCTGAGGCGCCGCCGATGGATCGGCTTCCCGCAGCTTAAGCAATCCCCGAAGCCCTTCTCCTGGATCCGCTTTAAGGCCTCCTCGATCTCGTAGAGGATCCGCTGGGCGTTGGTGGCTAACCCTAAGGAGAATTCCCGGTCGTAGCTGTCCGTGGCGATGTCGGCCATGTGCAGGGTGTAGCCGGAGAGATCCCCAGAGGCCTCCCGCTGCGACTGGCTTAAGGTGTCCTTCTCGATGTGCCTCATCGCCCGGACGACTTCCTCCTTTTTCTTAAGGAGAAGCTTCTTGTAGCGGTCCAGCTCTCTTTTCGTCATTTTGGGTCAAAACTATAGTATACCATGTTTAGAGCCGGCTTCAAAACCCGGTTTCTAAGCGATCCTTTCCACCACCTCGACGCAGCGGTGACACAGGGCCGGATGCTCCATTGACTTCCCCACCGAGGGCAGATGCATCCAGCAGCGTTGGCATTTCTCACCAGGGGCCTTACGCACTTGGAAGGTAAAAGGCCCTTCGGCCTTTCCCCGGGTTACCTTCAAAGCGGAAACGATGCAAAGGGTCATCAGCGTCTCTTGATGGGATTCGAGAAAACGGGACCACTCCTCCTCGCCCACGACGATCTCCAGTTCCGCTTCCAGGGCGTCGCCGAGCAAGCCGGTTTCTCGGGCCTTCTCCAAGGCCTTCATGGCTTGATCTCTCACCTGGAACAGCCGATCCCAGATCTCCTCCAAGGCGGGATCCTCGGGAAAGCTGTTCAAGTCCGGCCAATCGTAGAGGGCCAGATCCAGCTCCTCAGCCTGGTCCCTCTGCCCCCTCAAGGCTTCCCAGGCCTCCTGCGCCGTCATGGGGAGAATCGGGGCGATCAAACGGATGAGCGTTTGCGCTATCTGCACCAAGGCGGTCTGGATCGAACGCCGCTTCGGGTCGTTGGCCAAACTCGTGTAGAGCCGATCCTTGATGAAATCCAGATAAAAGTTGGACAGCCGCACCGTGCAAAACTCATGCACCGCCTTGACCACCCGATGATGGGTGTACCCGTCGTACGCTTGGGTGACCCCCTCCACCAATTTCTTAAGCTGCAAGAGGATCCACCGCTCCTCATCCTCCAGCAGGTGCCAGGCACTTAAAGTGAGAGGCTCGGTCGGCTCGAGGTCGGAAACGTTGGCCAGGCAGAACCGCAGGGTGTTGCGGATCTTTCGGTACACCTCGGCCACCTGGGAGAGGATCGCCGCCGAGAGTCGAATGTCCTGCGCGTAGTCGGCCGACGCCACCCAAAGCCGTAAGACGTCCGCCCCGAAGGAGGCCACCACCTCGCCAGGGGCGATCACGTTCCCCAGCGATTTGGACATCTTGCGGCCCTCGCCGTCCACCACGAAGCCGTGCGTCAAGACCCCTCGGTAAGGGGCCTTACCCGACAGCGCCACCCCGGTGATCAAAGAAACCTGAAACCAACCTCGGTGTTGGTCCGATCCTTCCACGTAAAGGTCGGCCGGGTGAGTGAGATGTTCCCAGCGCTTCAAGACCGCCTCGTGGCTCACCCCGGAATCGAACCAGACGTCCAGGATATCGGTTCCCCGCTCAAAGGAAGAGTCGCCCTTTCCACAGCCGCAGGTAAACCCTGGCGGCAGCCAACGGGTCACCGGTTCGGTGAACCAGCAGTCGCTTCCTCCGGGATCGGTTTCAACGCCTCGAGCGAAATTCTCGATCACCTGGGGATCGAGATGGGCCTTTCCACACCCTTGGCAAATCACCGCCGGGATCGGGATCCCCCAAAGCCGCTGACGGGAGAGACACCAATCGGGTCGGCTGCGAACCATCCCCAGCATCCGCCCCTTGCCTTCCGGTGGAATCCAGGTCACCTCCCGCTCCACCACCTCGAGGAGCCTTTGGCGCAACCCCTCGTGCTCCACCTTCAGGAACCACTGGTCGGTGGCCCGGAAGATGATCGGCCGATGGCACCGCCAGCAGTGGGGGTAGGGGTGTTCCACCTCTGTGGCCTTTACCAAAGCCTTCGCCTCCTCCAATCGCCGGATGATCGCGGGGTTGGCCTCCTGAACCATCTGGCCATTCAGGTCGCTCACTTCTTGGCTCAAGCCGACAAACCTCCCTTTCCCATCGACCGGGGCCAGCACCTCCAAGCCGTACTCCTTGCCCGTGGCGTAATCCTCCGCTCCAAATCCCGGGGCGATGTGGACGAGCCCAGTTCCCTCTTCTCTGGAAACGTAGTCGGCCAACACCACCTGCCCTTCCCGCCGGAGGAAAGGGTGGCGGTATCGTTTCCCGAGAAGATCCTTCCCCCGAATCCTCTTCTCAATGGGGCGCGAGTCGGCATCCCATCCCAGATCCCGCAAGGAATCTTCCGGCAGGTGCTCGGCGGTGACCCAAACTTCGTTCGGTCCCACCCGACGGTAGGCGTACTCGAATTCCGGATGGACCGCTACCGCGACATTTCCCATCAGGGTCCAAGGCGTCGTGGTCCAGACGATGAGGTAGGTACCCCGATCCAACGCAAACTTCACGTAGATGGATGGAGAGGTATGCGGTTCGTACTCCACCTCCGCCTCGGCGAGGGCCGTCTCACACGACCAGCACCAGTTGACCGGTCGACAGGCCCGATGGATGAAGCCCCGCTGGACGAGGAGCTTCAGAACCCGTAACGCCGCGGCCACGTATTCCGGTTTTAAGGTGAGGTACGGATGCTCCCAATCCCCCAGGAGCCCCAGCCGCTTGAACTGATCCCGTTGGACAGAGACGTACTTCAAGGCGTACGCACTCGCCTTTCGTCGAAAATCGACCGTATCGACCTCGTGTTTGGTCACCTTTAACTCTTTCATCAGTTGATACTCGATCGGAAGGCCGTGGCAGTCCCAGCCGGGAACGAAAGGAACCGAGTTCCCCCGCAGGGTCCGGTAACGGACCACGAAATCCTTCAGCACCTTGTTCAAGGCGTGGCCCATGTGGATGTCCCCGTTGGCGTAGGGGGGACCGTCGTGAAGGATGAAGGTGGGCGACCCTTTCCGGGCCTTCAAGAGCTTCTCGTAAAGGCGACTCTCCTCCCATCGGGCCTGAACAGAGCTCTCCGTTTGGGGGAGGTTCCCCTTCATGGGAAAGGTGGTCTTCGGCAGATGGAGGGTCGCCTTGTAATCCATCGTTTAGTTCGGGATCTTCTCGATGAGCTGAGAAACGAGATGGGTTAGACGAGGCTCAGCGGCCTCAGCGATTTTCAAGATCTCCTCCAAGGAGGCCGGCTTTAACGTCTCCGGGATGCAAAGGTCGGTGATGCAGCTTAACCCAAAGGCCCGCATCCCGCTGTGCGCCGCCACGAGGATCTCGGGAACGGTCGACATCCCGACGCAATCGGCTCCAATCCCTCTTAGGAATCGGTACTCGGCCCGTGTTTCCAGATTGGGGCCGGCCACTGCTGCATAGACCCCCTGGTGAAGCTTCATTCGAGCGGCCTTGGCCACCTCTTCGGCCAAGGCGATGAGCCGCAAATCGTAGGGGGCCGACAGGTCCGGGAATCGAACGCCGAGTCGTTCGTCGTTGGGACCGATCAAGGGGTTCGCCCCCATCAAGTTGATGTGATCGGTGATCGCCATGAGATCGCCCGCGGCGTACGTGGGGTTCATGCCGCCGGCCGCGTTGGAAACGATCAGGATCTCGGCCCCCAAGGCGCGCATCACCCGAACCGGATAGGTCACCTCCTCGGCGGTGTACCCCTCGTACAGATGAAACCGCCCTTCCATCACGACGACCGATCGGCCTCCGATCCGGCCAAAGACCAGCTGCCCCCGATGTCCCTCGACGGTAGCCCGTGGGAAATGGGGAATCTGCTCATAGAGAAGAGCCTTCGAGCCCTCGATCTTTTCTCCGAGGCCCCCCAATCCGGTGCCGAGGATCACGCCGATCTTCGGGACGTCGGAGACGCTCCCTCGGATCGACCGAACCGTCTCTTGAATCCTCTCCCAAAGTCCTGTCATCGGAGTCTCAAGCTTAGCTCAAGAAGCGTCTTCACCACGAAGAGCTGAAGGGCCCTCAAGATGAGTAGGGCCACCACCGGGGAGATGTCCAGGAACCCGATCGGCGGGATGATCCGCCGAAACGGCTCCAAAACCGGATCGGTCGCCTTGATGAGAAACTGAACGATCGGGTTGAACGGGTCGGGAGAGACCCAACCGATCAGCACCCGAGCGATGATCAGCCAGGTCAAGATCGTGAAAACCGCCTCGAGGAGACTGGCCATGGCCGCGATTAAATTTCCTAAGACAAACATCGTTACGGAGTCAACTCCTTCGCTCTTTGAGCGGCGGCTAAAATTCCCCGCCGCAAGATTTTCCCTAAATGGGCTTTCTCGTACACCCGAAAGGCCGCCTCGGTGGTTCCCCCCTTCGAGGCGACCCGCGCCCGTAAGTCGGACGGCTCCTCCTTAGAATCCTTGGCGAGCTTCGCCGCCCCAACGGCGGTTTGAAGGACCAGCTGGCGGACTACGCTCGGGGAAAGCCCCAGTTCACCCCCTGCCCGGATCATCTCGTCCATCAAGAAAAAGAAGTAGGCCGGCCCGGAGCCGCTCACCGCGGTGACCGCATCCATCCACCGTTCCGGAACGCGGATCACCTGCCCAACCACCCCTAGAATTTTCTCTGTGATTTTAAGATCCTTCTCTTCGGCCGTTTTCCCTCGTGTCACCGCTGAGATCCCGGCCCCCACGAGGGCTGGGGTGTTGGGCATCACCCGGATCACCCGAATGCCTCGGCCTACGATCCGTTCTATCCACCGCGTCGGAATCCCAGCGGCAATCGAGATCAGCAACGTCCGATGGTTCAATCGGGGCCGAATCTCCTCCAGCACCTGCGCCATCTGCTGCGGCTTGACCGCCAATAAAACGACCGGAGAGCAGGCCACCTCCCGATTCGAGCGGGCGGTTCGAATCCCAAAACGGCGTTTCATCGCAAGAAGCTTGGATCCATCCGGATCCCAGGCCACGATCTTTAAGGGGGCGAGACCCCTCTGAGGTCTCGCCCCTTTCTGGGGACAGGTCTTAGACCTGTCCCCAATCATTCCCCGAATCAGGGCCGACCCCATATTCCCGCAGCCGATCACGCCAATCGTCACCCTTGCCCCTCCCCAAAGATGGCCGTGCCGACCCGCACCATCGTGGCCCCTTCCTCAATCGCCACTTCAAAATCCTGGCTCATCCCCATGGATAAATGCAGGAATGGGTGAATGGGTGACTGGGCGAATGGGCGAACAGAAGACTCTTGCAAACGATCCCGCAACTCCCGTAGCTGACGGAAGAAGGGACGCGACTCCTCGGGATTCTCGGCATAAGGAGCCATCGTCATCAAGCCGATCCACTTTAAATGTTTACAATTCAGAATGGCCTGTGCCAACTGTTCGACCTGATCCGGCCGGCAGCCGTGTTTGGTGGTTTCTCCGGATACGTTCACCTGAACCAACGTTTCCAACCTTCTCTCCTGAGCGGCCGATCGAACCTTGGCTTCTCGGTCTAAGGTTTCCATCAGCTCCACGGAATCGATCGAGTGGATCACATCGAATAGCTCGACGGCGAACCTCGCTTTGTTGCGCTGAAGATGCCCAATGAAATGCCAGCGAACGCGGGGGCCCTCCTGTCCGAGGGACACAGTGGGGGCAGTCCCCGGCGGGACTGTCCCCAAGAGGGGGATCTTCGCTTGGGCCTCTTGAACTCGATTTTCACCGAGATCTTCCACTCCACAGCCGATCGCCTCCCGGATTCTATCGACGGCAATCCCCTTGGTGACTCC
The DNA here is from genome assembly GCA_964373805.1 of uncultured Planctomycetia bacterium. Classification (GTDB taxonomy): domain Bacteria; phylum Omnitrophota; class Gorgyraeia; order 1-14-0-20-64-10; family 1-14-0-20-64-10; genus CAYJWF01. The sequence goes on along the minus strand of CAYJWF010000038.1, from coordinate 1,259 downwards.
CACCAGCCGAATGCTGGCTGGATCCCGTCCCACCCGTTTCGCCGCCGCCACAATCCGCGCCCGAACCTCTTCTAGTCGTTCCTTGATCACAAACCGGTTATTATACAGCAGGTCCCACCGGGTCGGTGGAAGATGTTGACGGGGGATTGCTTCCCGTGGTAGGATACGCCAATGCGGATCTGCTCGTTGCTCCCCACGGCGACCGAGATGCTCTACGCGTTGGGATTGGGCAGCTCCGTGGTGGCCCGCAGCCAACACTGCATCTGGCCCCCTCCGGTCAAGGCCAAGCCGATCGTGGTTCGCAGCCAAGTCAAAACGATCGCGGCTCAGGACAGCTTGGAGATTCATCGGACGGTCTTGAAACTCCGACAACAGAACGCTCACCAGTTCACCATCAACCTGGCCGCCTTAAGGCGGCTGAAACCTGATCTCGTCATCACCCAGAACCTCTGCTCCGTCTGCGCCGCCCCCCACTCGGAGGTCTTCGCGGCCGTCAAGCAGCTCTCGCCCCGTCCACAGGTGATCAGCCTTCAGGCCCAGAAATTCAACGAGATCTTTACCGAGCTGAAGCATTTAGGGATGGTCACCGCCAGAGATGCCGCTGCCGATCGGCTGGTGCAACGCCTTCAAGAACGGATTGCCCACCTTCAAGAGCGGCTGAGCGGCGCTCCCAGTCGACCCAGCGTCTTCTGTTGCGAATGGCTGGAGCCGCTCATGGCGTCGGGGCATTGGATCCCGGAGATGGTGGAGATGGCGCAAGGGATCGACGGGTTGGGAAAGCCGGGAGAGAATTCGGTCCCCTTGAGCTGGGAACGGATTCGCTCCTACGATCCGGATCTGATCCTCGTCATGCCGTGCAGCTACTCGATCGCGCAGACGCTTCGGGAACGGCAGCGTCTCGCCCGACGGCCCGGCTGGCGATCTTTACAAGCCGTCAAAGCAGGACGGGTCTTCGCCGTAGACGGCAGCCTCTTCCATCATGCAGGACCTCGGCTGGTCGAGGGGCTCGAGCTGTTCGCGCACCTCATTCACCCGGATCTCATTCCGGACGGCCGATTCCGCCGGTACTATCGACCTCTTCTAGGGCTTAAGTCCAACCGATCGACGGTAAGACCCACCCGAAACTCCTCCACCGTTTGAAATCGCACGTCGGTCTCCTTGTAAAGTCATGGCCAATTGTCCACCCTATCAAAAGCGCCTAGGGGCAGCTTCCTCTTGAAATCGGCTTTTCCTGTATGCCAAACTTATAGAGGAAAAAG
>CAYJWF010000037.1:0-13207 GCA_964373805.1 uncultured Planctomycetia bacterium | reverse complement strand
TAACTGGAGCCGAGGAGCCTTGGGACGCGAAAGGTCCCTATTATCTGGCCGGCGTATTTATGAGCGGCGGCATCGCCGGCTTTTTAGGCAAGCCAAGGAATTTCTGGTTGTGGCCAATCGCTCTTTGGTTTGGTCAATCTCTTTTTGGCCTGTATACTTTGCTCAGAGACCTAGGGTTATTCCCAGGGGGGAGTGCGGGCATGAATTTCTTTTTCCCACTCGGGCTCATCGGTTTAGCAATGTTTTCAATTCCTGCTTTTCTAGGATCTGCCAGCGGGGCCTTTGTAAGAAAGTCAGCGCAGACTCTGTTTGCGCGCCTATTTCGATGACGTGAGGGCGGTTGGCGCAGCGGTTAGCGCGTCTGCTTGACATGCAGAAGGCCACTGGTTCAATTCCAGTACCGCCCATGTTCTTATGGCCAACTCATGATTAAGAAAACAGTTTTAGAAGACAGGTACCTCGGCAGAAAAATGTCCGCGGCAGAGATTGCTGAGGACTTAAAGACGACGTTCCCCAAGGTCCTTTATTGGCTTAAAAAGCATGGGATCCCCATCCGATCTTGCAGCGAGCGGACGTAGGGGAAGCTCAACCCGGGTGGCGACCCTTTCCGTCCGAAGACGCGGTTTACCCACAGAGAGCGGGAACTTCTTCTTTTGGGGCTTGCTATCTACTGGGCGGAAGGAAGCCGCAAGGTCCGATTCAATACCCAGGTAGTGAATATGGACCACCGGATGCTGTCGTTATTCGTGAGATTTCTGAGGGAGATCGTGCGCGTGGATGAGTCGCGGTTGTGTGTCGACGTCCGCGTTTACCATGGTTTCGACAAGAACAGGGCACGTCGCTATTGGGCGCGGTTTCTCAAACTGCCCATCGGCCAGGTGTCGGTGTATTCCCATATTGACCATAGAAGTGACCCCGAAAAGCAGTGGTCTCCCTATGGAATCGCAACGGTGTGCGTCAGCAACACCAAGCTCAAGACGTGGATGGATCAGCCACTTGAGCAGAACATCGAGCGGCTGATGGGCCATTGGAGTTACACCGCTTATTATTTAGGAAAGCATAGCGGGCACGGTGCGGTCAAAGAAGAGACCGCCACCTACGCCTATGGGTTGGCGTTGAATGAGTGACGATCTGCATCGGTTAAGGCATAGCGCCGCGCATGGGATGGCGCAGGCGGTGAACGCCTGTGGCCGGAGGCCCAGTTGGCCATTGGGCGGCCCTCCGATACTTCCCGGCTGCTCTGGATGGATGATATAATTAAGGCAGGGAAAAGGGGGATAGGGGAATGAAGAAAGAGAAAAACTTACGATTTCCTGGGAAAATAAATGACCACGCTTGGGTGAGGCGGCACTTCAGCGAGTTGGTGGATAAATACCCCGGAAAGTATGCAGTAGTCGCTGAAGGGGAACTTTTTGTCGGTACAGATGCTGCTCTTCTAGAGACAGAGGCTCGACGTAAACACCCAGGCATGATTCCTACCGGTTTGCCCATCCCTAGACCTGAAGATTTTAATTGCGCCCTATAACCTTTCTTTACAGCCTTCACAAAGGGTTACCCGCTCCCATCATTCCCGTTCAAGTCCAAGGGCCCGTTGGCTGGCGCGAACTGTGGGGGTATGTAGATTCAGGCGCCAGTTTCAGCATCTTTGGAGCTCAAGATGCTGAGCGCCTGGGAATCGATTTTGGCAGGTCTCCAAGGACCCTGGTGACGGTGGGGGATGGTGGTCAGATCCCTGTTTACCTTCAGCGGCTGCTGGTCAAGATAGGACCTGTTGGGTTTAAAGCCTCTATCGGTTTTTCTCCTCGCCTGGGCGTCGGGTTTAACCTCATTGGTCGAAAGGACATCTTTGAGCGTTTCGACGTGACCTTCCGTGAATCCAAACGTGAGATCCACTTTTATCCGATCGTAACTTGACGAGAAGACGGTACTTCCATACGTCTGGCTGGTGGATGAATGAGTGACGACCTGCATCGGTTAAGGCATAGCGCCGCGCATGTGATGGCGCAGGCGGTGAAAAGGCTGTGGCCCAAGACGAAGCTGGCCATTGGTCCGCCGATCGACGAAGGCTTCTATTACGACGTCGCCCCCGAGCGGCCGCTCACCGATCAAGATCTGCCGAAGATCGAGGCCGAGATGCACGAGATCGTTCAAGGGGACCTCTCGTTTAAACAGTCCTGGATACCTAAGGAAGAGGCCACGCGGTTCTTCCAAGAAAGAGGCGAGCCGTTCAAGGTAGAGCTGATCCAAGGGATTCCCGATGCGAAGGTCTCGATCTACACCGATGGGGAGTTCGTGGATCTGTGCGAAGGCCCTCACGTCCAGGCGACCGGCGAGGTGCGCACGTTCAAGGTCCTCTCCCTGGCTGGGGCCTATTGGCGGGGCAACGACAAGAATCCGCAATTGACCCGGATCTATGGGACCGCCTTTTTCACCCCGGAGGAGTTGAGCCGCTTCCTTCAAGTCCGAGAGGAGGCCAAGCGCCGGGACCATCGCAAGCTGGGGGTGAGTCTGAAACTTTTCTCGATCTTCGAGGAGGCCGGAGCCGGGCTCGTCTTCTATCACCCAAGAGGCGCCACCTTAAGGCAGCTCATCGAAGAATATTCTCGCAAGCGGCATTCGGCGTTGGGATATTCCCCGGTTCTCACCCCGCACGTTTTAAAGAGCGACGTTTGGATTCGTTCGGGCCATTACGAGCATTACAAGCCGAACATGTACATCTTCAAGGTAGAGGAACAGGAGTGGGGCTTGAAGCCCATGAACTGCCCGGGGCATATCCTGATCTACCGGTCGTCGCTGCGCAGTTACCGGGAACTCCCCTTGCGTCTCTTCGAGCTGGGCACCGTCTATCGGAACGAGAAATCCGGCGTGCTCCACGGGCTTCTTCGGGTGCGCGGGTTTACCCAAGACGACGCCCACATCTTCTGTCGGCCGTCCCAACTGAAGGAGGAGTTGGGCGGCGTTCTCGACCTGATCGCCTCGATGATGAACGATTTTGGGTTCACCGAGTACCGGATCGAGATGAGCACCCGTCCCCCCGAATTCTTAGGAGACGAGGAACAGTGGAGAGAGGCGGAGGCGATCTTAACGGAGGTGCTTAAGGAAAGGAACGTCCCCTACACGGAGAGCCCAGGGGCAGGCGCCTTCTATGGGCCCAAGATCGACATCCACGTCAAGGACACCTTAGGAAGGTATTGGCAGTGCGCCACGGCCCAGCTGGACTTCGTGCTTCCTCAGCGGTTTGACCTGCGCTACGTGGAGGCGAGCGGTCAGGAGGCTACCCCGGTCATGATTCATCGCGCCATCTTTGGTTCGTTGGAACGGTTCCTGGGGACTTTGATCGAGCAGTACGCCGGCGCCTTTCCGGCGTGGCTTTCCCCGGTGCAGGTGGAGGTGATCCCCATTGGCCAGACGCACCAGCCGTACGCTCAACAGGTGGTGGGGACCCTTCAACAGGCAGGGGTGCGGGTGGAATTGGACGATCGACGGGAGACCCTCCAGGCCCGCATCCGGGATGCGCAGCTCATGAAGGTGCCGTACATGCTGATCGTCGGTGAGCGAGAGGCGAAGGAACAGAAGGTCTCTGTCCGCGAGCGTACCGCGGGAGATTTAGGAGCGGTGCCGTTAGGGGAGTTCGTGAATCGGATCGTTAAGGAGGTTGAGGAGAAACGCTAACGACTAACATGAAGGAGGTGGTCCAGCATTTCAAAGGATGAACTGAGAATCAACGAACAGATCCGCGTAGGGCAAGTCCGCTTGGTTGGGGCCAAGGGAGAACCAGGCGGCGTCATTGCGCTGGAGGCGGCGATCAAAGCCGCCCAGGAGGCTGGTTTGGATTTGGTCGAGGTGGCTCCCCAGGCGGTCCCGCCGGTGTGTCGGGTCATGGATTACGCGAAATACCGGTACGCCCAAGAGAAACAGCTGAGGGAGCAGCGGCAGCACCAGCGTCAGACGCAGCTCAAAGAGCTGCGGTTCCGTCCCCAGATCGACGAGCACGACTATCAGACGAAGCTCAAGTCGCTGTTTAAGTTCCTTAAAAAAGGCAACAAGGTGAAGGTGACCCTCGTCTTTCGCGGCCGGGAGATGGCCCACCAGGAGTTTGGACATCGGTTGTTGGAACGGCTTCAAGGCGACATCGCTCCGGTGGCGCAGGTCGAGCGGACCCCCTTACAGGAGGGGCGGTTCGTCTTCATGACGTTGGCACCCAAATGAAATGAGGCCCCCCGCTTGCTTCGCTCTGCGAAGCAGAGCGTACGGGGCTGGCCCCCCACGTTTTGTTTCGTTTGCCCTGAGCCCCCTGCTTTCTTGCGAAAGCAAGAAGGGGGCCAGGACTCAGTCCCGGAAATGCTTCGCATTTCACGGGGCGAAGCAAAACGAAACTTGGGGGGCTGGCCGAATTTCATCCCGAGACCCGAAGGGTCGAGGGATCTCGTAAAGGGAGGTTTTCCATGCCGAAGCTTAAGACGCGGCGGTCGATCGCCAAGCGGTTTCGGTGGACCGCCACCGGCAAGATTCGACGGACCAAAGCCGGTCGAAGACATCTGTTGACGGGAAAGAGTCGAAATCAAAAGCGCAGGCTCCGCCGGCCGGATCTGGTGAGCCCGGTCGAGGAGAAACTGGTGAAGCGGTTACTTCCGTACGGATAAACAGGTACCAGGTACCCTCTTCGAAGCGAGACTAGAAGCAGAAGATACCTGGTACCTTTAAAAGGAGGTTCTCATGGCACGGGTCAAGCACGCCGTTTCGAGTCGTAAGAGACACAAGCGGATGCTCAAGCAGGCGAAGGGAGCCTGGGGCAAGCGCTCCAAGATCTATCGCCGAGCAAAGGAGACCGTCTATCGGGGGATGGCTTTCGCCACGCGGGATCGGAAGGCCCGCAAAGGAGATTTTCGTCGCCTCTGGGTCACAAGGATTAACGCGGCCTGCCAGCCGAACGGCCTCACCTACAGCCAGTTCATGGCCGGATTGAAGGCGGCGAACGTGGCGCTGGATCGCAAGATCTTAGCGGATCTAGCGGTCACCGATGCGCAGGCTTTCCAGGAATTGGTGGGAATCGCCAAGGTAGCTTCCCCCAAGCCGGCGATGGCCTCTGGGGTCTGACCCCAAGGGGTCAGACCCCGTTAGAATTTTATGAACTCCGTCGACCAACTGGAAAAGGAGCTCGACGCCCTGTTGGCTGAAGCCACCCAAGCGGTAGCTCAAGCCAATGGACCGGATGCTGTGGAGGCGGTTCGGGTCAAGTATCTTGGCCGTCGAGGGATCTTAAACGGTTACTTCACCCGTCTAGGCGAAGAGAGACGGGCGCCTCAGGAAAAGGCCCGGTTCGGTCAGGCGCTCAACGCCGTTAAAGAACAGTTGGAGCAGGTTCTTCGCGGACGACAATCCCTCCTGGGGACTGCCGCTAAGGCGCCTACCCAAACGCTTCTGGACCTCACCCTCCCTGGGTACCATCCTAAGATGGGCGGGATGCATCCCATCCCCAAGACGATCGCCGAAATCATCACGATCTTCCGCCGGCTGGGATTCTCCGTCGTGGAGGGACCGGAGATCGAAACCGAGCATTACAACTTTGAGGCGCTCAACATCCCCGCCGATCATCCTTCACGGGAGAGCTTTGACACCTTCTATCTCGAAAGCTCGTCTCCAGTTAAAACGGTGTCAGGCACCCACCGATTCCTGCTCCGGTCGCACACCTCGCCGGTTCAGGTTCGGTTCATGGAACGGCACAAGCCCCCTTTTCAGATCGTCGTTCCAGGACGGGTTTTCCGACCGGACGCGGTGGACGCCTCCCACTCGTTTCAGTTTCATCAGGTGGAAGGGCTCGCGGTAGGGGTGGGGTTGACCTTCGGCGATTTGAAGGGGGTCTTAACCGCCTGGGCCCGCGGGATGTTTGGGAATGAGATTCGGCTTCGGTTCCGGCCCCATTATTTTCCGTTCACCGAGCCGTCGGCCGAGGTGGATTTAAGCTGCACCTTCTGTCGTTCCAAAGGCTGTCGGGTCTGTGGGCAGAAAGGGTGGCTCGAGATTTTAGGCTGCGGGATGGTGCACCCGGCGGTCTTTAAGGCGGTCGGCTACTTGCCCGGGACGGTTGGCTTCGCCTTCGGGATGGGGGTGGAGCGGATCGCCATGTTGAAACACGGGATCGAGGACATCCGTTTATTCCTTGAGAACGACGCCCGTTTTCTGAAGCAGTTTCCCTGAAAAAAGTAAATTGATGCGGCTTTCCTTTTCGTGGCTCAAAGAATTTATAGAGCTTTCCCTCCACCCGGATGTGCTGGCCGATCGGCTGACGCAATCCGGCTGCGAGGTGACTGCCTTGAAACCGGTCGATGGGGACTGGATCTTCGAGATGGAAGTCACCCCGAACCGGCCCGATCTGTTAAGCCACTTAGGGATTGCTCGGGAGACGGCGGCGGTGTTGGGGCGCCCTTTTCGTTTTCCCCGGTGGCTGAAGCGGGAATTCGTGCCGCCCCTACCGAGCCCTTCGACGGGCTCAGGGCGAACGGGAAGTGAAGGACCGGCTCTGCCGATCTCGGTGGAGAACTCCGAGGATTGCCATCGGTATGTGGGGATGGTCATCGAGGACGTTGAAGTGAGGGCCTCACCCCCAGAGCTGGCCGAGCGCCTCAGGCGCTTAGGGATCCGCCCGATCAACAACGTGGTGGATGTCACGAACCTCTGCCTTTTGGAATTGGGGCAACCTCTTCACGCTTTCGATCTGGACAAGCTCGAGGGTCCGGCGGGGCCGGCTTCAGGGCCGTCGGGTCCGGCGATTCGGGTCCGGCGGGCCGATTCCAAAGAGCGTTTGACGACGATCGACGGGGTGAAGCGGGAACTCAACCCTGGAATGTTGGTGATTGCTGACGCTCGCCGTCCCGTTGCCCTGGCCGGGATCATGGGAGGCCAAGGGACGGAGATCTCCTCCGCCACCCGACGGGTTCTTTTGGAATCGGCCTGGTTTTCCCCACCGCTGATTCGTCGGACCTCCCGCGCCCTCAAAGTTTCCTCGGAATCGTCCTATCGGTTCGAGCGGGGGATCGATCCGGCTTTGGTGCCGCTGGCCGCGATCCGGGCGGCCCGTTGGATCTCAACTTTGGCCGGTGGAACCGTTCGCGGGGGGCTGATCGAGGTGGGACAGGCGCGGATTCCTCAACGTTCGATCTCTTTGCGTCCTCAAAAGGCTCGGGAACTCATAGGGATTCCGATTACCCTGGCGCAGCAACGCCGCATCGTGGAGCGACTCGGCTGCCGTGTCAAGGGGACCGGTCGTGGGCTTCGGGTGGAACCCCCTTCGTGGCGGGCGGATCTAAAGATTCCAGAGGACCTCTACGAAGAGTTGGCCCGGTTGAAAGGATACGATCGTTGCCCAGCCACCCTGCCCCCAGTGACTCGGCAAGCGGTCCATGCCGGTTGGGCTTCGCCGGAGGATCCCTGGATTATGCGTGAGGGTGAGATCCGTGAGTGGCTGGTCGCCGCCGGCGGGCAGGAGATTGTCACCTACAGCCTGGTCAGTCCTAAGGCCCATGCCCAGCTGGGGCTCTCATCGGGGAAGACCGTTAAGCTGTGGAATCCCCTCAGTCTCGAGTACAGCGAGCTGCGCCGGACGTTGGCGATCGGCGCGTTGGAGACGCTGGCCCGCAACCTTCATCGAAAGAGCGATGAGGTGTTTCACCTGTTTGAATTAGGGCGAATCTACGAATGGCCGCAAACGTCGGAGGGACTGTCCCCGAAGGGGAGGACTGTCCCTCATGAGAGGAGAACGTTAAGCCTATTGATGGCCGGCACCCCGACCGCGGTCTGGGGGACGGCTCCGGAACCGTTCGGGATCTTTCACATAAAGGGAGTCGTTCAATCCCTGTGCGAGCGTCTTCGCTTAAGCGGCTTGCAAGAAAAGGTGGAATCTGGCCCCCCCTACCTTAGCGATCCGGCGATCGCCTTTCACCTCGGCAAAAGAATCTTAGGCCGGGCCGGCACCGTGGCGGAAAAGGTTCTCTCCGCCTTTGAGATCCCGGCCGGGATTTTAGTCGCGTGGGCAGAGTTGAATTTAGAGGTTATCGCGGCGAGCTCCACAAGACCACTTACGGTTCAGCCATTGCCAAAGGTTTCACCTGTTGTTCGGGATCTCGCCATCGTCCTTTCCGAGGAGATTCCGTACGCCGAGGTGCGAGGAGTCATCGAGGAGGTGGGTCGACCCCTTTTACAGGGCGTTGCCCTCTTTGACCTGTATCGAGGGGCGCAGATTCCGCCGGCCAAGAAAAGCCTCGCCTTTCGACTCACCTATTCGGCCGGCGACCGAACCTTGACCACCGAGGAAATAAACGCCTGCCACCAACGGATCGTCGCCGCCCTCGCCGCCCGCTTTAACGCCACCCTCCGGTAGCATCCGTCTCGAAATCAAATCGTGGTACGATAACCTTCGTGCACACACGGAGGTTTTCAGGACGGATTTTCTCTCGTGAGGCCACCCAACGTTATCAAGCGTGGCTGGATTTACGGGATTTCTCGATGCGGTTGGGTTTGGCTGGTCTAAAAGCCCAAGGTTTCTCTGAAGCCGAGGCCTGGAAGATTTGGTGCAGGCGCTGGGAGAAAGCTTCGCAGGAACATCAGAGAACCAACGAGAGGGTCGTCCAACTCCTTGAGAAACGAGACAAGGTCTTCGAGAAGTCGGCCACTGGATGAGGCGTTAAGCGCCATCATTCGCCTCCTGGAACGCCGTAAGATCCCTTACATGGTCATGGGAGAAATGGCCTTATCGGTGTGGGGACGGGTTCGGGTCACCCAGGATGTCGATGTCGCCATTGCGCTCGATGAGCCAGGGGAAGGGGCGTTTCTAAAGGCGCTTCGGAAAGCGGATTTTCTTGCGGCGGCTCCCAGGGCATTGTTTGGCCACCGGTTTCTGATCTGTCGCTATTTAAAACCCACCCGAGGGTTGCCGGTTCAAGTCGATCTATTTTTTGTTCGCCAAGAATACCAGCGGCAAGCGCTGGGTCGAGCGGTGACGATTCGTTTGGGTGGTCAGCACCTCAAGGTCATCTCCGCAGAGGATCTGATCCTCTATAAACTTCTGGCCGACCGCCCAATTGACGAGATGGACGTTCAAGCCATCGTCGAGGAACAGAGAGTGCGCCTCAATAGGAAATACCTGAGTCGCTGGGCCAAGCACCTAGGCCTTTCTCAGCATCTCAAGAGGAACGCTCAGGGCCTGATGGAAGAAACGGCTTGAATGGGGATGGCCGAAATCCTTTTGTTCAGGCCTCGAAACTGTCACCTGCTCTGGGTTCGCCGGTCGTTTTGGAGGATAAGGGCCGCGTCTTCTCCGGTGAGTTGGCCGTTGCCATCGGCGTCGCAGCAGGCGAGCTGCGCCGTGGTAGCCGGTGAATTCTGAGCGATGCGCATCAGCATGGCAATGACGTCGTCGACGTCCACCGTTCCACTCCCGTTAAAATCCCCAAACTGGAGGTTGTTTTGAAAAATCCGAATGGAATCGGAGATGTCGGTACGGCCGTCGCCGTTGGCGTCGGGGTTGCCGGTGGGTCTGGGTCCTCCTTGGAACAGGTAGTTGAGCAGCGCGATCGCGTCGGCGTACTCTACCCTCCCGTTACCGTTGGAATCCCCGGCGAGGTGCCCTACCGTTAGTCGAACGGCTCTTGATAGTGACCGGGCCCCGTTTAGATCTATGGCTACCGCGGTTACCGAGACGGCGTTGCCCGCCCTTAAACCATTGCCCGAAGCCCGGTAGCTCCAGCTCTTCCTGGCCGCGTCGTAGGTGGCCGGCCCATTGAACACGGTGGTGGTCGTTCCTACCTTTCCAGTCAGTCGGACCTCCCTGATACCCGCCGGGTTCCCGGCCGGGTCGCTGGCGGTTCCTCTAATGGTGAACCCTGCTATCGTGACGGTAGAGTTGGCGGCAGGTGCCGTGATGGTGACAACCGGCGGCCGGTTGACCACTGTGGGTGCCGTCGTATCCTTCGCGGTCTCTGCGCTTGCGTAGGATGCGCATCCTAAGATGAGAGCCGCTCCGATTAAGGTTGCCTTCTTCATTTTTTGACCTCCATTGTCTATACATTCGTATAGTATACCTCACAGTTCTATTCTCCACGTCAAATTTTGATGCCCCTTACCCCAACCCATCCTGGGTCGGATCGATACCGGCCGCAGGATACGGCGCGGGTGGAGGGTCTCCCCCTCGAAACAGGTGATTGAGCAGGATGAATAACGCGTCGGTTAGGTTGACCGCTCCGTTGCCGTCCGCATCCCCTCGGATGAACGTCACGGGAGCCTGACCGTTGGGAAATGGGGTGGAGGGACCCAGAGTGAGGCCAACACGGCCACCCCTGGTGAATGCCGTTGTGTAGATGGTATCTTGGTTCTTCGCGAAGGAATACTCCGACCATGCGACGTGGGCCTTTTCTTTCTCCGCTTGCGCGATGGCTGGGCCAGACAGGATTTTCGTATCAGGAGCGATTGGAATGTTGAGTGGATGGATCGGAAGACCCACCTCCTCCAGAACGTTCCCTAGGATCCTGTCGGACGCTTCGATCCAAGCGATGAAGGCGCCCCCTTTTCTATCGGGCGCAAGAGCGACGGAACTCATAATGGTATAAGGAGTCCTAAAACAAGCGCCACTGTCGGCCCCACCGTACTTCTTAAGGTGCGTACCATTTGGGCATTCCTCCTTAATGTGGCACTTCTAATAACCCCCTCGCCCCCATTTTATTCCAAGAATCTTTTCCACGGAAAAATTTCCTCCATTAACCCAAAAGGGGTCGGGTCGACCCTTCGGCCTCCTTGGGATAGCTGCTCAGGGCAGGCCTGACACCTTTTAACAGACTGGTGGCTTCTAGGCTGTTTTTCCTCTTGACAAAACTAGGTTGGTCAGTGTACATTTAAGGTAGTAGCACTCAGAAGGCTTGAGTGCTAATTTATTGGACATGGACTAGCACTCTATAGTGTAGAGTGATAACTAAGAATTAGAGGAGGTGGAACGGAGATGTTCGAATTAACACGGTGCAGTCCGATTCAAGATCTGTCTGATATGCAAGAGGATATGAGTAGAGTCTTGGGTAGCTTCTTTGGACTGGTCCCATTTAAGGGGTTGGCCAGGGAGCTGTTCTGGGCTCCGGCGGTGGATATCGAAGAGACCCAGGATGAGGTGGTGGTCAAGGCGGAGCTACCTGGGATGAAGAAGGAGGATGTCAAGCTCCACGTGGATGGAGCCAGCTTGACGATCACCGGTGAGCGCAAGCAGGAGTCCGAGACGAAGGACAAAAGGTTCCACCGGATCGAGAGCTCCTATGGGAAGTTCCAGCGGGTGCTGAGCCTCCCTGCTGAGGTGGAGGCGGCGAAGGCCAGCGCTACCTATGAGGCTGGGGTTCTGACCGTCCGGCTGCCGAAATCGGAGGAAGCTAAACCCAGAGAAATCTCAATCGACGTTCGGTAAAACCCAAGCGGGGTCTGACCCCATTTCAGGGGGTCAGACCCCGTTCTTTAGACCGTAGCCCCACTTAGGTGAGCAACCAGCCGAGCGGGACAGCCACGATTCGATCAGTTAGCAGGAACGGTTCACTTATACCGCAGGCGACCACACCGATTGCGGCTTTTGCCTTGAAGTCTTCCAGGAAGGTTTCTATCCCCTTGCACTCTGCTCGGGTAGGCCGTGAAGACCATTTGATCTCGATGGGGAGCAGACGTTGACCGTGTTCGATGACCAGATCGACCTCTGCGCCCGCCAGCGTCCTCCAGAACCAGAGTTGGACGCCGGGGAAGAAGATTTCGATCACACTTTTTATCTCTGCTACCACCCAGTTTTCTAACCATGCCCCTCGGCGATCTGAGGCTTCAAACTGCTCCCGGTCTCGAATGCCGGCGAGAAACAGGGCGAGCCCCGTATCCTCAGAGAATAGACGCGGCGCCTTTGTCAGGCGCTTGCCAATGTTCGAGTAATAGGGCTGAAGTTCAAACAGGTGGCATCCCTGCTCCAGAAGGCCAATGTACCGGGAGGCTGTATGGTAGGAAATTCCGAGGGCGCTGCCGAGTGCGGAAAGATCTCTCATCTGGGTCATGGCTGCTGCGGCGACTCTCCAGAATCGACGGAACTCGACACGGCTGTGGACATTCCCAAGATCAGGCAGATCCTTGTCCACAAAAGCGTCTACGTAGCTTTCCATCCACGAAATTCGAAAGTCATCTGTTCGGTGATGGGCGGCCAGCTCCGGGAATCGCCCTGCGACGATTCGGTTTGGCCATTCGCGAGGGGGGAAGTGGCCATCCTTCAGAGAGGCGTGGCATCGGTTCAGAAGATCCCGCGCCGAGGCGGTTTTCAAGCAGTCCACGAGGTGGGGTGGTTGACCTACTCTATCGAAGGATTCCCGGAGAGAGATTCCCCGAAGAAACAGGCGCACCGATCGGCCCGCCAGGCTTTCGGAGACTTTTTTGAGCAGGTGAAAATTCGCCGAGCCAGAGAGGATGAACCGCCCTGGTTGTCGATCCCGATCCACCTGTTGTTTGATCGCCTCAAACAAGGAGGGGACCTTCTGGACTTCGTCGAGAAAGGTCGGAAACCTCAGGCCTTCGACAAAGAGGGACGGATCCTCTGTCGCCCGATCCCTTGTTCCGGCATGGTCAAAGTTCACCTGCTGAGCAATCCCGAGCTGGTCGGAGATGGCCTCCACGAGAGTGGTTTTGCCCACCTGCCTAGCCCCAGAAACGAGGATGACTGGGAAATCGCTCCAGAGCGCTCGTAGCCTCGATGTCCCATCTCGCTGTATCATACCTTGTATTTTAGAAGAATAACTTCTATTTTACAAGGTTATATTTTAGATGTTAGTAGGTATTAAAATCTAAGTCTACCCCTTGACAACAGGATACCTATCGGGTATCCTTAGGCTTACCAACTCCAAAATGGACAGGCCCTGCTTAACGACGAACCGAGTTCTTCACATCGCCTTGCCTTCCGTGATCGGGCAGATTCTTTTTGTAGGGGAGGAAACAACCCGAACGGGAGACGCTCTAGGCCCCTCGTCCGTTTTAGGAGAAGATTGGTCTCAAGGGGATTGGGCCAAAGGTGACTGGAGTAAGGGAGGTGGTTGGACGGGCGAGGAGCGGCCGAAAGAGGACTGGACGAGGAAGGAGGAGTTCAAGACAGGCGTTTCCCCACTCTGCCAATATGTATGAGACACTGGCCTTCTGGAATTTAAAGAGTATTTGAGGG
>CAYJWF010000036.1:0-13819 GCA_964373805.1 uncultured Planctomycetia bacterium | reverse complement strand
TTCTCTATCGGCGTTTAAACCGAATCAACCCCTCGCCGTTTGCCGCGTACGGAGACTTCTCCCCTTTGCCGGACGGGAGGGATTTCAGGGTCGTCAGCACTTCCCCGGAACGGTTCCTCCGGGTGCGAGGCCGGCACGTCGAGACCCGTCCCATCGCCGGCACGCGGCCCCGGGGAGAATCGGCCGTTGAGACGGCCCGTTTGCGGCAGGAGCTGATCTTAAACGAGAAGGAACGGGCGGAACACCTCATGTTGGTGGACCTCGAGAGAAACGATTTGGGGCGGATCTCTCAGTACGGATCGGTGCGGGTGAACGAGTTCATGGTGTTGGAGGAATATTCCCACGTGATCCACATCGTCTCCAATGTGCGGGGAAGATTAAGAGACAAGACCCGACCCGTCGACCTTTTCCGGGCCACCTTTCCCGGGGGGACGGTGAGCGGGGTGCCCAAGATTCGGTCCCTTCAAATCATTGACCAGCTGGAGCCGGTGCGGCGGGGGCTCTATACCGGCTCGCTCGGATACGTCAGTGCCACCGGCGAGATGGACTTTAATCTTCTCATCCGTACCGCCTTGGTGGTGGATTCGTCCGTTTACGTTCAGGCCGGGGCCGGCATTGTCGCCGACTCCGATCCGTCCCGGGAATATGAGGAAACCTTGCACAAGACCCAAGCCCTCATGGAAGCGCTCCATGCCGGTTCTCACCAGAAAGAACAGTTGGTTACCGCTTGAGGTCCCGCCGGCTTTTGAGGCGAGCGGTGCCTTTGAGACCTGTCGGGTGAAGCGGGGGAAGATCCTTCACTGGGAGGATCATCTGGACCGATTGAAGGCCTCGCTGAAGACCTTGGGCATACCGATGGCCGATTCTCGTTGGACCGATTCGTTGACTCGCCGACTTAGGGGAGCGGCTCAGCGGGTCGGAGACGGTTTCGTGCGGGTCGCCGTTCGCCGCCAAGGAGTGAACGGCGAGCGATGGCTCATCCACGAGCATCGCGGGGTTCCCTACGAGAGGCAACAGAGGATTCGAGGGATCTCTCTGGTCACCGTGGCGAGCCGTGGCTCCGGGCGAGATGCGACCGGCCTGCAGGCGAAAGCCTCGGAGCGGCTCGGAAGCATCTTGGCCCGGATCGAGGGAGGGCAAGCCTTGGAGGTTCTCCGCTTAGGTCCCCACGGGTATCTTACCGAGGGGACGGTGAGTAACCTGTTCCTGGTCAAAAGAGGGACCCTGGTCACCCCGGCCTGTTGGCTGGGGGTCCTGGAGGGGGTGGCGAGAGCCCATATTTTAAAATATGCAAAAAATTTACGTATTAGTCACATCGAGATTCCAGTGACCCGGCACGACCTGTTCAATGCCGATGAGGCGTTCCTAACCAATGTGCTGATGGGGGTGCTTCCGATCCGAGAGGTGGATGGCCGGCGGATTGGGGAGAAGGTCCCTGGTCCCATCACCCGCCGGTTGATGCGGGCCATGGGGTCTGATCCCATGAGGGGTTAAGCATGGGGCGGATCCGGAGGGCGTTGATCTCCGTTTCGGACAAGACCGGTCTTATCCCTTTTGTTCAGGGCTTACGGAGATTTGGGGTTCAGGTCATCTCCACCGGTGGCACCGCTTTGGCCTTAAAGGAGAAGGGAATTGCCGTTCAAGAGGTGGCCGAATTCACCGGCTTCCCGGAGATCTTAGCCGGGCGGGTGAAGACCCTGCACCCGAAGGTCCACGGGGGAATCCTCGTTCGAAGAAAAGATCGAGCGCACCTGGCTCAGGCCGGTCGGCTGGGCCTTAAGCTCATCGACTTGGTGGTGGTCAACCTCTATCCCTTTGAAGCGCAAGCGGCTCGTTCCGGGGCTTCCCTCCGTTCGCTCATTGAAGAGATCGATATTGGTGGGGTGGCGTTGATCCGTTCCGCGGCCAAGAACTTTGAGGCGGTGGGAATCGTCACTCGCCCCTGCCAGTATCCGGAGATCCTTCAGGAGTTAGAGAGAAACGGCGGATCCCTTTCGGAGGCAACACGCCATCGCCTCGCCGTGGAGGCCTTTGCCCAGACCGCTTACTACGATGAGGTAATTCATCAAGCGCTCGCCCACCGAGTTCCTTTGAAAGGGGACCGATCCCCTCGGACCTGGCCCGAGCGTCTTGTGCTCGGATTTTCCAGGCGGCAGATCCTCCGGTACGGGGAGAACCCCCATCAGGCCGGGGTTTGGTACGAGTGGCCTTCTCTGGGCGGTGCCCCAAGAGGGTTAAAGGGAGCTCGCCAGCTTAACGGAAAGGAGCTCTCCTTCAACAACCTCCTCGATCTGGACGCGGCCTTCCAAGTGGTCTCGGCCTTTAAGAAGCCGACGGCCGTCGTGATTAAACACACCAATCCCTGTGGGGTGGCTTCTGCCGATCATCTGACGGGGGCCTTCCGAGAGGCCTTTGCGTGCGATCCTCTGTCTGCCTTTGGAGGAATTGTGGGGATGAACCGGCCGGTGGATCAGAAGACGGCCCAAGCGGTCTTAAAAGCCGGCTTCTTGGAGTGTCTCATCGCCCCGGCGTTTCGTCCGGAGGCCCTTGATCTTCTTAGAGTGAAAAAGAATCTTCGGATCGTCCAGGTCCCGTTGTTAAAATCCCACGCTTCCAACCGATGCCTGGAGATCAGGCAAATCGACGGAGGCCTGCTTGTTCAGGAGCCGGATCGGATCCGGGTCAGTCCTTCTCGGTGGCGCCTCGTCACGCGCGTGCGGCCCACGGCGGCCGAGCGGCGGGATCTCGCCTTTGCCTGGACCGTCGCCAAGTTCGTTCGGTCCAACGCCATCGTGATCGCCAAGGGCGAGAAAACCGTCGGGATCGGCGCGGGCCAGATGAGTCGGGTCGACAGCGTGAAGGCCGCTTTGGCTAAGGCAGGCCAGCAAGCCAAGGGAGCGGTCTTGGCCAGCGACGGATTTTTTCCAAAGCCGGATGGACCCCAATACGCCGTCCGCGCTGGAATCAAGGCGATCGTCCAGCCTGGAGGCTCCATCCAGGATCCCGAGGTGATTCGGGTGGCCGAGCAGGCCAGGGTCCCGATGCTCCTCACCGGCGAGCGCCATTTCCGCCACTAAAGGGGTCGGGTCGACCTGGCACCTTGAAGATGAGCTATCGGCAGGCACTGGATTATCTTGACTCCTTCCTCAACTACGAGAAGACGACCGCGTACCGTTATCCGGAAGGGTTCTCCCTGGACCGGATGGAACGCCTGTTGGAACGTTTAGGGAATCCCCACCGTCGGTACATCAGCCTCCATGTGGCCGGCACCAAAGGAAAAGGTTCCACCTGCGCCTTTGCCGCTTCGATTTTGAAGGAGGCCGGCGAGCGGGTAGGGCTTTACACCTCGCCGCATCTCGTCTCTTTCCGGGAGAGGATTCGGGTGAATGGGCTCTCGATATCGGAAGAGGATCTGGCGGAGGTAGTCACCCACGTCAAACCCCATGTAAAGGAAGAGACGACCTTCTTCGAGGTGACCACGGCCTGCGCCTTCGTCTACTTTGCCTGGGCGAAGGTGGAGATGGCCGTCGTCGAAGTCGGTTTGGGCGGCCGACTGGATTCGACCAACGTATTAAATCCGGCGGTGACCGCCATCACGCCGGTGAGCTTGGACCATGTTCCAAAATTGGGCAGCACCATCGAGGCGATCGCTCGCGAGAAGGCCGGGATCATCAAATCCGGCATTCCGGTGGTGGTGGCTCCACAGCCTAAAGAAGCCCTAAAGGTTTTTCAGGAAGTGGCATCCCATCAGAAAGCCCCCTTTCGTTCGGTAGAGACCGAGGTGCAAATCGAGAAGGTCTCCCTGTCGTCTCGAGGGACACGGGCCTCTTTTCGAACCCCGATGGGACTCTATCCGGATCTTTCCATTCCTCTTTTGGGTCGGCATCAACTCACCAATGCCGCCGCGGCCGTTCGAATGGTAGAACTTTTCTACGAGAGAGGGAAAGGGGAGGCCCCACCCTTTAAGGCGGTTCAGGAAGGGATCGCCCAGACGCAGTGGCCTGGGAGATGTCAGTGGATCGATGGATCTCCGCCGATCTTGCTAGACGGCGCGCAAAATGCGGCATCGGCGCTGGCCCTTCGGACGACGGTAGAGGAATTATTCTCTGAGCGGAAGGTCCTTCTCGTGATGGGGGTCTCGATGGAGAAGGACTTAACCGGGATCGCCTCTGGCCTGGGGCCACTCGCCGATCAACTGATTGTCACCCAGGCCGATGTTTCCCGGGCCGAATCCCCCGAGAGGGTGGCCGAGGCCTTCCGGCCGTGGTTCTCCCATCCTCCGATCGTGACCCCCGTCGCCGAGGCGATCGAGCAAGCCAGAGAGTTGGCCGGCCCCAACGACCTCATCGTCGTAACCGGCTCCCTCTTCGTCGTCGCCGAAGCCTTGCAGGCCCTTTCCAAGCCGGCCATTTTTCACCCCACTGTAAAATAGCCACGGCTCATTTTCAGTTACCCAACTTGCGAGTATTAGCGGCGTCGGCGGCGTTTTCTGAGCAGGAAGAGGATTCCACCGACGGCGCCGGAAAGAAGTGGGATGGCGGCGCTGATCAAGGAGAGGGAAAGGGCCTGAGCCGGTTCGATGCCGATTCGTCCGAAGAGAAGGATCGTAGTCCCCTCCCGGACTCCCCAGCCGTTCAAGGAGATGGGCAGCTGAGACACCGTCATGAGGATCGGCACAATGAAGGCGAAAAACAGCAGGGGGACCGAAAGCCGAAGAGCCTGGGCTACCGCAGCGAACATTCCGATCGCCACGACTTGGAGTACCAGAGTCATTCCAAGGGCCCAAAGCAGCGTCTTGGGATCATGAAGATAGGTTCGAAGGGTCTCTTGGAACTGTTTGGCATGCGCCTGCAATTGTCCTAATCCAATCTTCCCGAAAGGTCTCAAAAAGGCATGGAGCACCCGGCGGGAACCTAAGACGGCGAACGTGGCCAGAACCAGCAGGCAGAAACCAAGGAATCCGTTGCTTAGGACCGAGTCGGTGCGAGCTGGCTGAAAGGCGAGCCAGGCCGCCGAGGCAAAAAAGAGGAGCCCCACCAGGCCGATGAGTCGATCGATGAGGACCGAGGCTAACGATTCTCGCCACTGTCCTGTCGCTTTGATGAGATCGTAGCTTCTCATAACATCCCCTCCCACGGTGGTAGGAAGGAAGGTATTGAAGAACGATCCGACGAAAGAGGAGTTGGTGAGAAACGACAGGTTTAGGGAAGGATGCTTCGGAACGAGCAAACGCCACCGGACGATGCAGCCGAATTGACTTAGGAAAGCCGCCGCGGCGCCCACCAGAAGCCAGGGAAGGCTTGCTCCCGCTAAGGTGGAGCGAAGAGAGCCAAGATCCACCATCGTGAAGATCCACCAAAAAGCAAAAACGGTGATCGCGGCCCGGCCAAGAAAGGATAGGATCTGACGCACCACGTTCGCGATTATATCACTGAAGGGGTTTGACCCCATCTGGTTTGACGGTGTGGACCAGCTCCGAAAGTTTTCGTCTGGAAGTGGGCTTAGGTGCCTCCGCCGGGTGACCGATCGGCAGGAGGACCATCGGCCAGAGGTCTTCCTTAAGTCCTAAGGCCTCCCGAATGGTCTCCGGTTCGAATACCGCTCCGATCCAAACCGTCGCGAGCCCCAGGGCGGTGGCGGCGAGCTGGGCATAACTGCAGGCAATGGTGGCATCCTGGATGCAGTAGAGCTGCTCTCCCCGGGAGCCGTACTTAGCGGCGGATCGCATGGGCTCGGCGCAGAAGACCAAGACGACCGGTGCTTGGGTCAAGCACTCCTGTCCACCCGTGGCGCGGGCGAGGATCTGCCGCAGCTTAAGTTCCTTAACCACAAAGATCCGATAGGCCTGCAGATTCCCCGCGGAGGGGGCTCGATTGACGGCCTCCAGGATCTGGTGAAGGAAGCCTTCGCCTATCTCTTGGGGTAGAAACTTCCTAATCGATCGTCGCTCGCGAATGGCCTCAAAAAGGTCCATCGATTTTATTTCCGATGGTTAGAGTACCATAAGAGGAGCCACTGCTCTGTCCAATTCTGGGTGATGGTGTCGACCAGTTGAGAAATCTTCTCCCTCACTGCAACGAGGAAGGGAGACATCACGGGCCTCCCATTCTTAGAAATGCCAGAGGAATTCGGCGAGGAGCTGCTCGCCTTCGTAGTGGTTGCTGCCGTTTGAGGCGATGGAATCGGTGAAATCGTACCAGTGGTAAATCAAGGTAGCGCGCAGCTCTTTGTCCTTGCTGTAGCTTAGGGCAAACTCAGGAATCTCCTGCCGGTGGTGGAAACGCATCGTCTGCCAGCGGCCCGTGGAGAGGAGGTGTCGTAAACCGGCCTCGATGGAGAGACGGGGGGTTAAGGCGAATTGGGTCGAGAGGCTCACGTTGGTGACCCCCTTATCGATGTCGTCCGAATCGGCAAGGGCGTCCTTTCGGAAATGGGCCTGCTCCACGTAACCTTTGAGCTTCATCTTGTTCCAGGTCCCGGTTTCCCCTCCCAGCCGGCCCATGGTGATGGTGCCCGGTTTGGAGTTTGCGAGGGCCGGGAAGTAGGAGTCGCCAAAGATCGTGTCGCCGGTTCGGGTGTTGGTATCCATCTGTTGAAGGTGATAGAGGATCCCTTTGAGGCTCCCTTTGCCCAAGGGGATGGCCAGTTCCGATTGAATCCCGCGCAGATTGGTCGGGTAATGCTCGGTTTTGTGAGTGCCGATCAAGTCATAATTCTCACCGAGCCACTGGTACTGGAGTTTGGCCTCGGTCTTGTGGGGACCTTTGAGGGCGACACCTCCTACCACGGCTGTTCCATCTAGGTTAGAGGAGGCTCGGGTGTAAGAGGACCGGGCCAAGGCTCCGAACCCGGTGATCCAGGAAAGGAAAGGGTAAGAGGCATCCAGGGCCCAGAGATTCTGACGTTCCCCACGGGGTTTGTCTCCATCCGCCCGGACGAAGGTGACCCCCAGGTTTCCATCGAAAAGGTCTGAGGCGATTCGCCCGCCCCAGCTTAAGCGGTCGATGTCGGCAAGGGGGGTCGGCTTGGTCTGGCCGCTGAAAAGCTCCAGGTGGAGATGCCTCTTCGTGGCGTATTCGTAGTCGACGATCAAATCTCCACCTCTAACCGGATGCCGGCCCTCCTCTAGCTTTCGATCCTCTTTCTCGAAGAAGCTGGCATTCGTAATGGGAGGACGCCAAACCAGAGACCCCAGTTTGATTTGATTCATCGTCTTTCGGGTAAATTCCGGAACGGTTTGGGGGGGAAGGGTCCCGCCGATCATTTGGATCGACCAGGGATCCGAAGCGTAACGAAGCCACCCTCGGTCCAGATCGAGATTCGACCGAGCTGGAACAAGGTTCCCCCCCTCCCGATCGAAATTGTCCCAAGGGAGTTCTTCTCCGAACACCCGCCCAACGGTTCGGTCGCCCGCTAAGGCGTACCATTCTCCTTGAATGCCCAGGACGACTCCTGAAGGAGCGGCTTCCGCTACGTTTCTGGCTGCGCCAGCGGCCAGTCCAGAAAAGTCCCGAGCGTTAGCGAGGGATACCTCTACCCCCACATCGGTATTGGCGCTGACCGCTTCGCCGTCGGTCAAAGGAAAATTGGCGTTGGTGGTAATCCCGGCCCCATTGAAAGTGCCCTGCCGACCGCCCCAGTTCCATTCAAAGAGGGACATGTCGTAGGTCATGGGCAGGCCCGGCACACTGCTTCCAGGCCCAGAGAGCTGTGTGGCCGCCACAACGGTATGGGTCTTGACGACGGGATCCACTTTCCAACGATGCGCCTCCTCGGCGGAGGCGCTGCCAAGGATAAGGAGGGGAAAGCCTACCCCTAAGCAGAAGGGGAGGGCTTTGAAGCCGGTTCTCAACATCAGTGTCCTCCATGGAGCAGATGCAGGGTCGCTTCGGTCAGAGGGGGCCAGAGGAGAGCGGTCGAGATTCCCACTCCCAGCAAGAATAGGACACCGCTAATCCTCAAACTAACGTCTCTTCGGCTCAGCCATAGGTGTAATAGAATCCAGGACCCGAGCCAAGCGAGGAGGGCCAACGTCTCCTTCCCAGAGTAAGGGCCGATTCCCTGAGCGCCCGGCATCCAGGCCTTTCCCCAGGCGTGAACCCAGTTTTTAGCGGCCGGTGAGTATTCGGCCAACAGGTGGCTCGTCGCCAACGTCAGAAGTCCAATCGCCACGGCCAAAAGAGCGGCAGCAGCGATGCCGGTCGGTTTCTCTTTAGGTTCCATTTTAGATCGCCCTCAATTTCGTGATCGCGGCCCCTAACCCAAAGGCTACGAGGAAATAAGAGAAGGTCAAGATCAAAAGGATCGCCGCCAGGGTGCGCAAGTTTTTAGACCGGAGCAACTGATCTCGGTAGACGAGAAACAGGTAGGCCGCTGCCACGGCCAGAGGCAGGGTGAATAGAGCGGCAAACTCCTTAAACTCGAAAAAGATCTTGTGGATCTCCGGCGCATTCTCCAGAAAGTAGGTCCTGGGACCCTGGGAGGCCCGGTAGAAGATGTAGATCCGATTCCCAAAGAGGATGGTGAGAAACGCCAGAAGCGCGTTTACGACACCGCCGAACTTAAGCTGCGCCGAGTGTTGAATGGTCCCGGTCAAGAGACGGTACCCTTGAAAGAGGCCTATGGTGGCGGTCACCATGAAGAGGGCCGCGGCCACCCCATGGAGGGCCCCTTCTACGGCGTATTGGCTATTCCCAAGAAGAGAGGATAAGGGGGCGTTCAACTTGACTGCACCTTTCTCGAGTGGTCTTTACGGGGCCAGGCAAAACCAGGCCACCCTTCTTCGGTGTAAGCCTTTTGACTGATCTGCTGGAAGGCCCCTGCCAATCCCAGCAGCTCCTTCGGCTTAAGGCTGAATTCTAGCACGTCGATGAGGAGGCGATCCTCTTTTTTCTCGTGGTCTTCCAGCAGGTCGATCAGCAGCCGACCGCTCAAGGTGATCTTCTCCCAGTCCAGGCCTTCATCCCCTTGGAGAAGTTCCGCCAATTGTCGCAGCGTCGAGCGAAGCTCTCCGTGTTGCTGTTTAAGCAACGCGATCGCCTGCGCTTGGTTTCCCAGAAGATTTTGTAGGGCAGGGAAAAGAATCTCCTCCTCTTTCCTCAAATGGAGCTCCAATGCCGGCCAGAGGGTTCGGACAATCCACTTTAAGACGACCCGTCGGTCCTCCTGCCCCACATCGATCGTGAGGGCCGCCTCCAGGGCTCCCATCTGCGCCTCCAGGGCTTCATGATCTTCCCGGACTTGGGTGTCCCATCGCTCCATGGCTTAAGGCCCTCCTTTTGTAGGTACCAGGTACCTGGCACCTTTTAAGGTTACCGTCTTGGGCCAACGGAGAGTATGATCCGGATCATACTGGCGGGATTTTACCGGAAGTAGGCGTTGACGACGTACTGCTGGACCATCCGCTGGGTGTTGAAGAAGGAGCCGTTCAAGGCGATGGCGTGGAGCATGACATCGAGGTACAGGTCCCGATTCTGGTAATACATCGGCAGCACCACTTGTTCCAGCTTATCGTAGAGGGAGGCGGCGTCTTGGGGCCCTCGATCCTCCCCGGCCGACGTTTCCGGATGTAAAGCCCCGATCGCCCAACCGGTCACTCCCTCGATATGACCCTCGATCCACCAGCCGTCCAAGACGCTTAAAGACGGCACCCCATTTAACGCCGCCTTCATGCCGCTGGTGCCGGAGGCTTCCAGGGGAGGTTGTGGGGTGTTTAGCCACAGATCTACCCCTGCGGTGATCCATTGGGCCAGCTCCATATCGTAGTTTTCCAGGTAGACGGTGGGGATATGATCCCTCAAGGCTTCTTTAACTTGGAAGATTCGTTTGATCGACTCCTTACCCTCGTGGTCCTGAGGATGGGCCTTCCCGGCGTAGAGGATCTGAATCGGTCGAGAAGAGGAGGCGATCCTTTTGAGCCGTTCCATATCCCGAAAGAAGAGATCGGCCCGTTTATAGGCGGTGGCCCGCCGGGCAAACCCGATGGTGAAGACCTCCTCGTTGAGAGGAGCCTGCCCTTGGGCCTTCACGGTTTCGATCAACCGCCGCTTCGCCTTGACATGGGCGGACCACACTTCCTCCATCGGGATGTTGAGCGCGGAGCGGAGGCTGAAGTTGTCTTCTCGCCATCCAGGGATATGGCGGTCGAACAGCTCTTGAAAAGGGGCCGAGGTCCACGTTCCCGCATGAACCCCATTGGTGATGGCATCGATGGAATGGTGGGCGAACTTAAGGCGGGAAACCTCTCCGTGTTTCTTGGCGACTCCATTGACGTAGCGGCTTAAATTCAGGGCCAGGTACGTGAGGTTCATATTCCCCAAAGAGCAGAGGACGTCCTGCATCAGATTCAACTCTTTACGGTCGATCACGGAGGTGGCGAGGTCCATGGGGAACTGGTCGTGTCCCGCCGCCACCGGGGTGTGGGTGGTAAAGACGCAATGTCCACGGACCTCCTCAATGTCTTCAGGGGTAAGCGGCCATCGGCCGCCGGCAACGGCACGTTCGTCCAGAAGGGCCAGGGTCAAAAGGGCGGCGTGACCTTCGTTCATGTGAAACCGAGCGATCCGGTCGTACCCTAAGGCCCGGAGCATCTTGACCCCTCCTATCCCTAGGATCACCTCCTGGGCCAGCCGGTAGCGGGCATCCCCTCCGTAGAGGAA
The DNA here is from genome assembly GCA_964373805.1 of uncultured Planctomycetia bacterium. Classification (GTDB taxonomy): domain Bacteria; phylum Omnitrophota; class Gorgyraeia; order 1-14-0-20-64-10; family 1-14-0-20-64-10; genus CAYJWF01. The sequence continues at coordinate 3,161 of CAYJWF010000036.1, read as the reverse complement.
GTGGGTCAAGGTTCGGTCCCATTCGGAGTTCTCCGGAAGATCGGAATCCAACAGGAAGACCGGCACCGTGGATTCACCGACCCCCTGGACCTCGTAGCCCCAGGCCCTCAAGGTGACGTTTCTTCCTTCGATGGTGACCTGGGTTCGATCCGGCATCTCCTGAAGGAATTGCTCCACGTTCCACTCCACCGGCTGTTCGGTCTGCCACCCAGAGGGATCCAGCCTCTGGGTGAAGTACCCTTTTCGATGGAGGAGCGAGACGCCCACCATCGGCACCTTAAGATCCGCGGCGGAACGGAGCGTATCCCCCGCTAGGATGCCTAGCCCACCGCTGTAGGTGGGGATCTTCGGTTCCAGGGCGATCTCCATGGAGAAGTAGGCGATTCGCCGGTCGGTCCGTTTCTCCATAGGCATTTGCTTTTTCTTAACTAGAGGTGGGAACCTAAGTTCTCGGGTTTGAGGATCTCGACTTTCCCGCGGGAGGATCGAACCCAGCCCTCTTTCTGGAATCGGCCGATCGTTCGGATGGCCGTCTCCACGGTGGTCCCGGCCAGCTCGGCGATCTCCTGCTTGGTCAAGGGGATCGTGTCCCCAAACTTCTTCTTGAGGGTCAAGAGGGACTGAGCGAGTCGCTTCTCGACTGGATCGTGGAGGAGGCAGCCCTTGGCTTCCACTTGTCGCAAACGGCCGCCAAAGACTGAGAAGGTTTCCCGCAAGAGCTCCGGTGAGCGGCCGATCATCTCGTGGAAAAGCCACGTCGGGACCTGAAGAATCTTCGCCTGGGTGGCGGCCACGGCGGTCGCCGGGTAGTCGCCCCGATCCAAGGCCGGCAAACAGCAGAAGGTTTCCCCGGGGGTCATGATACAGGTCGTCTGCACCCGGCCATCGCTTAAATGATGCAAGAGATGCACCCGTCCTTCCATGACCAGCCAAACGCTGTCCGAGGGCCGCCCTTCCTCGAAGATCGTCTCCCCTTTGCCAAAGGCTCGTTCGTGGGAAAGGGAAGCGACCCTCTGCCGATCCGCTGCTTTTAAAGCGGCGAAGAGGTCCGATTGCTTTAAGAAAAGTTCCACGTCGTGCCGTCGAGACATCGGTTTAATCGCTCAAATTGATGTAGTCGTCAAACTGGATTTGGCCCGTCGCTTCTTGACGGACCACGCGGATCCGATCCGAGAAGTACGGATGGGATCGAAAATAGGAAAACCGGCGGCTTGGGCTTTTAAAGGTGTGCTCTTTTAGACGCGTTAAAAAATCTACGGCGGCCAGAGGCCGATAGCCGGCCTCCTTCAGGTACCGCACCGATAAGCGGTCCGCCTCCAGCTCATCCTCCTGGGAGTAGGCGGTGAAGATCGAGGCGAAGGCCAGATCCAGTCCAGCCCGGGTCCTGGGATCTCCTTGGGAGCCGGCCACGGCCAACAGTTGGAGCAGCTGCGCCCCCAAGGCCCCTTGGATTCTCTTGACGATGTGCTTGGCGGTCAAGTGGCCCACCTCATGCCCTAAGACCGCCGCCAATTCGTCGTCGGCTTGAACCAACTTCATCAATCCGGTGGTCACGTAGATGGGGCCGCCGGGCAGGGCAAAGGCGTTGGGCTCCTCTTCCTCGATGATCGAGAACCGGTACCAAAGGTTCTTCCGCTCGGCCACCGCGACGATCTTCTGGGAGATCCGATCCAATCGTTCCAGGAGAACAGGATCCTTGATGGGGGGATACTCCTCCTCGACCCGTTTGGTGAGGGCCTCTCCCATTTGGGCCTCCCGATCCGTATCGATGAGGAGCGCTTCCTGCCTTTGGGTGGCCGGGTTGTAGCTCGTCGCGCATCCACAGAGGACCGGGCACAGAAAACAGAGGATAGAGGACACCCGTCGCATCGTTCCCACGGCCCCAGTCTCCCACAGAACCAGGAGCCCGGCACAGATTTTTTCATGGACGGCACTTTTGGAAAACGGTACCGATTTTAGGGGAGGGCGAGAAGCCGAACGAGGTCCGAGTGCTTCTCAAATTCAGGATCTTTATGGACGAGGGTAGCCTTTCGATCTTTCGCCGTGGCCAGGACCCAAGCGTCGGTTGGAGAAAACGGTCGGGTCGCCAAAAGCTCGCTGGCGAACCAGAGGATCTGTTCCTCCGCCCCGACCGGCTGGATCGGCAGGTGGGTCAGCCGTCCATAGAGGAGGCGGCCGGCCTCTTCCCCTTCTTGAAACCAGACCTGCGAACAGGCCTCCAGGAGACTGACGAAAGAAAGGAGGAGTTTGCACCGGCCCTTTTGGGCAGCCTCTAAAAGGCCTTGAACCACCTCAGCCCCCCGCTCGTCTTCTAGGAAGGTGAACAGGGCCGAGGCATCCAGCAGATACGTTCCGCTGTATTCTGTTTTCACCGGTGAACGGGTTAAGCCCGGCCCTTTCGCTCCCGGCGCCTCTCTTCCAGGAGAAGTTTCCTTAAGCCCCTTTCCTTAAATAGCCCCCTGACCGTCCCCATCGGATCGTCCGCCACGGGGATTACGGAGAGGCTCCCGCCCAGATCCACCCAGATCAGTTTCGAGCCGGATTTGAGTCCGTACCGGCGTCGGATCTTTGCCGGGATCGAGGTTTGACCTCGTTCGGTCACCGTCGTTTGCATGCGGCCCTCCTTTAAAAGGTGTCAGCCACCCAAGGCATCCCTCCCGGCTTCTTCGTAGGTGCCTGACACCCCTACTACGTTACCTGCAAAAGGGCCCCTCAGCAAGTTCAAAGCCTGTTTAAAATATATACAAAAATTTTGTTGAAATTGACCATCCGGCGTGCTACCCCTTAATCCGCCATGGGTGCCAAAAAGGTTGTTCCCGCTGAATGGGTAGAGCACCGAATCCTGCTCATCCGTGGGCAGAAGGTGATGCTGAGCACCGACTTGGCTGCCCTCTATGGGGTGGAGCCCAAGGTGTTGGTCCAGGCGGTTAAGCGGAACGCGGAACGGTTCCCAGAGGATTTCATGTTCCAATTAAGCAGGTCGGAGTTTGGAAACTTGAAGTCACAAATTGTGACTTCAAGTTGGGGTGGACTCCGCCGGGCCACTCCCTATGCTTTTACGGAGCAAGGGGTAGCCATGTTATCGAGTGTGCTCCGAAGTAGAAGAGCCGTCCAGGTCAACATCGCCATCATGCGGGCGTTCGTCCGTTTGCGGAGGGTGC
>CAYJWF010000035.1:0-14384 GCA_964373805.1 uncultured Planctomycetia bacterium | reverse complement strand
TAGGGCTCACCATCGTCCATCAGATCCTTCAGTCTCACCACGCCACCATCGAGGTGAAAAGCCAGGACGGGTTGGGGACTACCATGACGATCACTCTTCCTCGCCATCAACTGACTTTAGAACCGCAGTCCCCCGGGCCGAGACCAGCGATCATCAAGGGAGAGCCGACTCCATAAAGGCTTGATAAGAGGAGACCCCTTAGGGTACGGTGTATATAAAAGTAAACAATCGCTTCATTTTTGAAACGCTATGGCGGTCGACCGGTTCGGGAATACCTTAACCGTTTATTTAAACACCGTTCGCGAGGTCCAGGAGCTCCTGACTCGGTAAGGTCGCCATGAGCCAATCTCATACATCATCGAGTGTGATAGAATGGGACTGTTTCGTAAGCGGGGGCTCCCTTTAAACCAGCGAAAAAACGGTGACCGGCTTTTTAAAAACGGCTGAGGGTCTTAAACTGTTCTATCGCCATTGGGAGGTCCCAAACCCCAAAGCCGCTTGCTTTATCGTCCACGGGCTCGGAGAACACAGCGGACGATACGAAGCGTTGGCGCAAATCCTCACCCAGAATTCCTACACCGTCTTCGGGATGGACCATCGAGGGCACGGCCGCTCCGAAGGCCTGCGGGGCGACTGCCGATCGATCACCGAATGGGTGGAGGATCTCCATCACTTCATCGAGACGGTGGTTGCCCCCGATCATCCCTTGCCTCGGATCCTCCTCGGACATAGCCTGGGGGGATTGGTCGCCTTGTGGTACGCCGCCCACCACGGTCCCACCCTAAAAGGGGTGGCCGTCTCTTCCCCAGCCTTAAAACTGGCCCAACCGCCGCCGCGGTTTAAAGTCGTCGTAGCGGAAGGCTTGGCGCGGCTTCTACCCACCACGATCCTCCCCAATGGGGTTAACCCGCAATCGTTAAGCCGCGATCCCGCGGTGGTCTTGGCGTACGAGAAGGACCCCCTTGTAAACCGAGGGCTGACCGCTCGGTGCGCCGTCGCCCTGCGAAACGCCATGGCCCAGGCTTCCGAGTTGGCCGGTCGGCTTAAGATCCCCTGCCTCATCCTTCAGGGAGGAGACGACCGGATCTGCGACGCCAAGGCCGCTTATCAATTTGCGAAAGCCGCTCCTCCTCACACCGTTACCTTTCATCGATACGAAGGCCTCTACCATGAGCTGTTCAACGAACCGGAGAAGACTCAGGTGATCGAGGATCTCTGCGCATGGCTCAAGGAGCAGGCGGGGTGAGACGGCTCTTTACGTTGGCCCTTCCTCTGGCCCTGTTGATTCCGGCTTATCCGTCGCTGGCTCTGTGGTGGTTCCAGTGGCGAGAACCCACGTATGCCGTCCCTCTTCAAACGACAGGACCTCTCGTGATCCGAAAGGACGCCTACGGATCGGGGACCTTTGGCGCTCGGCGCAGCGGTGGGCGCCTCCACAAGGGGATCGATCTGGCCGCTCCTTTAGAGACGCCGGTGCGGGCCGCCAAATCGGGGCGGGCGACGATCGGCCGTTTGAAAAATGGCTTGGGCCACTACCTCGAGATCGACCATCCGGACGGATGGAGGACCCTCTATGCACATCTGGATCGCGTCACCGTGAAGGACGCGCAATGGGTCTGGCAGAAACAACCGATCGGCACCGTGGGGAAAAGCGGCAACGCGCATCGCCGACTCATTGAGCCGCATCTCCATTTCGAGGCATGGAATTCCGAAGGAGTTCCCGTGGACCCCTTGACGGTCATGGCGAGCGACTAGGGATGGTTTCACCAATGGTGGAGGGTGTCCTTTCGATGACGTTGGCCGCGGTACTCTCCGGGTGCGCCACCATCTACAACCCGGCCACCCAGCGGCAGGAGACGGTCCTTGATTCCTCCGTGGAGACGGCCCTCGGAAATATGGCCCGCGCCCAGATGGGGTTGGGGTCGTTAAAGATCGGGCGGGTCTCGCCGGAGGAGTGGTCCCATGTTCAAGAGATTGGACAACGGATCGCTGCCGTCAGCGATCGTAAGGACCTGCCCTATCAATTCGGGGTGATCCACGACAAAACCACGAACGCCTTTACCCTTCCCGGAGGGACGATCTACGTTCACACCGGCATCCTGGATCAAGCGACGGACGACGAGTTGGCCGCGGTCATCGCCCACGAGGTGGGCCACGTGGCGGCCCGCCACGCGGCCAAACACCTTCAGGCCGACCTGGGGTTCACCGTCCTCCTCCACCTGGCCCGCGCGGCCGGCGTGGGGGCGGAATCGGCGCAGGTGGCCGACTCGATGTACGAGTTGTTCCGCCGGGGCTACAGCCGGCAGGATGAGTTGGAGGCGGACCGGTTGAGCATCCGGTACACCGATCGGGCCGGATTTGATCCCAAAGGGTTGATTTCCTTCTTCGAAAAGCTGCAAGCCGAGAAACCACCGGGCCCGTTGGATCAGACCTTGGTTTGGCAATCGACCCATCCATTGACCAGCGATCGGATCGCCCGGGCGAAGGAGGAGTTGGCCAAGCTGGAAGGCCGGACGTTCTGTCCAACGTGTGGGCGGACGTATGAAGCGAAGCAAAAATTCTGTGCGAAGGACGGCACGCCATTAAAACCAAAGAAAAATCTGATGGGGTCTGACCCCTTAAAAAGATGATTCGCCTGCTCGCGCTTTGGGCCGCGTCCGTCGCCATTGTGATCCTGTTTCTCGTGCTTCGGGAAGAGCGGCTGGCGGCCCAGGGAAAGGTTCCCCTAGGGCGGCTCCGTCGGCTCTGGTTTCGAAACGAAAACCGACGGGCTCCACGCTACCGAGTCAACTGGACGGTGCAGTACCAACCGGTCGGAGTCGAATCGGCTCTAGGCGCTAGAACACGGGATTTAAGTCAAACCGGAATCGGACTCGTAGTCCCCGAGCGGCTGACGCCGGGAAGCCAACTGGGCTTGGAACTCACCTTGCCCTCTCGGCCGACGCCGCTGAAGCTCATGGGGCGGGTGATCTGGTCTAAAGAGGTCCCGGCCCAAAAAGGAGAAACCGAGGGCACTCGCCTATTCTTCGTGGGGATCCATTTTCTGGGGATCGATTCTCAAATCACCAAGTTGTTGGCGGAAGGATTACAAGGTGGAGAATCTAAAAGCTTGCCTGCCGGCAGGCAGGAGCAAGCCCCCGTGGGGTCAGACCCCACGGGGGCTGACCCCAAAGCGAAGCGGTACGCCGCCTTGAAGCGGTGGCTTTGGATGATTGACACGGTCCTTACCCTGGGAGGGTTCCTCGTTCTTCTAAAAACGGGCGCCGCCGTCGGATTAAGCGGGTGGGTCCTCGAGACGCTCCCCCATTGGCCTCTCCAGACCGCGGGGTACGTCGGGATCTTAGGGTTTGGGATGACGGCGATCACTTTCCCCTTGGACTGGTACGGCTCCTTTCGCCTGGAACACCGATTCGGATTATCCACGCAACGATGGGGGCAATGGCTCCTGGAGTACGTCAAACGCCTAGGGTTAGGCGCGGCTTTAGGCCTCCTCCTGGTAGAGGGGTTGATGGCCTTGATCCGACTCGATCCGGAGCGCTGGTGGGGATGGATGGCCCTTTTGTGGACGGCCTGGTCGGTTTTATTGACCCGGGTGGCTCCGCAGTGGTTGATCCCCCTGTTCTACCGACAGAGTCCTTTGAAAGACGCTTCTCTTAAGGAGCGTCTTCAGGCGCTTCTCGCCCGCTGCGGGGCCCAAGCCCACGACCTTTTGGAGGTGAACTTGAGCCGATCCACCAAAAAGGCCAACGCCTGCCTCTGCGGATTAGGCAGATCCCGACGGATTCTGTTGAGCGATACCCTGCTGGCGAACTACCCGGCCGAAGAGGTGGAGGTGGTGGTCGCCCACGAGGCGGGCCACCATCGGCTGCACCACCTTCCCCTCGGGATTGCGCTAAGCGCCGCCGCGATGGGGCTGGGCTGTTTCCTGGTCCACCGGCTCGTTAAAACGTGGAGGGTCCCGCTCGGAATCCCTCGCTGGGACGACCCGGCGGTTTTGATGATCGTGGGTCTCGGCCTCACCTTGGTGAATCTGCTTCTCATGCCGCTCCTCCACGGCCTCTGGCGTTCTTTGGAGGCGAGGGCCGACCGATTCTCCCTGGAACAGACCCAAAACCCCAAGGCCTTCATCGCCACCATGCGCCGATTGGCCGAGCAGAATCTGGCGGAGGTCTCTCCGCCCAAATGGGTGGAGTGGTTTTTCTACGACCACCCCTCGATCGCCCGACGGGTGGCGATGGCGGAAGCCTTCGAAAGGGGGTAGATGGAAACCTCGGCAGATTGTATATTCTGCAAAATTATTGATAGAAAAATAGAGTCCCACATCGTCTACGAGGACTCGGAGGTGCTTGCCTTTGAGGACCTGCGCCCCCAAGCCCCGGTGCATGTCCAGATCATCCCGAAGACGCACATCGCCCGGGTCTTAGAACTGACGGAGGGTACCGCCGACTGGATGGGAAAATTGGTGTTGGTGGCCAACGCCCTAGCCCGCGAGCGCGGCGTGGCGGAACCAGGGTATCGGTTGGTGTTGAACTGCAACCCCGGGGCCGGACAATCGGTGTACCACCTGCATCTGCACCTTCTGGGCGGCCGACCGATGCGCTGGCCTCCGGGATGAGTAAACCTTAGATGGGTTCCCTTTACGACGTCGCCATCGTGGGGGCCGGGCCGGCGGGAAACATCTGCGCGTATCTCGTCGCCCAGTCCGGGTTATCGACCATCGTCCTGGAGGAACACGAGGCGGCGGGTCTCTTCGTCAACTGTACCGGCATCATTGGGGTCGAGGCCTTTCGTCGGCTCAACCTCCCCACCGAGCCGATCTTAAGCCACCTGCAGGCCATCACCTTTTACGCCCCCAACGGCCGTTCCTTCCGGTACCATCCCGGTCAACCGTTGGCGTATGTGGTGGATCGTCATCGGTTCGACCGAGCCTTGGCCGAACTGGCCGCTTCCGAAGGGGCCCGCTATCGGTACGGGGCCCACGTCCGCTTGATCCGGGTCGATCCCCAGGCCGTGGAACTTCGCGAGCAAGAGCACGACCCGGACCCGATCGTCGCAAAAGTGGCCGTGATCGCCACCGGATTCGGCTCTCATCTGCCGCTGCAGGTAGGATTGCAAGGGCCTAAGGCGATGGTCTACGGGGCCCAGGCCGAGGTGGCGATGGAAGGCCTGCAGGATGTCGAGATCTATCTGGGTCGATCGGTGGCTCCGGAGGCATTCGCCTGGGTGGTTCCACTCCAGCCGGGCCGGGCTCGGGTAGGTTTGATCACCGCAAAAAAAGCCCCGCATTACTTCCAGAATCTGCTCGAGCATCCCTCGATTCGAAACCGCCTGCGAACGGAGAGCCCTAAGATGCTGCTCTCCCCGGTTCCCACAGAGCCGATCGAACGCAGTTACGGCGACCGGGTTCTGGTCGTTGGAGAGGCGGCGGGCCAAGTCAAAACCACGACCCAGGGAGGGATCTACTACGGGATGCTCTGTGCCGCCCTGGCGGCGAAGACGATCCGGGAAGCGGCTAAAAGGAACGACTTTCGGGCCCGGATCTTAAGGCGGTACGAACAGGCGTGGATGCGGGCCATCGGACAGGAGCTCAAGGCCGGACTCTCCCTGCGGCAGCTCTTTGGACAATTAAGCGACGCCCAGATCAACGCCATGGTGGAATTGGGCACCCGCGACGACGTGATCGGCTTGGTGAAACGCCTAGCCCGATTTGACTGGCATCGGAAACTGATCCTGTCTTCCTTAAAGCTGCCGGCGCTCCAGGAAGTGGCCAAGGCAGGGCTCTGGTGAGAGGTTGGGGTAGGTGATCCGTCGCTGGCTGAGAAAGGCTTACCGATGCCACAACACCCGACAGTATCTTCGCCTCCAAGCGGCCTGGCCGCTCAAGTGGCGTACGCGGGCAGGCAGGGACCGGCAGGTGACCATGGCCAAAGATGTCAGCGCCGGTGGGATCGGTCTCGTGGTGCGCGAGATGATTCCGGTGGGATCTCCGGTTTCCGTGGAGATCCACATTCCTCAGATCAATCGGACGATCTCCGCCGAGGGAAAGGTGGCTCGAATTGGGGAGCACCGAGATGGATTTGAGTTGGGGATCCGCTTCATGGAAATCGATCCCGAGGACCGGACCGTTTTGAACGAGGTGGTGGAACGGCTATCCACGGTTCGGCAGAAGGTCCGCCAATGGAAACCTTGGTGGCGCCAGATCCGATGAGCCTCTCCTCTTATCCCCTAGACTCCCCAGCACCGGTCGCTACGTCCAGGCCATCTCAAGCGCTGGAAACCCCTGCTCGGGGTGATGCCGTTCGGGGTCCTGTCGTGGGGCAGCCCCGCCTCCGGCATCGGGCCTCATCGGATGACGTTGCGTCAATTTCCCTGTTAACTCCACGTGGCGGTGGCCTTGACCCAACGGGCGGCTCATTAGAAATTCGGCTCTTGAGTCTTGTTTTCCATTCACCCATTCCCGTCGTCTACAACGGCGGCCCTGCTAGCGGAGTCGGGGCGCCCGCCCCACGCCACCCCTCTCATCACCTCGTCCCTTCAGCGTCTGAGGAGCTGTCCAGGCCACTCTCGGGTTGCGGGGTGAGCAGACGTCCGCAGCACGAGGGGTGGCCTGGACAGACTGGGACATGGATGGCCCTTACGCTAGGAATATCGATGCTGCTCGGCGGAACGGCGGCGTATGGGTATGAGAAGGTGCCAACGGCGGTGGAGATCGATAAGCTGCCCCGCTTTAGCGAGCCGGCGCCCACTTTCTGGGAGCACCTTCGGGAGCGGACCGAGATCGGGGTGGGGTTCGATGAGGTTTACAACAACAACATCCTTCTGGAGGACAACAATAACAAGGAGGATTACATCACCACCTTGGAGAGCGTCATCCTCTACGCGGATCCCAAGGGGTCGCTGCTCTACGGGTTCCAGTACGAGGTGAATGCCTTCCGCTACCACAAGATCAACGCCAACGCCATCGACCACGATTTCCTCGCCTTCGTCGACCTCGACCCCGGCAGCCGCTTCAAGTATCGGCTCCACTACATCCTGGACGTCTCCAATCGACTGACCTTTGGTCCCGAGGAGATCGACCTCCTGCGAAGAAGCACCGACTTCCAGCGGTCGGTGGAGCACACCTGGATCGGGAAACTCAAATACGCCCTCAACGACACCAACGCCTTCTCTTCCCAAGTAAAATATTCCCTCCTGGACGACCAGGTCGTTAACGACGCAGAGACCGATCGCCAGCAGTGGGCTACGATCCTGGATTTGGATCACGCCCTCACCCCCGCCTGGACGGTGTTCACCGGCTACGAATTTGGAGTCACCCATATCCCCGGCAACACCCCGAAAGATTCCGAGTCCCATCTACTTCGACTGGGATCCGGCTACGAGCTGACCGACCTCATCGATCTGGATGTTGTTTTCAAGGTGGGGCGAAAGGAGTTTGACGATGGCAAACAGGACACCCAGTTCGGTTTCGGGATCGATTGGACCCACGAGATAGGCCCTCGAACGACCGTGAAGTTGGGCTTCACCGATGAGCAGGTCACCTCCTTCGCCGCGGGCCGGCGCCAGTTCCGATCGACCCGGCCCACTCTGGGGATCGATTACGCGTTAACCCCTCTCGTCAAATGGTCGGGCGACTTGAGCTTCGAAAAACAGGAATCTGGTGGAGAGGACGCCTTGGCCGGAAACAGCCCGACCTCGACCAAATCGAGTCGATACCAACTAAAGACCGGCTTCCTCTGGCAGGTCCGAGAACAGGCGCACGTGACGCTAGACTACCGGCTCGTGCGATCCAAAACCAGCGACTACACGAACCAGATCGTTGGGCTTGGCTTCGAGATGGAGATCTGATGGTCGGCTGGGCAACGAGTCTTCGTTTCTCTAGGCCGTGTGTGCCTCTCGGCTTTGGAAAGGTTTCCCAACCAACGTACGTTGCCCAGCCTCTCGGAGGGGGAAACCACTGCCTGGTTTCCCCCTCCGGGCTCCCCCATCCGGCAAATGCTATCGGTGTTATTGTGGGGGATTTCCCATCCCCCCCAATATGCCCCCCCTTCCAAAGGAATGTCGGGCCGCCCTACCTGGGGTTGCTGCGAGGACCCCGTTGGAGCATTTCCCTCCTCTTACTGGGCGTTACCGCCTTAAGCTCCGGGTGCCGGGGATTGCCTTGGCGGCAACCATCGGAAGGGGTCGCCGCCTCCTTGACCACTTCTCTTATTGATAAAACCGTCTATCGGCTGCGGGTCGGCGACGATCTGGAGGTCTCGGTCTGGGGACCGGTCGATATCAACCGGAAGGTCCAGATCCAAGAGGACGGAACCATCGTGCTTCCCTTGGCCGGAAATCTCCAAGCCGCTGGTCGTTCCCTCAAGGAAATTGAAGTGGAACTCCAAGAGATGGTCACCCGTCTCTACAGCTCCCTCACCTCCCAATCGGGATCTCCGATGGGACCGGGCGCTCAGCAGGTCTTAACGGCGAAAGAGGTTCAGAGCGAACTTTACCATCTGCGATTGGGGGATGAGTTGGCCGTCTCGGTCTGGGGGCATGAAGATTTAAGCCGGAAGGTTCAGATCCGGGAAGATGGGTCGTTCTCGTTCCCGCTGATCGGATCGGTGAAAGCCGCGGGCCGCTCGCTGGAGGAGATCGAGAAGGAGCTCCAGGAACGTTTAGGCCGCGACTACATCGTCAATCCCCAAGTCACGGTCTGGCTCTCGGGCGCCAAGTTTTCGGTGCTGGGAGAGGTGGAGCGTCCCGGCTCCTATCCCCTCGAGGGTACCGTGGATCTGTTGACCGCCGTAAGCCTTGCCGGAGGGATGACCCAGCAGGGTTCTAATCACATCGAGATCATCCGGATCCTAGGCAAGGAAAAGATCGCCATCCGGACCCGTCTGGATCTCCTCTTACAGGGTTTGGAGCCGACGATCGCCATCTTGCCCCGCGATACGATCTACCTCAAGCAATCTCCCACCGAAAGCTTGGCAGTATCGGTCCGCCTGGTGGGCGCCAAGTTTTCGGTGCTGGGAGAAGTCGAACGCCCCGGCTCCTATCCCCTCGAGGGTACCGTGGATCTGTTGACCGCCATCAGCCAGGCCGGAGGGATCACCAAGTTTGGATCCCATCGCGTGGAAATCATCCGCGCGGATGAACAAGAGAAGCTGTCCATTCGGGCCAACTTGAACCGGGTCCTCCAGGGAAAGGAGCACAATTTAAAGATTATGCCTCGCGACACCATCTACGTTCGGCGGCGGCTCTTCTGATGCGGCCGACCCTCGTAGGTCTCTTAACGATCGCCATGATCCTGGGCTTACCTGCCCAAAAGTCGCTGGCAGAATTGCCGCCGGAAACTCAGCGAATCGTCTTAGACCAGCTGGAAAACCTGCTTGTCACCTTCGTCCGGGTCTTTGACGAGCGGCTGAGCTTCTACATGGAGTTGGCCGGAGAGACGGCGATCACGAGGGCGTACACCGAGAAGGAATTCCGGGAATTGGTGGTCGATCGGGTCCAACAGCTGTTCGCCGGTCAAATCTACGACATCGTGATCGCCATCCGTCCCGACGGCTTCGTGGGATCGGCCACGCTGTTCGCCGAATCCCAAGCGGTGGAGCTGTTTACGCGCATGGGGATCGTCGCCATTAACGACCGCCCCCATGTGGCAATTGAAGAGATTCGGATCAATTCCCAGGTGGTGGATCAAGAGGCGAAGACCCAGTTGGAAGATCGGGTGAATCGAAAGATCGATCAATCTCGGTTCCTGATTAAGGTCAAGTGGATCGATTTAAGCGAAGGGCGGGCGCTCCTGTCGGTGGCTCGCAAAGGATAAGGGGACCTTGGAATGACTTGGGACCGTACCTGGCTTGGCCGAGCCGGCATTCCCTTGGCGCTGGCGGCCTTCTTTGGCTTCTTTTTCCTGTACAATCGCTTTATTCTCGACGTGAATCTTCAGAACCTGAGGACCTCCCTTTCCATCTTGGGAAACGCCACCGGCGTCGGCCAAGCCGAGGCGGCCTTGGTGTTGGTGGACCTGGCCCTGGTGGCTGAGATGGCCCGGACGGACGTGGATCTCAAAACCTTGGCCACCCTTCAGTATACCCAGGGGACACTCGCCTTTGGATCGTCGAGGCGGCCGGTCGAAGACGCTCAAATCATGATGGCCGCGCTGGCCGAAGAACGGGCGGTGGCCCGGCCGGGTTGGTTAACGGCCCTGGATGGCGCCGTCAGCAAAGTCCAAGCCACCTTCCGGCAGGGCACCCTGTTTCCCCGTCGCGCCGCACCGGGCACCTGGACTTCCGAGATCGATGCCGCGCGGCTGAATCAGGCGACGCAGTTGGAGCGTTTAGGAAAATTCTCAGAGGCCGCCGAAGCTTACGAGCAGCTTCTTAAGGCGTATCCCACCTATCTGGGGCGAACCGGCCTAAAACTCCGGTTAGGCTACGTCTACCAACGGTCCAAGAAGATTGACCAAGCGGAGAAATTGTATCGAGAGGTCTCCCAAGAATCCCGAAACCCTCAGGAGATCGAGGTGGCCCACCAGATGCTCTCCCGACTGGTTTTAAGCTACGCCCAGAAGGGTGAGGTCAAGGCCCTGGAGCAGTATCTGTCCACCCTTGGGCCCGGACCGGAACAGCAGCGGGCGGCCTTTGAGCTCGGCTCGGTTCTCATCCGGTCGTACGCCATGGAGGAAGCGGCGAAGGCGTTCCATCAAGCCGTGGAGGCCGCTCCGCAGGGCGCACTCGCTTTGCCAAGCCTCTTTAAAGAGGCTTGGTGTCTTAAGTATTTAGGACGCCTGGAGGAAGCCTTGGAACGGTATCGACAGATCCTGGAGAAAGAGCCAAAAGGAGTCTGGGCCGCGGCGTCGCAACATCAGATCGCTGAACTTTACAAGGCGACGGGGGATTACCCCTCGGCCGCCTTGGCGTACGAGCAGGCCATCGCGAAGACGTCCGACCAGGCCCTCCAAGCGCTGATCCAGGTCCAAACCGGATCGATCTATCGCTACGATTTGAAAAATCTGGAACAGGCGAAGGCCCATTTTAAGCTGCTGTCGGATCGTTTTGTCTCGAGCCCCTTTGGCGCCGTGGAAAAACAGCTTGAGCAGATGGAGACCGCTAAGACCTCACGGATCACCCCACCCCCAGGTTCCTTGACGACGGGGATACCGATCGTCACTTGGCTGCAGGGCTTTTTACCAAACTTTGCCGGCGTCTTCTCGGAACGGCTGGCTCGCTACATGAAGGCAGCGGGCTTAAGGACACTCACCCGCCGTTACACCGAGGATGAGTTCCGAGAATTGGTTGTCCGCCGCATTCAGGAACGTTTTCCCGGACAGGTCACCGACATTGAGACGGAAATCCATCCCGGTGGGTTTTACGGATCCGGAACGGTGCACTTAGGACCCCTGTCGTTCCCCACCGAGGGACGGGTGGGGATTCAGATCGTGGACGAACAGCCTCACGTCGAAATTAACGAGATCAAGGTAGGAACCTTGGCCGCTCCCGATTGGCTCCGAAGGTTTATGGAAACCCAAGTCAACGAGGCGATCGATCAAGAGGCTCCACTTTTAAAGATCAAGCGGTATGAGCTTGGGGAGGGATGGGCCCTGATCTCCATCGAGTTGGTGGGGTGACCCGATGGCTGTACCACCGCATCGGGAAACGCCTGTTCGATATGGCCTTGGCTGGGCTGGGGCTTACGCTTTTCTCGATCCCCCTGGCGTGGATCGCTTGGGGTATTTTCCGGGAATCAGGGAGGCCGGTTTTCTTTCGGCAAACACGGATTGGCCACCGTGGAAAGGAGTTCCTGATCATGAAATTTCGGACGATGACTTCGACCGGAGAGGTAACCCATTGGGGCGAACGGTTACGGGCGACCGCGATGGATGAACTCCCGCAACTTTCTCATATCCTGAAAGGCCAGATGAGTTTCGTAGGCCCCAGGCCTTTGATCCCGGAGGAGCTCGAAGAGCTCCGCCAAATCCCCGATGGGGACCGCCGGCTTTCTGTGAGGCCGGGTTTGGCCGGGTTGGCGCAGCTGTACGGCGCCAAGGTGCCGGCGCTCGCCGAACGGGTGAAATGGGACATCGAATACGTCGACCGCTGCTCCCTAGGTCTGGACCTCTGGATCCTCTTGAAGTCGGTGGGGGTGACCTTGAAAGGGGCTTGGGAGCGGCCAGGACCAAAGATGCTAAGGAGGCCGTGATGCGCGGCACTTTTCTGGACAGGCCGCTGGCGCAGCCAAAAACAAAGAGGAAGTCCTAACGCCGTGGCGCTACGGATAGATTTCGATTGGGAATTGGAAGATTACCTCCGGACCTTCTGGGTTCACAAATGGACGATTCTCATCACCACCTTAGGGTTAGGCGTCTTAACCTTCATCACCATGGCCCAACAACCGAACGTCTATCAGGCCTCGGCCCGAGTCGTCATTGAGATTCAGGGACCTCAGGTGGTTCAGTTCCAGGAGCTGACCCCTTACGGAAGCGGCGGCCCCCAAAGTTTTCTCCAGACCGAGTATCGGGTGATGGCCAGCCGCGCCGTTTTGTCTCGGGTGATCGAAGAGCTCCACCTGGCCGCCTTCCCACCCTTCTCCCGTTCCAAAGATCCGGTGGAGCTCCTCCAAGGGATGATCTCGGTGGAGCCGGTTCGCGGAACCAAACTCGTGGACATCCGGGCGACCGGGACGAAACCGGAGCTCGTCGCCCGCCTCGCCAACACGGTGGCCGATACCTATACCCGGCTCAATCTGGAACGCCGGCAGGAGATGACCATCGGGAGCATCCAGTGGCTCCAGAACGAGGTCACGAAAACCGAAGAGAAGATGCACGCCGCTCAACTCCATCTGCAGGCCTTCATGGAGGAGCACGGGATCGTCCAGTTTGGAGAGGAACAGCAGGGCACGATTATCCAGAGAATCCAAAATCTCAACACCGCCATTACCGAGACCCGTAAGCAAACCATCGAGGCCGAGACAAAATACCGGGAAAAACACCCGATCCTCCAAGAGCTCCAAGCCAAGGAACGGGACCTCCAGCAAGCGCTTCAGGAACAGGAGCAAGAGGCTCTGGAGATGAACCGCCTCTCGATCCAGTTCAATACCCTGCAGCGGGAGGCGAAAACGAACGAGGGGATCTACAACGTCCTGTTGACCCGTTTGAAGGAGCTGTCGGTTCAACAGGGCCTTCAGACCAACAACGTGCAGGTGGTGGATTATGCCCAAGTGCCCGAGGTTCCGATCGGCCCCGCGCGCGGACGGACTACCCTGGTGGGCACCCTCTTGGGACTCCTCTTAGGCAGTGGCCTCGTCTTCTTGCGGGAGAAACTCACCAAGACCCTCCAGACCCGTCGGGATTTTGAACGGATCCTTCAGATTCCTTTCCTCGGATACGTCCCCCGGATCCCCATGAAACGGACGGCCAGCGGCGCGGAGAGGCTCGTGGTCCTCGCCGACCCGAAGTCGGCCGGCGCGGAATCCCTTCGGGCCATCCGGACGACGCTGGAGTTTCTGCTGCCGGAAGGCCAGCCCTCGGTTCTTCTCACCACGAGCACCCTTCCGGAAGAAGGCAAGTCGCTCGTCACCCTGAACCTTGCCGTCGCCCTTCAGGAATTGGGCCGTAAAGTCCTCCTCGTGGACGCCGACCTGAGGCGTCCGTCGCTCCATCGGCCGCTGGCGATCAGCCTCCAGCCGGGATTGAGCGAATACCTTCAAGAAAAGGTGAACCTAGAGGAACTTGTTCAGACCGTCCAAACGGCCAATCAACTTCCGGTCGTCACCGCCGGCTTAAGCCCGCCGTACCCAACAGACCTTTTAGGGAGCGCCAGGTTTCGGGAGCTGTTAGGAATCTGGAAGAAGAGCTACCAATACGTTCTGATCGACACCCCGCCCATCCTGGTGGTCGCGGATGCGGCGGCCATCGCCGCGTCCGTCGATGGGGTGATCTTTGTCCTGCGGGCAGGCCGCACCCATGGGGAAGCGGCATTGGCCGGCAAGCAGCGTCTCGTGGATGTCGGCGCCAAACTCATCGGCGGAGTTTTAAACGGCGCCCGGCTGGAATTGGATCGCGGCTACCGATATTACTACTATTACTATGGCGAGGGCCGCCGTCGTCGATGAAGCGACTTTTAAATCTGCCTAGGCTTTAGCGTATCCGCCCCTATGGCATTGTCTGTGACAGCAATCGTCCTTACCTTTAACGAGGAGTCCAACCTTCCTGCTTGCCTCGAATCTTTGAGCGGGTGGTGCCGGAAAACTTTTGTCGTCGACTCTGGGAGCACCGACCGGACCGTTGACCTGGCAAGAGAAGCCGGGGCAGAAGTGGTGCACCATCCCTTTGAAACCCATGCCAAGCAGTGGAATTGGGCGTTGAAGAACCTTCCCATCGCAACAGATTGGGTCCTCTG
>CAYJWF010000034.1:0-16320 GCA_964373805.1 uncultured Planctomycetia bacterium | reverse complement strand
GACCAAACAGGGACAGTCCCCATTTCCAGGGACCGCCCCCTCGATGACCGGGGAGTGTCATTTCTTGGATAGTTTACCTTGGGAGTTCTATATCAACAACAGTTTTTAAGAAACGATGGCACGGGCGAGCGGCTGAAACGACTTCACCCGACGGGATACCTCCGACCGAGAGACCTTCAGTAACCGCTGGGGGCCAAACGATTCGATGGTCATCGAGGCAACGGCGGAGGCATACTGAATGGCTCGACAAAGAGCAGCCCAGGTCACCTTCCTCTGGGTGATCAGGTATCCGAGACAAGCTCCGGCAAAGGCATCACCGGCTCCCGTGGGATCAATCACCTTGGATACGGGGTAGCCAGGCAGAGAAAAGAAGGCGTCCCGGGATGCGGCCAAGACCCCGTGTTCTCCCTTCTTGACAATGGCTACCCTCGGACCTAAACGGGCCAAGAGGCGGGTGGCCTCCACCAGGCTGTGTCTTTCCGTCAACAGACGGGTCTCACTGTCATTTAAGAAAACGATGTCTACCTTCTTCAGCAGTCTCAGCAACTCTCGTCGTTGGCTCTTGATCCAATCGTCCCGAGAGTCGCAGGCGGTCAGCTGCGGGTTCTCCATCTGCCGCAACACCTCTGTTTGAAGTGACGGGTGGATATTTCCCAAAAAGGCATGGGGCACTCGCCCTAATGCCTGGGGTAACCGGGGCTCAAACGTCTCAAAGACCCCCAATTCCAAGGCCAAGGTGGTGGGCTGGAGTTGGGCGTTGTACCTTCCCTTCCAGAAGAATGTTTTTCCCTCTGACTGAACCAGCCCTTGGCCATCGATCCGGTGACGTTCTAACAACTTCCGGTATTGAGGCGGGAAATCGGAGCCTACCACCCCCACCAGCTCCACCGGAACCCAGAGGCGGGCGGCCAACGCGGCGTAGGTGGCAGATCCCCCCAGAACCTCTTCCGCCTTTCCCCAGGGGGTCTCAATGGAATCGATGGCAACGGAACCAACGATGAGTAGGCTCACGATCTACCCTTTTCTAGGGCATCCTTTAGCCAACGGGCCGCCCCCTCAGGGTCCCCTTGACCGCAAACCGCCCGAACCACCGCCACCCGACTCGCACCGGCTGATAATACCTCAGGCAAGTTCTTAAGATCAACGCCTCCAATGGCAAACCACGGAATCCGAATCCGAGATTGAACTTGGCCCAAAAGCCGGGTCCCCACCGCCGGATAATCTGGTTTCGTCGGGGTCGCAAAGACCGGCCCGACCCCCAGGTAGTCCGCGCCGGCCGCCTGTGCGCCAACGGCCTCGGCCAACGAGTGGGTGGAGCGGCCGATCCGGATCCGTTTCCCCACTAGACTGCGCGCCTCCTCCATCGAAAGATCCTGGTGGCCCAGATGAACCGCGTCGGCCTGAACCAACAGGGCCACCGCCACTCGATCGTTGACCACAAACGGGACCTGGAATCGACGGGTGAGCCTCCTCAAGCCCCAAGCCACGGTGAGGAACTCTCGGTCCGTGGACTCCTTATCGCGCCATTGAACCACGTCGGCTCCTCCCCGAAGCGCCGCCTCCGCCACCTTCACCGGATCTCGCCCTCTTAAGCCGGCGCGGTCAACGATGACGTACAGTCGACAGCTTTGAAAGGAGATCCTGTTCAAGGGTGTAGACCCGGAAACGGAGTGCCCCAAAGGCCTTGGAACTGCGACTCGATCGAAGGCGGCTGAACTCCTCCAGAACCCGCAGGGCCTCCTCCACCCGCTTGGCATTGGCGGTCACCAAATCCCGGTATCCTCGATGAGAAAGCCCTGGAGCTCTTCGCCGAGCGTGTCCCACGTCCCGATCGGCGTCGCGGGCCTCAAGGAGATCTCTGGGAGACAGCCCCTTCGCCGCGGTGGCGAGTTCGTAACGAAATTTTTGGCAGCGACGCGTGAGGCCAGGGTCCCCCAGGATCAAACGGGCAACCTCCTCACAGACCCTTAACCCTTCTCGAGCGCGATTGAGGTTGGCATCCACTACCCGGAAAAACAATGGGACCAACCGGCTCGTGGAATGTCCTTCGATGAACGGCGTGGCCCAGACCCGACCACCGGAAGCCTCCACCACCGCCCGTCCCACGATCTTCTCCTTGGACCAATCCCCCCCTTTGGCCAAGAGATCCGGCCGGATGGCGCGAATCAGTTTTAAGGGAGTGGTTTCGCTGAAGATCGTCGCGTAATCCACCGCCTTTAAAGCGGCGACCAGCCGAGCCCGTTGCCTCGCCGGCACCAAGGGACGGCGGGGGCCTTTGAGACGCTGTACGCTGGAATCGCTGTTGACCCCCACGATCAAGCAGTCGGCACGGCGCTTGATCCGCTCAAAGCTCTCTAAATGTCCCACGTGAAGGAGATCGAAGCAGCCGTTGGTAAAGGCGATGGTCCGCTTCTGGCGGCGAAGTCGACGGACCAAAGGCAAGAGACGGGACAAAGGCAGCACCCTCGGCTGCAAAATTTGAGAAGGGGTCTCGCCCCTTTGGGTCTTCAAAACATGCCTTCGAGAGGTCAGGGGTAAGACCCCAGGGCGAAGTGGGCTTCGATCAGTTCGCAGAGAATGTGCCCAATCGTGATGTGGGCTTCTTGAATCCGTTGCGTAGAGTTCGAAGGGATCGTGACGCTCACGTCGACCAGCGGGGCCAATTTCCCACCGTCGCGGCCGGTCAAGGCCACCGTCTTTAACCCCTTCTCGCGAGCCGCCTGGACCCCCGCCAAAACAGAAGTAGACTCGCCCGACGTCGAGATCCCGACGGCCACATCCCCTTTCTCCCCTAACGCCTCGATCTGCCGCTTAAAAACCACTTCGTATCCAAAATCGTTGGCCAGGGCCGTCAGGTTTGAGGTATCGGTGGTCAACGCCATGGCCGGCAGGGCCCGGCGTTTTAAGTTCAGTTTCCCAATGAGTTCCGCGGCGATGTGTTGACTGTCGGCGGCGGATCCCCCGTTTCCAAAAAGAAGAATTTTGTGTCCCTTCTCCAAGGCCTCGATGAGAAGCGCCGCCGTCTCGCTCACGACGGGAACCAACGCCTTTAGAACCTGTTCCTTGGTCCGGATGCTTTCCCGTAAACCGGATTCGATTTCGTGACGATACCGAATCTCACCGGTGCCGGAGCGATTATCCGAAAAAGACTTTGGCAATGTCGACCAATTCCTTATCGACGGTCTTAAGTTTTTTGAGCGATACGCTTAAAGGAACCGAGACCACGGCGTTTCCTTTCAAACTCACCATCCTGCCGAATTTTCGGCCCAAGACCAGCTCGACCGCCCGGACTCCAAACCGGGTTCCTAAAACACGGTCGAAGGCGGTGGGAGATCCCCCTCTCTGAATGTGGCCCAGTACCGTGACACGGGTTTCAAAACCGGTTTTCTCTTCGATGATCTGTCCAAGCGTATGCCCAATGCCGCCCAAGCGGACGTGCCCGAATTCGTCCAACTTCTGATCTTGGGCCACCGGCCTTGCCCCTTTCATCTGTGCCCCCTCGGCGACGACCACGATGGAGAAGGTCTTCCCCCGATCGTGGCGCTTGGCGATCAGCCGACAGACCTCCTCGATATCGATGGGAATCTCTGGGATTAAGATCACATCGGCCCCGCCGGCGATCCCCGCATGCATCGCGATCCAACCGGCGTGCCGCCCCATCACCTCCACCACCATGATCCGGTGGTGGCTCTCAGCGGTCGTGTGGAGTCGGTCGATCGACTCCATGGCGGTATTGACCGCCGTGTCGAACCCAAAGGTGTAGTCCGTTTCCGCTAAATCGTTGTCGATCGTCTTGGGGATCCCGACCACCGGGATTCCTTCTTCAAACAGCTTCTGGGCGACCCCTAAGGTATCCTCGCCCCCAATGGCGATCAAGGCATCCAGCTCAAGGCTTTTCACATTCTTCTTTAGGGCCGCGAGATCTCCGGGATTCTTGTACGGATTGGTTCGCGAAGTGCCCAGGATGGTCCCTCCCTTGGGAAGAATCCCGGAAACCGACGCCAGATCCAAAGGGATCTGCTCCCGCTCGATCAAGCCCTTCCAGCCGTTCTGGATCCCGAGGATCGTCAAACCGGCCAGGTGGGAACGGCGCACGATGGCCCGAATCACCGGGTTTAAGCCGGGACAGTCTCCCCCTCCGGTTAAGACCCCGATTCGTTTGACCGGCGTTTTCACGGTTTAGTAGCCCCGAAAGGGGGTGGTCGTCAGCCGTTCCTCTCGCCGACCAGCGGCCTCGGCCTCCTGCCGCTCAACGATCTTGGACACATGGACCCGGACCAAAACCGGCTCCTCAATGCCGGCCAACATCTCCTGGACACGGGACTTGACCAACGTTTGAATCTTCTCCGTCACCTCTGGGATATGGGAATCGGACCACAAGGCGACCCGAGCCCGAACCAAAATTTTTCCCTTGCCCGCGATCACGTCGGACCGAAGCTCCTTCACCTCCGGCACCTCTCGGGTGGATTTCCGCAAATAATCCTCGATGGCCGAAAGGGAGATGGTCACTTGACCATCCGGGTTCTCGAAGGCGATGGTCTTCTGCCGCTGAAACTTGGCCAACGCCAACTGCGCGATCGCCCCATTCAACAGGACGAGGCCCACCCCGGTTAAGAAGCAGGCGAGCCTTAGGTTCTGATCGTTGTAAATAGCCTCAAGTCCCCACAGGGCTCCCTCCACCGGAACCCAATGGAGCGAAAAAGCCGCGAGGCCCATCCCCAGAAGAATGAACAAGACCATGTAGCATCCCATGATGATCCCGGTAAAAAGTTTCATCCTAAACCCCTCCTCGTTTGGGTGAGACGTGGTGAATGCTGACGTTCACCTCCACCGCCGTCAAGTGGGTCATCCGTTCGATCATCTCCCTCACCCGGTCCTGAACCAGGGTCCCCACCCCGGCCAAGGAAACCCCATACTCGACCACCAGGCTTAACCACAGACGGACCTCCTGGTCCTGGGTTTCTACCCGCACCCCGGAAGGACCCCACCCCGAGGCCCAAGCAAAAGGCCCCCGCCAGATGCCGACCACCCCCTGAACTTCTTGGGCCGCGAGCGAAGCGATGTTCCCAATCACCTCGTTACGAATCTGTACGGTCCCCAAATCGGTTCGCTTCGGCATCGAACCTTACGAAGCCCCCACCCATTCGGAAGCCGGTTTCGGCGCTCCGTAGAACCGCTCCACAAAATCGGTATAGTACCTTCCCGACAAAAAGGTGGGGTCGTTCAGGACCTTGCGATGAAAAGGAATTGTGGTCTTGACCGGTTCCACGACCATCTCCTCCAAGGCCCGCAGCATCGTTTGGATCGCCTCTTCGCGGTTTCGGCCGTGGACGATCACCTTGGCCAACAAGGAGTCGTAATAGGGCGTCACCCGATAGCCGCCGTAGAGATGGCTGTCGACCCGCACGTTGGGGCCGCCGGGCGGATGGTACGTGGTGATCGGCCCAGGACAAGGTAAGAAGTCCTGATCCGGATCTTCGGCGTTCACCCGACACTCAATGGCGTGCCCGTTGAACCGCACCTCTTCCTGGGTAAAGGAAAGCCGCATCCCCGCCGCGACCCGAATCTGTTCCTTGATCAAGTCAATCCCGGTCACCGCCTCGGTGACCGGATGTTCCACCTGAACACGGGTATTCATCTCCATAAAGTAGAAGTCTCCCTCGGGATCCACCAGGAACTCCATGGTTCCCAGGGAATGGTAATCGGCCGCCTTGGCCCCGCGGACCGCCATCTCCCCCATCCGCTTGCGCAATTTGGCGTCGACGACCGGCGAAGGAGATTCCTCGATGAGCTTCTGATGACGACGCTGGATGGAGCAGTCCCGTTCCCCAAGGCTGACGAGGTGGCCGTACGCGTCGCCGATCAACTGGATCTCCACGTGACGGGGCCGCTCGATGTATTTCTCGATGTAGACGTCCGCCACCCCAAAGGCCGCCTCGGCTTCGGCCTGGGCGGTGGTCAAGGCGCTGATCAGCCGCACATCGTTGTGGGCGACCCGCATCCCCTTTCCCCCTCCCCCCGCCGAGGCCTTGATGATGACCGGGTACTGAATCCTCTTGGCCGTTTTGAGGGCCTCCTCTTTGGCCTTCACCACCGAGAGGGCTCCCGGGATGATCGGAATCCCGGCCTTCTGCATGGCCAGCTTCGCCTCCATCTTGTCCCCCATCAGCCGGATCGCTTCAGGACTGGGGCCGATAAAGGTGATCTGACAAGAGCGACAGATCTCGGCGAAATGGGCGTTCTCGGAAAGGAAACCGTAGCCGGGATGAATCGCCTCCACATCGGTAATCTCCGCCGCGCTGATTAAGGCCGGGATGTTGAGATAACTGGAGGCCGGGGCAGCCGCTCCAATGCAAACCGCCTCATCGGCCAACCGGACGTGAAGAGAGTCGCCATCCACCTCGGAGTAAACCGCCACCGTCCGAACCCCCATCTCCTTGCAGGCCCGGACGATCCGAACGGCAACCTCTCCCCGATTGGCGATCAGAATCTTAGAAAACATTACACCTTTTTTTCAAAGCGGCTCCACCAGGAACAAGACCTGCCCAAACTCGACCGGCTGGCCGTTTTCCACCGGAATCTTGGCGATTCGGCCTCGAACCTCGGACTTGATTTCATTCATCAGCTTCATCGCCTCCAGGATGCAGAGGACCTGACCCGGCTCGATCTCTTGACCCAGCTCGATGAACGCAGAAGCCTCGGGCGCCGGGGCCCGGTAAAAGGTCCCCACCATGGGAGCCTTAACCTCCAAAAGAGGGGTTGCCTCCGGGGCAGGTTCGCCGGCAGGAACTTGACCGGCAGGAGCCAACACGCGTCCCGCTCCAGGAGAGTAAACGGCCATCTCCTCGACGACCCCCAGAGGGCCTTTGCGTAGGCGGATCTTCATCCCCTCCCGCTCGAGCTCCACCTCCACCAATTGGTGCTCGTTCATGAGCGCGATCAACTCTTTCAGTTCCTTGAGATTCATAGGGAGCGCCCCGCGTATTGACCGGTCCGCGTATCGACCCGAATCGACTCCCCCGGCTCAATAAACAGGGGAACCTGGATCTTGACCCCCGTATCCAGGGTGGCCGGTTTCATCGCCGACTTCGAGGTATCCCCTTTCAACCCCGGGTCGGATTGGACCACCTTCAAGACCACCGTCGTCGGAAGCTCCATCCCCACGAACCTTCCCTCATGGTACTCTCCCTGCACCTCGAGGTTACCGCTTAAGTAGTCGGCGGCCTCCCCGATCTCCTCTCTGGAAAGAGCAATCCCTTCGTAGCTTTCTAAGTCCATGAAGTGAAACGTCTCTCCCCCCCGATACTGAAATTGAAGGGAGCGCTTCTCGATAAAGGCCTCTTGAAATTTCTCCCCGGCATCGAAGGTCTTGTTGACGATGGACCCGGACTTGACCGACTTCAATTTGGTCCGAACAAACGCCGCCCCTTTACCGGGTTTCACGTGCTGAAACTCCACAATGAGGTGAAGCTCGCCATCGAGGACAAGGGCCATCCCGGTTTTAAATTGATTCGTGGAGATCATCGGGATTAATGGCTATTTTACCGTTTCTTCCGGGGCGGGGTCAACCCACCGACCAAGGCTTCCAGCCCTAGAAAATAGCTTTGGGCGCCAAATCCCGAGATCTGCCCCACCACCACCGGCGCCATCAAAGAGGTGTGACGGAACGCCTCCCTTTGGTAGATGTTGCTCAAGTGAACCTCGACCGCCGGAATCTCGACCGCCTCCAACGCGTCTCGGATCGCCACGGAGGTGTGCGTGTAGGCGGCCGGGTTCAAGAGGATCCCATCGAACCGATCCCGGGCGTTCCCAATCGCCTCGACCATCCGGCCTTCGTGGTTGGACTGCAGAATCGTCAAGGCCACGTTGAGCCGCTGGGCCCGGCGGGTAAGCTCCCGGTTGATGGCGGTCAAGCTCACCCGACCGTAGATCGAGGGGCGGCGCTTGCCCAACAACTGGAGATTCGGCCCGTGAAGGACGAGGATTTTAAACCTCCTCAAGGCCTTGTAGGCCCTCAAGGTTTCTGGGCCTCCTCGATCAGCATGATCGGGATCCCCTCTCGAATGGGGAACCTTAAACGACAGTTGGCCTGGGTGCAGACGATCTCCTCCCCCTCTTCAACGACCGGCGCCTTACACGCCGGACAGGCGAGTATCTCCAAAAGCTCCTTGTCGATCATTTTCGATCTCCCCCTTCGCAGGCAGCTCCCCCACCCCTTCGGTAGGAGCCTCAATGGTTCCGAGGCGATCTTCAAAACGGGTCAGATGCGCCTCGGCCTTGTCAAAATTGGTCACGGCGAAACGAAGTTGCTTCCCCGCCTTCTCGAAATCCTCTCGGACGGCCGCCAACTCCTTCTGCAATCGGACGAGCATCGCGAGGATCTCCTTGGCCCTCTCTCCCACGGCGAATCCCCTTAAACCCTGCAGGATCACCTGCAGATACGCGTAAAAGCTGTTGGGAGATACCGGGATCACCCGGCGCTGGACGGCATGTTCGAACAGCCCTCGGTCTGGGGGAACGCCGTCCTCTCTCAAGATGGCCTCGTAGTAGACGTTCTCCGCCGGGATGTACATGAGGGCGAAGTCAAACGTCCCCTCCAAGGGGCGGATGTACTTGGCGGCGATTTGATCGATGTGGCGCCGGACGTCCTGGAGCAGTTGACGGCGGCCTTCCTGCCGTTCCTCATCGGTCGCCGCCTGAGAGAGCCGGCGAAAGGCTTCCAAGGGAAACTTGGAGTCCACGGGAACGAGCCGGCCTCCCAGTCGAATCACAGCGTCCACCCGTTCTCCTCCGGTGAACTCGTATTGGAGCGCGTAGAAATCGCTGGGCATAATTTGGGATAACAGATCGGCCAGGAAAAATTCCCCCAGCCCTCCTCGGATCTTCGGGGCGCGAAGCAGCTCCTGAAGGGAGGAGACGTTCCGTCCCACCGCCTCCACTTGTTCCGTCGCCGCCGTCAATCTCCCCATCGCTTCCCGGACCTCGGCGTTGATCCGGCTGGCCTGCTCCAGCTTCTGACTCACCGAGCTCTCCGTGGTCTTCACCTGGCCCTGGACCTGCTCCCACATTCGCCGGATCTCCTGGGAGAGGCGGCCGGCCCATTCCTCTTTTAAAAGGCCCAGTTTCGCCTCGGTCCTCTTTTCCAGGGCCTCCTGCATTTCCAAGGGAAGAGGGGAACGGATGAGACGCCACAAAAATAAAAGCACCACGCTTAAAAGAACAATCCCCAGGATGCTCAAGGAAACCGATAGTCCACTCATGGGGGCTTCCTCTTGGCCACGTACTTCATTCTAAGCTCGTAGAGGCCATTGTCCAGTAAAGCCTCTTCTTGGGCGGTGAGATTCCCCTGGGTCTTCTCCTTCAACACCCCCAACAGGTCGATGAGATACCGCCCCTCGTCTAAATTTTCCTGCCGTTCGTTGGACGCCGGATGGGGCAACTCCCCTAAGGCCACCAAGGCCTGCATCGAAAGGGAGGAGACCAATACGGAAAAATTGACCGCTCCGGAAGCTCCCCTCGGTTGGGAAG
This sequence comes from uncultured Planctomycetia bacterium, assembly GCA_964373805.1. Lineage (GTDB taxonomy): Bacteria > Omnitrophota > Gorgyraeia > 1-14-0-20-64-10 > 1-14-0-20-64-10 > CAYJWF01. The sequence continues at coordinate 6,792 of CAYJWF010000034.1, read as the reverse complement.
GAGCCGATGAGCCGCCGGGGGCTTCCGGTTCAACAGGGCTTGCTCCCTTAAAGGGGCTGGCCCCTTCGGAGGAGATGGCTTCTTCAAACGCCCTTCTTTCCCGATCCACCTCATCCTTCCAGCTCTCATCGACCTTCTTTGGGGTCGGGCGCGGCTCGTCGGTCACCCCACCACCTCCGGCTCACCGATCACGATCACGGCCCGCTCCTGCCGAAAGATCTCCTGGGCAAGCCGTTGAATCTCCTTGGCCGTGGTCGCCGCTACCTGGGCTTCGTATCTCGATGAGAAATCAAACCCGAGCCCATACAGCTCATCCGCCGCCATCTGAGAGGCCTGGGAGCCTGGGGATTGTTTGAGCCGCCGACGATCCCCTAACAGCCCTTGCTTCGCCCGCGCCAGTTCCTCCTCTGGAATCGGAACCGCCCCTAGGCGTCGGACCTCTTCCCACAAACCCTCCTCCACGGTCTTCAGTCGCGCCGGATCCGAAACCGCGTAAAGGATAACGGCCCCCGGGTCTACCCCATGAACGGCTGAGGCCCCCACGGTGTAGGCCAAACCCCTTCGTTCCCGAACCTCCAAGAAGAGCCGCCCCGCCCCACCGGAAAGGACCGTCTCGATCAAGTCCAGCGCCGCCACCTGAGAATCGGTGATCTTCAATCCTGGGAAGCCGATCATCAGCAACCCTTCTTGACGGGGATTCGACTCTCGGTGCTCCCTCTTGGCCGTTAAAGGCGGCTCTTGGGGAACCGCCATCGTCTGCGTATCACGAAGCGGAATTCTCCCCAAGGTTTTCTCGAGATGCGCCACCAGCTCTTCCCGTTGAAAGTCTCCCACCACCGCCACCACCATCTGACGGGGATCCAGCACCTTCGCGTAGAAGGCCTTGAGTTCCTCTGAGGTCAGCGCCGCCACCGACTTGGAATTGCCAGAGGGATCCAAACGATACGGGTGGACCGTGAACAAGGTAGCGTAGAGACGCTTGGATCCCCAGGGAAAAGGATCTTCCTCTTTGGCTTTTAGTCCCGCCAACAGGAGCCGCCTTTCCTTTTCCAACTCCTCGGAGGGAAAGGTGGATTCCACCAGCAACTCGTTTAAAAACTCCACCGCGCTGGGCCATCCCAAGCTCATCACCTGCAGGGTGAGCCCCAAGCTGTTTCGGCCGGAGAAAGGTTCCAGTTCCGCTCCCATCCGTTTGATCTCGTCGTTGATCTGCTCCGCGCTCTTGCGGCGGGTGCCCCGCAGCAACATTCGGGTGGTGAGGAGGGAAGCGCCATTCGTGGCCTCGGTCTCCCATCGAACGCCGCCCAGGAGAGCAACCTGAAAGGTCACCAAGCCGGATCGGTGATCCGGTTTCAAGAGGACCCTGAGGCCGTTCTTTAAGATGAACTTTTCCGCGTCCGAGAGGGTCACCGATGAAGGACCCGTTTCCTTTTGAGAAGAAACCAAGGCTCCTTGCGGAACCAACTTCACGATCGTCGCCTGCTTCAAGTTAAGATACTGGTGGGCCACCCGCTGAAGATCCTCCCCCTGGAGATTGTCGATCTCTTTGAGATAGGAATAGGAGAAGGTGGGATCCCCGACCAAAACCTCGCCCGCCGCCAGATCCGCCGCTTGGGCCTCGACCGTCTGTCGCTGGGCCAGATACTCCCTTAAGAAAACTTTCTTGGCCGCCTCGACTTCCCCCCAATCGAACGACTCCTTTTGCGCCCGGGCCAACTCCTCCTGAAGTTTCTCCGTGGCCTCTAAAACCTTATCCGGATCCATCCGCATCGTCACGACAAACAGCCCTCGCTCACGCGGCGTGTAGTTGAAACAGCCTACCGAATGGACGATCCCCGGCTCTTTGAGACGCTTCTCGAGGACCGATCCCCGAGCTCCCCCCAAGATCCAGGCCAACAGGTCCAGGGCGTATCCATCGGGATGGCCGGTCTCGACCCCCGGAAAACCGAACGCCACCATTCCTAGATTCACCTGGGCCTGCCGGATCGTCTCTCTCGGAGCCACCGGCAGCGGCTCTGGCGCCAGCGGTTCGAACGGAACCGGACCCGGGGAAATCCCTTGGGTCAACTGTTCCATCCGCTGAATCACCGCATCGGTGGAGACGTCTCCGACCACCGAGATCACGACCGCGTTGGGCCGATACCGATCCCGATGATAGCGGACCGTCTCCTCTCGGGTGAGTGAGGTGAGGAGCGGTTCCAATCCAATGATCGGCACCCGATACGGATGAACCCGGTAGGCGTTCTCAAAGAGGAGATCCCAGATCCGGTGCTCCGGATCGTCGCCTCTTAGCTTCAGCTCCCTTAAGACCACTTGCCGTTCCTTGACAAACTCCTCCGGGTCCAGGCTGGGAAAGAAGAGGGCATCCACCAAAAGATCGGCCCCCTCGGCCCAAAACTCTTTATTCACCACGACCTGATAGCCGGTCGTGTCGTGAGTGGTAAACCCTTGCATGGTCCCCCCGTAACCCCTCGCCTGGGCCTCGAACGCCCCCACCGGTCGGCGGGCCGTCCCTTTAAACAGCATGTGTTCCAAGACGTGGGAAACGCCGGCGCCCAGGAAAGCTCCCTCGTTGGCCGAGCCGGTTCGCACGCTCGCCTGGAAGGCCGCCAAAGGATGGGCGTGATCTTCCTGAACCAGCAAGGTGAGTCCGTTGGCAAGAACACGGCGTTCTACCTTAGGCAGGGAAAGTTCTGGCAAGGCTTGGGGTTGAAACCTCTCGGAAACGGGAACCGACACGGTACGACAACCGGTGACTAGGAGAACCAGGAGGACAACTAGAATCGTCTGCGGCCTTCTCGCAGCTTTCGCCGCCGGGCCACGGACGGTTTCTCGTAATGCTTTCGCGCCCGAACGACCTTCAAGATTCCTTCCCGTTCCACCTTCTTCTTCAGCCTCCTCAGCGCCTTCTCGAGGGGCTCATTCTCACGAACCTCTACCATCGGCATAAGTGCAATTTCCCCTTTATTTTAATCATCTTACATGAACCCAAAGAGGCCGTCAAGAGCTCAGAGCGCCATGTCATCTACGAATTAAAAGTGAACTCTTTTTGATGAATTTAGGTTTTAAAAGTGAACTCCTAAAAACCCGTATCCTAGACCTCCACAAGGAGGATCTGGAATATGGGACAACAAATCCACAAGCGATTTACCAATGAGCAGGTCCGAGAGATGCTGGCGCGATACGTGAGTGGCCAAGTGGAAGCCAAACACATCCGCTCCGTCCTGGGCCTGGGCAAAACCCGCTTCTTCCGCCTGGTCAACCAATACCGGCAAGCCCCGGAGACCTTCTCCATCCAGTACCACCGTCAAGGGGCCACCCGCCGCCTTGATCCGGCCATTGAAAAGAACATCCTTCGGAAGCTGGCGATCGACAAGCGGGCGATTCTGAACCCCGCCATCCCTCTGAAGCACTACAACTACAGCTACGTCCGACAGCGCCTCCAATCCAAGTACCGGCAAAGAGCCGCCCTCTCTACCATCATTGACCGGGCCAAAAAACATGACTTCTGGCTCAAAGACCGCAGGAGGCGCATCCACGACCGGGAGGTCCTGACCCAGTACATCGGAGAACTCATCCAACACGACTCCTCCCATCATCTCTGGGCTCCGGAGGCGAGAGTCAAGTGGTACCTCATCACCTCCCTGGATGACTTTAGCCGATTCATCCTCTACGCCCTCCTGGTGGACCGGGAGACCGTCTGGACCCATCTGGCTGCCCTCCAGTCCGTCGTGATGCAGTGGGGCTTCCCCTACGCCTACTACGTCGACTGCCACTCCATCTTCCGCTTCGTGCGAGGTAGAGACGAGATCCACCACCTGGATGAGCACTCCATCGACCGCTACGACCCCACCTGGAAGCAAGTCTTACAAGATTGCGGCATCAAACCGATCTACGCCCTCTCCCCCCAGGCCAAGGGCAAAGCCGAGCGGCCCTATGGCTGGCTCCAGGATCACCTCATCCGCACCTGCATCCGTGAGAACATCCGCTCCCTGGAGGAGGCCCAGAAGGTTCTCCAGCAGGAGGTCCATCAGTACAATCACGTTCGGGTCCACTCCACCACCGGGGAGATCCCCTTTTTGCGCTTCCAGCGCGCCCTCAAGGCCAAGCAGTCCCTCTTCAGGCCCTTTGCCCTTCCCCCTTCATCGCGCTCTGTCAAAGATCTCTTCTGCTTCCGGCTGCAGCGGTTCGTGGACCCGTACCGCAAGGTCTCCATCAACCGCCTGCAGCTCCCAGTCCACGGCGTCCGCCCCCGGGACCTCCTGACCCTGCGGGTCTATCCCTTAAACCAGGAGTTGTCCGAGGTCCGATTCTGGCGTGATCACCAACTCGTGGACGTCCAGCGGGTGAAAAATGACGACCTCAAGCTGGTTCAGTTTTAAATCAGAAAGGGTTCACTTTTGAATCCTCGGCAACATCACTTTTAAACGAGAAAAAGGTGGAGAATCGGCGTAAGAGTTTAGCGTAGCGAGTGAAACGAGAGCCCGTTCGCCCTGAGCTTGGTCGAAGGGCTCACCACGAACGGCCCTTCTCTCTGTCTCGGAGAGCTGAACTCTTACGAATCGGCTGTAAGGCGCCTCAGAGTTCCCGTTGGAGGTAAGCCAGGATGGGCGGGTTAGGATGCTTTTTGACGAACGCTTGGTTGCGGGTGGATAACTCGCTCAAGGCCCAGTCGGCCAGCTCCTTGATCCGGCGCCGGTCCGATGGCGGCAGACGGTAACGGGGATCCAGGCTGGCCGAGTCGTCGCAGGCCAGTTGCGCTTCAAAAGAGTAATACTCCTGAATGAGGTGGTACTGGTAGTCCGGCGTCCTGGCGAACCGGAGGTTGAAAAAGAAGCTGTAGAGATCGGTGATCGGCTTCTTCGGCATGTTTTCACCTGGGCCTGAGCGACGCCGGACCTCCAGAAAGAGCGGTTCCTTCTCCAACAAGACGTGATTCAACTCGTGGATCAGAATCGAACGAAGATACGACAAGGAGGTGAAGGCGGTTGGGCTTACCTGGATCAAGAACGGCATCCGCCGTCGGTCGGCGAAGACCGGCGAGGTGTTAAGCGCCTTCGTCGAGGCGGCTTCCCCGCCGGAGAGATCCCAGACCATGCGCTTCAAGAGCAAACCGAACCGCTGTTGATACTCCTCGGATCGAAAGAAATAGCTTAAAGTGGGGTCCACATCGATCAAGAGATCCAAGATTCCCTCGTACCCCTGGAGGAGATCGGCCTTCAAGGCGTAATTCCGTTCCAGCTCGTTCTCCAAAACCAAGCGGGCCTCGGCGAAACGCCGGTAGTCGGGGGCGACCAGCTCGGCCCTCAATTTTTCTTCCTCTCGATGTCGGGCCTCGAGATTCGGGATCTTCTCGACGATGTTCAGCTTCTGCCGGTAGCGAAAGTCCGCTTCCTGGTATCGGAGGCTGAGCGCCTCGTAGTCGATCCCCAACCGTTGGTTCACCTGGTGGACCAATCCTCGTCGGGCCGAGTCGTAGAGAACCCGCACCCGCTCCATCCGATCGGTCAACTCTTTGTGGACATCGTTGGCATCCACTGTCTGGCCAGAGGGCCGTGGCGTGGCTTCCACTAGCCGAAGCCACGCCACCCCACTGAAAAAGAGAAACCAGGTCAAGAAAAGGCGGGGGTTCACTTTTCACCTTGAATCTTAAGGAGTCTTCTTAACCAACGTTTCTGCTCTTGGGAGAGGCCGATGAATTGAATCCCCATTCCGTACCGGTAGGGGGTTTCCAGTTTGGCCTTCCAGACCAGACGAGCCCTTGTTTTAAAACCGTCCAGGTGAAACTCCAGCTCCTCCCCTAAGGCCATCGGATAAACCATAGAAGGATCCAAAGGCTCTTTGAGGCGCAGGAACGCTCCTCCCTGGGAGAGATTGAGCACCGAAACCGGGATCGGCTTCGCTCGATACCGAAGGGCCGCCTCGCGGGAAAGCGGGATCCGTGCAGGACGGGTCCACCACCGGAGCTTTGGATTCAGGTACGGAACCTTTAAGGAGGAAACCAAGAAAAAGATCGCCGCGGCGAACCAAAATCCTGTGACGAAGAGACCGAAAGGGGTTTCCAAGGCGGGATTGGCCATGAAGTTGGTGAGTCGATGCGCCAAAACCGTGCCGCTTAAACCGATGAAGAAAAGGAAGCTCCATCGGGAGACGACATAGAGGCTCAAGGCCGCGCCCCAAGAGTATCCCCATTCCTGCCGGAAATAGGGGGAGCTCAAGACCGCCCCGACCACCGACCAGGAGCCGCCGGAGAGGACCAACATCTGAATCGCCATGGCGACCGGAATGAGCCCAAAGCCCAGGGCCATGAGCGAAATAACAAAAGGCTTCTTCTTGTACCCTTTCATTCCCATTGGTATTGGATGAGGAACTCGTAGGAAACTTGGGGAACGTCTTCAAGCTCCTTCGGGAATCGAGGATACGGTTGAGCCGCCCGAACCCCCTCCAGGGCGGTTTTCGCGACGAAGGAATCGGACGATTCCAGGAGCGTCGCCTCCTTAAGAAACCCGTTGGCATCGAGGGCCAGCCGGAGGCGAACCGTCCCCTGGACCCGAAGAGAAGGATATTTCAGGTGCCGTTTCAAATGTCGACGAACCTCCTGTCGGTACGACACCGAGGCGTAGGCCTCCTCGGGAAGAGCGACCGCTCCTGAGGGGGAATCCCTCGGTAACGCTCGGGACTTTTCTGGGCTGGCCGCTGGCGCTGTCGGAAGCGCCACCACGCGCCCCGGCGCAGCGGCTGGCGCTGTCGGAAGCGCCACCACGCGCCCCGGCGCAGCCAGAAGCGTAGAGG
>CAYJWF010000033.1:7172-16636 GCA_964373805.1 uncultured Planctomycetia bacterium | reverse complement strand
AGGAGGTGTCTTATGAAAACGCCATTCGCTGTATGGGCGGTTGCGTTGGTCTTAACGGCGCTGGTCTTCGTTCCTCAAGCGGCCGGTGCCGAAGATGCTTCACAGAAGTTTACCCGAGGAGCCTTGAACACGACCACCGGGTGGGTGGAATTCCCTCAACAGGTGATCCACCAAAGTTCCGAGAACATCTACCAGGGAGCCACCTACGGAGCTCTGGATGGCCTTTCCCTCGGGCTAAAAAGGACCCTCTACGGGGCCTGGGATTGGGCGACGTTTGCCATCCCACCGTACGATAAACCGAAGATGGAGCCGGAAACCGTATTCGGGGCGACTCCATAAAAGGTTCCCCTTAGATGGCCGGATCTTCTGCCTTGAGAAAGCAGCCGTGAAAGAAGCGGCGAGGAGAAGATCCGGCTTCACCCTCTCTCAAGGGGGCTAAGCCCCACCAAGATTGAGCAGCATGCACTTGACCGCTCCTCCCCCTTTCTCCAGGAACTCAGAGACGTCTACGGGGCAAGGGATCACCCCGAGGCGCCGGATCTTTGAATAGAGCCCCTCGGTCAAGCCGTCCGGCATCAGCAACACCCAAGTCCGCTCTCCGTAGTAAGCCGTTCTGATCTGGAAACTGTTGGCCGCAAAGCGTCGACCGTCCCCATCGCTTAAGGCGACCACGCGATCCCCAAACCGCCTTTTAAGCGCCGCTTGGGATTCGGCCGAAAGGGCGTTGAAGTAGACCAACAGAAACTCCTGATGGGAGCCAAAGGTGCCCAGGACCGTGTCTCCGTGATAATGGGCCTCATCGATCAGCTCCAGCGGAAGAACCTCACGGGGGTGAACGATCCCCTGCAACGCCGACAGGATTCTCCGGTCCGATCGGAATCCGGTGATCCGGCGATAGGGCGGGATCCCTAGACGTGGAACCCCATGGGGCCGTTCGATCCGGCCGTACGTGAAAAGATACGCGACCTTAGACGGATCCCCCGAGGGATCCCCCACTGGGATAAAATCGGCCTCCCCTTCAAAAGGGCCGCTCAGCGGAAAATCTCGCACCGTAAGACCCCACTCGGTTAAAAACCGACGATAAATTTCCTCCTCTCCAGATCGGCTCGGATTTAAGTTGCTTAAGTAAAAGGTGTCGCCGTGGCGAAAGCCGGCGTTGGCCGGAAAAACCAAACCGGGCCGTTCTCGATCGGCCGGCAAGACAGAGACTTTTACGCCGTGATGTTCCAGGGTCGACTTGAACCAGTTCCATTGGGCGATCGCTTTGGGAAGATCCACCCTCTTGCGACGACCCCAGAGGTCGCGGGTATGGGGATTCGTCCCGGCCTTGATCCAAAAACAGGAAGGATCACCCAGGAGAACCGCCGGCCGCATCTTAAAGGGGAAGGGCGCGGCCCTTTAAAGGCCGCGAATCTTCCAAAACGGCGACCGGATAGGTGCAGTAGTAGACGGAAAAAAGCCCGGCCGGTTTGAAGGAGCCGCTGGCCTTCGTCCCTCCAAAGGGAAGACGCCCAGAGGAGTAAATCGTTCCCCGGTTAAAGTTCACCATCCCGGTATCGATCCTGGGGAACAGCCGTTCGAACCGATGGCGGCTGCGGGTAAACAGGCTCGTGATCAAACCGTAGGGGACCTCGTTGTTCAAGGCCACCATCTCTTCCTCGTCCTTAGCCAAATAGAGGGCCACATCCGGACCAAAGATCTCTTCCCGACGGTAATGAGCCGCCGATCGATTCCTCGCCGGCTGCTCACACAGATGCACCCCCGGCGTCACGTAGTAGCCGCGGCGTTTCCCCCAAGTCCCTAAGGCCTTTCCCCATCGAAGCGTGAGAAATCCCTCCTGACCGGCCAACTTCATGTACCGCTGAAACTTGACCACCGCTTCGTGACCGATCAACGGCCCCAGGAGGACTCCCTCCTCCAAGGGATAGCCGATCTTCACCCGATCTACGGCGGTCAAGAACTTCTCCAGGAAAGATTTGGCGACCCGCCGATCGAGGAGGACCCGACTGGTGGCGTTGCAGCGCTGCCCTCCCATCGAGAAAGCGGAGATGGCAATCTCCCGAGCCGCCAGATCCAGGTCCGCGTCGGAAAAGACGAGCGCCCCGTTCTTTCCACCCATCTCGAGGGCCAAACATTTCTGCGGCTCGTGCAGGGTGGCCTCTTTGATCGCCTGGCCGGTCGCGGTGGAACCGGTAAATAGAACACCGGCCACGAGCGGGTGCTTGACCAATCGCGCCCCGACGGAAGCCTCTCCTTGGATCATCTGGAAAACGCCGGGTGGAACTCCGGCCGCGTCCAGACATTCGGCGAGCGCTTGTCCCACAAAAGGGGTGTACTCGGACGGTTTGAAGATCACGGTGTTTCCGGTCAAAAGAGCTGGAACGATGTGGCTGGCGGGGGTATGCGCCGGAAAATTAAACGGCCCAATCACCGCCAACACCCCGAGGGGCCGGTACCGGCACTCTCCCCGAACGCCCTTCGCCACCGCTACCGAGAAGGGTCGGATGAGCGGCAGTCCCTCGGCGACGATCTCATCCACTTTCCCGATCAACCGCTCGATCTCCCGTCGGGCCTCTGCCAACGGCTTGCCGGCCTCCCGGGCGAGAAGCATCACGAGGGCCGACTGCCGCTGGCGTAAGATCCTCCGAAAGGCCCGCAGGATCCCAATCCTCCTGGAAAGGGAGAGTCCGCTCCAACCGGGAAAGGCTTTTTTAGCCTGCTGAACCGCCTCCTCCACCATCTCCGGGGCGACGAACAGCGTACCAACCGGGTTCTGAAGATCCCCCGGGTCTTCGCTGATGAGCTCCATTCCTTTCTTTGGCCGAACGAATCGGCCGCCGACGTAATTACCGCGAAATGGGACAGGCATAAACCGAATCTCCCTCTTGAACCCCAAGAAGCTGCGCCTCTAAATTCCCTGTCCGTAAACGCCCCTCGATCCGGACCGATGGGGTAAGCAGCGCGCGAAAGGAGCCGCCGGAATCGGTCCCCACCAGGTAAAGGGGGACAGCCCTGCCGGGGACACCGTGGGGACAGTCCCCAGTAATGGTCAGCCGCTGCGTCCTCTGCACGATCCGGATCTGACGAAGGTTCGCGGCGTAGTAAGGCCCCCCATCAAAAGGCTCGATCTGGGGGATCGGCCGAAAACCGATCCCTTGCAGCAGGCGAGCCGCCCGCGCCGCTTGAGGATGGACCGCCCCAATGGCGGCCTGAACGTTCCTAGGCAGAAGGGCGCAATAGATCGGTTCGTGGGGAAGTAACTTCAAGATGAACTCCTTGTTGGCCACACTTAAGCGGTCTGCCTTCTCGTAGGAGAGTCCCGTAAAGACCCGTCCGATCGCTTCCCAGAAAGTGGACTTATTCCCTGCCCCTAACGCGCCCCGATACTCCACCAGAACCTTCTTCTCAAACCGCTCCGGGTGCATCGCCATGTAGAGGAAGCGAACGTAGGAGATCTGCCATCCGCACCCCTCTGGCCGCCGACGGTACCGGGGCAGCACCACCAGACCCCCCACCTCGGTCGGACCATCTTCGGTGAAACCCAATCGGAGGACCCGATGGGACCGCCGGATCCTTAACGTGCGGCTGTACTTCGTCACAGTGTCTAAGGCCAGCCACAGATGCGGCCACCCTGGGGTTCCATGTTGAGCGATGATCAGGGAACAGCCCACCACCCGCGGCTTCTGGTGTCTGACACCTTCGGTGTCAGATACCGTTTTGATCTCCTCCAGCACAAAAAGATATTTTGCCTTCTGAATAGGAAGCTTCCCTTGAAAAGAGGCCTCGGAGATCGCAAGTAGTTTTCGGATGTAGCCCCGATCGGCCGGCAGGTTGTAGGAATCGAGCGCCCTGGCCAACGGAAAAACGTTGTCAAAATCGGCTGGCCCTGCCTGCCGCATCAGAAACATGTGGCCTTGACGAACTCCTCGTAGAAGCGGATCGCCCCTTTAAGTTGGTTGACGGAGATCGACTCGTTCGGTTGGTGGATATTGCCTCTGGATTGCCCAGGCCCAAAAACGATGGAGGGGATCCCCAGCTTAGCGTACAGCCCCGCCTCCGAACAGCCGGCTTTCGCCACTACCTTAACCGGCAGCCTTGCTCGCCGAAGGGCCGAGGCCGCCTGCTTGACGATGGGTGCTTGACGCGCCGTATGGAGCGGCGGGTTGTCTCTCTCCAGGCGAAACTGCCACGTGGGACCCGGGTGCCCCCACCGTTTGACCAGCTCGGCCTCGAACCGTTTCATCGGCCGTTGGATCGACTGATTCGGCAAGGGGCGAATGTCGAAGGTGACCTGCCAACCTTCTGGGGTCGATCGGATCCGGGTTAAGCTCCAGGTGAGGTGCCTGGGCGTAAAATCCCGATCCTGATCCTTTTCAAAAGGAGCGATGAGGTTCTGCCAACTGTTGACGCACTGAGCGACCTCATTCCACGGCAAGGTCGGATACCATCCCGGCTTAAGACGCTCAACCTTCACCCGCTGGCGAGCGTTGGACGGGAAATTCACCTTCGGACGATCGCCCACCGAGAAGCGGAGCGTGGCCAACGCTGGGATCACGTTGTGGCCGGTTCCTCCTTCCCAAGCGAGCACCATCACCTTTCCATATTTCCTCTTAAGATTCTCCAAGAACTGAAGAGCCAACTGAACGGCGTTGGTCCCCAACTCCGGGCTGCTCGAGTGGGCGGCTTTTCCGTGAAACGTGACCTCATACACCCATTCGGGTGAAGTCGGCCGATGGAGTCCCTTTCCCTTAAGGAGCAACTCCGCCACCGCCAATCCTTTATGCCGGGTCACCAAGGAAAGGTTGGAAGGCTCCCCGACGAGGGCCATCGCCGGCTTCTGGAACTCCGACTGGCAGAATTGGGCCGCCCCTCGAAGGCCCGACTCCTCCCCAAAGGTTCCCAACAAAATCAGTGGCCGCTTCAGGGATTTTTTTTCCAGGCGACCGATGAGGCGGCCGACCGCCCACAACTTCGAGAGGAGGTCCAGCTTCGTGTCGGCCACCCCTAAACCGTACAGGGTGGTCCCACGGACCGTCAGCTTCCATGGATCTCGTCCCGTTTTCGTCCAGAGACGTGGATCCCCGGCATCGACCGTATCCAGATGGGTGGTGAGAAGCAACGGCGCTTTTCCCGTACCCAGGAGTCCGATCACGTTCATGAATAAAGTTCCGTCGACCCGACTCTCCTGGTAATGGACCTCCAACCCCAACCGGCGTAACAGCGATCCGATGTGCACCGCGCAGTCGGCGTTACTGCCCCACGTCACGGTGTTCAACCGGACGAGGCGTCGGGCTTCCTCGATTAAATCAAATGGGGTGGAGGGGGCCATAGTTCGCTCATCATGCCATCGACTCCCAGCTTCAGGTATCGCCTCAGATCGCGGGGAGTCCGAACGGTCCAGAGGTACAGCTTCAAGCCGGCGTTCCGGTTCGAGCCGGCGTGCCGAACCTTTTCAAGAACCAGGGGAGTCACCCATCGCTTATACGCGACGAACCCAGCTAACCTCAATCGCTGGGCCAAAGCGATTCGACGAGGGGTGATCGGCATCCGGTATCCGGTTACCCAGAAAAGAGGCGGCAACGAGCCCTGAGAAATGAGTCCCCGCTTCGCGGGACTTCTCTGGACAAAAACGTCAAGGAGGCGGCGCCAGCGCCCGAGGCTGGCCAGTTTTCCTACCCCTACGGCGATCCGGGAGAGTTCCCCGGAACGTTGGAGGATTCGGTACAGCTCTCTTTCGTGATCCGATTCCTTGACATCGAGAAAGGCCCTCACCTTCCGACGACGAATTAAGGTGAGCACCTCCCCGAGGGTGGGGATCCGCTCTCCCCGAACGTTGAGCGTCCGGGCCAAGGCCCAGTCCGCTTGGGAAAGCCGGGCCCGAACCGGCTTGCCGGCCCGAACCGGCTTGCCGGCCCGAACCGGCTTGCCGGCCCGAACCCCGGTCATCCTTCGGAAGTTATCGTCGTGAAAGGCCACCCACATCCCATCTTTCAGTCGACGCAGATCCACCTCAATCGTCTTCGCCCCCTTGGAGATCGCCTGCTCAAACGACCTCAGCGTATTCTCCGGAGCGTGCTTCGGATCGCCCCGATGCGCGATCAGCAAGGGTCGAGGTGTCACGTGGATCATGATATCATAACCCCACTGTGCTGCTTCTGCGTAGACTCCAACATGCCATAGGATGGGTGCATCCTAAGATTCGTCGGTGCTTTTGGCTGTCATCCTCATGAAAATGAGGATCCGGTTCCCGCTGGTGCCTGCCCTCGTGAAAACGAGGGGGGGAATGACAACCGATAAACTTGGGATGCACCCCATAGGATTTTTCCTCATGCTGGCCCTCACCGGGTGCGTCACGGTTCCGTTGCCTTTCCGCGATCAGCCAAGGCGGCCGCTGTCGGCGGAGCTGGCGAGTTACTACGGGTATCCTCGGCTGCCGATGAGGGGTACGGTGGAGACAACCAGAGAGGCAGATGGATTCCGATTCCAGCGGATTCAACTTGAGCCCCAAGACTCGCCTGAATCACGGCCCATTACCGTCGATTGGTATCGGCCCCTTCGGTTAGGCCGATACCCTGTTGTTCTCATGTCTCCCATCCTCGCCGGAGATGACCTGTACGTCCGGGAGTTCGCGGAATTTTATGCCGAACGAGGTTTAAACGCCGTCTTGGTTTATCGGCCCAAAGAGATCTTCTCCGCCGACCGGGACTTAGGCGACATCGAGACCCATTTTCGGGAGTCGGTGATCCAATTACGGCAGACGATCGACTGGTTGGAAGGTTTAGAGGAAGTCGACGCGAAACGGATCGGGACGTTCGCCATCAGTCTTGGGAGCATCTTAACCACCATCCTAGCGGCGGTGGAGCCGCGAATCTCGGTCTCTGTGCTGGGGTTGCCGGCTGGTCACATCCCGGAGATCATCATGGCCTCGCAGGATAAAGCGATCCGGAAACGAAGGAGAGCTTACCTCGAACAACACGGCTGGACGAAAGAAGAGGCTCTGGAAAAACTCCGAGAGGTGATCGCCTCCGAGCCGATGGCCCTTGCCCCTTCGATCGACCCGAATCGGACCTTAATAATCGTTGGCCTCTTCGACCGGGTCTTAGGGATAGGCCGATCGCTTGATCTCTGGAGGGCGATGGGTCGCCCGCGCCTCATCCTCCTACCCACCGGCCACTACACCGCGGTCCTCGCCACCCCTTACCTTAAACTGGCGACCTACTCCTTCCTGAAAAGACGCTTGCAAGGTATCCCCAAGGGGTAAAGCCCTCCCCCTCCGCACCATTTTCACGCTATTTCCATTGACGGCCCCATCGCCTCCATGTTACGGTAAGGGCATCGCGTTTGCTGTTTGGATAAAGTGATGCCACTGCCGAGGTATCGATTCATCGGTCACCGGATCGTAAGCCTGCTTCTGGCTTTCTTGGTGATCTTCCCTTGGGCTGCCTCCGTCCAAGCAGGTCCCTCCCCTCCCCAGAAAGGGCCTTCAGGTCCCCTCTTCCTCCGGGGCGATGCCAACGGCGATCGCCAGGTGAATATCGCCGATCCCATTCGGCTTTTGGATTTCCTGTTCAAGAATGGGGAGCCGCCTCCCTGCCTGGATGCAGCGGACACCAACGATGATGGTTACATCGACATCTCCGACGCGGTGTCCCTCCTTCTGTATCTTTACGCGGGAAGGCGTGCCCCGCCGGCGCCTGGGCCGTTGACGCCAGGGCCGGACCCTACCCCGGACGATCTGGGTTGCGCCCAGGGATTGGATGTTACCCCACCGCGGATCACCGATCTGGTCCCCAAGAACGAGACATTCGCCAACGATCCCCGTCCCATGATCTCTGCCAGCTTCTCGGATAGCGAGTCGGGTGTCGATCCCACATCGATCCACTTGACTCTGGATGCTGAAGACGTCACATCTCAAGCGACCGTCACGGAAAGCTCGATCCGTTTCGTTCCCAAGGCTAATCTCACTGACGGCCTCCACACCGTAGAGATCCGGGTCTCCGACCGATCCGGTAACCGTGCCCAAGCCGGTTCCACCTTCACCATTGATACGATCGCTCCGATCACCACGGCCAATCCACCCGGAGGCATTTTCCAAGATTCCGTCAATGTTACCCTCTCCACCAACGAACCGGCCACCATCCATTACACCACCGACGGCACCGTACCCACCACCTCCTCACCCATCTACACCGAGTCAATCCGCCTCACCCAGGAGACCACCCTCCAATTCTTCGCCACCGACCGCGCCTCCAACCCCGAAAAGATTAAGACCGAAAGGTACTCCATCGCGTTACGACCCCGTCTCCCTACGGGCCTTTTAGCCTTTCCAGGAGATCGACGGGTGGTTCTTGACTGGGATACGGATTCTTCTGCCCAAATTCAAGGTTACAATGTCTACAGAGGGACGAGATCCGGAGGGCCGTATACCAAACTGAACAGGGATCTTCTCATCGCCTCAAGGTATGAGGATCCCAACGTGAGCAATGGCACTTCCTATTTTTACGTGGTCACAGCAGTCAGTCTATCAAATCAAGAAAGTCCCTATTCCCAGGAGGTCCAATCTACCCCTCAGCCTAGATCCCTGTCCATCTCCAATGCGAGTGCTTCTGATACCATTTTTTCACCTAACCAAGATGGTCGCAAAGATACAACAACTATTACAGCAACACTATCCGCCCCCGCGCTTTGGTCGATCCGATTCGCCGATCGGCTTGATAACGAATTAAGATTGGCCCCTGTCCCTACGCCATCCGCTCGAGTTTCCTTTGTGTGGAACGGACAGAACGACGCCGGAGTCCCGCTGCCGGATGGAACCTATTCCTGGACCATCACCGCCACCGATCCGGCCACCGGCCAGCAGGCGACCCCAATCTCCGGCACCGTCCAGATCGATACGAAGATCGACCTGGTCCAATTGACGGAACCGGTGCCGGAGGCTACCCTCACCGGAACCGTTCCCATCAAGGGCCTCGCCAACGACCGGAACTTCTCCTCCTGGTACTTCAACTACGGCGTGGGGAATAACCCCACCTCCTGGCAGAGGCTCAACAACAGCAGCTCCCCAGCCGTGGCCGACGCCTTCGGCAATGCCCCCACCCTCCGAATCCAGTGGAACACCACCCAGCTGGCCAACGGAGTCTATACCCTGCTCTTACAGGTCGTTGACTTCGCCGGCAACTTTAAGGGGGTCACCGTACCGGTCACCTTATCCAACGTCGCCATCAACAACGCCCGGGCCACCGCCACGATCTTCTCCCCCAACCAGGATGGTCGGGTGGACACCACGGAGATCCAGGCCGATCTCACCACCGTCGCCGACTGGACCGTCACCTTCAAAGAGGCCAATAACCGGGTGGTCCGCTCCGTCACCGCCAGGGCGAACCGAGTCTCCTTCACCTGGAACGGATACAACGACGCCGGAGTCCCGCTGCCGGATGGAACCTATTCCTGGACCATCACCGCCA
>CAYJWF010000033.1:0-7072 GCA_964373805.1 uncultured Planctomycetia bacterium | reverse complement strand
CTTACAGGTCGTTGACTTCGCCGGCAACTTTAAGGGGGTCACCGTACCGGTCACCCTTTATAACCTTGTTGCACTCAATTTCTCCGATTCCCCAGATCCGTTTTCACCGAACGGAGATGGATCAAAGGATACCGCAACCATTACAGCACAACTGACCGGAGCCTTTGATTGGACCGTAACCTTCAAGGATAGCTCCAATCAAATTGTGCGGACACTCACCGGCCATGGCTCGTCAATTTCCGACTCCTGGAATGGAAAGGATACCCTGCAGAACGTACTTTCAGATGGAGTCTATTTCTATACGATTCAACTCTCTGATCCTGCGAAAGGGAGTGTGGGCCCACCTTCAAATGGGACCATCCAAATCGATAATACTCCACCTACCGTGAGAGTGACTTCACCCCGTGAAGGCGCTGTCCTATTTGGGGACGATATCCCCATTCTGGGCACAGCCCATGACCTCAATTTCATTTCTTATCAACTGGCCTTTGGGCAAGGGGAAAATCCGGCCCAGTGGACACCTTTTACATCTAACTCCACCTCAGTGGAGGAAGCCCTCCTGGGTAAGTGGCAAACCACTCCCCTAAATAACGGACCCTACGTGCTGCGCTTGCTGGTTACCGATCGAGCCGATAACACCAGCCAAATCACGGTGCCTGTCATAGTAGATAATCTTAAAATTACGGAGGTGGCGACGGTGCCACGCTTCTTCAATCCAACCACAGAGTCAACCCAGATTCGGTTCACGCTGGATCGGGAGGCCGCAGTGATACTGAAGGTGTATCCATTTACCCAGGTTCGGGAGAGCCAGCCGGCCAATCGGATCATCAACGTCACCAAGGGAAATCCTGTTCGGACCATGAGTCTAGGCGCCCTTTCCGCTGGTCTTCAAACCGTTCCCTGGGGCGGCAGGGACAATGCGGGTAACGTGCTACCACGAGAGACGTACGGGATCCGTTTGGAGGCCACAGGCTTGGATGGGCGTCAGGGAACCTATGACCCAGCCTACATCTGGGGGGAGGTCACCCGGCAGAATCCGTCCACCAGTTCCAGCTTCGATCCATTTCGGAACATTCCGCTCCTGATCACCTACACGATTCCGGTGGACGCTTGGATTACCTTGAAGGCCGGCAAGGTCGGGGAGTTCGTGGAACGAGCCAGGATCCTCTGGGGGCTAGCGCGGCCCGCAGGCACCCATACCGAGCGCTGGGATGGCCGTGGCGATGATGGGACGGTGCTGACCCGTAACGAATTTGATCAGATCTCCTTGGATGCCATCCTGCTGCCGGGAAACGCCGTGGTTATCCAAGACCCTACCCTGGATATCTCCACCTTCTCGGTGGATGGATTCGTCCTGTTTCCCGCCTACCGGCAGGTGGCCACCATTGCCTTGGAGACGACCCGGGATGCGGAACTCACCGTTCAGATTTTCGACCCCACCGGGCAGCGGATTCGAACGCTCCTGGATCGGTCCACGAGAACCGCTGGAATCCATACGCTCGAATGGGATGGACGGGACGACGCCGGCCGGCCTATGGGCAGGGAGGGCCAGTATCGGATCGCCGCCACGGCCAGCCAAGGCCAGGCCACGGTCAGCCGGCAGGGTATCATCACAGTGTTCAAGTGACGTGTTAAAATGGCCGTTACGATGAATCGATCCATTGGGCTAGCGTGCCTGTTTCTTGTGGGAGGATTGCTGACACCCCAGAGGGTGCTCTCTCAGCCGAGTGAGATGATCGCCTTTTCGCGCCTGACCGATGGGAACTGGCAGATCTGGGTGGTCTTGCCCGATGGGAGTGGCCTAAAACAGTTGACGCAAAGTCCCATCGATAAGCGGGCTCCGGCCTGGTCACCCGATGGAACCAAGCTCGCGTATCGGACAACCAAGGGGGAGCTGTTTGTCGTGGATCTCGCCAACGGCCGCGAAACCCAATGGCTCACCGGCTACGAAAACATCGACGACCCTCGATGGCCGATCGGGAAATCCTGCCTTCTATTTACCCAGTACAAGCCGGGCTCCCGTTGCCACGCCAACATCTGGATCGCCGGACCGGATGGGGAATCGCCGCGCCCCTTGACCACGAGCTCCTGCAGCGAGTACCAACCGAGTCTTTCTCCAGATGGCCGGTGGCTCCTCCATGTCTGGGCCGATGAGACAGGGAATGCCTCCAGCCTCCACCAGATCTGGAAGTTCGACCTGGAGCAGCAGGTCTCCTACCGCTTAACCCAAGCCGAGGCGTATCATCTTCATCCGGCCTGGTCCCCGGATGGAAAGGCCATCGCCTATGCCTCCAACGCCACCGGCGATTATGAGATCTGGCGGATGCTTCCCGATGGGAGTCACCCGGTGCAACTGACCCATTTTAAGGGGCTGGACCTTTCCCCCACCTGGTCTCAGGATGCGCGGCGGATCGCGTTCGTCTCTACTCGAAGCGGGCATTCCCAGCTCTGGCTGATGGAGGCCGACGGCATGCACCAACAACTCTTGGTAGCCGATGATGCCGAGGCGGTGGATCCAGCCTGGGGAAAGGCCGATCTTCCATGATGACGGGCAGAATTGCCTGGCTGGCTAGGTTAGCGATTGCCAGCTTGGCAACGATGAGCCCTGTGGCCTTCTCGGAATCGATCCCAGCGATCCCGGACCCGATACCGGCGAAGCCGGACTCGATCGAGGGACGCTGGGCCAGGATGCTTAAGCCCGGTGAATTGGCCGTCTCCATCCGATTGCTGGACGAGTCCGGTATGCCGCTTCAAGAACCGATCGTGGACGAGGTGGTGGTGCTTGAAATCGATGTGGATTCTCCTCGCCTAGGCCCTTGGGTCCTGGTGGACGCGATCGACGGGCAGCCCATCTTCCTACACGAGTCTGCCCAGCTTCCCTTTCGGATCTCCCGGAACATGAAAGGCAAACTCCCCGGTCCCTATACGATCTCCATCGGGGTGGAGGATGCGCAGGGTCGCACTGGTCGGACGGATGTGGTCATCCATGTTCTCCATAACGGGGCCTGACCCCTCACCCGCGATTTTAGGGACAGGTCTTAGACCTGTCCCTAAAAGTCATAAACGGGGTCTGACCCCTTCAGGTTTTCTTCTCGCCCTGGCAGCCTCCCTCGTAGTAACCGGCTGCGCCGGGCTACCACCCACTCCTTCGCCCCCGGTTAAGCCGGCCCTGACTGAGGAGATTGACGCTGCGAGACTGGTGGAATTGACCGAGCAGTCCTTCGATCCCCGGACCGGTGAGATCCGCTACATCCTTCCGGTGGAGGCACGGGTTAGGATTCGCATGGGAGTGGCCAAAGGTCCATTGATGCGTACCCTGCTCAACTGGGAGCCCCAGGAAGCCGGCGAGCACCGGCTCATCTGGGACGGCGCCGATGATTCCAGCCAGTTCCATTTCAAGAACCATCCGAACGTCACGGCGTTTCTGGCCGCTTACTCGCTGCCGGCCACCTCTGTGATGACCAGCGGGAAGCCTGATTCACAGCGGCTACCGGAACATGAGAAGGCAGACGCCGTCATTTCGAGGCCGGCAGGCCGAGAGACCTCTTCCTTGGAGGCCCACGAATCCCCAGATCTCCATCACCACTCTGAGCCCCCGGACCTCCACCACCATGGAGCCGCCCACGCCGAGCATTCCCCCTCGGAGTGTCGGCCGCCGAAACTCACCCTCTCCTTTCCAGGCCAACCCACCGATCCGGCTGGAACTCCCATCCTGGATGGGGTGGTTCCGGTCCGTTTGGAGATCGCCGAGGCCGACCGGCCGTGGGTCAGCCAGGAACGATTTGGCTGGTCGCTGTTTGTCGACTATGTCTTCTGGCATGAGGAGATGCAGGGGCTTTCCCCCATGACCTTTCATTTGGATACCCGCGGCTTCAACGAGGGTCCGCATCTGATCAGTGCCAACCTGGAATCTTACGAGGACCACATCGGCACCTCTAGTGCAATGGTCTTGGTGAGGAAACCAAAGCCGTGAAGCCAATCCCCTTCGCTTTAAAAGGGCTCATCGCGCTGGCCTGGATGCTCCCGCTCGGAGCCGTTGACCCTCCGTGCGCCGAGGCTCATCACTGGGACGAGCATGGGCAGACCCAGATCCCGCCTCCTACGCCTCCTCCAGCCCCCGGCAGGCCGGAAGGGGCTCCGGTACCGGTCCTGCATCCGGAACAGGGTGGAGGCAGAGTTGACCCGCTTAATCTCCATTCAGGAGAGTACACGCTCACCCGCCAGGACCTGTTGATCCCATCCCGCGGGCTACCCCTAGAGGTCACCTTCACCTACAAGAACCGAACCGCCTACAACGGCCCGTATGGATACGGCTGGTTCTTCAGCTACCATTGGCGTCTGGAGGAGCTGCACGAGCTGGATGTGATCCTCCTGGAGGGAACGGAACAGAAGCATACGTTCCGGCACAACGCCCAGACCCCATCCTATACCTCCCCTCCGGGGATCTACGACACCCTCACCAAGAACCCGGACGGCACCTTTACCTTGACCTCGAAACAGGGCGAGAAAAGGTTCTTCGATCGCAACGGCCTGTTGACCGCCATGGAAGACCGATCCGGTAACCGGGTCACCTTCACCTACGATCCGGCCGGTGCTCTTCCCCTGATCGGTAGCTCCGAGTTCTTCGTCAATCAAACACGTGGGGTCATCGCCCGGGATTTCCGGCTCACCACCGTTACCGATACCGTCGGCCGGTCACTTTCGCTCTCTTACAACGCCGATGGCCGCTTGGTGTCAATCACCGACTTTACCGGGCGGACCTGGACCTATGCCTACGACGTCAACGACGATCTGGTCAGCGTCACCACCCCCCCACCGGACAGGTCCTTGCAGGGGCTGACCACCCGGTACACCTACGCCAACCACAACCTGACCACGATCACCGATCCGAAAGGTCAGAGGTATCTGACCAACGTCTATCATGCCGATGACTTCGTCACCCAACAGACCTACGGCCCGGGAACCGCCACACTCACCTACACCGCCAGGACCGAGACACAGCCAGCCAAGACCCGCCTGAGGGATTACCAAGGCTTTACCATCGAGTGGCAGTTCAGCGAGGCTGGCCAGCCGACCCGACAGGAGATACTCACCGCCGGCTTACGTCCTGGCGAGCCGGCCAGCACCGTGACGACGTACGAGTACAACGCCAACCTGGAGCGGACCCGGATCGCGTTCCCGCGCGGCAACGAGCTTCGCATGGGCTACGACGCCAAGGGGAATCTCCTCGAGTTACGCCGCAAGGCCCCGGCCGGCTCCAGCGAACCGGACATCGTAACCACCTTTACCTACGAACCGCGCTTTAATCTGATTAAGACCGTGACCGATCCCAACGGGAACGTCACCACCTACACCTACGACTACGAGCTTCCTGCTAAAGATCCTAACTACGGGGAAGCTGGTAACCTGGTCCGGATTACCTATCCCACAATAGGCAAAACCAGACCGGAGATCTCCTTTACCTACAACGGGCACGGCCAAGTCACCTCGGTCACCGATCCCAACAGGAATCGGACCACCTACACCTACGATCCAGCCACCGGCTATCTTACCCAGATCGAGGGAGGACTGTCCCCCGATGGAACTGTCCCCTTATCCACCACCTCCTTCTCCCACGATGCCCTCGGCAACGTCACCTCGATCACCAATCCCAACGGCCACGCCACCACCTTTGAGTACAACGCCTTAAACCAGCTCGTCAAGACCACCGCCCCGGCGCCGTTTAACTTTGCCACCCACTATACCTACGATGCCAACGGGAACCTGGCCCACGTAGATCGTCAGGCCGTCTCTGCCCAGCCTGGCCCGCACCCTGCCCCTGGCACCACCAACCCTAACGATACCTGGCAATCCACCGCCTACACCTACACTGTACTGGATCAGTTGGCCTCGATCACCGATGATTGGGGGAGCGTGACCCGGTTTACCTACGATGCCAACGGGAATCGTCGCACCGTGGTCGATGCCTTAGGCCGCACCACCACCTATGCCTACGATGAACGGAATCTCTTGTTCAAGGTAACCGACGCCGCCACCCCGGCCGGGGTGACTGAGTATGCCTACGACGCTAATACGAACTTGGCCCAGATCAAGGACCCCAGGGGCAACGCCACCACCTACACCTACGACGGCTTTGACCGCCTGATCCGCACTACCTACGCGGACAACACCTTTGAATCCTACGCCTACGACGCCGCTTCGAATTTGACCGGGCTGCGAACTCCCAAATCCGAACTCATCCAATCCACCTACGATGCGCTGAATCGCCTCGCCCAAAAGGTCACTCCCGAGGAAACCACCACCTTCACCTACGACCCCGGCAGCCGCCTGACAGCAGCAGCCGATCCCGATGCGACGCTCTCCTTCACCTACGATGCACTCAATCGCATTTCGCAGGCCAACACCCAAATCCTTAACCTTCTCTCCTCCACCGTGGCCTACGCCTACGACCCGGCCGGTAACCGAACCCAGTTGACCTACCCAGACGCCACGGAAGTCACCTACACCTACGACGCCTTGAACCGCCTCACCACGCTATCGTCATTGCGAGGAGCCGGAGGCAACGAAGCAACCTCCATTGGCACTTTTTCCTACGACCCCCTCTCCCGTCGCACCGAACTTACCCTCGCCAACAGAACCCGAACCCTCTACGCCTACGACGCGGCCAACCGCCTCACCGGCCTTTCACACCGAGCACCCAACAACGAACTCTTGGGTCTCTCCTATACCTACGACGCGGTGGGCAACCGCCTCACCATGACCGACCAGGACGGCCTGCACCGGTACACTTACGATTCCCTCTACCAGTTAATCGGCGTGGATTATCCAGCAAGATTCCCTTTCCCGGATATTACCTTTACCTACGACCCCCTCGGCAACCGCACCCGAACCGTCAACGGCGGCACCTTCACCTACACGGTGAATCCCCTCAACCAGTACACGGAATCTTCCCGATCCACCAGTCCCGATTCACGATCCACGGTCTCTTACACCTACGACCTCAATGGAAACATGACACAGGGACTGTCCCCGCAGGGGACTGTCCTCCCTCTTACTTTAGGGTACGACTCCG
>CAYJWF010000032.1:0-17215 GCA_964373805.1 uncultured Planctomycetia bacterium | reverse complement strand
CAATCCGTTGCCGCAACAGGTCGCTCACCCCGCCCCTCCTTGGGGTTGCTCCGCCTTCGGCGGAGCAATCGCCAATCGAAGATTGGCGTTCTGCGCTCTGTTCCAGAGCGCAGAATGGCCAAGGAGGGGCGGGGCCACCTAAGCCCCCTCCTCAAAACCGACGGTGGCCCGAGCCACCTCTTCCAACGGCATCACCCCACCGGCCGCCTTGGCGAGGGCCAAATCCCGCAAGGAAAGAAAGCCGTTGGCGCGAGCCGCTTCCTGCAGTTTGACCGAGGTCGCTCGTGCGGCGATCCGTTGGCGTAATTCCGGAATGAGCGGAATCGCCTCCAGAAGCCCCACCCGTCCGTCCAGCCCGGTTCCGCGGCAGGCAGGGCAGCCCTTTCCCTTTCGGTAACTCCCCTCGGCCGGCAATCCCAGTTGTTGGATCAGCTCCTTGGAGGGAACGAAAGTTAAGGCGCAAGAGGGGCAGACCCTGCGGGGCAGCCGCTGGGCTCCCACGAGAAGAACGCAGGAGGCAATCAGGTACGGTTCGATTCCCATGTTCACCAACCGGGCCACCGCTCCGATGGCGTCGTTGGCATGAAGGGTCGAGAGGACCAGGTGTCCGGTCAGGGCGGCCTTGACCGCGATGTCCGCCGTTTCCTGATCCCGAATCTCTCCTACCATGATCACGTTGGGATCCTGCCTTAAGATCGCCCGCAAACCGGCCGCGAAGGTGAGTCCAATCGGAGGATGAATGGCCACCTGGTTAACGCCATTCAGATCGTACTCCACCGGATCCTCAACGGTGACCAGATTCCGATCCGGGCGATCCACGAGTTTTAAGAGGGCGTAGAGGGTGGTGGTCTTGCCGGATCCGGTGGGGCCGGTGATCAACACCATCCCATGGGGCCGCGTCACCACGGCCTTCAGCGCTTCACAGGGAGCGGGATCAAAACCCAACCGATCGATGTCCAACATCGCCTGGGCCTTATCCAAAATCCGCAAGCAGATCTTTTCCCCATAGAAGGACGGGATCACCGAAACCCGAAAGTCCACGGCTCTTGCCTCCACCGCGAACTTGATCCGACCGTCCTGAGGAAGACGGTGTTCCGCGATGTTCAGCTCCGACATCACCTTGATCCGAGAAACGACGCCCGTGTGCATCGCGACCGGCAGCGACTCCCCTTCCCGGAAAATCCCGTCGACTCGATACCGGACCCGAAAGCGTTTCTCAAACGGCTCCAGCAGGATGTCGCTCGCCTTTAACGAGACCCCTTCGGTAAGGATCGCGTTGGTCAAACGGACCACCGGCCCCTCCTGGGTCAACCGGAGAATCTCCTCGGTCGGTTCGGCAGGAGTTTCTTCTCTTGAAATCAGCTTTAAATCGATGGGAGGCGTCCCATGAACCTTAAGCTCCTCGAGGGTATCCGCGATCGCTCCTCCGTACAACCGGTTCAAGCCCTCCCGAATCTCCTCCGGGGTCGCGATGAAAGGGGTCAAGACCATTCCCGTCACCTGCCAGAGGTGATCCAGGGCCAGCACGTTCAAGGGATCGGCCATCGCCACGGTCAATTGATTCCCCAATTGGGAGATCGGCACCATCTGGTAATGGAAGGCCAGCTTCCGGGAAATCCACTTGGCCAAGCCCGGATCCAACTCCATCTTCGAGAGGCTGATCGTGGGGATCTGAAGGGTGCGGCTTAAGGTTGCCGTTAAGGCCTTGGAGTCGACCAGCCCCAACTCAACGAGGAGGCGGCTCAAAGAGCCTCCCCACTCCCGCTGGAGGTTGATCGCCCGTTCCAGATCCTCCTTTTTAAGGAGTTTTTGATTCAACAGGGCCTCGATGAGGCGCTCGCTGGCTCCTTTGGATTCAAGCATGGGATTTATAATTCTCCTCAATCGCTTCGATCACATCGCTCATCGTCGCCACAAACACCGAAACGGCGCAATGGGTCAGCATCTCGATGTCCTCCACAGCCTCCGCATGGAGCGGATCCGCCATGGCCACGGTCAAGGCATCGCCAATCCGGTCCACCGGAATGAGACAGTACTGACGCGCCACGTTCTCTGGAATCAGTTGGATCAGCTCCCCATCGATCTGGTAATGCCTTAACGGCAGGTACGGAAATCCGTACTGGGCCGTCAAGGCCTGGGCCACCGCCTCTTCCGTGGCAAACTCTAAATTCACCAAGACCTGTCCCAAAAGGCCTCCCTTTTCCTCCTGGACCTTCAAGGCGATCTTCAACTGTTCCTCGGTAACGACCTTGCGCTCCAGGAGAAGCTCTCCCAGCCGCTTGCCGATCAACCGATAGGGCGTCGCCATCCGTACTCCTTATCGCTGAACCAAACGCAAGAACTCCTCGGCATCGTGCGAACGGGCGATCCCCTCCTCAAAGGTGATCTCCTTCTTCAGGAAAAGTTCCACCAAAGACTGATTCATCGTCCGCATCCCTTCCCGCTGGCTGGTCTGAATGACCGAGTAGAGCTGATGGGTCTTCCCCTCTCGAATCAAGGCCCGCACCGCTGGATTGGCGATCAAGATCTCGACCGCCAGCACCCGTCCCTCGCCGCTCGGGCGTGGGATCAGCTGCTGGGTCAAGACCGCCAACAGGACAAAAGACACCTGCACGCGAACCTGCTGCTGCTGGTGAGCGGGGAAGACGTCCACGATCCGGTTGATCGTCTGGACCGCATCGGAGGTATGCAGGGTCGCTAAAACGAGGTGGCCCGTCTCCGCGATGTTCAAGGCCGACTCGATCGTCTCGAGATCCCGCATCTCTCCGATCAAGATGACGTTCGGATCCTCTCTTAAAACGTGCTTCAAGGCCCCGAGAAAGGAGCGGGTATCGGACCCGATCTCCCGCTGATCGATGATCGCCTTCTTGTTCGTGTAGACGTACTCGATCGGATCCTCGATCGTGACCACATGACACGACCGCTCGTTGTTGATCCATTCCACCATCGAGGCCATCGTGGTCGACTTCCCGGAGCCGGTGGCCCCGGTGATCAGGATCAAGCCCTTCCTGCGGCGCGACAGCTCTTCCATGATCGTCGCGGGCAACCCGCACTCGGCAAAGCTCCGGATGTGGAACGGCAGAAGCCGAACCGCGACACTGATGTTGCCCCGTTGATAGAAGACGTTGACCCGGAACCGCCCGAGCCCGTCGGACCCAAAGGACATGTCCAGCTCCTTGTCTTTTTCAAAGGCAGAGACTTCCTCCGGGGTCAACAGGCCGTAGGCCAAGGTCTTGGTGTCTTGAGGGGTGAGCGGTGGATGATCCAGGGAAACCAGGTTCTCGTCAATTCGAAGGCAAGGAGGAGAGTGGACGGTCAGATGCAAATCCGAGGCCTTGCGCTCCACCATGATCTTCAGCAACTGCGACATCTCCAGCTTCATCGGTTGGTTCTCCTCCTTATTACCTTCTGCTTCCTGAATCCTCTTCTTCAGAGGGTACCTGGTACCTTATTGCCTTCTGCTTCCTGAATCCTCCTCTTAAGAGGGTACCTGGTACCTTACTGCGGTCGCGTTCGGCACAATGCGGTTCTTCCCTTGCGCCTTAGCGGATCGAACCGCCTCGGCCGCTCTCTTCACCAACTCCTCGCCGGTCGATCCATCCAACGGATTTTCGCTTACCCCTCCCGAAACACTCAGGCGCTGGGAAATCCGCTGGGGGCCGTTGAGGAAGGAATGCTCCTCGATTCGCCGCCGGATGTTTTCGGCCAACTCGATCGCCTCCCGCTTGTTTCGTTCCGGCAGAATCATCATGAATTCGTCCGGCCCGGTCCGGCCGATCCGATCGACTTCGGTCACCCCCTCTCTCAAGAGCTTGGCCATCTGCTTGAGGACCGATTCCGCGGTTAAGCCCCCGTAGAGCTCCCGGAGCTTGCGGAAGCCGTCCAAATTCAAGAGGACCACCGAACAGGCCCGGTGGTATCGGCTGGCGCGCCGGATCTCTTCCTCGAGCCGGCTCTTCATGTAGCCGGTGTTGTACAAACCGGTGAGTTCGTCCAGCACCTTGAGCTCCTCGGCCCTCTTGATCAACAGATCGTTCTCAATGGCGATGCCCATCTGTCTGGCAAAAATCTTCAGCAACTCTAAGCTTTCCTCTCCAAAGGTAAAGTCGGTCTTCCCATTCGCAGAGACGAGGGCCCCCATCCCAAACCCCATGGAGGTCAACGGCTGACAGACCACGTTCGCCATTCCCAGAAACTGTTGGAGAGCCTCCCTCTCCCGGGAAGTTCCGGATTTCGCGTCCACCACAATCGTCTTCCCCTCGGCGAGCGCCTGCGCGAGCCACGGGGCAATCCACCGGCTAGTTAAAAGAGCCTTGAGGTTCTGGGGATCGATCCCTGCCGCCGCCCGGACGAGGAAGGTGTTCGGCTCCCCCGAGGGTTCCAACAGACAGTTTAGCTCCGCTTCCTCCAGGTGGGTC
Source organism: uncultured Planctomycetia bacterium (assembly GCA_964373805.1). Classification (GTDB taxonomy): domain Bacteria; phylum Omnitrophota; class Gorgyraeia; order 1-14-0-20-64-10; family 1-14-0-20-64-10; genus CAYJWF01. The sequence goes on along the minus strand of CAYJWF010000032.1, from coordinate 12,797 downwards.
AATTTTTCCAGAACGAAGGCGATCACCTCTTCGATCTTGGCCGACTGGCTGATCAAGTTGCTCACCTGCAGCAGATGCGACAAGACCAGGATCCTTCGATTGATCTCCACGTTCAGGTGTTTGGTCTGCTCTCCATAAACCCTCAGTTGGGCCATGTTCTCTCGAACCCGCCGCGTCACCTGATTCAAGGCCACCCCTAAGGCCCCCAACTCGTCCGGTGCCCGGGTGTTCACCGACCGTTCCAGATGGCCCGCGGCGATCTCCTGCACCTCTCCGGCCATTTTGATCACTGGGAGAACCAAACTCCGCATCACGAGAAAGCCCAATAAGGCCAACGCCAACGCACCCCCTACGACCCAGCTCAGTTCCCCGAATCCCTTCGTGTGGGGCAAGACGAAGTTCACCAGGACGTATCCCAGCACCAAAAGGGGCAGCACCGACATCAAGGAAAAAGCCACCATAAGCTTCTGCCGCAAGCCCCAAGGCAGAAGCGACTTTTTCGGAGCCCCAAGGATCAAACCAGCGGTTTGGGACTCTTTTGTCTTACCCATCGGTTGATCTCCTCCTTATGAAAACGCCACTGTCGGCCGATCTTCGTCGCCGGAATGGACTGCTCCTTCGCCAACCGGTAGATGGTAAACCGGCTTACCCGCATGTACGCGGCGACCTCTTCAATGGTCATCAGTCGATCCATCTCATCACCATCACTCGCAAGTATGGCTCACTTCTGCTCATCAATTCAAGCCCGTGGCGATTTGGCGCCAATGCCCATTTTGCACCACGCCAGGAGACCATCGTAGCGGGGTTCCGTGGTATACTGCCGACGGTATGAGGAAACGATGACGAAGCAGGCGATCCTGGTGGTCGACGACGATGCCGCCGTGAGACTCACCTTGACCAAGTTTTTGAAATCGCTGGGGATTCCGGAAATCCTCGAGGCCACGAACGGCTTGGAGGCGATCGAACGGGTCAAGGCGACCCCGCACTTAAAATTAATCCTGTTGGACCTGAAGATGCCGGTCATGGATGGATTGCAGGCTCTCGAGCAGATCAAGAGTATCAACCCCCAGGCCAAGGTGGTCATCTTGACCGGGTATCCCTTCTACGGGGAGGCCGACGAAGCGGTCAAGAAATGGGGAACGCTGGACTTCCTGGTCAAGCCGGTCGAGTTGGATTACCTTGAACGGATCGTTTCCATCTCCCTATCGGAAGAGACCCCTACCGAAGGACCGGCAGATAAAAATCTGTAACCCTTCTATATCTAGATAGTTACAAAACCGCTCCTCCTTGCTTTTCCCTTCAGTGCCAGGTAAACTTTAAAGTAGAGATGCTGTAGGCAGATTGAACCTTCAGTATCAGGGCAAACCTACCGCAAGGTAGGGACCCCCGCCTGATTCGCTTTGCGAATCAAGATTGGCGGGGCACCCCGGTCTTGCTTTCGAAGAAAGCATGAAGAAAGCATGGGGGGGCAAAACTATAGGGTCCCGCCCCTACCTGAATGGCGAATCGCCGATGGCGATTCGCCCGCCGATGTAAATCGGCGGGCCTGCGAAGCAGGCCTTCAAGTAGGGGCGGGATAGCCAGCTGCCGGAGAAGGAGGGGGAAATGATCAAGTCGTTCTGGAAGTTCCAAGAGAAAAAGAACGGCTTTTTTTATCTTGGGCCGCTGACGTACGGGGTCTTTATCTTCCTTCTTTTGGGATTGACCGGCACGGCGTTCCCGGCCGATGGCGCCACCGAAGCCCTGGAGCTTCGCTATCATGCGGAACTGGCCATCTTGAAAGAACAGGCCGAAGGAAATCCCAAATTGGCCGAGGCGATGCAGGAGGTATTACCCACCCTTCTTAAGGAGTATCTCGTCACCCGGGATGGGACCATTGCCCTGGATACCGTGGACGCCGCCTTTGTAGAAGAGCAGTTTAAAATCGCCCGAGCGATGGAAGAGCCGGGGGTGGCTTTAGCCCTGGACGTCTTCGCGGGACCTGGAACCGGTTACGAGCACGGCCTGCGCACCGCCATCAACAACCTGGCCAACTTCAACGAAAGTAAGGTAGGCGTCGTCTCGGAATCTGCTTTAGAGGCCCACGAGCGGGTGATCGAGCGGCATCTCGATAAGATCGAGGAACGCCTCGAAAATAACGAGGTCGATCACCGACTGGAAGCCAAATTGGATGCGAGAATCGACCGGCTGGAGGATAGGGCCGAAAACGTTTCCGAGAGAGCGGAACAAAGGGAAAATCGCCAGGAGCGGCAGGAAAATCAACAGGAACGACAGGAAAATAGGGAAGAAACTAGAAAGAACCGACAAGAAGACCGGCAAGAAGACAGACAAGAAGACCGACAAGAAGACCGGCAAGAAGACAGAGGAGGCCGGCAGGAAGACCGGCAAGAAGACAGAGGAGGCCGGCGCCGCAGCTAAAAGCTCACCGTACAACCCACCTGATTGATCCAATCGGTAAAGTCGAGCCTCGGATCGTTGGAATCCTGGTAGCGGTAGGTCAAGGAATAAGAAACCGTCCAATGCGCATTCCAGTCGTACAGAATCGAGCCGGCCAGGGTGTACAGGTCATCCCTCTCGGCCACGTTGATCGCGGGAACCGAACGGCGCCGATAATTCTTCCTTTCTTTGGAAGCCGTCAAGGACCCCACCCATTTCGGTGAGAAGACGCGGGTTAAGACCCCCCGAAAGCGCAGGTCCTGCCAATCGTAGAAGCTCTGAAACTGATCGTTGGAAAAGTTCCGATACGCCTCGGCCCCTATCTTGGCGGTCGTCTGAGGAACTCGAATCTGCCCTTCGTACCCTGCGCTGGGCCGTTCGTCCTGACGGTTCAGCTCCCCAATGGGATTGCGACCTGAATCCCGGGCCTTTCGGGAGTCGTAGTCCCGCCACTGGTAACCGACCCCTACTTTATGGGTGAGCCACGGGGTGTGCGCGAACCATCCCTGGACCTTGACCCTCTGATCAAAGAAGCTGCTGTCCGAATCCGAAGGGAAATTCATGATCTCGTAGTCGTATCCCAAATCCAGGCGGATCGCCCGGTGCGGCTGAAACTGGAGAGTGCCGCTCAAGGTATTTAACCAGAGGTTGCTGTCGGTGAATTCGTAAAAGTTCGAGTTAAACCCGCTGTAGGAAAGCTCCCCTTGAAACCAGGAGTTCGGCTTCGGCTGGAAGAGGAGGCTTAAACTTTCCTCTGTGAAGCCATCCCCCTTTCGAAAACCGTCTAGGTTCACGTTGCTCTCGTAGCCTTGCGAGATCCCCGAGGAGAAACCAAAGAGCGGTGGCGGCGGAGCCCGCCGAGCTTCAAGGATTCTCTGGGCGCGCCGCTTCAACAGGGCGATGAAAAGCTGAGCCTTCTCGGCCGTCTCTTCAGAAGAGATCGCCGGTCGTGAAGAAGGTTCCACCGCTAAGAGAGGACTTAAGGGCCAGCAGAGGATGAGGGCGCTTAAGAAGAGTAGAAGGCCTCTACTGGGACGGAAGCCGACGTTCCACATCGCTCTCGAGAATCGTCTCATGACGCTGCTCGCGGGATTTCCATTGCCGCTCGGAGGGAAGAGGCGATTCGGGCCGCACCGCGGGAGGAAGGGGACCGACGATCTGTTCCAATTCCTGGATGAGCTTCTCCTGCTCTGATTCGAGTTCCTGAAAGCGCGCTTTAAGTCGGCGACGATCCGTTGGTTTCTTGGCGGCCTTGAGCTTGGCGCGAACCTGGGCCAGCTCCCCATCGAGCTTCTCGATCGCCTCGATCCTCTGCTCCAGAAGGGAGCTGGTTTCAGAAGTGAGCTCCTGTGCCCATGAAGGAACCCCTGGGAAGATCAGCAGGTATCCCGTAAGAAGAATGGATGCGGCGCAACCCCTGTTCACAAACCTTGATTCTAGCACGAGTCGTCCAAAAAAGGGGTGTGGTAGAATGGCCCAGCGATGAAGGCAATGGCCCGTTTCGGCTTTCAGGCTAAACTGTTGTCGGTTACCGTGGGGCTCCTGGTCCTCTTGACGGCAGGGTCCCTGTTAACGGTCCGCCAGCAGTTCGGCAAGCAGCTTCGACGAGAAGCGGAACGGAAAGTTTCGGACGGAGCCCATGTCCTCACCTCCATCCTGGAGCGCTCCCGGGAGCAACTGGGAGAACGGGGCCGTCTCTTGGCGGAATTGCCCAGTCTCCAAACGGCCCTCGCTTCGCGCCAATCCGAGTTGCTGGAATCACTCTTGATCGAAGTGAAGTCGATTCGGGCCGCCAACCTCCTCTGGGTCACCGACCCGCAAGGGATCGTGTTGGCCTGCACCGGGGAATACCCGGCTTTAAGTTCTTCGTTGGCCGAACAGCCGTTGGTCTCAACCGCTCTGAAGATGCGGGAGGCGACCGGATTTCAACTGTTTGGTGGAGAATGGTGGCTGGTTCTGACCGTTCCGGTCAAGAAATCCAACTCCCCCTCTCTGTTGGGAACAGTGTCTTTGAGTCTCTTGATCGGGGAGGCGTACGTGGCTCGCCTCTCAGAACTCATCGGCACCGAGGTGGGTTTCCTCTTCGAGGGGAACAGCCTCTGGTCCGAAGGGTGGCCGGCAGAGGTTCGCCACCCGATAGCCGCCCAAGCCCCCGCGGCATTGGATCGGCCTGCCCAGGAGCTTGGCCTTCCCTCCGAGGGACGGACCTTCTGGTTGGCCCGCCAGGTGACCGTAGGACTTCAACCCCAAGTGGAACCGATCGGGCTGCTCGGGATACGACTGGACGAATCGGTCATTCAACGGACGACCCAAGCCATCGGCTGGATTGCCCTGCTCACGATGGTGATCGGCACGCTCCTTTTGATTGGGGCGATTCGTCCGATCACCCGCCGGTTGGAAGAGGCCCAGGCCCAACTGCTTCAGGCCGAGAAGCTGGCCTCGATCGGCCAGCTGGCGGCCGGGGTGGCCCATGAGTTGAACAATCCCCTGATGGTCATCATGGGAAACACCCAATTGGCCCTTCGGACGCTCGCCTCATCCAAGGCGCAAGAGAAAGGCTTAAGCGGCCAGATCAAGGAATTGCTGGAGGACCTCGATTGTCAAACCCATCAGGCTAAGATGGTCGTCAACAACCTCCTGGACTTCACGCGGATAAAACCCCCTGCCCAAGTGGAAACCAACCTTCATTCCCTGCTCGAGGACAGCCTCAAGTTGGTGGGGCATCAGGCCAGTCTTCAATCCATCGAGGTGGTCAAACAGTTCGAAAAAGAGCTGCCCCTGGTCAGGGTCGATCCGGACCAGATCAAACAGGTTTTGGTGAACGTCATCTTAAATGCTGTTCAGGCGATGTCGACCGGCGGGACCTTGACCCTCAAAACCAAAGCGACGGAGAACTCAGTAGAGATCGCCGTTCAGGATACCGGGATGGGAGTTCCAAAGGAGTCCCTCAAGAAGGTGTTCGATCCTTTCTTCACCACGAAGCCGGTGGGACAAGGAACCGGCTTAGGCCTATCGCTTTCCTATACCATCGTTCAGCGCCACGGAGGAACCATCGCCCTCAGCAGCCGGGTGAACGAGGGGACGACGGTCACGATTTGGTTTCCGGTAGGGGCGGCTCTCCGGGAGAACCGTCCCTAGAAAACCGGGCGGCGGACTCCCACCGAGAGGATCATCCCAATCGACACCAGACACGTCAAAAGCCAGGATCCCCCGTAGCTCATGAACGGAAGGGGAAGACCCACCACCGGCATGAGCCCCACCGTCATGCCGGTGTTGACCACCACATGGGTCGCCAGCATAGTGACCAACCCCACCACCAGAAGACGGCCGAAGGGATCTCGGGTTTGGGTGGCGAGAAGCATCCCTCGGTAAAAGAGGAACGCGAACAGGGCCAAACAGAAGGTGGTGCCCAAGAACCCCCATTCCTCCCCCACCACCGAGAAGATGAAGTCGGTATGACGCTCCGGCAAGAAGTTGAGTTGGTTCTGGGTCCCGGCGAGCCACCCCTTTCCCCATAAGCCGCCGGATCCGATGGCGACCTTCGATTGAACCACGGTGTATCCGGCTCCTAAAGGATCCAGGTTGGGATTCAAAAAGACGAGAAGCCTCGTTCGCTGATAATCGGCGAGCAGCCATCCCGCCAAAGGAACCAAAAGGATCCCACCGCCCAAGAGAATCCCCAGCACCTTGAAGGGAACCCCCGCCGTAAGGAGCATCGCGAACGCCATCGGCACAAAGACGGAGGCGGTCCCCAGGTTGGGCTCCTTTAAAATCAACAGCATCGGACCCACCAGGAACAGGGCCACCCGAAAAACCGCCTTCCACCCCGAGGCCGCCATCTCCCGTCGAGAACCTAAGTGCCTGGCTAAGGCCAGGATCGTCGTGACCTTCGCCAATTCCGACGGCTGAATCGTTAATCCCCCGATGGTTAACCAGCGCTGGGCTCCTCCACGCGTCACCCCCAACTCCAAGACCAAGATCAACAAAAGAAGATTGATCCCATAGAAGAGGTACGCCCATTCCAGCCAACGGTGGTAATCGATCGCCACCACCCCAACGGCCAACAAGCCGCCGATCGCGCCCCAAGTGACCTGACGGGCGACGAAAGGAACCCCCAACGTTTGGGCCTTCTGAAACGAGGCGCTGTAGAGAACCAGCAACCCGATCCCCAACAGGGCGATCGCTGCCAGTAAAAGGGGACGATCCAATCCCTGAAGCTCTCTCCGTGTCAACATGAGCCGATTCCTTCGGAAACAAGATGACCAGTTGCCCAGCCGACTATCAAAGATATTCCAGCTCTTTTAAATAGGCCAACAGGTCACGGGCCACCCAAGCCGCCTGTTCTCCCCCTTTTCCGCCGTGCTCCAAAAAGATGACGAAACTCACCCGGGGTCGATCCGCCGGGGCGTATCCGTAAAACCAGGCGTGGGAGAGGCCCCTGGGCACTTGGGCTGTCCCGGTCTTACCGGCCACCCGAACGTCGGGGATCTCAGCCAGCCGCCCGGTTCCGGTGGGAGAGTTGACCACCCGTTCCAAGCCGACCTTCACATGGGCCAAAGCGAAAGGGTCCAAAGGGATCTTGAGTCGCCCCGGGATTTTCACCGGCGGCTCCCCCTCCATCGCCCGAATGAGATGGGGCTTAGGAACCTGCCCCTCCATCGCCACGGCCGTGATGAGACCCAACATCTGCATTGGCGTTGTCAAAAGGGGCCCTTGCCCGATCCCTAAGGAAGCCGTGTCTCCCTCGGTCCAAGGTTGTCCGTGCGTCGCCTTCATCCAGGCGGGATCCGGAACCAGTCCCTTCGCCTCTCGGGGCAGATCAATCCCGGTGGGGACCCCAAGCCCAAACAGGTGCGCCGCCTGAATAATCCTCTCCACCCCTAATCGACGTCCCGTGTTATAGAAAAAGACGTTGCAGGAATGTTCCAAGGCAGCGGTGACGTCTTGATCCCCGTGCCCTTCTTCCCGCCAACAGCGAAAGAGCCCTCTTCCCAATTCGAAAAAGCCGGGACAATGAAACGACGTTCCGGCCTGGATTGAGCCGAGCTTGAGACCCCAGTAGGCGACGGCGACCTTAAAGGTGGAACCGGGAGGAACCATTCCCCGGGTCGCCCGATTAAACATCGGTCGGTCCGGACGACGCAAAAGACGCCGAACCTCGTGGCCCTGGGTCGAATCGACGAAAACGTTGGGATCGAAGCTGGGTTGGCTGACCAAACTGAGGATCTCGCCGAGGGAGGGATCCATCACCACGATGGCTCCGCGAGCCCCCTCCAGTAAGTGGTGGGAAAATCTCTGGAGACGTCCGTCGATCGTGAGGGTGATCCGGCGGCCGCGCTCCGGCTTTAGAAAGCCAAGCTGCCGAACCATCCGCCCTCGCGCATCCACCTCCACCTGCAGCCCCCCATCGCGTCCCCGCAGGACTCGATCGTACGTCTGCTCGAGGCCCTCTTTGCCGACCCAATCCCGGAAGGTATAGCCGTAAGGTTTCAATTTCGTCAGCTCTTCCGAGTTGATCAACCCCAAGTAACCGGTAACCGGCCCTAAGGCGGGCCCCAGCAGGTATCGCCTTTTTGGAATTGGCCGCACCACGGCTCCGGGAAATTCCGATCGCCTCTCCTCGATCAAAAAAGCGGTTTTGGGATCGAGATCCCGAACCAGGGGGACTAAGGAAAACGGCGCCTGGTATCCTTTCCGATACGTTCGTTCCAGCGCCTGCGGAGGAATCCCCACCACCGGCTGCAGCCGGGCCCACATCTCGGCCGGCGATTTCAACTCCTGGGGAAAAACATCCAGCTCAAATCCAATGCGGTCCTCGACGAGAGGGACGCCGTTTCGATCCAAGAGGGCTCCCCGAGGAGCCGGCAGATGAACGAGGCGCATTCGATTGATCTGCGCCTGCCGTCGATATTGGGGACCTTGGAGGATCTGGGTTATGAAAAGGCCGCCCCAAATGAGGCTCAGGCCTAAGGCGATGAGCCGCTGAAGGATCAAAATCCGCATGGTGGGTCAGACCCTTCTCAAGGGGTCAGACCCCTTGAGAATTTGTTTTAAATGTGGGAAAACCCAGGTGGCCACGAAGCCGTTCATCCCCATGGCCAACGGCACGTGAATCCACCCCCAACGATTCCAACCGATTCCCGGTTCCATCCCATTGACCAGCAGGCCGTAGAGAACAATCCCCAACCCCGTGAACAGTCCCACCCATATTCCTTGAAGAAGGGGATCCTCTCTTTCGACCCAATGCCGACCGGCACCTAAGAGCCACCCTATCCCGACGAAGGTCAAGGTGAATCCTCCGAAAAGTCCGCCGGTGGCTAGGTCTTTCAAGAATCCCAAGAGGGCCCCATAACCCCAGAGGAATCGACCGGACGGCAGCCTTAACCCTAAGAAGAGGAGAAAAATGAGCAGCGGATCTAACATCGATCCCAAGGGGAAAAGGGATCGGATCGCGAGCTCGATCCCCCAAAGGGCGAGGAGCGCTAACCAGAATCGGAAGGGGTCCACGCGACAATGAGGAGCTCCTCAACCCCGCTTAGATTCACCGCGGCCTTCAAGCGAGCCGTCCGAAACAGCTCCGAGGAATCGAGGCGCACCGACTGAATCGTCCCCAGGGGGATTCCCTCGGGACTGAAGCTTCGTCCGCCGGTGGACAAAACATTCTCCCCCGGTTTGATCTCCCCCTCAAGCGGCAAATAGGTGACCAGACACTCCCCCGAAGCGGTCCCCATCACGAGACCGGAGACCCGCGCCAAGGCAAGCGTCGCCGTCAATCGAAAGCGGGGATCGGTGAGCAGGATCGCTCGACTGGAAGCGGGCCCCACTTCGGTAATTCGGCCGACCAATCCCACCGGGGTTATGACCGCTTGGCCCACTCGGGCTCCATCGCCGCTGCCTTTATCCAGCAGAATCGTGCGAGACCAAAGGCCCAGCTCCCGGCCGATCACCTCCGCTGGGATCAACCGCCACGAGGCTTTGGCTCTGAAATCCAGAAGGGATCGAAGGCGACTGTTCTCTTCGAATAACTGGCGGTGCGTCTCCTCATGCGCTAAGAGGGCTTCGAGCTCGGTGTGAAGAACTCGATTCTGTTCCAAGAGAGCCGGACCGCGGACGATTCCCAGAAGGAAATTTTGGGTTTCTAAGCGGACCCCCTGAACGCCGTGGTAGAGGGGTTCAAGCCAACCGGTGAGAACCATCCGCACCCTTCCCCCCAACTGCGGCGGAAGGGTGCTCCACCAAAGGGGAGAGGCGACTAGGACCAGGAGAACGGCCACCCGTTCCAATTTACGAGGCATGCACATCGCCCCTGGCCGATGGCCAACGGTCTAACGGCCATCGACCGTCGACGGTTGACGATCGACTAATTCTCGCTCCAGTGGGAGCTCGTGGTGGTGATCTTGCGCAGGGTCTTTAAATCGGATAAGTACTTGCCGGTCCCTAAAGCCACGGCGGTAATCGGATCGTCCGCCAAGTGAAATGGCAAGCCGGTCTCTTCCGAGAGGAGTCGATCGATCCCTTTTAAGAGGCACCCTCCTCCGGCTAAGACGACGCCCCGTTCCATTAGGTCGGCGGACAACTCCGGAGGGGTCCGTTCCAAGGTGATCCGAACCGCCTCCACAATCAGGGCGATCGGCTCGGCCAACGCCTCCCGGATCTCTTCCGAGGAGACCGACACCATCTTCGGCAGGCCGGCCACCAAGTCCCGTCCTCGCACCTCCAAGGTGACCTCCTGCTCCAGAGGATAAGCGGAACCGATCTTGACCTTGATCTCCTCAGCGGTCCGTTCTCCAATCATAAGGTTGTACGTCTTCTTCAAATGTTGGATGATCGCCTCATCCAATTCATCGCCTCCGACCCGGATCGACTTGGAAAAGACGATGTCGGAGAGGGAGATCACCGCCATCTCGGTGGTTCCTCCGCCGATGTCCACGATCATGTTTCCGGCCGGCTCCTGGATCGGCAGTCCCACCCCAATGGCCGCGGCCACCGGCTCGGGGACCAGATGCACCTCGCGCGCTCCCGCGTGGAGGGCCGAATCCCGCACCGCCCGCTTCTCCACCTCGGTGATTCCGGAGGGGATCGCGATCACCATTCGAGGGCGGACCAACACCCGATGGTTGTGCACCTTCTTGATAAAATAGCGAAGCATCGACTCGGTGACCTCGAAATCGGCGATCACGCCGTCTTTCATGGGACGAATGGCCAGGATCGAGCCGGGGGTGCGGCCCAACATCCGTTTGGCCTCCTCCCCCACGGCGAGGACGCTGCCGCCATCCCGCTGAATGGCCACGACCGACGGCTCGCAAAGGACGATGCCTTGACCCTTGACGTAGACAAGGGTGGTCGCAGTCCCCAGGTCGATTCCCATGTCGTTGGAAAACAACCCCAGGACTCCGTTCATGGCCTCGCGGCCCCAGTGACCATTATTCTCCGGCATCGGTAGGATGTTCTGTACGATTCTAACCCCGAATGGGCCTGGGTGTCAACCCTGCCCCTTCCTTCACAGCTCTTCTGCTACCTAAAGCCGGCTTGGCGGAAGGCTCGTTTGACCGCTCGAAAGACCGCATCGAACTCCGGCAGTTGAACCATCTGTGCGGCCAGGCGCACCGCCCAGAGTTTTCTGTAGCGGGTCTCCTTCAAGGGAAACTCCTCTATCACTTCGGATAGAGATTTTCCGCGAAAGTCCCACTTCTGCTTCACCGCGCTGGCCAGTCTATCCGGATTGACGTGGCGGTTGGTGAGGATGTACCAGGCATCATAGAGATCACGGGGTTCATTCCGAGCCCGATCCATCAGGGCGACCATCTTCTCAGCAGCGATCTCCTCCAAGCTGTACACGCGGACCTTCGCATGGGTGGGGATGTCCGAATACTCGTTGTAGCTGCGCAGCACGGGCCGATCCACCAGGGAAAAGACGATTCGCTCCCGGATCGTGATGTCCACCTTCACCTCCTTGCCAGCCGCAGTCGCAGGCAAGGGGCCTTCGTAACCCAGATAGAAGGTGTAGCTGTTGGCGTGAGGGTGGCGATCCTCGCGGGCGAAGCGAAGGGGAATCCCTGCGGCGCGCTGTGCCTCGGAGAAGAGGGATCCAAGCTCCTGCCGGATGGTTTCAAACGGCGTCTCTTCGAGGAGGGTAAAATCCAGATCTTCAGAGAACCGGTAGTCCCCAAAGTAGCAGGCCTTAAGCGCCGTTCCTCCTTTGAAGGCGAGGCGCTGGCGAAAGGGGGTTCGCGAAAGGGCGATGAGGAACCAAGTCAGGCAATAGTCCCGTTCAAGGACGGATTCCGGGATCCGGCGAGCACCTGGTGTGTACAGGCGGTTGGAAAGGCGAGAGAGGTTCTGCTGCGGAATCATGCGTTCAAGTCTGCACGGCTGCGCGAAGTTCCTCGATCGGAATATTAAGCTGCAGACGCCAACGGCGCAGAAACTTCCCTGTTGCCAGCAAAACGGGATCCAGGCGAACGTAGGCTTTTCTCACCATCCGTAGCAAGGATTTCTGGTGCCTGGGGGTTCCCAGATCGTAAGTTTCCAGGAGAAATCCGAGGCGCTGAGCCACTGCGCCTACCCTAAGCCGTTTTGTGTACGCCACAAGGCGATCCACCTGGATGTCGCCCCGCCGCATCCAGAGGCCTCTGGCGACCTCAGTCACCCCTCCGCACAGGTGGGGTGTCTTAAGGCCATCGACGATGGTCCGCTCCAGGTCGCTGACACAGACCTTTTCCTGTTTGGTCACCCAATGGTGGGTCAGGCCGAACAGGTGTTGCCGTTGGCAGTGCACGAATCGGAACTGCACTCCCAGGGCCGTCACCGGAGGCTGGACCAAAGGGGTGGAGGTGGTGACCACCAGTTGGGGCTGTATCAGCATCCCGTGGATCTCCATGGCGGTTCCATGGGAGAGATAATATTCTTTGCCACGGAGGATCTCGCGGGCGACAAGCAAGGGGTTTGCCATGTACTGGCGTTCCTTCCCCAATTCATACGGAACGAGGACGAAGAGCCCGGCTTTAAGGCGGGTGGCCACGCCCCGATCCACCAGTTTTCGGGCGAAACTCCGCGCAGAGGCGGCAGGAAGCTTGGCGATTGCGCGCACATCCTCAAGCCGGAAGAAACAACGCCCCCTTTCGTGAAGTGTAGTGACGAGCTTGGCCGCTTGGGGGCCGAGTGTCTTAAAAGAAGTCTCTTTCATTATAGAAATGTGCCCTCCAGGGGCACATTTTACTATTTAAATATAACTTGTCAAGCCTCTCTTATACGAACCCCGCCCCTTCCTTTAAGTTTTCATCCAGGGATGTCCCGCCTAAGGCTGGCTCACAAGAACGCTTCTCAAAAGGACACTTCTCTGCTGGGCCGGTACAAATGAA
>CAYJWF010000031.1:0-17475 GCA_964373805.1 uncultured Planctomycetia bacterium | reverse complement strand
GGGGGGCCAGCCGATTCGTCTCGTTGTGAGCGGCTGCTGCGGCCGCATGGGCTCGCTGGTCCTCGAAGAAGCTTCCCGAGAGCGCAAGTCCTTTGCCATCGTAGCGGGAATCGAGCGCCCCGACTCCCCTTATCTAGGAAAACCCCATCCGACTCTGTCTCACCTCACCGTGGAAGGAGATTTAAGAACCGCTCTCAAGAAGGCCGATCTCCTCATCGAATTCACGACACCGGAGGCTTCGGTGGAACATGCCGTGGTGGCCGCAGATTCTAAAGCCCCCATGATCATCGGAACCACCGGTTTCTCCGAGGACCAATTCGATCGGCTCAAAACCCAAGCGCGGGAGATCCCAATCTTCTGGTCCCCCAATATGTCGATCGGGATCGTGATCCTGCGAAAAACGATCGGCTCGCTGTTTGAACTTTGTCGGAAGTTCGATTTGGAGGCCAATACCTCCATCCGGATTTCCGAAACCCACCACGCCAAGAAGAGGGATACCCCCAGCGGAACCGCCAAACTGCTGGCCGAGGAGATCCAAAAGGTGACTCACCGGACGATTTTGGATCAAGAGATCGAAGCCAAACGGGAGGCAGATGTGGTGGGCCTGCATGCCGTCACCTTCGACTTTGGGGCCGAGCGGATCCGCCTGGAGCATGAGGCGATTGACCGACGGCTCTTCGCCCGCGGCGCCCTCCTCGTGGCAAAAAACTTTTCTCGAATTCGGAACCGACCCGGCTGGTACGGGATGGATGATCTGATCACCGGTCATGGTGAGTCTTTCGACAAGCTCAAGACAGGCTCGGTCGAACCATGACCGTTCCTCCTCTGGCCAACCGCTTAAAAAAACTCCCGCCCTACCTCTTCGTTCAGATCGATGCCCTGAAGGAGGCGATGCTCCGACAGGGAAGGGATGTGATCGATATGGGGGTGGGGGACCCGGACCAACCGACGCCCGGTTTTGTCCTAAAGGCCGCGGCGCGCGCCCTCAAAAATTCCCGTTATCACCGGTACCCCTCCAACAGAGGGCTCCCCGTACTTCGAGAGGCGATCGCCCAATGGTATCGCCATCGGTTTGGGATCCGTCTCAACCCCGATACCGAGATTCTCCCCTTGATCGGTTCCAAGGAAGGAATCGCCCACTTGCCCTTGGCCTTCATTAATCCCGGCGACCGGGTCTTGGTCCCAGACCCTGGCTACCCCCCTTACCGGACCGGGACGATCTTAGCCGGCGGCCACCCGGTACCGGTTCCCCTATTGGCCCAGAACCGGTTCCTCCCGGATCTGGATCGTTTGAAACAAAAAACTCACGGAGCCAAACTGTTTTTCTTAAACTACCCGAACAATCCGACGGCCGCTGTGGCCAGCTTAAACTTCTTTCGTGAACTGGTCCGGTTCGCTTTAAAAACCGGAATCCCCATCTGTCACGACGCAGCTTACTCGGAGATCGCCTTCGGGAAGGTCAAGCCCCCCAGCTTTCTCCAAGTCCCAGGGGCCAAGGAGGTGGGGATCGAATTCCACTCGCTCTCCAAAACCTTCAACATGACTGGTTTCCGAATCGGATGGGTCTGTGGGAATAAAGAGATGATTTCGGCGCTGGCCAAAGTAAAATCCAACATCGACTCGGGCATCTTTGAGGCGATCCAACTGGCCGGCGCAGCGGCCCTTGGCGATTCCGGTCCACATCTTAAAAAGAGGCTCTCCATCTACCAGACTCGTCGGGACCTGTTCGTCAAGGCGCTCCGAAACGCCGGATGGCCGGTCACCTCCCCGCAGGCTACCTTCTACCTTTGGACTCCCATCCCGTCGGGAACAACCTCCCAAACCGCAGCGGCTCGGCTCCTCAAAGAGGCCGGGATCGTGGCGACCCCGGGGATTGGATTTGGAGCCCACGGGGAACGGTACGTCCGGTTCTCCCTAACCCTTCCCACTGGAAAGCTTCAGGAAGCGGCTCGTCGCCTGGAGCGATTTCGTTTATGGCCATCGCCTTCATCGGGCTAGGTTCTAATCTAGGCGATCGGCAAAAATACCTTCAATCGGCCACAGAGGCGCTTAAGACCATCCCGAAGACCGAACTGATCAAAACCTCCCAGTGGTACGAGACCGAGCCGGTAGGAGGTCCACCCCAACGGCCCTTCTTAAATGGGGTCACCCAGATCCGAACAGAGCTTTCACCTTCCGACCTGCTGGACCACCTTCAAGCCATTGAGCAACGGTTTGGACGACCTGTGGAACATCCACGGTGGGGACCCCGTGTGATCGATTTGGACCTGTTAAGTTACGACGATCGGATCCTGGAAGCTCCCCGATTGACGCTGCCCCATCCTCGGATGCACGAAAGAGGATTTGTCCTGCAACCCTTGGTCGAGATCGCTCCCGATTGGAGGCATCCGCGGCTGGGGCAATCGGCGAGAGAGCTACTCTCTCATGCGGATCGTTAAACGGCTCGATACCTTAAGCCGGCTTATCCGGCGGATCCGACGATCGGGCAAGACCATCGGTTTTGTCCCCACGTTGGGAGCCTTACACGAGGGGCACCTCTCGTTGATCCGTCGAGCGGCCCAAGAAACCGATTCCGTGGTGGTCAGCGTCTTCGTGAACCCGATCCAGTTCGATCGTCCCTCCGACTTTCGCCTTTACCCGAGGAGCTTAAAGGCCGACGCCCGGTTAGCGGCCCGGGCTGGGGCTCACCTCCTATTCGCCCCTTCCCAGAGGGCCATGTACCCCAAGGGCTTTCAGACCACCGTCGAGGTCGCCGATTTAAGCCGGCCCTTAGAGGGGCGTTTGCGCCCGGGCCATTTCCGCGGGGTGACGACCGTCGTCGCGAAGCTGTTTCACCTCGTCCAACCGGACGTCGCTTACTTTGGCCAAAAAGACGCGCAACAGGCCCGGATCGTCCAGCAGCTCATCCGGGACCTTAACTTCCCGACCCGGCTTCAGGTGCTCCCCACCGTTCGGGAACCGGATGGGTTGGCGTTCAGCTCCCGCAACCGGCGCCTCTCATCGGTCTCTCGACGACCGTCGAGAGCTCTCTTTGAGGCTTTACAGGAGGGCCGTCGACTGATACAATGGGGCGAGCGTCGAGGATTCGTCGTCGTCCGACGGATGGAAACTCTCTTAAAGAAGCAGCCCTCGATCAAGATCGACTACGTCGCGCTCGTCGATCCAACGACGCTTGAAGCCGTCGATCGGATCCGAGGAACCGTTTGGCTGCTGCTGGCGGCGTGGGTGGGCGGCGTTCGATTGATCGACGCTGAGGTAGTCCAAATAAGGCGCTAAACTTATGCTGCGAGAAGTCATGAAGTCTAAGATCCACCAGGCGATCGTCACCGAGGCCAACCTACAATACGAGGGATCGATCACCATCGATACCGAGCTGTTGAAGGCCGCCGATATCCTTCCCGGGGAAAAGGTGCAGATCGTGAACTTGAACAACGGCAGCCGGATCGAGACGTATTGCCTGGCCGGCCCTCCAGAGTCCGGGACGGTCTGCCTAAACGGAGGGGCCGCCCGGTGGGCTGTCATCGGGGATCCGATCATCGTCATCTCTTACGCCTTGGTGGACGACGAGGAGCTTAAATCCCTTCAGCCGAAGGTCGTTTTCGTCGACCGCTTCAATCGGATCCGTGAGCGCTCCACGGCCGACCTTTGATGGCTTCACGTGGCCCCACCGCTCAAGATTGGGCTGATCGGATGTGGAACCATCGGCAGCCGTTTAGCCCACGAGATCGAAACGCGCTTTCGGAATTCAGCTCAACTCGTTGGAATTTACGATCGCGACCCTAAGAAATCGCAGGCCCTGCGAAAGCGGCTTAAGTTCTCACCAGCGATCCTTGCGCCGAATCGGATCGTGGAGCGCTCGGATCTCGTTATCGAAGCGGCCTCCGCAGAGGCTGTGGGACCTCTCCTCTTACAAGTGATAGCCCAACGCAAGTCCCTCCTCCTCTTATCGACCGGCGGGCTTCTCAAGCATCGGCGGCTCCTTCGCGAGGCCTCTCATCTTAAAGTGCCGGTGTATCTGCCGAGCGGGGCTTTAGCCGGCATCGACGGCGTGAAGGCGGCTTCGCTGGGGGGGCTGAAGTCGGTCACCTTAACCACCCGGAAGCCGCCCGAGGCCTTTCGAGGCGCCCCCTTCGTGGTCCGTCGAAGGATTCCTTTAAATTCCCTGCGGGGCCCACGTCTTCTATTCGAAGGAACGGTCACTCAGGCCGTTCAGGCCTTTCCTCAAAACGTGAACGTGGCCGCGACTTTGGCCCTGGCCGGCGGCGCATCCGCGCGGACTCGGGTCAAGGTGGTCGCCGATCCCACGATCCGTCGGAACATTCATGAGGTGGAAGCCTCCGGAGATTTTGGGCGCTTTTCCGTCCGGATCGTGAATCGTCCATCGCCGGGGAACCCCAAGACCAGCCGGCTGGCGTTACTCTCGGCCTTGGCCACTTTACAACAGATCCTTCAACCCGTTAAGATAGGAACCTAAAACAGAAAGGGGGTGAAAAATAACATGGCGCAAAAGGTAGCGAAAGCCGGCGTCAAGCGGCAAAAGGGCTATCTCTATTACCTCGACAAGCAAGGCGACATCTCGAGGGCAAAGATGGCCCGGGGCGGCTCCAAAGGGGGTCGACCGGAGAAGGTCCAGAAGATTGGCATCAAGCGAGAGGAAGGTTTCCTGTACTTCATCGACAAGCAGGGAGACGTCTCCCGCGCGAAGATGGTACGGGGAGGTCGCAGAAGAAGATAACCGATTCTTGAAACCGGTGCCAGGTCTTTAAAAGGTGCCAGGCACTTTTTCAAAAGAGTGCCTGGCACCCCGGCCTGGCGCCTTCCCACCTAAACCCATGCCAGAAATCCGTCCGTCCCCCATCGTCATTCGAGGGGCTCGGGAACACAACCTGAAAGGGATTCACCTGACCATCCCACGGAATGCCCTGGTGGTGATCACCGGGCTCTCCGGCTCTGGGAAGTCCTCCTTGGCCTTCGACACCCTTTACGCCGAGGGCCAACGCCGCTACGTGGAAAGCCTCTCCGCCTACGCCCGACAGTTCCTGGAGCAGCTTCAAAAACCGAACGTGGAACAGATCGATGGGCTCTCCCCGGCGATTGCCATTGAACAACGGACTGCTGGAGGAAATCCCCGTTCCACCGTCGCCACCCAGACGGAGGTTTACGATTACTTAAGACTCCTCTTCGCCCGGATCGGGACCCCCACCTGCTATCGGTGCGATCGAACGATTGAGCGGCAGTCGGTGCAGGAGATCGTGGGGAGGGTCTTGAAGCTCGCTCCTGAGCAGTCCCTCTTGATCCTGGCCCCGTTGGTCAGCGGTCGAAAAGGACACTATCAAGAGTTGTTCCGACAAATCCAGAAGGAAGGATTCGTCCGGGTTCGGGTGGATGGAACCCTGCGAGAGTTAAGCACCCCCATCGCGCTGGACAAGAAGAAGGCCCACACGATCGAGGTGGTGGTCGATCGCCTCCAAGTGGAACCCAAGGCCAAGCAGCGGATCACCGATTCCATCGAAACGGCCCTTAAAGCAGGCAAGGGCACGGTCGTCGTCTCGCAGTCGAAGAACGATCTTCTCTTCAGCGAACGGTACGCCTGCGCCTCCTGCGGGATTTCGGTAGCGGAGCTGGAACCTCGCCTATTCTCGTTCAACAGCCCGTACGGGGCCTGCGCCACTTGCCACGGGCTGGGCACCAAATTGGAGGTCGACCGGGACCTGGTGGTCCCGGATCCTTCCAAGTCGGTGAACGACGGAGCCCTGGAGCCGTGGCGGCGAGGGGGGCGAGGCTACATCACGTACCATCGGGCCCTCATTCGGGAATTCGCCCATCAAACCGGAATCAATTTGTCGACCCCTTTCAAGAAATTACCGGACTCCACCCGCCGGGCCATTCTGTACGGTTCTGATGAGGTCGAGGTCTGGGGTCGGCCGTTCGAGGGATTGATCCCCAACCTGGAGCGGCTGTTCAAGGAAAGCGACTCCGACTTCGTCAAAGAAGAGATCGCCCGATACCTCTCGGTGGGGTCGTGCCCGACTTGCCGAGGGACCCGCCTTAAACCGGAAGCGGTTGCGGTCAAGATCCAAGACCGATCGATCGTCCATCTCACCCGATTCACCATCCAGGAGGCTCTCCAATTCTTTGAGACCCTCAAGCTCTCGGACCGGCAGCGGACCATCGCCGCCCAGGCCCTGAAGGAGATCCGAAAGCGTTTAAAGTTCATGGTCGATGTCGGGCTCGATTACCTTACCCTCGATCGACCAAGCAACACCCTCTCCGGCGGGGAAGCTCAGAGGATCCGGCTCGCCACCCAGATCGGCGCCGGCCTGGTCGGTGTTTTGTACATCCTGGACGAACCTTCGATTGGATTGCATCCCCGAGATACGGGAAGGCTCCTCAACACCCTGAAAGCCTTGCGGGATCTGGGCAACACCGTTCTCGTGGTGGAGCACGACGAATCGACCATTCGAGCGGCCGATTTCATTGTGGACCTGGGGCCTGGAGCGGGAAAACATGGCGGGGAAGTGGTGGCCGCTGGCCCGTTGGAGGAGGTTTTGAAATCGCCACGGTCTCTCACCGCCCAGTACCTTCGCAGGGAGTTATCGATCCCGATTCCGAGCCATCGTCGACCTTTTAAGGATCCCCCCCATCTGGAGATTGTGGGGGCCCGAGAGCACAACTTAAAGAGGATCACCGTCCGCATTCCCCTCTCGACCTTCACCTGTATCACCGGGGTCTCCGGATCCGGGAAATCCACCCTGGTGGACGAAATCCTCTATCGGGCCTTGGCCCAACGGCTCTATCGGGCTCGGTTAAAGCCTGGAGAGCACGATCGGATCGCGGGGGCCGAACAGATCGACAAGGTGATCGTCGTGGACCAGACCCCGATTGGTCGAACGCCCCGTTCCAATCCGGCCACCTACACCGGCGTCTTCTCGGAAATCCGGGATCTGTTCGCCAAAACCCCGGAGGCTCGCGCTCGAGGGTACCGGCCGGGCCGCTTCAGCTTCAACGTCAAGGGAGGCCGGTGCGAGGCCTGTCGAGGGGAAGGGGTGATCAAGGTGGAGATGCATTTCTTGCCGGCCGTCTACGTGACCTGCGAGGTGTGCAAAGGCAATCGGTTTAACGAGGCCACCCTCGAGGTACGCTACAAGGGATACTCGATCGCCGACGTCTTGCGGATGACCGTGGAGGAAGCCCTCCCTCTTTTTTCGGCCATCCCCAAGATCCGGGATCGGTTGAGGACCCTGGTCGACGTAGGGTTAGGATACATCGAGGTCGGCCAACCCGCGCCCACTCTTTCGGGTGGCGAGGCGCAGCGGGTGAAGCTCGCCACGGAGCTGTCCCATCGGGCGACGGGGAAGACCCTGTACATCCTCGATGAGCCGACCACCGGCTTGCATTTGGCCGACATCGAGAAGCTGCTCAAAGTCCTCCATGCCTTGGTTGACCAGGGCAACACCGTCTTGGTCATCGAACATCACCTCGATGTGATCAAGACCGCCGATTACCTCATCGACTTGGGACCGGAAGGAGGAGCACAGGGTGGGGAAGTCGTGGCCTGTGGAACGCCGGAGGAGGTCGCTTCCAACGAACGATCCTATACGGGGCAGTTTCTGCGAACGGTGGCGGGGTTGAACCCTCACCCGCAATCTGATATAGTCTCCACCAGTTAGAGAAAGATTGGCGATGCCGCCCTCGCTTTTCGAACTGTTCCAACGGGGAGGATGGGTCATGTGGCCCATTCTCCTGTCATCGGTGGTCGCTCTGGCCATTGTTGTTGAGCGGCTCCTGTTCCTCTCCCGAGTCGAGATCGACTCCGCCCGGTTATTGGAAGAGATGAAACAGGAGGTTCGGGCCGGTCGACTCCTTAAGGCCAAACGGCTCTGCGAGCTTGAATCCAGCCCTCTCGCCCGGATGGGTCAGGCGGCGCTCGCTCAATACGGAAAACCGCCCTCCGAGATTCGGGAACGTTTGGAGGAGGCCGGCTCGCGGGAGATTCCTCACCTGGAGCGGTACGTCCCGCTTTTGGGAACCATCGCCCATGTGGCGCCTCTCTTGGGCCTTCTGGGAACCGTCACCGGCCTCATCCGCTGTTTTCAGACGATTCAAGAGAAGGCCACGTCGGTCAATCCGGTCAACCCCGGCGATTTAGCCGGCGGCATCTGGGAAGCCCTGTTGACCACCGTCTTCGGGCTCATCGTCGCGATTCCAGCTTACGCCCTCTACAACTACCTGGCGCATCGGGTCAACGGTTTGGTCCACGAGTTGGAGGCGCATGGCTCTAAGTTGCTGGATCTTTTGACGGATACCCCAACGCACACTCCACCGGAATTCGAGTCGGCCCCGGTGGCGGAGGCTAGGGGACGACTCGCCCATGCGACTTAAAGTGACCCCTCTTCCCTTGGCGGTCGAAATGGACATCGCCCCTTTGATCGACATCGTCTTTCTTCAGCTCATCTTCTTCATGCTGACCACCGCCTTCGTGTTTCAGCCTGGGGTCAAGGTGCACCTGCCGAAGGCGGTCACCTCCGACGTCACGCATCAGGAAAACCTCGTCGTCACCATCTCCAAGGAGAACCATCTCTACCTCGGCCCCCAACTGGTCACCCTTCAAGAATTGCGCCGGCGGCTCACCCCTTTAAGGCTCAAAGGCCAGCCGCTCATCCTTGAGGCCGATCGGGAAGCTTCCATGGGAAGGGTGGTGGAGGTTTGGGATTTGTGTCGAGAGTTAGGAATCACGCAAGTCAACATCGCCACGAAGCAGAAAAGCTGAGTGGTGCCGCTTCCTCTGGCGGCAGCCACGCGGCGACCATCATTAGAATGAAAGGGTCGCGATCAAATGATTACGGAGATTGGGATTGTAGCCGGTGAAATCTGGCACTACCTGGACAGCCATGGAGAAGTTCTCTTCTCTCAGTTGGTGGAAGGGATCCGGCAGCCGCGGGATCTGACTTTGATGAGCGTCGGCTGGCTCGCCCGGGAAGGTCACGTGATCCTTAAACAGGAAAACCTGGAACCGGCCAGCCGGAACGACTACCGGGTATGGCTTCGAAAAAGCTGAAGCCGGCTCTCCGGGACGCCCGACGGTTCGCCTTGGTTCTCACCACCATCGGCAACGCGGCCCAAGCCAAGCGTCTTGCCCAGACGTTGGTTCGAAAAAAGGTGGCCGCCTGCGTGAATCTGGTGCCCCGCATCTACTCCTGGTATCGTTGGCGTGGGAAAATGGAACAGGCCCCTGAAGTTCTACTCATCATCAAAACCTCCAAGGCTCGCCTGAATCAGCTCTCACACCTCCTCCACACCCACCACCCTTACGAACTCCCGGAGTTTATTGCTCTCTCCCTCGTGAAGGGAAGCCGCTCGTATCTCTCCTGGTTAAGCGGAAGCTTATAGTTAGCTTCTCGTCTCCCAAAGATTTCTGGAATAAAATCCTCGGTTTCCGAGTTTAATAACCGAAAGCTGAAAATACGGCTTAGGTATACTTGTAGTGGGTGGCGAAGCCGTTTTGTGGTGGCAAAAATTCTTGACAAGTTTCCTTTGGGGGTAGATGATGGCACCAGGTGCTATTAAACTGTATCAAGAACCGCCAGATCGAGTTATGAGGACTGCAACCGTTCGAAAAAGAAAGTATTACACGGCCACGGAAGCGGCGGCCGCCTTAGGAATCTCCAAGCAGACCCTTCTTCGATACGAGGCGAAGGGGATATTCCCGAAGGCGAACCGTAACCATGTGAACCGCTGGCGGGAGTACACGGAGGAGAATATCCAAAGCCTCCGGAAGATCTTGGGGCGATAGACGATGCCCTCTTCTTCCATTGGACTTTACCTGGGAACGGACACCCTGGAGTTTATCCAGTTAGCCGGCTCCTTCCAACATCCCCGCTTAGTTTCGGTGGCCAGCGCCCCGCTTTCTTCAACTGCCTTGAAAGGGGCGGCCACAGGAGAAGAGCTTCTCCATTCGCTTCAGGCTCTCTTGCAAAAGAGTTCGATCCCGGCCGGCCGAACCTACGTGGCGGTCCCTCCGGAAGCGGCGGTCACTCGCTACTTTCAAATGCCGACGATCCCACCCCGGGAGCGGAAGATGGCGGTCACCTTCGAGGCCAAGAAATACCTCCCCTTCAAACTGGAGGAGTTGGTCACCGACTTTCAAGTGGTGACGAGCCGCGTCGACCCGGCTCTCATGCGGATCATGTTCTTTGGACTCCAGAAACCTCTCCTCAACACGTTCCTGACCGCCCTACGATCGGCCAGCGTCATCCCTCTCTGTTTGGAGCCGGCGCCGGTCAGTCTCATGCGGCTCATGCGGCAAAGCGGGCAACTGCCCCCCGGTCAGGTGGGCGCGATTCTAACCGTAGAAAAAGATACCGCCACCATCACCATCGCCCGATCGGATCTGCTTTACTTAAGCCGGAACGTTTCGATGCTGACCCCTCCGGAGAATGGGCAAACCGTTCCTTCCCAATTGATCGAGGCCTTGATCCACGAAACCCGGGTCTCCATCGATTACTACCGCCGCCGGTTCCTCGGTGAGCCGGGGGTGGCCAAGATCATCCTCTTCGGCCATGAGACCAACCTCAAGCGAGTGGAGGAGTTGACCGCCGCCTTGGATCTTCCCGTGGAGGTGGGCGCTCCTTTTAAGCGAGTCATTCTGGGGAAAGAGTCCCCGGTCGGATTTTCCGTGGCTACGGGGCTGGCGCTACGAGGGCTGGAAAGAAAAGCCGGCGAAATCAATCTCTTACTCCCAGAATTTCGTCGAGACCTGCAGGGAATCGGAAGGTCTCTTGCCGCTCGTGTCGCCTTAAGTCTCGCCGTTCTCCTCCTCTGGTACGGCTATACCCTGATCGACTCAAGCGCTCATGAACAAAGGATTCTGGCCCTTCGCCAACAGCAACCGGTTCCCGAGGGGATCCCAGCCGCCGCCTCTTTGGCCGATCTCCAGCGCATCCAGCAGGAGAAACAAGGGCAGGTTCAGTTCTTGAAGGAGCTCTCCAAAACCCAAGGCTTTCATACGGCCCTCTTGAAGGAGCTGGCTCGGCTCCTCCCGGAGGAGGCGTGGCTGCAGCACACCGTCCTGGAAGATACGATGGCTGGGCAAAGCCGAGAAACCTTAAACTCCCTCTATCGGAAACGGGCCTTAAGAGTGGTGGGCGGATCGTACGCCCAGAATCGGGATAAGGAGCTGGAAGGGGTGAACTCCTTTCTCACAGCCCTTCGGGAGAATCCCAAGTTCACCTCGGCCTTCACCAAATTCAGCCTCGATACGGTCCAGCGGGCCCGATTTCAGGATGAGGAGATCACCGAATTCCGCTTGACCTGCCTTTCCCATCCGGAGGGGCAACGATGACCCCGCCCCTCCTTGGCCATTCTGCGCTCTGTTCGAGAGCGCAGAACGCCAATCTTCGATTGGCGGCTGCTCCGCCAAAGGCGGAGCAACCCCAAGGAGGGGCGGGGTGAGGCGAGCCTCTTCTTCGAGATGGTTGGCTTCCATCGAGGACCGGATTCCAAGAACTCAACTCCTATGGCTGTTAACCATTGGGATGGGGCTGGCGACGATCGGCGTCGGCATGGTGGGGATTCATACCCCCTGGCAACAGAAGCGGGCCCAACTCGAGCAAAAGTACCAAGAGGAACAGAAGCGGCAGGATCTGTTATCCACCTTGCGGCTCCAGATCGCCCAGCTTAAAAAGCAGGAAGAGAAGGTCGCCTTCCAGGGGGGAACCCCAACCTTGACCAGTGAGGTCTCCCGCTTGGGCACTCAGGCCAATCTCCAAATCGAGTCGGTGGTCCCTCAACCAGAAGTCTCCTACGGCCCCTACACCCAACATCAGATCCGTGTGATCGCTACCGCTACCTTCTCCGACCTTCTTAAATTTCTTCGCCTTCTCGACGAACAGAAGGCTCTCCTTAAGGTGGACACGATCGAGGTGGGGGAACCTCCTCGGGCAGAGGCCTCCTATGGCTTCGAGCAGGGTGGCCGGTTCCAGCCGGCTGGCCGGTTCGGGCCGGCCAGCCGGCTGGGGCCCAGGGGAAAAGCCTTGGAGGATTCCGAATGGGACCAGTATCGGACTGTTTTCTTGATCAGCGCCTTTTCTCGACGCGGAGCGGGTTCCTGAAGATGAGCAAGACACAGATTCAAACGTTGGTGGTTCTCCTGCTCCTCGTGGCCTTCGTCGGGATCTGGTTCACGACGAAGAAAAGTTCCTTAAAGCTCATGGAACCGGCGAGCCGGCTGGAACCGGCTGGCCGGCTGGAACCGGCCCGAGCAGCGAGCCCGGCTCCCTCAGCAGCGGAAGATCCCCCAACGCCGGTGGAGGATCCGCCTCAGTCCGAGGCTGCCAACCCACCGGAGGAGATCTCCGTGCGCCGGGATCCTTACGCCCCTCCTCCTCTCTTGAAGGAGGTCTTGGAACAGCGGGAGCGGCAGAGGCAACAAGATCTTGGGCAGAGAGCCCATGGGTGGACGCCAACCCCTCAAGAGACTCCGGTCCAAATGCCCTCCCTGATCTTGCAGGGGATCTTCTGGGGGATTCCGAAACCTCAAGCGATCATCAACCGGAAGATCGTCTCCGTCGGAGACACCGTGGAGGGGTCCGAAGTGGTAGCGGTCACCCGGGAAGGGGTCACCGTCTCTTACAACGGCGAGGAGCACGAGCTTAAATTACCTCAATTAGGATTAAAGGAGGGGAACTCCATTGAATAATCGAATTTTAATTCTAGGGATCGTCGTGGGGTTGGGGCTTGGGACCGCTTCTCCATCGCAAGCTGAGCCTCCCCCAAACGAAAAATCGGCCACCATCTCGATGGACGTCACCGAGGCCCATCTGGAGGATGTGCTAAAACTTCTCTCCAAACAATCCAGGATGAACTTCGTCGCCTCCGAGGAGGTTCGGGATAAGCGAATCACCCTGTATCTCGATCAAGTTCCCATCCACGAAGCCTTGGAAACGATCTTCAAGGCCAATCGCCTGGAATTGAAAATTGTGGCGGGAACCAATCTCTATATGGTGATGGAATCGGCCAGCCCTAAGATCGCTACCATGACCAAGGTGTACCGGTTGAAGTATGCGCGGGTCGTCCCCAGCGCAGGGGAGATCTTGCCCACCTTCGGCTTGAGTGGCTCACTGATCACCCCAGCCTTCTCTACGGCCGGCGGTGCGGGAGGAGCAGGAGGTGGAGGAGCCGGGAGAGGAGGAGGCATTGGAGGGGGAGGTGGGGGTGGTGAAGAAGCGGAGGTCGGGATCGTCAAGATCATCTCCTCCCTTTTGACAGAACACGGCTCGGTGACTCCGGATCCCCGCACCAATTCGCTCATTGTGACCGACATCCCGGAGCAGTTCAAGGTCATCGAGGAGACCATCGCCAAGTTGGATGTGAAGCCGCAGCAGATTTTCATTGAGGCAGAAGTTCTCGAGGTCACCCTGGACACCCTGCGCCGATTGGGACTTGAATACGGCGACTCGACCGGAAAGATCGGCAGCTACGTGGGCCCTGTGAGAACCTCTTTCTTTCCATTTCATCAGGGCCTTCTGGAAAAGGGAACCATCACCCATACCCTGGGCACCCTCTCCTTTACCGATGCCAGTATCCTCTTTAAGCTACTGGCTACGGAAAAGGATGTCAAGTTCCTGGCCAGACCTCGCCTGCTAACCTTAAGCAACGAGGTAGCGGAGATCCGGATCGTCTCCGATACGGCCATCAGCATCACGACCACTTCGCAGGCGACGACAAACACCATCGCCAAATCCACGGAACGAAACACCGTTGGAACGATCCTGCGGGTGACCCCCATCGTCAATGAGGATAAGTACATCACCATGGTGATCGAGCCGGAGGTTTCCCGGGTGATCGTCTCGAGCACTTTCACTGACGTTCTCGATCCTAATCGTCGATCGGCTCGCACTACCGTTATGGTGCCGGATGGGGGTACTGTGATGATCGCCGGTCTTATCTCCAGTGAAAGCACCGAGTCGGCCCGCCGGATTCCAGGGCTGGGGGATATCCCGATCTTAGGGTTGCCTTTCAAGCGAACCGACACCGAGCGCAAAAACACCGAGATCATCTTGTTCATTACGCCCCGCATCCTAAAAGAAGAGGTGAACGCTCCCTTGATTTCCATCGTGGAACGGGAGCAAACCCCGATAACGTCTAAAGAAGAGCGAGCCCTCCAAATCCATCATCATAAAATCCTTAAGGAACGGGCGATCGTTGAAACGATCGACAACGTCTTGAGGTAGCCTGACCGATGGCGGTCAAAACCCACTTACGATTAGGCGACATCCTCATCCGAGAACGGCTCATCACCGAGGCCCAGCTCCGGGAGGCGGTGAACTTCCAGAAAACCACCGGCAAACGGCTCGGCGAGGCGTTGGTGACTCTTAAATTCGTCACCACCATCCAAGTGGCTGAGGCGCTCAGCCACCAGCTCCAGCTTCCTTTCTATCGCCTAAGCCAAGGAGAGCTGACCCAAGCGAATGACCCCCAGTTAAAACGGCTCATCCCAGATGAGCTCATTCGAAAACATCTGGTTCTCCCGATCCGAAGAGAGCAGAACACCCTCACCGTGGCTTTCGCCGATCCGTTGGACCTGCTGTTGATCGACACCTTAAAGAAGATGTCCGGCTATTCGATCCACCCGGTGATTGCCACCGCATCGGACCTCGTCCAGGCGATCGAGGCCACCTACGGTAAGAGAAGCCTCCTCAAGGAGGCGGTGGCAGGAACGTACGAATGGTCGAAGGCAGGGGAAGGAAGCTCCCTAGAACCGATGGAAGTCTTGGCTCCTGAGGAAGAGGCCGAATCGGTTGAAGATCTGGCGGCCAAGGCAGGGGACACACAGGTCATTCGCTTGGTGGATTTGCTCATCATGGAGGCGGTTAATTCCCGGGCGAGCGACATTCATATCGAGCCGTATCCTCAGCGGATCTCGATCCGGATCCGAATCGATGGAATCCTGTATCCGATGGATCCACCGGCCCCGCACCTGATGCCAGCGATCATCTCGAGACTCAAAATCCTGGCCAAGATGGACATCGCCGAGAAACGCCTCCCCCAAGACGGCGGCTTCTCAGTTCGGCTGGGAGACAAGCCCATCGACATCCGGGTCTCGACCGTTCCCTTGATTTATGGGGAGAAGATCGTGCTTCGCCTTCTGGATAAAGCCACTCTTATCTTCAACTTCAAGGAGTTGGGGATGGAAGGCAAGGCCCTCGAAGAGGTGGAGCGGGGGTTAACCACTCCCCAAGGGTTGGTCTTCTTGACTGGGCCCACCGGAAGCGGTAAGTCGACCACTCTTTACGCCGCGATGAATCGCCTGAAATCTCCAGCCCAGAACATCTTAAGCATCGAAGACCCAGTCGAATACAAGATCGAGGGGATCAACCAGGTCCAGGCCAAACCTTCCATCGGGCTTACCTTCGCAGCCGGCCTCCGGGCCTTCTTGCGGCAGGATCCGGACATCATCATGGTGGGGGAGGTCCGAGATTTAGAAACCGCCGAGATCTGCGTCCGGGCCGCTTTGACCGGGCACCTGGTCCTATCGACACTCCACACGAACGACGCCCCCTCGGCGATTACCCGGTTAATCGACCTTGGGATCGAGCCGTTTCTCCTGTCTCCCTCCCTCGTCCTGGTCATCGCCCAACGGCTGGTTCGCAACCTCTGCCCCGAATGCAAAGAGCCGATGGAGCCTTCCCCCTCGGTCCGAGAAAGAGCGCATCTACCCAGTGGAACTTATTACAAGCCAAAGGGATGCGCATCCTGCCGTAAGATCGGCTACCGGGGCAGGGTGGGAATCTTCGAGGTGATCCTGGTCGACGATTCTCTTCGGGACTTGATCACCCAGCGGGCGCCCGCTCAAAAGATGAAGGAGTTCGCTAAAAGTCACGGCATGAAGACTTTACTGGAAAGCGGTCTCTCCAAAGCCGCCTCCGGTGTCACCTCTCTCGATGAGGTCTTCAGCGTCACAGTCGGTGAACTGTAGAAGTGATCCCGATACTCATGGAGGGATTTCCAGGAATTGAGGAGCCCAGGCCGTTCGTGGTGAGCCTGTCGAACCACGGACGGCAAGGAATCACCTAAACATGGCCCAATATACCTACGTCGCCAGGAACCGCCTAGGCCGGATGGACAAGGGCGCCCTCGAAGCCCCGAACCCAGAGGAAGCCGTTTCCATCCTTCAGGGTCGGGACCTCATTGTCATCTCCTGCAACGAAAGTCGAGCCAAAACACCCACCCTCGGGGGCCGACGAGGCTATCACAGATGGATAACAAACTCCGATCTCGTTACCTTCGCCCGCTCCCTGGCCGCCATGACCGAAGCAGGCCTACCTCTTTTAAGATCCATGGAGGTCCTCGAAGAGCAGACCCGTTCCCGCCGCCTCTCCACGGCCATCGGCGATATGGTCCGCGACATCCGAGGCGGCTCCACCTTCCGGGACGCCATGTCCAGGCACCCTAAGGTTTTCTCCCCCTTCTGGGTCAGCCTCGTCGAAACCGGCGAGGCCTCCGGGCAGTTGTCTAAGGCCTTGGAACAGATTGCGGTCTTTCTCGATAAAGCCGGCTCAGTCCAACGCAAAGTGATTACTGCCCTCATCTACCCCTCCATCCTAATTGTAATGGCGGTAGGCGCTATTCTGATTTTTACCCTAAAGATCATACCGACCTTTGCCAGCCTCTACGCCAGTATGGGAGGTACGCTTCCAGGATTAACCCGTGCGACTCTTGCCGTTTCAAACTTTATGCGCCACTATTTTCTCCTTGTTGTCGTGTCAGGGTCTGCTATTTGGTTTCTTCTTCTCGGTTATCTCAAAACGGAAACAGGACGTTGGCAGTTTGACCGACTAAAACTGCGGCTGCCTATTTTTGGAACCCTTTTCCAGGCTATTTCAACGGAACGGTTTGCCGCTAATCTAGGGACGCTTTTAAAAGCAGGGGTTCCTATTCTTCATGCGCTTGAAATCGTCATAACCACCTGCGGCAATAAAGTAATCGGATCTGTCCTGGAAAATGTGCGAACCAGCGTTCGAGAGGGTCGGCCGCTGGCGGAGCCTCTCACCCGTACGGATGTCTTTCCCGGCATGGTAGCCCAAATGATTTCCGTGGGGGAGCAGACTGGGAAACTGCCCTCCATGCTGGATGAAATCGCCCGCTTTTACACGGAACAGGTGTCCACCGCTTTGGAACGAATGACCAGTTTGCTGGAACCGATTTTGTTAATCACCATGGCCGTGGTCATCGGCGGACTGCTCATCTCCATGTATTTACCGATGTTTTCACTGTCGGAGAATCTAAGGATGTAGTTCAAGGCTCAATTGACAGGAGGTGCATTTTGTTATAGGCATCATGGCATTTTGATGGAAGAAAGTAGTCGTGTTTGGTGTTTAAATAAGTGGGAATAAATAAGTGGGAATAAACCTAAAAGAGGAGGTATGAACCAATGAGAAAGCTCAAGAATCGTGGGTTTACGCTGTTGGAACTGCT
>CAYJWF010000030.1:0-20246 GCA_964373805.1 uncultured Planctomycetia bacterium | reverse complement strand
AGCACTCGCCCTTCGGGTGCGTTGACAGTGGGAATCCGACGATGGTATGGTGGGCCTCTATGGTGGGAGAATTATTTAAAGGAATCCGATCTTTGGTGTTTCCAGCGGCCTGCGCCGGCTGCGGGAAGCCTCTTCCGGAGGAAGACCTTTCCTTTTCAGGCCTGGAGATTCCTCCTATAAGTTTTTGGCTGCGCCAGCGGCCAGTCCAGAAAAGTCCCGAGCATCAGCGCGGGGCTCCTATTCTCTGCCTCGGTTGTTTTAAGTCTCTGCCCCGTTCCTTACCGCCGTGGTGCAGAGGATGCGGACGTTCCTTATCCGGGTTAGGGGCCGGGATCGATCGATGCGCTGAGTGTCGGGCGCGGCGGTTTTCCTTTGATCAGGTGATCAGTGCCTATCGCTATGAAGGAGTGATGCAGACGCTGATCCTCGCGCTCAAATACCAAGGGCAACTCTCCCTAAGCCCTTTTTTGAGCGACTTTCTCACCGAGGCGGTTCTGGAACATTTAGGAAGCGCCGAGGCGGAGGGGATTATTCCGGTTCCTTTGCATCCGGTTCGCCTGAGGGAACGCTCCTTCAATCAGGCTGAACTCCTTGCCGTGGGGCTGGCGAAACGGCTCGGGGTCCCTTGCCTTACCCGTCTCTTACGGCGGGTGAAGCCGACCCAACCCCAGTCGGAATTGGACCGCAAAGAGCGGTTGACCAACATGCGGGACGCTTTCCAACTTACCCCCCACCCGATTCTGCGAAGGGCTCGGATCTTTCTCGTGGACGACCTCTTTACCACCGGGGCGACCGCCAACGCCTGCGCCAAACGGTTGAAACAGGCCGGGGTGGCTCGAGTTACCGTTGTTACGGTAGCCCACGGGTAATCCAAGTGCACGCGGTACACTAAATGAGAATTCTGCGCGCCTATCTTTTAAAGGAGCTTCTCCAGCCGACCGGGATGGCGTTGGTTCTGTTCACCTTCGTCCTCCTCATCGGAAACCTCGTGAAGCTGGCGGACCTCCTGATCAACAAAGGGGTGCCGTTCTTTCCTATCCTGCAGATGTTTTCCTTGCTGGTCCCCACCCTCTTAAGCCACACGGTCCCGATGGCGATTTTGACCGGCACCCTCTTAAGTTTCGGGAAACTCTCCAGCGATCGGGAGATCTTGGCGATGCGCACCTCCGGGATCTCGCTCTGGGCCTTAGGGCTGCCGGTGTTAACGATCGGCTTCATCGTCTCCTTGGGGCTCGTCTCGATCAACGACCGGCTCGTTCCCTGGACCCACTACGCCACCCGGCAGCTCCTCGGGGAGATTGGGATCCGGAATCCCACCGCCTTTCTGGAGGCCGGCACCTTCATCAAGGAGTTCAAGCCGTACATCCTCTTTGTCTATGGGGTCGACGGCAATAAACTTTCTAAAATCCGGATCTACGAACCGCGGGAAAATCATCCCACCCGGACCGTGGTGGCTGAGCGGGGAGAGTTTATCCCGGTGCCGGTGGAACGGCGCGTCTTGCTGAAGCTTTACGACGGCTCGGCCGATGAGCCAGATCCCCGAGATCCTTCGAAGTTCTTCAAGCTGGAGTTTGCCACCTACACGATGAACCTGAACCTGCGCGAGGGGGCCGACCCGCGGAACATCACGAAGAAGCCAAAGGATATGACCTTAAATCAACTTAAATCCGAGCAGGCGAAACTGGAAGCCGCAGGGATCCGATCGATGCCGCTTAAAGTCGAGGCCCATCGCCGAATCGCGATGGCCTTCTCTGCGCTCGCCTTTGTCCTGGTGGGATTGCCGCTGGGGATAACGACCCGGCGAGCCCAACGATCGGTGGGGTTTGGGCTGTCGGTCTTTGTCTTCTTGGGGTATTACCTCCTGTTGGTGCTGGGCCAGGCCCTGGCCGAAAAAGGGCTGCTTCCCACCGCCCTGGCGCTGTGGCTGGGGAACCTGGTCTGTTTCCTGGTCGGATTTGTTTTACTCTGGCGATCCGCCCGCCGGTGAGGATTCTCGAGCGGTACACGCTGCGGGCGTATCTGGGACCTCTTCTCTGGTGTCTCGCCATCTTCCTAGGCTTGTACCTGATCCTGGATCTTCTGGGACATCTGGACGAAATCCTGCGGTATCGGGTGCCTCCGACTGTTTTGGTGACCTATTACGGCACCCTGGTGCCGCTCGTCTTCGTTCAAGTGGCCCCTTTTGCCTGTTTGATGGCCACCCTGTACACCTTGGGGAACCTCAACCGCCACCAGGAGCTGATGGCCATGCGGGCTTCGGGACTCAACCCTTACCAGATCGTCAAGCCTCTTCTGGGGGTAGGGCTTTTGATCTCCATCGCGGTCTTCTTGGTCAACGAGATGGTGGCTCCCCAAGCGGCCTTGATTTCCTATTCCATTAAGTCGAGCCGCCTCGAACGTCCCGCCGACCCTAAGAAACCTCACCGAATCTTAAAAACCATCGAGCATCTGGCCGCCTACGGCTTAGGGCACACCCTCCTTTACGCCAAAACGTTTGATCCGGTGGAAAAGAAGCTGGAAGGGGTGGTCATCCTCCAGCACGGACCCAACCTCAGTTTGAAAAGAAAGATCACCGCCGAATCGGCCGTCTGGACCGGCAAAAGCTGGCGTTTTGTGAACGGGACCATCCTTCAGTTCGACGCGCAGGGGAAAGCCGTCGGCCGCCCGGTCCCGTTTACCGCCAAGGTGATTCAGGCCGGGGATCGCCCAGAGGTGTTGGAGAAATCGGAACTGCAGGCCTCTTTCATGAACACGAGGGATCTGTACCGCTACCTGCGCCGTATGGAGGTGGCCGGCGGGTCTACCCTTCGTAAACTTCAGGTGGAGCTGTACGCCAAACCGGCCGCGGCCCTGGCCTGTCTCGTCATGATCTTGGTGGGGATCCCCTTCGCCATCCAACCGGTCCGAGGGGGAACGGCCCTCTCCCTAAGCATCGGACTCGGAGTGGGGCTGGCCTTCTTCGGGTTGAACGCCCTGGTGCTCGCCCTCGGCAAAGGAGGGGTGCTTCCCCCTTTCTTGGCCGCCTGGGGCGCTCCCCTCGGCTTCGCCCTCTTCGGCCTCCGCGAGACCTGGCACCGCCTCGCCTAAAGCCCGTACCTCATCTTGGTTGCACTTTGCAACCAAGATGTGCTAATCTAGCTTTTAGAAGGGGGGATGCCTCATGGCAACGCTGCACGTCCGAGGTTTTCCAGATACGCTGTACCGGCGCCTCGTGAAAGTGGCCGAGCAGGAGCGGCGGTCCTTAAGCGCTGAAGTAGTCGTGTTACTGAGACGTGAGTTGGTGAAGTCTCCCCAAGGACAAGGGGAAGTCCTCGCGGCTCTCGACCGGTGGCGCTTCCGGCCATCTCGGGGCACCGTTCCGACCACCTTGGAACTCCTCAAGGCCGATCGCCGCCGTTGAGTTCCTTTGTCGTCGATGCCAGCGCCGTCTCAAAGTTACTGGTAGAGGAGCCAGGGACCGAACAGGCCCGTTCGTTCTTTAGCCGCTTAGCCGATCCGGACCCACCGGTTATCTATGCGCCGGATTTACTCTATGCGGAATGCGCCAACACCGTCTGGAAGTACGTTTCTCATCATCGGTACGCCCCCCAGCAGGCTCAAGCCGCCCTAGACGCTTTAGGAGCTCTGGCGCTTCAAGTGATCCCAACTCAGCTCCTCTTCCAAGAGGCCTTCCGCCTAGGCCTGCGCTTTCGAATCACCGTCTACGACGCCTGCTATCTGGCCCTGGCACAACGGCTCCGTTGTCCTCTGGTTACCGAAGATAAAGATCTCGCTCGGCGCGTCCGTCCTCTATCCACCGTAGCCCTCTCCTCGCTCGCCGACGTTGGGATCACTTGAGGGCTTCCTCCTCGGGATCCGCGAAACCTGGCGCCGCCTCGCCTGACCGTGTAGCTTAGCCAGTCCTAAACTCGAAGGCGCCTTGAAAACTCGGCGGGTTTTTCGATCCGAATTCCCCGGAAACTTTTCAGGACAAGCAGATCACGATCGCCGGTGACGACCCGATCGGCATGACCATCTATGGCGCAGGCGAGGAACTTGTCGTCGGAAGGGTCCCGGATGACGACCTCCACCTTGGACCGGATATGAACCCACTCGGCCCGCTCCTTGACCTGATACAGTAACGACTCCACCTCCTTCGAAGACAGCTTAAACAAAGGCCTGGAAGCCACTGTAAAGTACTCCCCTAGGATCTCCTCGGAGATGAGCCAGATAAAGGCTCTTTGAAGAATGAAATCAACCAGCCGATTCAGCCGCCCAGGCAAGAGAAAGGCCGAAACGAAAACGTTTGTGTCCAGGACGGCCCGAATCAAGGGTGGCTTCGGACTTGCCGAATCACCTGCTGAACTTGGCCTTGGGTGACCCGCACGTTCCGATGGCGGATCCGATTCAAGAACGTCTGAAACGCCTCATCGGACATCTGGGTCATAGGGCTTCTGCGGATGACAATCGCCTCCCGCTCTTGGACCACCTGAACCTTTGCTGGGGGCGTCACCCCCATGGCCTCCAGGAATTTCTTGGGGATCGCCACCTGCCCATTCTTTGAGACGGTTCGTGTTTGAGCTTGCATCGGTTGCCTCCTAAGCTCAAGGATACCACCCGCGTGTAAAAAATACAATGTAAAACATACAAAATATAAATCTAAAGCCGAGAGGCGCACTCCGAAAAAAGGTGTCAGGCACTTTTTCAAAAATAGTGCCTGGCACCTCACACCCAGTTGTCCAGCCTCTAGGTGCCGGATTCCCAGCTGGAGAGATAGCGCTTCTGTTCGGGGGTGAGGCGATCGATTTTTCGGCCGAGACTTTTGAGTTTAAGCTCGGCGATCTGGTGATCGATTTCGTCGGGAAGCTTGTAGACCTGGGGGTCCAGTTTTCCTTTCGAGCGGACGAGCCACTCGGCGGCCAAGGCCTGGTTGGCGAAGCTCATGTCCATGACCGACGCCGGATGGCCTTCCGCACAGGAGAGGTTCACCAGCCTGCCTTCACTTAAAACGAGGATCCGTTTCCCGGACTTCAAGGTGTACTCGGCAATCTGAGGCTTGACCGATTGAACCTTCCGGCTTAAGCGCTTTAACGCCTCCAGATCGATCTCGACATTGAAATGGCCGCTGTTGGCCACAATCGCCCCGTCCTTCATCGCTTCAAAGGCCTGGGCGGTGATTACCCGAGTGTCGCCGGTCACGGTGATGAAGAGATCCCCCTTCTTCACTGCGGCAAGAAGCGGCATCACCTCGTAGCCGTCCATGACCGCCTCGAGCGCTCGGACCGGGTTCACCTCGCAGACGATCACGTGGGCCCCGTGCCCCTTCGCCCGCATCGCCACGCCGCGTCCGCACCAGCCGTAGCCGCAGACCACCACGGCCGAGCCGGCGATGAGCAGGTTCGTCGCTCGGATGATCCCATCCAAGGTCGACTGGCCGGTTCCGTATCGATTATCGAACAGGAACTTGGTCAGGGAGTCATTCACCGCCACCACCGGAAACAGCAGCTTCCCCGCTTTCGCCAACGCCTTTAAGCGGATCACCCCAGTCGTGGTCTCCTCCGTCGAGCCGAGCATCTGCGGCGCCATCCCTCGGTAACGTTGGTGGATCGTGGAGACAAGGTCCGCTCCGTCGTCCATCGTGATCTGGGGTTTCGTGTTTAAAACGGCCAGGATGTGCCGATAGTAGCTTGCCCGATCCTCTCCCCGATGGGCATAGACGGGAAATCCTTCCGCGGCGAGGGCCGCGGCCACGTCGTCCTGGGTGGAAAGAGGATTGGAGGCGCAAACCGAAACGGAAGCTCCGCCGGCCCTTAAGGTGTAAAGCAACTGCGCCGTTTCCGTGGTGACGTGGAGACAACAGCCGATCCGGATCCCTTTAAGCGGCCGGCTTCCCAAGAATCGGGCTCGGATCTGGGCCAATACCGGCATAAAACGGCCGGCCCATTGAACGCGGGCCGTCCCTGCCTTGGCTAACGATCGATCCGCTACGTCGGCCCGACCCTTTTTAGTCAGCGGAGGGGATGGAGGGGCGGACGATGGGAGCGTTTCGACCTGAGCCATTTCGAATCAAAGAAGAGCCGGGCGCGATTCGGCCTAACGAGCACCGAGGGTTGTGCCTTCCAACTCCCGAACGTCTCTTGCCACGGGTAGTCCCGGACAGAAAATCTTTGAAGGCCTCCACCTTGTCCAGCTCCTCCCAGGTAAAGCCGTTTTCGTTCCGACCAAAATGACCGTAAGCGGCGGTCTTGCGATAAATCGGCCGGCGCAATTTAAGATCCTGAATGATGCCGGCGGGGGTCAAGTCAAATATTTTAGAGATCGCCTTCGATAGTTTCTCCTCGGGAACCTTGGCCGACCCAAAGGTGTTCACCATCACCGACACCGGTTCCCTGACCCCAATGCAGTAGGCCACTTGGATCTCGCACCGATCGGCGAGCTTCGCGGCCACGATGTTCTTCGCCATGTAGCGGGCCATGTAGCTGGCCGACCGATCCACCTTGGTCGGGTCCTTCCCGCTAAAGGCCCCTCCCCCGTGGCGGCTAAATCCGCCGTAGGTATCGACGATGATCTTGCGGCCGGTCATCCCGGTATCGGCCATCGGACCCCCTACCTCAAACCGGCCTGTGGCGTTGATGAAATACTGGGTCTGACGGGTCAGGAACTCCTTGGGGACGATCGGGTGGATCACCACCTCCCGAATGTCCCGCCGCAGCTTCGGGGTGGAGACCCGATGGCTGTGATGCGCTCCGATGACGATGCCGGTGATTCTGGTGGGTTTCCCGTCCACGTACTCGACGGTCACCTGCGATTTTCCATCGGGCCTTAAGTAAGAAAGGATTTTATTTTTGCGGACCTCGGCCAGGCGTCGACACAAGCGGTGGGCCAACAGGATGGGAAGAGGCATGTACTCGGGGGTCTCGTTGGTGGCGTAGCCGAACATCATCCCCTGATCCCCCGCCCCACCGGTATCCACCCCTAAGGCGATATCGGGCGACTGTTCCTGAATCGCCGTGATCACGCCGCAGGTTTCGTAGTTGAACCCGATCTCCGGATCGTTGTAGCCGACGTCGTGAATCACCTCCCGAACGATCTTGGGGACCTCGACGTAGCAGCTCGTTGTAATCTCCCCGGCCACAAAGGCCAACCCGGAGGTCACCAACGTCTCGCAGGCCACACGACCTTGGGGATCCTTATCCAAGATGGTGTCCAGAACGGCATCGGAGATCTGATCGGCCAGCTTATCCGGATGACCTTCCGTGACCGATTCCGAAGTGAAAAGGTAATGTTGGCGTGGGGTCATGGATTAAAAGACTCCTCTGCTTGGGTGTACGAATCGATATCGCCTACATCAAACCAAGGCCCTTGAAACGGATACGCAAAGACCGACTCCCGCGCGATCAGCCAGCGGATAAAGACACCCAGGCTGTCTGCAGCGGCAACCGAGCCGACATATTCTAGCACCCAACCCACGGCCTTACGCGGGAAAAAATAAACGGCCGTGGAGATGCTGGAAGAAGTTGGACGAGTCGGTTTCTCCTCGAACTGGAGCACTCGGCCGGAGGCCTCGACCGTGAGCACCCCGTAACGGCAGGCGAGAGAAGGATCGGCTAACGCGTAACTGCCCAGCGTCACCGCCGGGGCCTTGGAGCGGGCAAAGGAAAGAAATCCACCCAATTCGTCTGGAAACAGGTTGTCGCTTCCCAAAACCAGGAGGTCATCGTCTAAGGAAACGGTTTTAAGGGCAAAGGCCAGATCCCCCATCGATCCTAAGCGATTCTCCTCGGAGGTGGAGCTGTCGTCCAAGACCGTCCAGGGCACCTTCAACCCCGCGCTCGAGAACCAATCCTGGAATTGCTCGGCGAACCGATGATTGGACACCAGGATCCCTCGTCGAATCCCTACATCGGACGGCTCCAATTTGTCAACCAGATACCGGAGGATCGGCCTTCCCTTGATCGGCAACAGGGCCTTTGGCCGCTGGGCCGCCAACGGGTACAGGCGCGTCCCGTAACCGGCCGCCAGGATAAGGGCCACCATATCTAGCCTTGCTTCATGTACCGTTTGAGCGCTTCCACCCGTTCGACCGGGGTGGGATCGACGCCGTAAAGGAGGGCCAGGTAAACGCTGACGAAGTCTCCCAGGGCGAGCAGCCTCAGCATCCGACTTAAAAGAGACGGCCCTGAAACCGAAGCCACCAACACGTGAGCCCCCTCTCGCCGGATCACCCCTTCCGTAAAAGCCATCCGGCGCAGAACCTTAGGATGCACGGCCGGATCTTTCAAGAAAATTGCGGTCATCTTCTTAACGAGGGACCGGGGCTCGACCCAGCCGGAGAGCTCGTTGTGGGTCGCCTCAGGAAATAGATGATGAAAGGCGAGCGTCTTGGCATTCTCTTCCAGCTGTGTTCGCCACCGAAAGGTTAATCCTTCCCATCCTCCGGAGGAGCCGTAAAGGACCGGCAACCTCCCCTTAAGAGCCAACGCGATCCGTTTGGCCGGATGGAGGGCGGTTGGAACCGAGGGATGCAGTTTAAGCCGAATAAACTCCTCCACCGAGTGGCAGGCCGCCTCGACTGGAATCGTGGAATCCACCCAACCCAGGCGCAGGAGAATCCCTAAAGGGGCAAAGCCCATGTATCCGATCGCTGCCCGAGGCGGAAACCCGGCCGGGACCGTTAACCATGGAACGCCGGCCCGATCAGCCCACGCGGCCAGTTTTCCTCCGGAGGTTACCGCCAGAAGCTTCGCTTTCCTTTCCAAGGCCTGCCGGCCGGCGGAGAGGGTCTCCTCGGTATTGCCGGAGTAGCTGGACAGGAGCACTCCGGTCCGGCGGTCCACCCAGGAGGGAATGGTGTACGAGCGGCTCACCAGAAGGGGTCGGGCCTGCCTGCCCAGCTGCCCTCGGGGCAGGCAGGTCGGCCCTTCGACCTCCTCGGGATCGCTGCTCAGGGCAGGCCTGGCACCTTGGGCGGCCCCTTCCAGGAATCCGTTTAAGAGATCGGCCCCGATCGCCGAGCCTCCCATCCCAGCGATCAGCAAGCGGTCCAACGATCGGTAGGCGGAAGGAACCTCGAAGGAGAGTCCTCGACGGAATCCATCGCGACACTGATCCGCCAGATGGCCAATCAAGTTCAACATCCCGGACCGGTCGAGCCGGCGAATCGACGGTGGGTCATCGAGCAACGACGGCATTCTAAATGAGGTCGGGAATCAATTCGCGAAGACGCCCTTCCGCGAACTTCTCCACGTCCTTTCCCGTGGAAAGACGCATCGCCTCTTTGACCACCTCCTTGGCCCGAAAGGTGGGGACCGTTCGGATCACCTGTTTGATCCGCGGGACGTTGACCGGGGAGGTGGAGAAGCCGTCTAATCCTAACCCGAGGAGGATGAGGGCCAATGCCGGCTCGCCGGCCATCTCCCCACACATCCCGACCCAGAGGTGGTGCTCGTGGGCGACCTCGACCACGTTTCGGATGAGCCTTAAAACCGCCGGATGGGCCGGCTCGTAGAGGTAGGCGATCTTCTCGTTGACCCGATCCACCGCCAGGGAATATTGGATGAGGTCGTTGGTTCCAATGGAAAAGAAGCGCACCTCCTTGGCCAGCAGGTCGACCGTCAACGCCGCGGAGGGCACCTCGATCATCGCCCCCACCTCGATCGATGGATTAAACGGTTGCTTTTGGGCGGTAAGCTCCTCCATCACCTCTTTCAAGATCCGATTGGCCGCTTGGAGCTCCTCCACCCCGGAGATCATCGGGTACATGAGCTTGATCGCCCCAAACGCCGAGGCCCGGAGGATGGCCTTAAGCTGCACCTTAAAGAGATCAGGCCGGGCCAGGCAAAAGCGAATCGCCCGCCAGCCGAGGAAAGGATTCATCTCGCGGGGGATCTTTAATTCCGAGGCAAACTTGTCGCCCCCTAAGTCGATCGTGCGGATGATCACCGGATGAGGCGCCGTCGCCTTGGTCACGTGCCGATACGCCTCAAACTGTTCCTTCTCATTAGGTAAGTCGCTGCGGTTTAAATAGAGGAATTCGGTCCGATACAACCCAATCCCTTCGGCGCCGTGGGCGATCACGGAGGGGATCTCCTCCGGCAACTCGATGTTGGCGGCCAGATGAACCTGGTGGCCATCCGGGGTGATGGCGGGAAGATCCTTAAATTTTAAAAGCGCCTGATCAATGGTCTCCAGCCTCTTCTTCAGTTCCTCGTAATGCGCGAGCGTCTTCGGATCCGGATTGACGATCACCTCCCCGCGGGTCCCATCGACGATGACCCAATCGTCCGGTTTGATCCGATGGGTGGCGCTCTCCAATCCAACGACGGCTGGGATCTCAAGCGACTTCGCCATGATCGCCGTATGAGAGGTGCGGCCTCCGATGTCGTTGACGAAACCGATCACGTGCTGGCGGTGCATGGTCGCCGTGTCCGAGGGAGACAGGTCGTACGCCACCACGATGACCGGTTGGCTTAAGGTTTCCAGGGTGCGGCGCTTCAAGCCGGTCAAGTTACGAAGGATTCGGCGGCCGATGTCCTCCAAATCGCTGATCCGCTCCCTTAAGTATTCGTCCTCCACCTTGGAGAAGGCGTGAACGTACTTTTTTAAGACCTCGGCAAAGAGGCATTCCACCGCCAGCTGCTCGCCTTTCAAGCGGGTGATCACCTCCTCAATGAGGGCCCGGTCCTCCAGAACCATAAGATGCGCATTGAAGATCTCCCCATGTTCGATCCCGATCTCCTGAGAGATCTTCTCCTGAATGTCCAGCACCTCTCGACGGGTTTG
This sequence comes from uncultured Planctomycetia bacterium, assembly GCA_964373805.1. Lineage (GTDB taxonomy): Bacteria > Omnitrophota > Gorgyraeia > 1-14-0-20-64-10 > 1-14-0-20-64-10 > CAYJWF01. Next base: position 9,485 of record CAYJWF010000030.1, on the reverse strand, counting down.
GATCAAGGCCTCTTCAAAACGGGCAATCTCTTGAGGGACTTCGGCGACGGGAATCGTCCGGCGGACGACCGGGATCTCCTCGCTGTCCAACACAAAGGCTCGGCCGATCGCAATACCGGGAGAAGCCGGGATTCCCTTCAAGTGCTGGGGTTCCTGCGTGATCTCTGGGGTCCCGGCGTTTAAGGAGTGGTGCGTCCGCTTACGCGCCATGGGTCGAACGATGCTTGACCACCGTCACCACCGCCGGCATCTCATGGTGCGCCATGAGTTGCCCTAAGGCATGAAGCGCCTCGGCCGCGTCCGGGCCTTGCGCGGTGACCTCCATGGCGGCTCCTTTGGGGGCGGCTAAGGTAAGCACCCCCATGATCGATTTCCCATCGACCTGTTTACCCCCCTTGCGCACGCGGATCACCGACTTAAACCGATTCGCCACCTGCACGAACAGCGCGGCCGGACGGGCATGGAGCCCCTGTGGCGAGCGGATGTGCAGTCGTTTCTTAAGCACCGGGAAGAGACGCTTTTCTTTAGGACGTCCCATCAATCGCCATCTCCCAATGGACCTTCCAACTTCCTCCTGGAGAAAGGGTGATCGGCCACAGAAAGGTGAGGCTCACCCCCTGATAGGTCCGCTCCATTCCCCGCTCGGAATCGGACACGGTCTCGATCGGAAAATACCAGAGGCGGGCCTCCCGATCGAACTTCCAGGAAACTTCCAGGCGAAACGCCGGATCGGTCACCGAGAACCTCTTTACCCCCTGCGCCTCACCCATCCGGTTGACGTGGGCATCCTTCAGATTCAAGTTCAGTTCGCTGCCGAAGAGGAAAGCGAGCCGATGGGTCGATCGGTTGATCAATTGATAAGCCCCTTTGAGGAGGCGGAGCTCCGCCGCGATCCCGATGGTTTTCGTGATCTTAAGGGGACAAAGAGTTCCATCGCACCGGATCTTTCCGACGCGGCTTAAAACCGCTTGGAGCCCCAAAGCCGTGCGCTTCATCTGCCATTGGTAGGGGCCTTCTAAGAAATCCCCCATTTCCTTAACCTCGCCTTGCGCCAACGCCTGTACCGAGGCATCGAGTGGCATCCCGTGATCGATCCAACCGGCCCGACGGTAAGCGTCGTACACCAAGGCATCGGCCAACTCGTCGACCTGCGGACCCCTCTCGTCATGGATGCTCAAAGGGGCTCTGCCTTTTGCCCCGGAAGCCGTCCCGCTCGCGGCGGGACATTTCTGGACGGAAGCTAAAGAGGAAGTGACGCCCTCTGCCAATCGGATCTTTTGATGATAGGGTTCCGGCCGGCGGGTTAAGGTGTCCAGAAGATTGATGCCGGTCTCCTTGTCGCTTAACTCCACCGACTGCCCTCCCCGGTCCGGGTCTAAAGCCACCGTGAGCGATCGGGAGCGAAGCAGAAGCCCCCTTACGCCATCGCCGCTCAAGTCGGCCGCTTCATACGAAGCCCACCGCCGCCCTTTATTCTCCAGACGATCCAGCGCCTGTTCCGCCTTCAGCAAATTTTGGTAGACGCCTCGACGCAAATGCCGCAGATACAACCCCCCAAAGACCCCATGCCAATAGGCATCGTTGCTCTGCGCCCTGTAGAGATGCCAACGGGCCTCTTCAACGGCCTGGGCCCGCGCGCCGCTCGCCTTACCCCGAGACCCTGCCCGTTCGAGCCGATCCGATATCCAGAGCATCTTCTTATGCATCGTGTTCGCCTCGGGGTACCTCACCAGAAAATTTCGAAAGAACCCACCGCTCCAGGAATCCATCTCTTCATAGCTGGAACAGGGCACGTAGATCCGACCGAGCGGCGGCAGTAAGTTTAAGACATCCCGAAATGTCATCAATTTAAGCCAAGCCTCGTTCTCTTCCAACCGTTGGAAAAAGGCCTCGAGCCACCCCTCCTGATAAACCCACGAGTGGGTGCCGGGCCATAAACCAAACTTCTCCCCGTCATCGGCGAGGACCACCACGCGGGGACTCTCCGACCGCAGCTCACGGAGGGTTTCCAACACCTCCTCGACCGGCTTAAAGGGAACCAGGTACCGCAACCGCTTCGAAGAGGGAAATAGGGCGAGAGAAGCTCCGCGGTCCTCGGTCAGGTAATACCCAAACCGGTTTTCTTCCGGAATCCCTGCTTGAGCGAAATGATGGTCGTCCACGATCGTGTAGCGGATCCCAGCCTGACCGGCAGGCGGGCCTGCCCGATTCAAAAGCGAGGGCAGGTGTGGCTCCCAGACCCGTTCGGGCAACCAAATCCCTTGGCCAGACGCGCGCTGACCCTCCTTGCCGTTTAAGCCCCACCGTCTTAACGTTTGATCCATCCGTTGGATTTGTCCTAAGGCGTCCCGTTCCGGAATCATCGTTAAGATCGGCTCGAAATATCCGCCCCCCAACAGCTCCACTTGTTCGCGTCGGACGAGTCGCTTAACCCGCCCTAGGAACTCTGGATGTTGGGACTTAAACCAATCCAACAGGGACCCCGAGTAATGTAACCCTAAGCGGATCCTGGGATGTCGCTCCAGGGTCTCCAGGAAGGGACGATAAGCCGTCTCGTAGGCCTCCTCGAATACCCAGGGGAAGTTACCGACCGGCTGGTGGCAGTGAACCGCCAAGGCAAACCGAGTCATCGGCTGGGCAACTGGGGATGAATTCATGGGTTCTCGTATGCCTCCCGGCTTCGGTGGGGTGGCCATCAGGGTCAGTTGCCCAGCCTCTCCGAGGGGAAAACCACTGCCTGGTTTTCCCCTCGGTTCTCCCCTTTCCGGCAAATGCTATCGGTGCCATTGGGGGAGATTTCCCATCTCCCCCAATACGCCCCCTCTTCCAAAGGAATTGGTGGGGTCAAGGTCCTTTCTGATCCTCCTGCTGGATGGTCCGCAAAAGCTGTTTCTCGTCCTTGGCCTCCTTCAAGCTCTCCCGGAAGAAACGGTCCTTGAGAAGCCGGGAGATCCGAGCCAGGGCCTTCAAGTGCGGACCGGCGGAATCTTCTGGAGCCACCAACAGAAAAAAGACGTGGACCGCCTCCCCATCGAGCGAATCGAAGTTCACCCCTCGCCGGGAAATGCCAAAGGCGCCGACGAGTCGACCGACGCAGTTCGATTTGCCGTGCGGGATGCCCACCCCTTGACCGATGCCGGTCGAGCCCAACGCCTCCCGAGCGAGCAGCACCGGGACCAGTTTTTCCTCATCGGAAGGTTTAATCTCACCCGCCTTGACGAGCAGGCGGACCAGCTCTCGGATAACCCCTTCCTTATGGGTTGCTTGAAGATCCACCGCAATCGCCTTTTCACGCAAGAAGTCCGTAATCTTCACCTCTTGACACCTCCAGCTTCGCTAACGATTAGACCGGTTAAGAAATATCTCTTAAGCGGGTGATGGGACTTGAACCCACGACAGCCTCGTTGGCAACGAGGTGCTCTACCACTGAGCTACACCCGCATCAGAACCATCATACCTTGGGCACGGAGGGATTTGAACCCCCACCCCTTACGGGACAGGATCCTAAATCCTGCGCGTATTCCAGTTTCGCCACGTGCCCGTCGTTTTCTCATTACCTAAAAGCTAAAATTTATTTAAGAAAACGCTCAGCTGGTTTCTTCTTACGCGAAAGACAAATAACATCAGATCGATAATACATTAACTTTAAGAGTTGCGATCCTTAAACCAATGGCATAGGCAAACGATGCATCCCACTCGAAACCTATATGGATTTGACCATTATTTCTCATGATGGATTCGTGGGCCGTACAGGAATCGAACCTGTAGCCTTGGCGTTAAGAGCGCCCTGCTCTACCGATTGAGCTAACGGCCCGAAGAGCTTCCTTCAAAAGGTGCCAGGCACCAAACTCGCGCCCGGGGAGACTGCGAACTCGTCGCTCGGCTTGCACCTCGCTCCCCGAGGGACACCCAGGGTTTCCCTCGGTTCTCCTTTCCTTTTAAAGGCGTGGAGGGCGGTCCCCTCCACACCTCCCTGGAGTTCGAGTCTCTTCAAGCCAAGTAAGTGCGCCCGGGGAGACTCGAACTCCCAACCGCCAGGTTCGAAGCCTGTCACTCTATCCAATTGAGCTACGGGCGCAACAGTTGATGGATGGCCACCGCTCGCTTTGGGAACTTCCGGAGGATCTGACGATCCGTCGTCACCAAAGCTACGTTTAGATCCTCCGCCAAGACCACAAATTCACAGTCGTAGGTTGAACATCCGGAAACGGCTGCGGCTGCCAATACCTTGGAAGAGGGAACGGAATACTCCCTGCCGGTAAAAAATCTCTCTGCTTCTTCAGCAAGCTGAACGGCAAGCTCCAACGACAGGTACCCTAATCGGATGTACTCCACTAGAATATTTCGAAACTCGGAACGCCAGAGAAGCGGAGTGGCCCATTCTGGGTCTGTCTGCATGAGGCGCTCCACCTGAGCCGTGTGCTCTCCCGGAAGCCACAGATAGGCGATGAGGTTGGTGTCGACGACAATCACGGCCTTTCTTTAGGAACGCCCCCAGTTCTTGAGAAGGTGCAGTTTCCGGTCCGTCAGCCGGCTAGACACCTGTTGACGTAATACACGTGCTCGAGCCATCAGGGTCTCTACATCGATAGGGGCACACCGAACAGACGTCTCCAGACACACCAAGATTTCTCGATTGAGACTCCGATGGTGCCTCACGGCACGTTCTTTGAGTTCTCGGTGCAGCGCTTCGCTCAAGCCCTTTAAGGTGGTCGTCGCCATATCGGCCCTCCTTCCATATGGTTCCTAATTGGAACCATACCACATTCCATGGCTAATGTCAACGATACACACGGCTGTTACTTCTTCTTAGGCTTCTTGGGACGATCCGCCTTCTCTTCGGAGGCGGGGGGAGATTTTGGGGAAGCCTTGGCAGTGGGAGGAAGCAGGCGTTCCCGAAGATAGGAGAGGGAGGAAGCGGAAATGGTAAAGTACGGGCCGTTGGGGAGCCGGCGGACCGTGAACGTGGTGGCCTCCTTGGGGAGAGGTGGTTCCTCTAACTCCCAGCGAGCGCCGTCTCGTTGAGTAACGATCCAACGCCACATCGGCTTCTTAAAGGCCGAGGCCTGGGTGGCGGGATCGACGACGGCGGTGGCTCGGGTATAAACCGCGGAACTCACCACCGACTGGGCATCGCCATCCAACGGCTCGTGACGCTCTCCTCGAACCACCCAGGAGTCGTTCACCCGCTCGGCGACCTCCAGGCCAACCACCTGATCCACCGTCACGGGGAACAGCCTTAAATCGATCCAATCTTGGGAGGAGAGCGTCTCCGGCAAAACAGATCCCCAAAGGCCCATCTCTCCCAAGAGGTTTTCCTCGATGGCGTAGACCACTTCACCGTCTTTCAAGCGAACAAAATTGGTGGTGGGATCTTTTCGGCTGCGCCCGATCACCAGACGACCCACCGTCCGATCAAACTCACGCAAATGGATCTCTAAACCGTTCTCTCCCACCCCAAAATCGGAAAACCACCTTTTGTCGCGGGCCCGTTCCTCGCCGGAGAGCCCCCGTAACGATCGGACCAATCGGCTCAACCGCTCGGGATCGGCCGGGGCCTCGAAAGCGGTGACCACCCTCCACTGGCCGCTGGAGGAATCTTTCACTAACCGAACCTGGGGATTTTCGGCGGATCCCACCGACAGTTCGACCTCGGTTAAACCGCCCAAGTCAAGGGTGGGAGAGATCAGTGGGATGGAGGTCGGCCCGCTGAACGCCGCCCGTTCCCGGGCCCGCAACCAGGCCCCGGCGGCGATCAGGAGGGTCAAGACGGTTCCTAAGATCAGTAATCGTCGACGGTCCATCGGCTAGCTCGGCAAGTAGGCTTCGCGGAGGCGCCGCCGAAAAGCGGCGTGCGCAAGACTCAAGGTCACCAGCACCATCGGCATGAGCCCCAAGGTAAAGAAGCGAAACCAGGCCTTCACCGGCGCAGAGGGCGCCACCAACACCCGATCCTGCTGCCGTTTGTTCCGAATCCCAACGAGTTTGCCGCCCGACACCAAGGTATCCACCGCGTTCATGAAGAAGGTGATCTGCCCGCCGGTGGTAGCCAGCTCCTCGGTGAACATCTTGGTGCACCCTACGAGAATCAGCTGGCCCGGCTTGGGCGTCAGTTGCGAAATGAGAGGCGGGGGCTCCTTCTTCTCCGATTTTGGTTCCAAAGAGGGCGACTCCGACGGGGGAGCCATCTCCTCAGCAGGCGGCTTGGGCCATTCCGGGACCGGTTTCCCCCCGAAATGATCTGGAAAAGTCCCCTTCACCCAGACCGACAGCGGCAGCCGCCCGCCACCAGAGGCATTCGTCGAATGAAAGCGACCAAAATCGGCCAGCGGTACCGCTCCACTTCGGACACTGGAAGTGAATAGGGTCGTCACGGTCAACCCGTTAGACCCCAGCCGATCCCCCTGAATCTTTAAGGGGGATCCCCACAGATAGAAGATTGGGGAAAGTTGGCTGGTCAAATTCAACTGTTGGTTCATCTGCTCCTGCCCCACAAAAACGTGGATCGGAGATTTCACCGGAACCGAAATGGCAAAAGGACCCAACGTGGCGCCGCTCGAAACGGAGAGAACCCGCGACTCTTCGTCCATCAGGATGTCGCGACCGATCTCCACCCCCCAGGTTTCCAGCAAGGGGTCGACCCCGACCGGCTGGGACTGTGGACTCGGAGAGATGCCCCTGCCCATCTGCTCATACTGGAATTGGTATCGCTGCGCGGCCAAGAAAAGGTTCCCCCCTTCGGTTAAGAACCGATTCACCTCGTACAACTGGCGGTCGTTCAGGGTGCCAGGCTCCACCAGGATCAAGGTGTGAACCCCAGAAGGGATCGGTTCCTGCTCGGTCAAGCGGATCCGATGCACTGTGTACCCCTCCTGTCGAAGGATCGCCGGCAGAAACCGATAGTCGTCCTTTAACATCTGGTCCTGGGAGTCGATCCCCAATTGCCGCAGAATCCCCATCATGGCCGGGTCCACGCTTCGTTCCTCGTACGGCGCCACCAGGGCCACCTGGGGAGGCTCCTCCAAGGTCATCCGGTAGATCTTGGAGAGGACCAGATACTCCATCTGATCCAGCATCTCCGGCATGATCTGGGGAATCACCTCTTCCGGCCGGTCCTTGTACGAAATCGCCGCGGCGGAATAGACCAGCCGTACCCCCAGCTCATCCGCTTCAATCGATTGAACCTGGAACGGCTGAATCCCTCGGCGGCCCAGTTTGTCCTGCAAAGAAGCCCCCTCCCCTACGTTTCTGGCTGCGCCAGCGGCCAGTTCAGGAAAGTGCCGCGCATCATCAGCGCGGCCTTCCCCTCTCAGGTTGTTCTCTCCTGCCGAGAGGAGGGCGCTTGTCTCCATATGGGAGACCGAGTAGTTCAGCTTCCCGCCCGAGGCGAGCCGCAGCTCCTCCAGCGCGTCTTTCAAGTCCCGCTCCAACGTTCGCATCGCCGTCGGCATCTTCTCCGGTGGAGAGAGATACAGCTTGACCGTCGCCGGAAGATCGAGCTGGCGCAACAGCTCTCGGGTTGCTGGGGAAACGGTGTAATTCTGGTTCGCCGTCAAATCGAACCGACCCAAGGGAATCTGTTCCAGGATCACATGGGTCGCCATGGCGATAGATAAGCTCAACCCGCAGGCGGTCGCGAAGGTGACCCGGGCCCGAGGGCGCAGCCGCCCTTCCATCCAAACGCCGTTTAAGGCCAGGAATACCCCCATCAGAAACACCAGATACACCAAGTCGCTGACGTCTATCACCCCTTTTTGGAAACCGACGATGTACCGAACGATCCCGAGATGTCGCTGAAGGAATCCCCCCAGACCCGGCCACCATCCATCCACCGTCGAGGCGATGAAATCGGTTCCCACGAGAAAAAGCCCCATGCAGGCAAACAACCCTAAGATAAAGGCCACGATCTGATCGCGGCAGAATCCGGAGATGAACTGCCCCAGGCTTAAGAACAGCGCCCCTAACAGAAAAGATCCTAAGTAACCGGTCAGGATCGGCCCCAAGTCTGGCCGACCGAGCCAAGAGAGCATGGCGGGGATCGTCCAAGTGGAGACCAACGTCAACGCGAAGAAGGTCAGGGCCGCTAAGAACTTTCCCACGACGAGCGCCGCCGGCTTCAATGGCAGGCTCAACAGGAGCTCCAGGGTGTTGAGCTGCCGATCCTCGGCCCAGATCCGCATGCTGATCGCCGGCAGCATCACCGCGAGGATAAGCGGCAGAAGATCAAAGAAGGCCCGCATGTCGAGGAGTTTGATCAGGAAGAACTGGCTGACGAACAACCCGCCGCTCAATAAGAGGAAGGCGATCACCACAATCGTAGCAATGGGGGACTGCAGGTATTCCCGCATCTCCCGGCGAAAAAGGGTCAAAGCTCCCTTCATGATGATTTCTTGCCTTTCAGCCGCTCAATGAACGCCGCCTCGAGGTTAGGATAGCCGGCGGTCAGCTCCGCTAAAGTCCCCTCGGCGACGATCTTGCCGGCGTGGATAATCACGACCCGCTGAGCGATCGCCTCCACCTCCTGCAGGATGTGCGTGGAGAACAGGATCGCCTTATTCGGCACGAGTGACCTCAACAGCTCCCGGATCTCGATGATCTGTAATGGATCCAATCCGGTGGTTGGCTCATCGAGGATCAGGACCGCCGGATCGTGGATCAAAGCCTGGGCCAGTCCCACCCGTTGCCGAAATCCCCGGGAAAGCTCCCCCATCGGTCGTTTCCAAACTGGTTTTAAAGCGCATCGCTCGGCCACCCAACTCAGCCGATCCCTTAAACCGGCCCCATTTAATCCCCGCGCCTTTCCCACAAAATGAAGGTACTCATCCACCTGCATCTCGGTGTAGAGGGGAATCTGCTCCGGCAGATACCCGATCATCTGACGGGCCGGCAACGGATCGGCCCGGACATCGTGGCCTCCCACTCGGGCGGTGCCGCTCGTTGGAAAGATTACCGTCGTCAAGATCTTCATCACGGTGGTCTTCCCGGCCCCGTTGGGTCCCAGGAAGCCTAAGATCTCCCCGCGACGCACCTTAAACGAGACGTCCGCCAGCGCCACGGTCGACCCGTACTGCATCGACAGCCGCTCCACCTCCACCAACGTTGAATTCGCCTGTGCCGGATTCATCGCGCTATTATTCTACAAAAAACGGGGTCCGATCTCTACATCTTACATCTTGGCTGGATTTGTTACCTGTAGAGACCCGACCCCCTTGAACTTATAAAACGGGGGACGCCCCGAGCTGGAACGTCCCCCAAGTTGGTAGCGGGGCCTGGATTTGAACCAGGGACCTTCAGGTTATGAGCCTGACGAGCTACCGGACTGCTCCACCCCGCAATAGGACTCTATTATATCTCGACAGAAGGGCAAGACAAGGATATAAAAGTGGAGCGCCCCCGGCCGGGGCCCGGGCGCGGGGGGAAGGGGTGAGTTTGGGCAAAACAAAGTGGTTTAACCATTAATTGGTTTTAAAAAAAAATATTAAAAA
>CAYJWF010000029.1:3050-20303 GCA_964373805.1 uncultured Planctomycetia bacterium | reverse complement strand
AGGAGGGGGTATGGAGAAAGAAGAGTTTATTCGCAAGATCAAGGAGGAGTGGAAGAACTCCCCCCGTTGGAAGGGGATTAAACGTCCGTACCGTCCGGAGGAGGTCTACACCTTAAAAGGGACCATCCATCGGGAATACACGCTGGCCAAGCTGGGGAGCCGGCGGCTCTGGCGGCTGCTGAATGAGGAGCCGTTTATCGCGGCCCTCAGCGCCGTCACCGGCAACCAAGCGATTCAACAGGTGAAGGCGGGCCTCAAGGCGATTTACGTCAGCGGCTGGCAAGTAGCCGCCGACATGAACAACGCGCTCAAGATGTATCCGGACCAAAGCCTGTATCCTTCCGACAGCGTCCCGTTCTTGATCAAGCGGATCAACAACGCCCTCCTTCGGGCCGATCAGATCCACCATCTGGAAGGGGATCGGAGCGTTTATTGGCTGGCCCCCCTGGTGGCGGACGCCGAGGCCGGGTTTGGGGGTCCGCTGCAGGCCTTTGAAATCATGAAATACATGATTGAGGAAGGGGCCGCCGGGGTCCATTTCGAGGACCAGTTGGCCTCGGTCAAGAAATGCGGCCACTTAGGGGGGAAGGTGCTGGTGCCGACCCGGGAGTTCATCACCAAACTGGTGGCGGCCCGGTTGGCCGCCGATGTCTCCGGGGTGGATACCCTCCTCGTGGCCCGGACCGACGCCTTCAGCGCGGGTCTGATCACCAGCGACGTCGACCCGTACGACCGGCCGTTCCTCCGAGGGGGCCGAACCTTTGAGGGGTTCTTTCGGGTTAAGGCCGGTTTAGAGCAGGCGATCGGCCGGGCGCTCGCCTACGCACCGTACGCGGACCTCTTGTGGTTTGAGACCTCCAAACCGGATTTGGGTGAGGCGAAGATGTTCGCCGAGGCGATCCATGAGAAATTCCCGGCCAAGATGCTGGCGTACAACTGTTCCCCATCGTTTAACTGGAAGTTGAATTTGGGAAAGGAAGCCATCGCGAAGTTCCAGAAGAAGTTGGGAAGACTCGGCTACCAATTCCAGTTTGTGACCCTCTCCGGATTCCACGCCTTGAACCACAGCATGTTCCTGTTAGCCCAAGGCTATCGGGAACGGGGGATGCTGGCCTATTCGGAGCTTCAGGAAGCGGAATTTAAATCGGAAAAGGATGGCTACGAGGCGATCCGGCACCAACAGTTTGCGGGGACCGGCTACTACGATGCGGTGACCCAAATCGCCCTGCAGGGATTCGCCTCGACCTTAGGGTTGGAGGGCTCGACCGAGAAGGAACAGTTCAAGCGCTTATAGTAAATACTATAAGTGGAGAAAAAATTATATTGACAGCATGCACTTCTCATGATACCCTCAGTTTTGCTCCCCTAGGCTAAGTCACCCCACATCATGTCGAATCAGAAGGGGAAGCTCATCTCGCTTCAGGAGATCGCCGAAAGGACCGGCACGGCGGTCCCGACCCTCAACTATTACACCAACCTAGGGCTGCTCTCCATCGCGGACCGGAGGGGAAACAAGCGGCTCTTCTTCGAGAAGGAAATCCTCCACCGCCTTCAAGAGATCCAACAATTGCGCCGAGAGGGGTACCCCTTGCGGATCATCCGCCGGCGTTTGCGGGAGGAGACCCCCCGATGACGACGTCGACCTCTCCCATCCTCTTACAAGAAGAGCTGTTCTCCACGACCCTGCACGAGCTGCGCACGCCGGTCTCTTCCATCAACGGTTACGCCTCCATCCTCTCGAGCGGGGAGTTGGGGAAGGTTAATCCGAAGCAGCGGGAATCCCTAGGACGGATCCAGGAGCTTTGCCGATCCATCACCACCTTGATCGGGAATCTCTTGACCCTGGCCAAAACGGGGTCTCCCCGCGCCGCGATCCGAAGGGAATTTCTCTCGGTGGGTCCCATGCTCCGGGACTTGGTTCGCTCCTTGCAGGGGGAGGTCCAGCGCAAGAAGCTTAAACTGGCGACCTATTTTCCGGAGAAGGAGATTCGGTTTTGGGCCGACCCAGGGGAGTTGACCCAGGTGTTTTTGAATTTGATCTCGAACGCCGTCAAGTTTACCCCGAAGGGAGGACGGGTGGAGGTGACCCTGCAGAATCGGCCGGGGCAGTTGGTCGCGGAGGTGGCCGATACCGGAGTGGGGATTCCCCCCGGAGAAGTTTCCAGGATCTTTGAGGAGTTTTACCATGTGGATCACCCGGAGATTGGGGCTGCCCCAGGAAGCGGTTTAGGGTTGGCCATCGTCAAGAGAGTGGTGGAGGCCTATCGTGGCGAGATCACCGTGACCAGCCGGGTCGATCACGGCAGCCGCTTTCGCGTGATCCTGCCGATCCGGTCCGATACACAGATCTTAAAGGAATTTTTAGAGGAGACTTGGGGTCAGGCCCGGCAGTCCGGCCGGTGGACCGGCATGTTCCTGTGTCAATTGAAAATCAAGGGGCGCGCGAGGGAACGGTTCTCTTCCGAAAACGGGAGCCGCCAGGGCCCCTTGGAGGTTTTGGAAGATCTTTTGCGAGCGTACCTCAGAAAGGAAGATCGGATTTTCCATCTCGCCAACAACAGCCTTTTGGCGGTGGTCTCGCTCATCGATCCCGAGGGATTCGCCACGATCACCAAGCGGTTGGAAGAGGCCTTTGAGGAGCCCTTCGCTAGCGCTCGGGACTTTTCTGCACTGGCCGCTGGCGCAGCCAGAAACGTAGGGGAGGAAACCCCCTTAAAGAGGTTTCTGGCGAACCGATCCTTTGAGTGGCGTTTGACGGCGAGGATTTCCCCTCGGCGAGGGGGGTCGCCCGAGGTGTTTTTGTTGGAGGCACAGAAACAGCTCGAGAAAACCGTTTGGGTGAGGGCCCATGGAGCTTAGAGAGGAATTCTTAAAGGCGTATCACACGAAGGCCGCGCAACGAGCCGTGGGAACGACCGCGCCTCCTGCACCTAGCTTGGAGCTGACCGAGGCGCTTGGGATCTCGGTGATCAATCAAAAAGGAGGCTGCGGGAAAACCACCACCGCCATTAACCTTTCGGCTTATCTCGCGGAGATGGGCTTCAGCGTCCTGTTGGTCGATCTGGATCCCCAGGCCCACGTGACCCTGGGGCTGGGGCTGCAGGGGGACGCGTTGGAGTGGACCATCTATCACCTCCTCATGCGACGAGACCTCGCCGTGACCAGGGTCCTCCAGACGACGCATCACCGGAATTTGAAGCTTCTGCCGGCCAACGGCCTGCTCGCGGCGGCTCAGGTGGAACTGCTCCATCAGCCGAATCGGGACCAGGTGCTTAAAAACCGCCTAGAGGAGCTCAAAAACCTTTTCCATTTCATTTTCATCGATTCGCCTCCTACCCTGAATCTCTTGACCTTAAATGCCTTAACGGCCGCTGACCGCCTCATCATTCCGGTCCAGACCCAGTACTATTCCCTCGATGGAATGCGGGAGTTGTTTAAAACCATTGAGCTCGTGAGAGAGAATTCTAATCCGAATCTGGAGATCTTAGGAATCTTGCCCACCCTGTACGATGGGCGGACCAAGATGAACCGGGCGATGCTGAAGGCCCTTCAGGAGTATTTCCACGATCGGATTTTCGAGACGATCATTCATTTGAACAGCGCGCTGGCCGAGTGCGCCATGGTGGGTCAGCCGGTGAATCGCTACGCGCCGGCTTCCCGAGGAGCGGAGGATTACCGGCGATTAGCCGAAGAGGTCATTTACCGTGTCAAACAACCCGATCGATCCCTCGCAGGCACTGAAGAAACTGTTTGAGCGCTCGCGTGGGGGCCGAGAGACCTCACCGCTGGCCCTCTTTCAACAGAAAGCGGCTTCCTCTAAGTTTTTGGCTGCGCCAGCGGCCAGTCCAGAGAAGTCCCGAGCATCAGCGAGGGGCTCCTCAACGCCCAGGGCCGACCAGCCCCCCAAGTTTCGTGTTGCTTCGCAAACGAAACAAAACGTGGGGGACCAGCCGGTGGAGGCGCCACCGGGTCCTTCTCCGGCTCCCGCGCCGGTTCCCACCTTGGTCCCCATGCCCGCTTCCTCAGGGACGATTCGACCGGTGTTGACGGATGTCATGGGCAAGTTTCAGCAACTCTTGAAGCGAACCGGCAGCCCGAAAGCCCAGCGGATTATCGGGCTGGATTTGGGTTCCAGTTCCGTCAAGGTGGCCCGGGTCGAACTCACCGGCGGTGCCGGCTTGCTGGCCGCCGGTCGAGGAAGGATGACCGGCTGTGCCGTGGTCGATCTGGCCGCAGGGATCGATGAGGGGCCGGAATGGGAAAATCAGGTGCGGCAGGTCCTTCAGCGGTTGAAGCGAGAGGGGCTCTTAAGCGGTCCGATCGTTCTGGGTTTTCATCATCTGGACGCGGCCATTGAATCGATCCGGCTGCCGAAGATGCCGTCGGCCGAGATCCCGCAGGCGGTCCAATGGGAGGCCAAGGAGCGGCTTTCTTTGAATCCTGAGCGGATGGTGATTCGGCACATCCTCACGGGGGAGGTCGTCATCGACGGTCAGCCGCAGTTAGAGATCTTGGTGGTGGCGGCCCCTAAGGGGGAGCTCATCTCCCGGTGGCGATTGGTGAGTGAGCTGGGCTTGAAGATCGTGGCCATCGAACCGATCTCCTTGGCCGGCTTCTACGGACTGAGTCAAGCGAACCTTTGGAGGCCGACCGAGTTGGTGGGCTTCCTCGAGATGGGCTTAAAGAGCTCCCACTTTAGTCTCGTCCAAGGAAGAGTGGTGCGCCTCACCCGCTCCTTTCAGGTGGCGGGAGATTCCTTTACCCGATCCATTGCCGATTATTGTCAACTCAACTACGCCCAGGCCGAGGAGATGAAGCGGCAGTTCGGGGTCTCCAAGATGGCCTTGGAGGAAGATCGGCAGGAGACCGGCCACGCGGCGGAAGATCGGGTCAAGGTTTCCCATGCCTTGGGGCTGCACCTGGAGCAGCTGGTGGCGGAGATCGAGGCCTCTCTTCGATACTTTCTGTTTGAGTTAGGGGGATCGGGATCTTCTCGGATGGACCGGCTTCTCATTACCGGGGGCGGTGGGCTCTTGAGGCAGCTTCCAGAATTTTTGACCGGTCGGTTGTCGGTTCCGGTGAGTGTGGCCGACCCTTTGCGGGCCGTGGAGCTGGATCCTGCCGTTCAGAGGATGCTTCAGCCGGGATGGAATCAGCGTCTTTCCGTTCCGGTGGGCCTGGCGTTGAGGCCAGCGGGGTAAGCGAAAGAAATGGAGCGCGTTAACCTTCTGCCCGATGAGGCGCGGATCGGATTCCTCGAGAGGATCCAGCAGCGGGTCGAACGTGAGTTTGGGAAGGTGTTGGCTACATCGGCGGGGGTGGTCCTCTGCGCCGGTTTGCTGTTTTGGATGGGGCAGGCGATGGCTTTGAAGAAGGGCCAGAAGCGACTCGCCGCATTAAAACAGGAGATTCAAGTGATCCAGGTCGAGGGGCAGAACCTGGAATCCTTCTCCAGGCAGCTCGACCAGGTGGGGAAGGAGCTGGAGCGTCAGGAGAAGATCCTTGGGTGGAAGGTCAAGCATTTAAAGAACGCTCAGGAACGCCCGAAGCTGTGGGCGGCGTTGCTCAAGGACCTTCGGCGCAACATCCCCGGCGGCGTGTGGCTCTCAGAGCTGGAGACCAGTCCCGACGGACGGCTTCGCGTGGCCGGCGGGGCGACCGATGAGAATTTGGTGAGCCAGTTCATGTCGAACCTGAAAGAGTCGTCGCACTTCACGAACGTCGGGTTCACCTTCACCGAAAAGGATTCGATTGGGAATGTCGGAATCGTTAAATTTGAGATTATCTGCCAGGTAGGATGATTGTTCCATGCCTCGGCCACGTCTTAACTTTCGATGGGACAAGCTGCAGAGGAGGGAGAAGACGTGGATCATCCTCTGGGTGGTGGCGATTTTAGGGGTGGCCAATTTCAAACTCCTCCATCAGCCTCGGGGAACCAAGGTCCGGGAGGTGAGGGAACAGATCGCTGGTTTAGAGGAAGACAAGATCACCCTCATGGCGAAGCAACCCGATATTCGAAAACGCCAGTCCGAGATCGACCAGATGAAAAAGGAGATCTCGGGCCTCTACGAACAGTTGGTGACGCTGGAGGAGAAACTCCTCAACGTTCAAGACGTGGATCAGCTGCTCGAATCGCTGATCAAGGATAGGGCCCGCTTCGAGATGCGCTTGAACTCGATCCGCCCCATTCAACAAAAGGAGCCGGCGGCGGTGGAACCGCAGCGGCCGGACAACGGGGGGCAGCCGACGGAGCCTTATCGAAAGCTCAAGGTCCAGATCGATACCTACTCCTCTTTTCAGGGGCTCGTCAACTACATCGATTTTCTGGAAGGGATGCGGCCATACCAACAGGTGGAAGGGATCAAGGTACAGGTGGAGGGCAGGGAGGTCTCTCGGCCGCACGCGATCCTGCTGGTCACGACCCTTCTCGGAGAAACCCTGGAGGCCAAGGAGGCTACCCGAAAGGAGATCTTCTCCCTTTTGGAACAGGTGGCGGCCCGGGAAGGCAAGGACCCGTTCTTAACGGCGGATAAACCGAAGGAGGTGGTCCAGGCGGTGGGATTGGAGTTGACCGGGGTCTTCTCCGAGGGGGGGCGGCCGGTCGCGGCGATGATCAACAACGAGATCTATCGGGTGGGGGACGTCGTGGACAATAAAAAGATCGTGGCCATCGAGCCGAATCGGGTCCTCTTGGAGTTTGGGAACCGGCAGTTTGTTTTAATGCCGTCGCAGAAGGCCGAGGCCAATCAGTGAGGCAAATAACGTGTCATTGCGAGGAACGAAGTGACGGTGTGGCGAGATTTACTTCGTTTGTTCTGGTCGGATGCCTCCTGGGGATGGCATCGATCGCCTGGGCCCAGCAGGAGCGGACTCTCCAGTTGCCGGGGATTACGGGCGAAGGAGCCGAGACAAGAGAAAAATTCGCCGAGACCTCTTCGCAGGAAGAAGAAGCTCCTAGGCAGCCCCAAGAGCCGTCGCCGGGGTCCCGGCCTCAACCACCACCGGCCGATGTTCAGATGACCGAGGCCCAGGTCAAGCAGAGGCTCAAAACCGTGGTGAGCCTCGCCTTTGCCGGCGCCAACTTACGCAACGTCTTAAACGGACTGGCGAAGACCTATGGGCTCAACATCGTCGTGGGGGAGGAGGTCAAGGGGACCGTCAACATTACCTTGAGGGGGGTAACCCTGGGGGAGGCCTTAAAGCAGATCTTGAAATTGAGCGGCTACACCATCCTTTGGGAGGGGTCGATCGGGCGGGTGGTGAGTCTGGAAGAGGAGGTGGTGACCGAGATCCTTTACATCAACTTCGTTCAGCCGGATGTGGCGATGGAATTTTTAAAAAAAGAGGCCTCCGAAAGCGGGGTGATGAAGGTGGACGAGGTTCAGAGCGGGATCCTCGTGACCGATAAGCTCTCCAAGGTCGAGGCGATGAAAAAGATCTTGGCGGGCATCGATTTTCCACCGCAACAGGTGTTGATCCAGGCTAAGCTCATGGACATTACCCACACCGACCTGGACAACCTGGGGTTGAAGCTCTCCAGCGTCAGCTTCGATATCCCTCTTCGATCCAACCTCATGCAGGCCCTCTTAAACGTGAGCGCAGGCGCCCTGGATCTCTCCGGCCCCTCCGCGGACTTGACCACGGACACCGTCACCGCCACGATTGCCAAGGGACCCGAGACGATGACGGCCGCCGTCGATGCCTTGATCCGGGATAAGCGGGTCAAGGTCTTGGCGAGTCCCACGGTGACCACCTTGAACAACGTGGAGGCCAAGATCACGATCGGCGAAAAATTCCCCATCAAGGAGACCACTCAGACGACCACCGGGACCTTGCAGACCACCCGATTCGTCGATATCGGGATTACCCTGCGGGTGACGCCTAAAATCAATCGGGCCGGTTTTATCCAGATGCAAATCCACCCGGAGGTCAGCTCCGTCTCCTCGACCATCGATGCTGGCCCGCGGATTACGACCCGTGAGGCGGATACGACGGTCATCATTAAGGACCGGGAAAGCGTCATCATCGCGGGGCTCATCAAGGAAGACGAGACCCTCACGAAGGACCGAATCCCGGGGTTGGGACACGTTCCCGTCCTAGGGATTCTTTTCCAGAACCGGGCGAAGAGCTACGAGCAGAAGGAGCTGGTCATCGTGATTACGCCGTACCTTATGCCGGTCTTACCTCCCCAGGTGGCCTCAGGCAGCGAGGTGGAAGAGCTGAGGCAGCGGCTGGACGCGACCCAACTCTATTATCAGGCGAAGGATTTTGAGGTGGGCAAGACCCTTCAGGCCAGGAGCACTCCCGAGGAGCTTCGAATCCTTCGGGCCGCCGAGCTGTACGAGAGCTTGGCGGATCGATTTCAATCCCATTCGTATGCCCCGGAGGCCCTTTGGCGGGCCGGGGAGATCCGTTGGGGTCGATTCCAGGACGCCTTCCGGGCCGAGGAGGATTGGACCCGCTTGATGACCCAGTACCCTTCCCACCGCTTGGTCTCGGCGGCCCGTCGGCGGATCAAGGAGCTGCAGGCGTATTTGGAGCGCCGACAGCGCAAGGAAGAAAAGGAGCAGGGTCTTGCCCCCAAAGACAGCAAGGTCAAGAGGGTAAAGTCCACCCCGCGGGGTCCTCGAAAGTCGTTCGTCCCGCCCGGTTTCCACTAGTTAACCGATGCCCCAGTTCCGTTACAAGGCCCGTGACCGCTCCGGCATCGCCGTGACCGGCATCGTGGAGGCGGAGAACCAGAAGGCGGTTTCTCTCTCCTTAAGGGAGCTGGGCTATCAGGTCATCTTCGTTGAGGAATTCGCGGGGCTGCCTAAGATTTTTCAGCGATTCCAACACCTCTTTGACAAGGCTAAGCCCCACGATGTCGTTTTCTTTACGCGGGAGCTGGCCATGATGGTTCAGGCCGGTCTTCCCCTGGTCGAGGCCATTCAGGGGGCCAGCGTCCAGGCTCCCTCTTTAAGCTTCCGAAAGAGCTTGGTTCTTCTGGTCCAAGATCTGAAGGGAGGATCCAGTTTCTCGGAGGCATTGGCCAAGCACCCCAAGTTCTTTTCCAATTTCTACGTCAGCATGGTTCGGGCCGGAGAGGCCGCTGGGATCTTGGACCAGGTCCTGGAGCGCTTAGCGTCTCTCGGTGAGGAGGACCTGGAACTGAAAGGCCGCATCCAATCGGCGCTGGCCTACCCATGCCTTTTGGTGCTCTTGTCGCTCGGGATCGTATCGTTTCTCTTGATCGCCATCCTCCCAAAATTCGTTGGGATCTTTGAAGAGGCGGGGGCGGAGCTGCCGCTTCCTACCGCGATCTTGATGATGGTGAGCAACTTCCTCCAACAGTTCTGGCTCTTTATTCCAGCGGCTGGGCTGATCGTGGGGGCGTACCTGCGTCGGTACGTCAAGACCCCGGTGGGACGGTATCGCCTCCACGCCTGGGTCTTGAGAATCCCCGTGTTAGGGGCCTTGATTCACAAAACGCTTTTAGCCCGGTTCAGCCGGATTTTGGGATCTCTGTTAAAGAGCGGGATTCAAGCGGTGGCGGCTTTGGCGATTTCCCAGGAGGTGATGGGCAACCAGGTCCTTCAACAGGCCCTCTCCCACGTCCGCCAGGCGGTGATTGGGGGATCCAACCTGGCCGATCCGTTCCGCTTGGCCCAAGTTTTCCCCCACACCTTCGTCCAGATGGTATCGGTGGGGGAGCGAACCGGAACCTTGGACGAGCTCCTGCTTCACTTAAGCGATTTCTACGATTCGGAGGTGGAGCGGGGTCTTCGGACGCTGACCTCAACGCTGGAGCCGATGCTGCTTCTCATCATGGGACTCATTGTGGGCTTCATCGCCCTTTCGGTCTTGTTGCCGATCTTCCAGTTGGTTCGGGTATTCCGTCGATAAAGGCACAGCGTCATCCTCGCGAAAGCGAGGATCCGGTCCCCGCTTCCGCGGGGACACGACGATGGGAGGTAAAATGGCTGTGAGACGTCGTGGTTTCACCATGATCGAGCTTCTGATCGTGATCAGCATCATTGCCATCTTGGCGGCGGCGATCATCCCCAACTTTATTGGATTCGACACCGAGGCGCGCGTGGCGGCCACCAAGAGCAACCTCGACACCCTCCGGACTCGGGTTACCCTGTATCGCGCGAAGGAAGGGGTGTATCCGACGACTTTAGGGGAGCTGTTGAATCGCACCTACCTCGATGCGGGGGTGAGCAAGCCGTACCTTCAGAAGGTTCCCCCCGAGCTCATCTCCAGCAAGAAGGGCTCCAACGTTCATCAGGCGCAAAAGTCGGATGATCCGTTGACCGGAGAAGGAGGCTGGGTCTACAGGAGCGATACCGCCGAGGTGGTGGTGAACCTCGAGCAGCCGCTGGATAAGTCGTGGGGAGAGTACGCGGATCAGAAGCCAAGCGAGTGGTAGGCGGGGCGCCCCGCCTACGGCGGGACATTTCTGGATAGAAGCGCAAAAGGGAGCCCCGCGCTGATGCGCGGGACTTTTCTGGAGTGGCCGCTGTCGCAGCCAGAAACGTAAAGGGAGTCGCCCCACCACCTCTTTGCATGAAACGGTTGTTTCATCGCTCTCGGAACGAGAGCAACCTTGCCGCCGGAGAGCGGCAAGGTAAAAGAGGTGGTGGGGTCGCCCTGATCACGGTGGTGATCCTGCTCCTTTTCCTGGGCAGCTTGGGGGCCTCCTTGATGGGGATGGTCTATGCCCGTTTAAGCGCCATCACCTTGGAGGTCGATCGCCTGCAGGCCCAATACCTGGCCGAGGCCGGTTTGGCCCAAGGGCTCTACGAAATCAAGACCGGCCTCGATGTCTTTGGAGAGGGAAGAGGGGCGATCCCGGTCACGGCTTTGGGGCCCGGGCTTTACAAGGTGGACATCGATCCGAAGTCAGGGACGTTGACGGCCATTGGGGTGGTTCGCGATGTTCGGCGCATCGTCGTCATCAAGTACGAGTAGAGGGTCCCCCTGCTTGGGGTTTACGTTTATTGAGCTGCTGCTCACCCTGGTGATGTTCTCCATCTCGGCGGTCCCCTTGATGCAGATGTTTGCCACGGCCGTAGAACAGGCCGGAACCACGGACGAGTTCCGCACCGCGCTGGACTTGGCCCGGGAAGAAGTGGAGAAAGTGAAGAACTTGGCCTTGACCGAGGATCAGATCAAGGCCTTAGGCAACGTGGTGAGTCCCCCCGTGGTCTTAAACCGCACCGTCTGGTTTGCCGTGCGGGTGGTGGACCCCGAGGCGAAGCCGCTTAAGGTGACGGTCTTCATCTTCCGAGATTCCCTGAGTACCCCGCCGGTCGTCAGCATGGTCACGGTGGTCTCCAAGTGAAATGAGGCCCAAACTTGTGGAACGCAATGACGCAAGTTTGTTGGCCGAATGTCATCCTCGCGGAAGCGAGGATCTGATTCCCCCTTTCGGGGGAATGACGGAGCGGAGCGAAGGATCTCTGGGCTTCACCATTGTGGAGATCCTCATCTCCTTAGGCGTCATGGCGATCATCGCGGGGCTGGACGTGATGCTTCTGCAAACGGGCCTCGACTCCTGGAGGTATGGGTCCGAACGGGTAAGCATCCAACGGGCCGCCGACGAGTTGATGGAGAACCTGCTCGAAGGAGGCTACGATGGAGATGGGATCCGAGACGCCGTGGAACTGAAGGAGGCGTCGCTCACCACCATCGGTTTTGTCCCCCTTTGGACCGATCGCAGCCACCGGCCCGAGCCGGTGAAGAACCGGGAGCAGAAGTTCGTCCTGGAGAAACAGTTTAAGCCCGGGGCCCCTACGCCGGTCGGCCAGATCCAAAAGCCGGATACGTTGGACTTCATGGCGGTTCCGATCAAGTTTACCTATGGGGAGAAACGGGATCCCAAGGCCCGCGACGACGTGGTTCAGTTCTCCGATCCCATCCCGATCGGCTCCGAGATCAAGATCCTCTATACCCCGGATGGGGAGAACGATCCGGAGGTGGTCAAGGTCTTCCGATGGGATCCGACGGCAAAAAAAGTTTACGACTCGTACGGAGGAAAGACCAAAGATTTGATCCATAAGGAGAAGGCTGTCTTGGTGGAGCGCTGCGTCTTTCTCTACTACGACAACCTGAATCGCCTGATCCCGATGACCGACGGAGAAAGCCTGTCGTCGTTGGCGATCAAGCGGGCGACGGCGGTGAAGCTGTATCTCATCTTGCGTCACGACAACACCCGATGGGAGCTGACCTCCTTCACCAACGTTCGGAATGTGGCCACGATTGGGGCCACGATCAGCGAGGGAGCGGAGCTGCCGATGCCGAGCCCGAATACGATCAAGGCCTTTTCCCTCGGAGATTTTTACCACTTGAAGAAGGACGGCATCGTGGAATTGGTGGTCCGGACCCGGACCCATAAAGGGTGGAAGGTTCGGCTGAAATTCAAGCCAGCCCCCCGGGAAGAGGATCTCATCTTGGAACGGTTCCAGATCGAGTCCCCACCGGGCAAGATCTTAACCTCGTCCATCTTGGAGCAGACGATCGCGGCGAACGAGTTTGTGAGCTTGGAGACCCTCGACCGGACCGGTCTCTACGACTACGACAACGACGAAGACGTCAACGACTTGGTGAACGTCACCGGAGCCAACCCAGTGGTCACGGTGACTCGCCTCGATTTCGAAGGAGCATCGCTGTTCATTCGACCGTGAGATGTTGTACGGGCAGATGAAGGAGGGATGGGATGCGCGATAGAGGGTTTTTGATCTTCATGGTTCTGACGGTCTGTTTGGGCCTAGGCTTACCACTGGCCGAAGCGCAGCAGGAGGGGGGCCCGCTTCGAAAGTTGGGGCGTGGAGCGGCGAACGTCGCCACGGGCTGGCTGGAGCTTCCGTTTCAGATCGCCCGAGCCACGGAGCGGTCCGGCGCCTTCGCGGGGGCCTCGGTGGGCTTGGCCAGGGGCCTCGCCTTTGGAGTGGGTCGGACCTTGGTGGGGGCGCTCGAGGTTGTTTCCTTTCCCTTACCCAATCCGACCACCGGGTATCGGCCGATCATTGAGCCAGAGTTCGTTACCTTTCGTGACGCCGATCGGTGGTGAAGAGCTAAAGCTCGTTCGGCAGGCCAAACAAGGGGATCGGGAGGCATTTTTAAAGCTGATCCAACCGTACCACGAACGGGTCTACGCCACGGCGATGCGGCTCCTGGGAAATCGGGAGGACGCGGCGGAGATTACCCAGGAGGCTATTTTAAGAACCTTCTGGAAGATCCAAACC
This sequence comes from uncultured Planctomycetia bacterium, assembly GCA_964373805.1. Taxonomy (GTDB): domain Bacteria; phylum Omnitrophota; class Gorgyraeia; order 1-14-0-20-64-10; family 1-14-0-20-64-10; genus CAYJWF01. Next base: position 7,074 of record CAYJWF010000029.1, on the reverse strand, counting down.
TTCCACGGCCGAGCCCATTTCTACACCTGGCTGTATCGAACCGCTTTGAACCTTTGTTACCGGCGGATGTCGGACACCAGCGCCAAGATCCGAGCCCGGTCGGTCTCGCTGAATGAGAATCCCGAGGGCCCAGAGGGCAATCCCCAGATGGTTGAGATCCCGGCTCAAGGACGATCCCCACGCGACGAAGCGGTGCACGCAGAAGAAATGGAGCTGGTGCGTCAGGCGCTTAGCTCTTTGCGTCCTGCCGATTTCCAGATTCTGGTCTTACGGGAGTTGGAGGGCTTGTCGTACGATGAGATCGCCGAGCGTCTGGGTCTTCCCACCGGGACGATCATGTCCCGCCTTCATCGGGCCCGCGAGGCTCTGGGCCGGCGGCTGAGAGATCTGGGGCTCGCTTAAAGAGGATTGCCTTGGATGGGACTCAAGAAACCGCGTTCTCCTTACGAACGGCAGGATGTCCTATTGCCGGCTAAGGTCTGGCGGACCGCCGACCGGGCCGATCCGGCGGTGGCGGCCACCTGCCGCAATTTAGGGGCGCGCGGTTGCCGCTTCGCGGTGGAGGATGCCCGGCGGCTTCCGGCCCTCAACGTGGAGACTCCCATCGCTTTTTCCATTGAGATCGCTCCCTCCATGCCAACGGTCGAGGGAGGTGGCCGGGTGGCTTGGATGAAGCGGGAACGCGGAGAAGGCGGAAAGGTCCGTCTCGTAGTTGGGGTAGAGTTTACCTCGGTCGCGGGTTCCCACCAAGAGCGGATCAAGGCTTACCTCGCCGCCCTCGTCGCCCGCCCACCCTAAACGGGGGGAAGGGCTTTTTCTAGGTTACGCTTAGCCGCAGGGGAGGGGCCTGTCTCGGAAGAGATGTTGGAGGAGGCAGATGACGTCGACCAGGTTGAGCCTCCCATCCCGGTTCACATCGGCGGCTTGAAAGGAGGGGCTGCTCGGCTCGGGCGGAGCCTCTCGTCCGACGATCACTTTTAACAGGAAGATCGCATCGGACAGGTCCAGTTCCCTATCGCCGTTGACGTCTCCCAAGGAACGGGATTTTGGAGAGATTTTAAAGACGTGCACGAGGGGGTACTTCTCGTACACGCTGACGGTCCCATCGGCTGCGTATTGAACGATGTAGAGCAGCCCACGCTGGCGATCCAGGGCTGCGCCGGGCAGTCGCCAGTGGCAGGTGGGCCATAGGTGACCCTTGGGGGTCATGCGGGCGTAGGGCGATATCTCCCAAGGCTTCTTTAAGCCGCGGGCAGCTAAAGCCAGTTCCTCCGGATCGTAGAAGAGGATTTGGGGTTCGTAAGGATCGCAGTGCCAACCCTTGGCGGTTTCACAATCTCCAGGGGCCGGTAAGCCGTACCGGCGTTCCCCCAGGCTCTTGCGGCCTACGATGAGAACCGCCGCCTTGTTCTCTTGCTCGATCCAGGCGCCCCCGGACCATTCGTCGCAAGGCTCGTGATCGATCCTGGGCCCGTCCTCGCATCGATACCAAAGAAGGGGAGTGGCCTCCAACTCTGCCCCGTAGGGGGGCGGATTTGCGCTCGGATACTGCCAGGGGGCGAAGGCAAACAGGGCCGGTCCGGCACTGGAGTTGTAATTGCCGCAGCCGGTCCCTACTTGGTGGCCGGAGACGAGGTATTGGCCTTTCAGGTTTCGATCGGCCCAGGCGCGTGGGACGTCGAAGAGGTAGCCGTTGTGCTTCATGGAGTTCCATTGGGGATTTCCGCTGTTCCTCGGACCCAGATGCCAAACCCCTTGGGCGTTCGGCTGCAAAAGATTAAGCTCCGACCAGCCGTGGCTGAGGAAATCGGTGGCCGTGACGTTGTAATAGAGAAAGATGGTCCAATAGATCTTAGGAGTCTTCTGGCCGAGTTGGGGTTCCAGGAAACTCAAGCCTCCCACGATTCGAGGATGAATGTCCGGCAGCGCCGCTTTGATCAGTCCCCCCGTGATGTCGGCAAAGGGCTGGAGTTGTTTGGCCACTGGCAGGGCTCTGGTCTCCTTCTCCGGTGAGATCACCGGCTTAGGGATCGAGATCTCTGCGACCAGCTGATGGTGGGCGTGGCCTACGCTAAAGAGGGAACCGGGATAGCCATCGTCGGAGCCGCCCGAATCGCCCGAGGGGTTGTAGGCGAGAGAAGAACCGCCATAGGACCAGCGGGAGGCATCCCCTTCTGTTTGGGGGAACCGGAAGGCTCCCTGGTAGACCAGATCCTCTGGGTAAAGCCTCCGATTCATTTCCCCAGGGCCGGCCCAAGCCGGGACAGAAACAACCCCAACGACCAAGGCGAAAGTGGCGATCCGATCTTTTCTCATTCCCCTCTCCTATTTTATAACCCCAACAGGTCCAGATTCTTCCAGATTTTTACAGAGAGAGGGTCTTGGCCATTTTAGGGGGATGGCTTCGGTGAGTTGGTCGGTGATGAGGATTTGATCCAGGAAGCTTCCGTCTTCTCGTTGAGGGATGGCGAGGGTATGTTCTCCAGCGGATAAAGCAAAGACCCTTTTCTTTTGACCCACCGCGGCCCGCATGCCCACCCTCTCCCAGGTCCATCTGGAGGAAACAGGAAGATCCCAAATGGTGGTGGTCCCATCCGTACGGTCCTCATCTACCCGCTGCCCATCGACGAGAATATGGAAGGAATTGTCCTCCTGGGTCGGGGCGATCACCCTTCCCCAGATGGCGTAATCCCCGGTCTTAGGCGCCGAGAATCTAAAGACCGCCTTTCCCCTGGCTCCGGTGGAACCGTTGGGAACCCCGATGCAGGCACCCCCTGAGGCCGTCTTGGATTTCAAGACGCGCATCGGAGCCGAAAGGATGGCCGCCTCCTCCGCTTCGAATAGGAGATGAAATGGCTGGACCTCCTCTGGAGGTGTAGGGACGTGAACCTCGATATCGTCAAACCAGGCCGAATCGCTTAAAGAACCGATCCCGATCCTCCCAGGTCTTGGGCGGGTATCCGTGGCCGAGAAGACCTCTTGGCCATCGCGAAAAACCGTAATCTGGTCCCCTTCTCGGCGGATCTGAACCCGATGGTACTGGTCATCGATAAGGAGAGGCTGGGAGGCTGTCGCTAAGACGGCCTTTCGAACGCCGTTCTCGACTCGAACCAGTTGGTTGTACTCCCTTCGGCTGCTCAACAGCATAAAGTCGTAGTTGCCGTCGTCTTGATGGCTAAAGACGATGGCGAAATCGTCCGATTGAGAAGGGCCGGCGTCTAAATCATTGATCGGCTTGTTCCGTTTGGCGACGGCGGTCATCTCAAAATCGAGGTACCCCCCGTTGTGGATCAACGCGATTTCTCCGAGCAGATCGGCGTTCACCCCTGTACCTCGATGCTCCGCGGTGTTCAAAAAGTAACGGAGCTCTCCACTGCCCACGGGGTTCTCCACCACGGACCATCGGAGAGTCGAGCGGGGAAGGTAATGGGCCGCATCCCCAAAGAAGGGGATCTCACTAAACTTTGTGGTGGAAGGCAAAACGACGGGAGGAGAAGGCGCGGGGTCAGCAGGAACGGACGGTTTTTGGACATCGAAGGTGCCGCCGTCTATCGAGGTAAAGAACAAGCTCCCGTTCGGTGTGGTGTCCTTTGGAACGATCACCATACTGCCGGAGCGGATCACCCGATAGGGGACGTTCTTCTCTAACCCAGTGATCAGATGGTCCAGTTTCCCTGAATGGGAAACGGTATACCGAACACCGGGCTGGATGGCTCCCTCCTTGCTGAACAGGATCAATTGCTCGCCGGTCCGCGTCCCGATCATTCCTTCCGTTTCCACCAGTTGGCCGACCGGAGCAGGCCTGGGATCCTCCGCGTCCAGAGGGCTTAAGAGGTGGAGGAACAGGTCGGTTTCTCGCGGGGCGCCCGGGGAGACCTCTACCCGCCACGCCCCCGGTTCCTGGAGCGCATGGCGATCGCTTAAAGGGATCGAGGTATGGATGCCGTCCACCCAGAATTCTTTTCCGGGACCACCGATCGGCGTCAAGATGGCGTCGCTCGGTAAGAGGGTTTGGCAATACAGC
>CAYJWF010000029.1:0-2950 GCA_964373805.1 uncultured Planctomycetia bacterium | reverse complement strand
ACCACCGATCGGCGTCAAGATGGCGTCGCTCGGTAAGAGGGTTTGGCAATACAGCGCCTCTCTGTGGATCCGGCCGTTGCTGTCCTGGTACCCCTTGAACGCCTGACCCCCATCGTTTAATCGGCGGTGTTTCATTCTACGGACATCGGTCCAGGTTCCGAAATCTTCGTTCGGGTCGACCACGAGGATCGTGTTGTGAGCGATGGTCCGGGTGAGATAATCCTGCCAGTGGTCGCCCCCGTAGAGGTTCGCCTCACCGGTGATATAGGCCCCCGAGTCGATCGTGAGGGGCCCTTTATAGAACAAGAGGAGATTGCCCCAGTCTTTGTGCTGGTGGTTGTAGTGATAGAAGGTGGGAGCTTGGAACAGCACCATCGTCTCCCCGGGAATGACGCCGTCCCGATTGCGGTTGTCCCGAAAGTTCCAACCGGACCGCATAAAATAATTCCCCACCCGTCCAAACCCACGCGAGGTCGGCAGAATCTCAAGCGATTCGGCCGTCACCGTTGGGTCGTAGAACAAGAGGGCCCAGACCAGCTTCGATGCGTCGGAGGCGTTCTTCGAAGGGGTTAACCACCAATCCAGAGCCATCTGCGTGAACTTCTGGTAATGGCCGTTCCGGTACGTAGCGGCCAACAGAGGCATCGCCACCAGGTCGTACTCTGCCTGGTAGTACAGCCACTTGCCGGCATCCCCCACGGGAAGATAGGTCTGATCGGGCCTCAGCCCATAGATCAGGTGATAGCCGACCTCCTTTAACCAAGGGGCTTCTGCGTTCAACCAGTTGATGGAGGTGGCGGTCTGAACGGCTTTGAAGGAAAGGAGCATTTCCGCTAGATAGATCCGACCGTACCACCATCCCAGGAAGAACCCTCCTCCTTGGTCCCAGTCCGAGGCGGGAGAGGCCATCCACCGGTAAACCCTCACATACTCTCTGTAGAAATCCAAATCCCTCGCCAAGGCCTGAGCGATCTCTTCCCGGCTCATTGGACCGGCAGGCTCCCCATAAATGGCCAGAAGCCCGATCAACTTACTTTTGGTGGTGTGGTGGGAGTGTCCCGAGACCTGTTCCGATCTCTTGACGTTGAGGGATTGATACCATTGGGCGATCGCTGCCCGGAGGGCCCTTCGGTCGGCCTCCTCTAAGGAGGGATACAGCCAATCGTAGACGAGGGCCAGGGTCTCCAACTGGTGGCGACGGGCTGGGGTGCTGTCCCGTAATTCTCGCGTGATGATCTGACGGACCAGCGCCAGGGCCTTATCGCGATACCCTTTCTGTCGGGCGGGATCCGTGGCAACGACGGCCCCAAGGGGCAAAGCTCACTCCAAGGTGGAGGGCGTAACCCGAGTTGTTCACGATCCCCTTGATCCGATCGGCATCGTACGACGCATCGATTTTCTCTTTAAGGGTGTTCCATACCGGGAGCAGGGGACCGTTCAATTTCTGCCGCAAGCCTAAGATATCTTTGGCTTGGAGGAAAATGCGGGGATGCTCGGACCGGACCTCGATCTCGGCCCAGCCGTTTGGCGTTGAGACAAAAAGGCCGCCCAAGATCAGGCCCCACCCGAAGGCCAGAGCCGATTTTTGTAGGAGTCCTCCCATGAGCCTCTTCCTATACGTTTCTGGCTGCGCCAGCGGCCAGTCCAGAAACGTCCCGAGCGTTAGCGAGGGATCCCTCATCAGCTTATGGTTTGGCATTATACCCAGATCACTATCAATAGTCATTTAATAATCGTTAAATAACAACCCATAAAGATAGCCTTTACAGCATGTTAACCCTCCACTCAGTAAGTCTACACTAAAATGCCAAATTTATCAAATTAACCTATGTGGATATATTGCCCTAACAAACGGTCCTACGGGTTTGCAAGGAAGGAGAGCACGTTACATTTGGCCAGCCAAATGATAAGTTACCTTTATGACTGCGATTGCCCGTAATCTGGAAGACCCGCTTGTCAAAGACCTGGCAAAAAACTGCCTTTCTCACTGGCCCTCGCCAGGTGGGCAAGACCACCTTAGCCAAGCAAATTATACTGGAGAAGAAGGGGCAGTGTTTTCTCTATGACGATGATGACGATCGCAGAATAATCTTAGAAAAAGGCTATGTGTCTAGCCCATGGGTGTGTCTGGACGAATTCCATAAATTTCCACGCTGGAAAGCTCATATCAAGGGCGTCTTTGATAAATACCACCAAACCCTTCATTGCTTGCTTACAGGCAGCGCCAGACTCGACGTTTTTCAAAAATCTGGGGACAGCCTTTTCGGAAGGTATTATCTGCACCATCTTCATCCCCTTTCCAGTGGGGAACTCCACTCCTCCCGGCTTCCTGCGCTGGAAGGTTCTCCTCCTCTTCGGCCTCATGAGCCCACCTTCCGTAAACAGACTATTCGGTCTCAGTCAGGAGATGGTGAGAGGGCTGGCGCTAGCCGAAGAGGGTTTTGAGCAGGTTGATGAAGTCGGCCAGGGTCAGCCGGCCATCCCGGTTGATGTCGGCGGTGATGAACCGATCGGTTCCCGGCTCCGGCCTTCCGGGTTGTCCGGCGATCCAGCGCAAGAGCTGGATCGCGTCCCGGAGGTTAAGAACCCCATCCTGGTTGACATCGCCACGAACGCCGCCAACCCCGCTTTCTTTGACCGTGATGGTCTGCGTGCCGGCTAAAGTCGTGTCAAAATACAAAACTCCAGTTTCTATATTCTGGGCCAAGCCCTTGTAATCCCAAAGTTCCACATCGGTTTCTGTGGCATGGGTTTTCAATGTTGTGCTACCAACAACGATGTCATAATGGGTACGGGGTTTTAAACCGGAAATAGTGTGTTGCACCCATCCGGCGCCGGATACACTATAAGCAATGGGGGTTGCCACAGCATCCGCATTCTTGGAAAACAGCACCACATAATTTGGCCGGTCAGTTCTTTCCCTTTCAATAAAAAGCCCTTGGGTTTCACC
>CAYJWF010000028.1:0-22985 GCA_964373805.1 uncultured Planctomycetia bacterium | reverse complement strand
CCGTGGGATTTCACCGGGCACTTACCGAACCGCCTACCGACCCTTTACACCCAATAAATCCGAGCAACGCTCGCCACCTCCGTCTTACCGCGGCTGCTGGCACGGAGTTGGCCGTGGCTTCCTCTGGCCGTACCGTCAACCGATCCGCTTATTCGGCGAACAGGTATTCGTCCGGCCTGACAGCGGTTTACGACCCGAAGGCCTTCATCCCGCACGCGGCGTCGCATTCTCAGGCTTGCGCCCATTGGAAAATATCCTCGACTGCAGCCTCCCGTAGGAGTCTGGGCAGTGTCTCAGTCCCAGTGTGGCTGACCACCCTCTCAGGCCAGCTACCCGTCAAACGCCTTGGTAGGCCGTTACCCTACCAACTAGCTGATAGGACGCGGGCTCATCCTCAAGCGCTAGGCCCTCACTTTCGCAAAGGTCCCCAGCTTTTCCTACAATCCCCAACGAGATCGTAGGCTTATGCGGTATTAGCACCCCTTTCGGAGTGTTATCCCCCTCTTAGAGGGTAAATTACCCACGCGTTACGCACCCGTTTGCCGCTAACCGTCCAACCTTCCATCCCCATCCGCCTTGCGGCCTCAAGGAACTTTTAGCCAAACGGTTCGCTCGACTTGCATGCCTCAACCACGCCGCCAGCGTTCGCTCTGAGCCAGGATCAAACTCTCCATAAAGAAGAGACTTGAAAGGCTCTTTATCGAGAAAACGCCCACTTCAAAAAACGTCGTTTGTCACGACAGGGTCTTTCACAGCGATCCAGATTGTCAAAGAGCCAAGGGGTTAAAAAAAGAAAAGGCACCCAGAAGACGCCTCTTCGCCTTAAACGAGGCCGACATCCTCCTTGAAAGGCTGCTTCCAGCCCACTGATCTTATAGCACTGGAAAGGAAACGTTGTCAAGTCCTTTTCGGCATGTGGTATATTCTCTGTTAAAGGAGAAGATACGTGTCGCTACGGTATCGGGTGATTGGACTCATGGTGCTGTTCGCCGTTGTTCTCATTGCTGCCTTCACGGCCCTTTTGATCAACCGACAGCTCCACCTCATCACGGAAAATAACCTCTATCGGGCACGGGTGGGAACCTTCGCCGCTAAAGGGGCCTTCGAACGAGCCCTGTCAAACACCCGAGAGGCCCAGCCCACCGAAGCCTTGAAGAAGCTGATCCCCCTCTTAAGAGAGGGACATCTCGTGGAAGAGGTGACCGTGGCGGATCAAAAGGGGAATGTCATCGTCTCGGAATCGTCCGATCCTGTGGGCTTAACCCTTTCCGAAGCTCAAGGCCAATGGGCGAGGCGTGCCCGAGAATCGTACAGCCCGCAGAGTTGGTTCATGGCGCAGGTAACCTCCGGAGCCGCCACGCTCTACGCTCCAATCCTCATGGACGACGCCCCTCAGTACGTCGGAATCTTCCGCTATTCCCTGGGCAACATGGGAGTGGCCATCCACGAGGTACGGGAACTTTGTCTCCTCGTAGCCGTGGGGGTCGTCTTGGGAATCGTTCCGCTGTCGCTCCTTTTGATTCGCGCGATCGTGGGCCCCATTCGCATCTTAAACCGGGCTACCAAGGAAGTCGCCTCCGGAAATCTCGACTTGAAAGTGAGCGTCCCGACCGCGGACGAGCTGGGCGAGTTGGCGCAAACCTTCAATGAGATGACCGTCGCTTTAAACTGGATGAGGCATCGCGCCGAGAACACCAACCCCCTGACGAAGCTGCCGGGCAACAACGTGATTCACGAAGCGATCGAGAAGCGGGTTAAGGCCGAGATCCCCTTTGTCGCCATCTACGCCGACTTGGATAATTTCAAGGCGTTCAACGATAAGTACGGGATCGCCGCAGGAGACCAGGTCATCCAACTGACGGCTACCCTCCTCAAAGAGGCGGTCAAGCTCGGGCTTGCGAGCGATTTCTTAGGACACCAGGGAGGAGACGACTTTGTGCTATTGACCACCCCAGAAAAGGCCGACGAGGTCACCTCCTACGCCCGCACCGAGTTTGACAAGCGGATCAAAGATCTTTACCCCGATGAGGACCGCCAACGGGGTTTCATCCTTTCCCACGACCGGGAAGGAAGCGTCAAACAGTTCCCCTTGATGACCATGTCCTTAGCCGGAGTCTCCAACGTCCACCAGAAGATCTCCTCCTACGCGGAGGTGACGAATATCTGGACGGAGGTTAAAATGAAGGCTAAATTGCTTTCCAGGTCGGCGGGACGATCCAGCTTCCATCTGGACCAGCGGTCGGCGCGGCAAGGTTCCCCTCCCCTCAAGGAAACCGCTTAAAATTACAGGCTAACTTTAAGGAAGTGGCGTTTGCCTACTTTCAAGATAGAGCCAGGTCTAAGGGTAAGGGAAGCCTCCGGATCGGTGAGCCTCTGGCCGTCTAAGTCGACGGCCCCTTGGACGATGAGACGCCTCGCCTGAGCCTTTGAAGGACTCAATCCCGCCTCGACGAGAAGGGCCACCATCCAGACCTTGCCTTCCTTCATTAAGGAAGGGGGAACCTTAAACTCCGGGATTTCGGAAGGGGTCCCCCGCTGACGAAAAACCTTGTTAAACTGCGCTTGGGCGGCTTCCGCTTTAGAAGTTCCGTGGAACTGAGCCGTGAGGGTAAAGGCCAAGCGCTGCTTGGCCTCCATCGGATGCAGGGCCTTTAAAGCATTCAAGTCCTGATCGGTCAAAAGCTCGGCGTACCGCGGGGTCAGCCGATCCGGAATCGACATGACCTTTCCGTAGATCTCCTCCGGCGATTCGGTAATCCCAATGGCGTTTCTGAGCGACTTGGACATCTTCTGCACGCCATCGGTTCCCTCCAACAACGGCAAGGTAACCACCACCTGGGGCTCCTGCCCAAATCGCTCCTGAAGCACCCTTCCCAATAAGAGGTTGAACTTCTGGTCCGTTCCCCCCAACTCCACGTCGGCCTTCAAGGCCACGGAATCGTAGGCCTGCAGCAACGGATACAGCGACTCGGTCACCGTCAAAGAGGCGCCCCTTTTTAAACGCTCGGTGAAATCGTCCCGCTCCAAGAGACGGGGAACGGTGAGTTTATTGGCGATCCCCAAAAAATCGGCCAGGCGCAGGGGCCCCAACCACTCGCTGTTGGATCGGACCTGTATTCTCTTCACGTCCAAGACCCGTGAGACCTGGAGCTTATAGCTCTTGGCGTTCTTCATCACCTGATGGGGTGTTAAGGCGGGACGCTCTTCGGCCCGGCCCGAGGGATCTCCAATCATCCCGGTGTAGTCGCCGATTAAGAAAACCACCCGGTGACCGAGCTGTTGGAAGTGAGCCAGCTTTTTTAAGAGAACCACGTGACCGAGGTGGAGATCCGGGGCGGTGGGATCGAAACCGGCCTTGATGAGAAGCGGCTTGCCGCGGGAGAGTTTCTCTTTGAGTTCCTCTTCCGAGATGAGCTCCGAGACGCCCCGTTTGATCAGGGCCAGCTGTTCTTCGAGGGGACGCATGGGAAAAATCTGAACGGGTCTGACCCCCTTGGGGTCAGACCCTCTTTAAGCTTAAGGCGATCCGCCGCTGCTCTTCGTCCACCCGGAGCACCCGGGCCTGGACCCGATCGCCGCTCTTGTACTGGGTCTCCAGAAAAGATACAAAGGCTTCTCCGCCTGCCTCCATAGGGCGATCGGGGCGAGCAGGCGGTTGAACCTCGGGAGAGCCTTCGGTTCCCTCCAGGTTGGGTCTGGATTTCTCGGGCGCCCCGCGGCCGTGGGTTTTGCGAGGTTTCAAATGGTCCGGTAATCGAACCGGCAGCTCCGATAGGTGCGCTAGGCCGTCCAAATCCTTCTCCAGTTCCACGAAGATCCCAAAGGGAGCGATCTTGGTGATCGTTCCCTCCACCAGGGTTCCGGCTGGATACCGTTGGGCCATGGAGGGCCAGGGATCCGGGGCGAGGGCCTTTAGGCTTAAACCCACCTTTCGGTTCTCCGGATCCGCGGAGAGGATCACGAGCTCTACCTCCTGACCCTTCTTGAGACACTCGTAAGGATGACTGTACCGGCGAGTCCAGGAAAGGTCTTGCACGTGCAGCAGACCGTCGATCCCCTCGGCCAATTCGACGAAGGCCCCGTATTCGGTCAGATGCTGCACCCGACCGGTGACCCGGCTGCCGACCGGGTGTTCCTTAAGATACGCATCCCAGGGATTCGCCTCGGTCTGCTTGAGCCCCAAGGCGATCTTCTGACTCTCCCGGTCGAGCCCTAAGACCACACACTCCACCTCCTGTCCGGCTTGAAGCATCTCACTGGGATGGGAGGGGCGTTTGGTCCAAGAAAACTCTGAGATGTGGACGAGTCCTTCCAAACCCTTCTCGAGTTCAACGAAGGCGCCGTAAGGCATGAGGCTCATCACCTTGCCTTTCACCCGGACCCCGATCGGATAGCGGGTCTGAATCTGATCCCAGGGATTGGGGGTGAGCTGTTTGAGCCCCAAGGAGATCTTCATCGTCTCCCGATCGAACCCTAAGATCATGATGTCCAACTTCTGGCCCACCGAAACCACTTCGCTGGGGTGACCCACACGGCCCCAGCTCATGTCGGTGATGTGGAGGAGGCCATCCACGCCCCCTAAATTGAGGAAGGCCCCAAAGTCTGTGATGTTCTTGACCACTCCCTGTCGGACTTGCCCCACTTCCATCTCCCCCAAAAACTTCTGTCGTTGGAAATCCCGTTCCTTCAACAGGGCATCCCGGCGGGAGACCACCAAGTTCTTTCTGCCCAGGTGGACCTTGATGATGATCACACTCATCGTCTGTCCCACGAGGGCGTCTAAGTTTCCAAACCCGCGAAGGAACACCTGGGAAGCGGGCAAGAAGGCCTCGACCCCGCCCACATCCACCATGAGCCCACCCTTCACCTTCCGGGCCACCTTGCCCTCGAGGAGATCCCCTTCCTTGGATACGCCCACCAGTCTCTCCCAACCCTTGGCCTTCTCAGCCTTCCGCTTGGAGAGGACAATGAAACCCTCGTCGTCCTCGACCGATTCGAGGAACACCTCGACTTCCTCCCCTACTTTAAGGCTCGTGGGATCGTCAAACTCCTCCAGGGAGATCACCCCTTCCGACTTGTAACCGACGTCCACCAGAATTCCCTTCGGGGTGATGGAGAGGATTCGGCCCTTGACGATCTGGCCCTCTTGGAGTTCCTTGAAACTCTCCTGGTAAAGTCGGGCCAGCTCCTCAGAAGACATGGGATCCACCTCGTCTCTTATTCCGATCGATTCTTCGGACATGACCCAACAGTTTATCAATAACCTGGGAAGATTGCAACCGGGTATTGTCGACCCGGAGTGCCCCTGGAGCGATCCGAAGGGGAGAGGCCTTCCTCCGGCGATCCCGCAGGTCCCGGCTTCGCAGATCCCGGAGAACCTTGGGGAAAGTCACCGATTCTCCCATCCGTTTTAAATCCCGCCATCGTCGCCGGGCCCGCTCGGTGACGGTGGCGGTTAAGAACACCTTGAGATCCGCCTTGGGGAAAACCACCGTCCCGGTGTCTCGGCCTTCCGCCACAATCCTCCCTCGAGCGCCGAGGGCCCGTTGCTGCCGAACCAACCCCTGCCGGACGGCCGGCACGGTGGCGACGACCGAGGCGGTTTGCGCCACGAAAGGATCGCGGATCGCCTCGGTAACATCTTTTCCATTGAGGAGAACCTTGAGCCGATGGCCAGGATCCACCCGGAAGCCGACCCGACACCGTCTCGCCAAGAGGGACAGCGCCTTCCGATCGGTCACCGGAATCTTCTTCCTTATCGCTTCCAGGGCCACGGCCCGGTACATCGCCCCGGTATCGAGGTACAGATACCCCAGCCGCTTGGCCAACCCCCGGGCCGTGGTGGATTTCCCGGTCCCCCCCGGCCCATCGATCGTGATGATCAACCCTCTCGTTGGCCTTGCCTTCACCATTTCTCGATGGTTAATCCGGGGACCTTCTTGAATTCCTCCACATTCCCTGTAGCCAAGGTGTATCCATAGGCTATGCACGAGGCGGCAATCCAACGGTCGTGTGGACCCAAGGGAAAGCCTTTGGATCCCGAATCGGCCCAGAGCTGGGAATGAATCCGCGCGACCGTCAGATCAATGAGAAGAAGAGGGAATTGATCCAGCACCCCTTCTACAAAGGCCGAACGTCTAGATCGGACCGCGGGATCTTTTGCTCGCCAGACCCCATGCAAAAGCTCGCTGGCGGTAACAACCGAAACGAAGAGTTCTTCCTGTTCCCGTCCCTTAATCTTTGCCGGTAGGTTTAAGCGACCCCGTTCGGCATCGATGAGCGCACTGGCATCGATTACGATGCCCATGGATCGCGGACTTTGCCTTTGGCGAGCTTGAGCCTCATCCGGGAGAGATCCTTAAGGAAAGCATCGGCTTCTGGTTGGGACAGATGGGGTAAGGACCGCAACAGATCAATCAGCTCTCCAAGACACCGCCCCCTGGGAACAGGCCTCAGCTCGGCGAGCATCTTCTTGCCGCGCGAGAGAACGAAATGTTCCCCCTTGTAGGCCACACGATTCAGGTACTCTGAAAAGTGCCGACTGACTTCCGTAGTAGAAACCGCTCGCGACATCGGCAAACCTCCTTTCCCACACTAATCTGAAAATAAGATTATCATAGAATCTGATAAATTTCAACTCCGGGAGGCGTTGGGTGAGTGCACATCAGGCCTGGGAGCTAAGCCGGCGATGGAGCCGCTCGCCCCAGGAACGAGTGAATGGGTAGCACCTTTGGGAGGAGGTGTGATGTCATTTCTTTAGGGAGGGTGTCTCCAGTGAAAAGGGACAATTTCTCACGAAGGAAGGTGTTGCAACACCTTGAGAGAGCACGGCAGCTCGTTGCTCAAACGCCTTCCATCAAGAAATATCGCCGGATCGAGGACCTCGTGGCTGCCCTTCGGAAAACTCGAGAAGAGATCTGGGAAGAGAAGCTTGTTGCTCGTCCTCGATAGCAACGAGTACCTGAGCGCCTTAGGCGCCAATCCAAAATCCTCTGCCGTCCGTCTCATTAAAGAGATCGCCACCTCTTCTCACCACCAAGTCCGCATTCCCAGGCTGATCGCCGGAGAAGTCCGACGGCATCTCTCACCAGAGGCCTTCCTCGCCGCCTACACGGAATGGGTTGGCGCAGACGCCCTGATCACCGAGAACCGCCACTTCCTCACCCGGCACCCTGACCTCCCCTTCCGAGTCCTGACCGCGGAGGCATTCCTCAGGTAGTTGGATCAGGCTAAGGTTCGGAAGTACCGTTCGGTCGCCTGGAGGGCGGGACCGAGATCATCGACGGGGATGACCCCTTCTTCCTGCAGGATCGCCAGCAGATCCTTCAACCAACCTTTCTTGGGATCGACCGGGTAGGTCGCATAGTGAGCGAACTCCTTCCGGACGGCGGCCAGCGCTTCAGGAAGATTCTGCTCTCGCAGATCCAATCGCCAAATCTGGTACTGCTCCCCTCCAATACGAAGTCCATCCAACAACGACCGAACGGCATCCTCCTCCGCTTGCGAAGAGGTGATCACCAAAAATGGAGATCCCGCCTTGGCCACCAACGGAATCGCCTGGAACGTCTCTGCCGAATAGAAAACGGGCAGCAACCGTATCCGGATCCCCTCGTAGACAGGGGTCGCGGAAATATCTTTCCAGGCCTTGACCGCCTCCTGCCGAGCCGCTTGAACTTCCACCCCATCGGCCAACGTGCGGTTCACTTCCTTTGGCTTCTCCGGATGGAGTGGCGCCGTCACGCCAAGCCCCATCGCCGCCGCCCCAACACCAGCCTTCAGAAGCTCTCTCCGGCTCATCTCTTTTTCCTCCAGGCCGGTGGTGGAATAGGCAAATTGAATCTTGCCGAGTACTTGTGGTTTCATGGAGCTGGATTGAACGAGATCTCCAAGTCCTTTTTGAATTTCACGGGTGGCGTCAGCCACTGCCGCATTGTCGGTTCCAAAGACCAGGATCGTTCGAGAGGTCACTGCTCTGTCCCTTACTTTCCTCCTTAGGGGCCTCTTAAAGTGGACATCGACACCTCTACCGTTCGCCACTCTTCTCACGATTTCCATCAGAGCCGCCTCTGGATTCCTCTTCATTTTGGTTGTTCCAACCTTAGCAAGTGCCTCCTGCCAGGTTGGAGATCTCTTGGGGAAAGATTTCTTCCCTTTTCCGCCCGTTGCAGGCGTTTCCTCCAGGCCGGCGGTTGGGGGTTCGACTCGGTGGGCCTCCACGGTTACCTCGATGATCTGTCCTATCGTCAGGGTGGGAAGCAGAGGAGTCAGGTCTGCCTCAGCACCGATCTTAGTCAGTGACCGAGACTTGAAAGGAGCGGTGACCGTCTCTGTTTTACCGAGAGGATTAACGCGGAACGTAAACGCATAAGCCTCTGCTTGCTTCACCTCGTCAGGAGTGAATGCTCCTTTTGTCTTCTCCAGAGAAATCCAAAATCGATACTTCTCCTCTCCGGTTGGCTTCGTTTCCTGGAAGACGTAAAAGGACAAGAAGTAGTCCCCCAGGCCAAGCCATAACGAAGGCTCCATCCACAAGGGATCGATAACCGGCCGTCCCCGCTCAGGAGACGATTTAACCCGCAGCTTGGCCGTCACCCGCCCCTCATCGCCAAACCTCTTGCGGATCAACCCATCGATCAATCCCTTCTCCTCCAGGCCGGAAGCACTGGATCGGTTTCTTGAGGAAAGGGTCTGTTCGAGGCCCGCTTCGGTTTTGTTTTCCAGGCCGGCCTGCACGCGCAGGGTGAATTCTCGAGCCCGATCCGCTCGTGGTTCGACAGGCCTGCCCTGAGTGGAATCGAAAGGCTCACCACGAACGGTTTGTACAAGACCCTCTGTGCCTACAGGAGGCAGGGTAAGGCTGGCGGACAAAAGAAACGCTAGGATTCGGGGAGTGGGGCCTGTCTTCACCCCGTTAGATCTCCAACACCAGCTGGTTTTTGATCACGGGAATTATTTCCGACACAATGTCTGTTGGTGACCTCCACGTTGAGGGGAAGAGGTCTAACGGGGTTCATCGGGTTTGCCTTAGCTACCCAAAAGCTTACCCGATGGGAGGGCATTTTGTCAATGGGATGGTCTGACTTTAGTTACTTTTACTGACCTTGACAGACGAGATGGCGATGTGTTACAATGTCTTATGGAGGTGATACCCCGTGAGCGGTACCTTGACCATACGAATCCCGAAGGGGATCCGGCAGGAACTACAATCCGTAGCCAAGGCTGAGCATACGCCGGTGAGTAACCTGGTGAGGGAATCTATTCGAAAGACGATCGCCATTCATAAGTTTCGGCTGTTAAGGAAGAAGGTCCTCCCCTACGCCCGGGCACAGGGCTACCTGACCGATGAAGACATCTTCAACGCTGTATCGTGAAGATCGTCTTTGACTCCAATGTGGTGATCGCCGCTTTCGGCACCAGGGGGCTGTGCGATTCGCTTCTCGAGGAGGCTCTGGAGAATCATCGGGTCGTCTTAAGTGAGGAACTGTTACAAGAAATCCAGAAGGCCCTCCAGAAAAAATTCAGAATGCCTCCCTTAGAGGTAAAGAGTGCGATCGCCTTCCTTAAACAGTACAGCGCGATGGAAACGCCTGAAGCCCTTCCCAGAGACACCTGCCGAGATCCGGACGACGTCAAGGTACTCGGCCTGGCGGTCGCCGCCAGCGCCGACTTGATCATCACAGGCGATAAGGATCTGTTGACGTTAAAGGAGTTCCGGAAGATTCCTATCCTATCCCCTAGGGAGTTTTTGAACAGGCAAGGCCGGAGGAGTTAACCGTCGTTCATCTTATCTTCTGGCGGCGCAGGCGCGCGGATTGGAGGAGGCGGCGTAAGTCGCCGGGAGAATTGATGCGCAGAAGGGTTCTTAGCAATTTCAGTTCGGTGAGGAAGCGGTCGAGGGAACGAACCACGTGACGGCGGTTGGTTTGGAGGATTTGTTCCCAGAGGGTGGGGTCGCTCAGGGCGATGCGGGTTAAGTCGGCAAAACCACCGGCGGAAAGCTTCAAGGCATGGGGCTCAGCCGCTAAAGTCAAGGCCACCGCCACGAGATGAGGCAGGTGGCTCACCTGAGCCACCAAGGCGTCGTGGCGGGCCGGGGATAAAACGATGGGGTGGCCACCCACCGAGCGCCACAGCGCGGAAATCTTGAGGAGTGCCTCCCGATCGGTCTTGGGGGTTTTGGTCACGACACAGGGGGCCCCCTCAAAAAGGTCGGGGTGTGCCGCTGAAATTCCGGAGTGCTCCGAGCCAGCCATCGGGTGGCTGCCGACAAAGGAAATTCGGGAAGGGGAAGGGAGGATTCGCTCCAGATCCCGGACGATCTCCCCTTTGGTGCTGGCCACATCGGTGAGAAGGAAACGATGGTGGGTCCGCCGAACGATTTCACGGGCGATCCGGGCCACCGTAAGAGGCGGGGTGGCGATTACCACAAGATCCGTTGGATCGAGGCTGTCGGGGAAGCCAACGGCGCCATGGTCGATCGCGCCTCTGCGCTGGGCTTCACGAACGGTTTTAGGGGACCGGGAAATCCCTAAGATCCGGCGGGCGACCTTACGCCTCTTCAGGGCAAGTCCCAGGGAGCCGCCGATGAGGCCGAGACCGATGATGGTGACGTGATCAAAAAGAGGTCTTTTGCCCACGACTTTAAACCAAAACGGTGCCAGGCACCATTGTTGAAAACTTATCCACAACGGTGCCTGGCACCCATGGGGTCATAGTTCGCGGCCGATGGCGCGGGCGACACGCTTGAGATCCGCCATGAGCTTGGCGAATTTCTCCGGAAGCATCGACTGCGGGCCATCGGAGAGGGCCTCCTCCGGCTTGGAGTGGACCTCGATCAACAGGCCATCCGCCCCGGCCGCTACCGCCGCCTTGGCCATGGCCGGAACCATGCCCCATCGGCCGGTGCCATGGCTGGGATCGACGAGGATTGGCAGGTGACTTAAATTCTTGATGAGGGGAACCGCATTGATATCGAGGGTAAACCGGGTCTCCGTCTCAAAGGTTCGGATCCCCCGTTCGCAGAGGATCACGTTGAAATTGCCGTTTTGAAGGATGTACTCGGCCGAAAGCAGCCAATCCTTGATGGTGGCCGCCATTCCCCGTTTCAAGAGGACCGGCTTCTTCGAGCGGCCCACCTCTTTGAGGAGATCGAAGTTCTGCATGTTGCGGGCCCCAATCTGGATGACGTCGGCGTGCCGTTCGATAAGCTCGAGATCCCTTAAATCCATCAGCTCCGTGATGACCGGCAGCCCGGTTCGCTTCTTCGCCTCGGCCAGGTACTTGAGCCCCTCTTCCCCTAATCCCTGGAAGCTGTACGGGGAGGTCCGAGGCTTGAAGGCGCCGCCCCGCAGGATCGCCGCCCCTGCCTTCTTCACCGAGCGGGCGATGGCGAGCAGCAGCTCGTAATTCTCGATGGCGCAGGGACCGGCCATGACGACCAGGTGTTTGCCACCGATCTTAACCCCATCCACCTCCACCACGGTATCGGCCGGCTTGAACTCCCGGGAAACCAACTTGTAAGGGGCCAGAATCGGCATCACCTTTTCCACGCCGGGAAAGACCTCGAGCGGCTGAACCCGAAGGAGATCCTCCTCTCCAATCACCCCGATGATCGTTCGCTCCACCCCGCGCGAGATCATCGGCTTCAGGCCCAACGACTTGACCTTGGAAACGATGTGTTTGATCTGCGCCTCGGTGGTTTCCGGTTTGAGCACAATAATCATGGAGTACCTCCTTTTCTAGCGTATAGCGTATAGCGTACAGCGGATAGCGGATAGCGCATAGGATAGATTTTTCTATCCGCTAAACGCTACCCGCTAGGACTTCTCGTAGGGCCTTGAGGAAGGCCGCGTTTTCCTCGTGGGTTCCGACGGTGACCCGAATGTACTCGGGAAGATTCCAAGCCAACATATCCCGGACAATGATGCCCTTTTTCAAAAGGGCCTCCACCACATGGGGGGCTTGGGATCCCACCCTAAAGAGGATAAAGTTCGTGGCGCTGGGAACGTATTCCAACCGAAGCCCCTTCAGCGCCTGGTAGAGATAAGGTTTTTCCTCGCGCAAGAGCCGTCGAGTCGCCTCTAAATGTTCCTCATCGTCCAGGGCGGCCAGCGCCCCGGCTTGGGCGAGGGCATTGACGTTGAACGGCTCCCGAACGCGATGAAGGGCCTCCACCCACCGACGATCGGCGATCCCGTATCCCACGCGAAGCCCGCTTAATCCGTACGCCTTGGAAAAGGTCCGGGTGACGATGACGGGATGTTGATGCCGATAGCTCTTCCCATCGGGATAGTCCGGAGCCTCCACCAACTCGGCGTACGCTTCATCGAGGAAAACGATCACCCCTTTGGGGAGATCCACCAAGAAGGCCTCCACCTCATGCCGGGTGACGTAGGTCCCCGTGGGATTATCCGGGTTGGCGATGAAAACGATTTTCGTCCGTCGGGTGATCACCCGGCGCATTCCGGAAAGATCGTACCGGAACCGCCGGGAAGGGACCACCTTGACCTTGGCCCCAGCACTCTGCGAGGCGATCCGGTAGATGAGGAAGGTGGGATCCGCCACAACGACCTCGTCCCCGGAATCGAGGAAGGCCCGGGTGGCCAAGGTGATGATTTCGTCCGAGCCATTGCCGATGATCAACTCCTCCGGCTCCACCTGAAGATGCTGGGACAATTTCCTCACCAAGTAAAAGCAGTGGCTGTCCGGATACCGGTTGAGGTTTTTCAAGGCCTCTTGGATGGCCTGGAGCGCCTTGGGGCTCGGACCCAACGGGTTCTCGTTCGAAGCCAATTTGATGGCCCGGGTAATCCCCAGCTCCCGCTCCACCTCCTCGATCGGTTTTCCCGGGGCATAAGGAATCACTTCTCGGATCGCCTTGCGGGCCAAAGGACTGGGCGTCATAGGAGATAAACGACGGGAGTCAGGTTCATTCGACCGGTCGAGGATACGAGCCTAAGACCTTCAGCCATGTGGAGCGCCGCTTCAAAGCGGAGATCGCCCTGGCGACCCGAGGCTCCCGCTGGTGCCCTTCCAGATCGACGAAGAAATAATAGTCCCAAGCCCGCCGCCGGGAGGGTCGGGACTCGATCTTGGTCAGGTTGATCCGGTTTTGCCGGAAAGGGACCAGCATCTCGTGCAGGGCCCCTACCCGGTCTTTGATCGAAAAGACGAGCGAGGTTTTGTCCCTGGCCGTCTGGGCGGCCGGCACGGTGCCGAACACAAAGAACCGGGTGAGGTTCTTCGCGCTGTCCCCGATCGACCGGGCCAAAAACTTCAGATCGTAATGCTTGGCCGCCTCCGCGTTGGCGACCGCCGCGGAATCGCTGGAATGAGAATGGGCCATGGAGGCCGCCATGCTGGTGCTCAATGTCTCGATCATTCGGACTCCGCTCAAATGGGTATTCAGCCAACGCCGGCACTGGGCATGGGCCTGAGGATGCAGGTAAAGCCGCTTGATCTTGTGGATGGGGACTGTTCCTACCAGGTGATGGTCGATCGGCTGAAAAATCTCCCGGACCACCACCAGGTCGGTCTCCACCAGGCGGTCGAGGGTGTAGCCGACCGTTCCTTCCAAGGAATTTTCGATCGGCACCACTCCATGATCGACCCGGCGCTGCTCCACCTCGGAAAAAACGTCGCCGATCGTCTCGCAGGGCAGATACGAGGCCTGAGACCCGAAGACCCGCTGCGCGGCCAGATGGGCGAAGCTCATCGGCGGCCCTTGATAGGCCACGCTCACCGCCTTCACCAAGGCTCGGGAAGCGGAAAGGATCTCCCTGAAGATCTCCTGGAGCGACCCGCTGGAAAGGGGTCCCCGGTTCGACCGGCGGGCATTGGCGTAGACCTGCTCCTCCCGATCCGGGGAGAAGACCGACACCCCGTTTCGGGCCTTCAAAAGTCCCACCGCCTTGGCCAAAGCGGCCCGCTCGTTGAGCAGGGTCACCAGCTTCCGATCGAGAGCATCAATCCGTTTGCGCAACCGGTTTAAGGTCACCTTCGAATCCCTTCAATTCTTCCAGACTCGGCAAATCGCTTAACGACTTCAAACCGAAATGGTCCAGGAACTCTCGCGTGGTCCCGTAAACAAAAGGGCGGCCCACCGTGTCCTTGCGCCCAGTCACGTGAATCAGATTCAGTTTAAGGAGCGTCTCCAAAACCCCGGCCGCGTCGACCCCGCGGATCTGCTCGATCTCCACCCGGGTGAGCGGCTGACGATACGCGACGATGCTCAACGTTTCCAAGGAGGGGCGCGAGAGCCGAACGGAGCGAACCCGGCGGGTCAGCCGCATCACGAAAGGGGCGATCTTAGGATCGGTGACCAATTGGAACCCTTCGGCCACCTCCAGGATTCGAATGCCCCGGTTCGATTGCGCGTATTCCTCGGCCAGTTCCGTCAGCAGCCGCCTTAAATGAGGGGGTTCGAAGGGCCTGCCTTGAGCTAGCCGTTCTCCTTCGACAGGCTCAGGATGAACGGCTGAGTCGATTTCGGCCGAGGCCCCCAACGCCTCCCGGGCCTGCTCGATCAAGAGCGGCTTCTCCGAAACCAACAACAGCGCCTCTAAAACCCGCTTCGCCTCGGCGTCGTTCACCCCACCACCTCTGACCGAGAACGCATAATCACGATCTCCTCAAACAGCCGACTTTGGCGGGCCACCACCTCTTTCAAACGGATCAGCTCCAAGAGGGCCAGAAACGTCGCCACCGCCTCCAGCTTGCTGGCCGCCTTCTCGAAAAGTTCGTTTAAGCGGACTTGGGGTCCATGAAGAACCAACGACCGCAGGAAATGGATCTTCTCCTCCACCGTGTACTCGTCCTTTAAGATCTCATGGACCAGCTCCCGGGAGATCCCGCCCGCCACGAATTGGGAGAAGGTGGTCAAGAGATCGAAGAGGCTCACCTCCACCATCTCCTCTTCGGCCTCGGTCTCACCGGAAGAGGGAGCGGACGATCCCGGACGAGTAAACTGAACGAGGCGGGCCTTCTCCATCCCGCTTAAAACCTCCGCCGCCTCCTTGAACCGCTGATATTCCTGCAAGCGCCGGATCAGCTCCTCAGTGGGGTCCGGCTCCTCGGCCTCCTCAGGAGGCAGCGCCTCGGGCGGCAGGAGCATCCGGGATTTAATCTGCATGAGGGTCGCCGCCATGACGAGAAACTCACCGGCAATCTCCAGATCCAACGCCTGCATGAGCTCGAGGTACTTTAAATACTGGTCCGTGATCGTGGCGATGGGGATCGAGGCGATCTCCAGATGACTCTGCTTGACGAGATAAAGGAGCAGATCCAACGGCCCCTCGAAAATCTGGAGCTTCACCTTGTAGCTCACCCCGCCCCCCCCAATCCCACCGCTTGCTTGACTTCCTGCATGGTCGCCCTCGCCACCGCGCGAGCGCGCTCCGCCCCCTCGGCCAGAATCTCCTCCACCTCATCCATCCCTGAACAGACCGCTCGCATCGGCAGATTCGGCTCGCCAGCGCCCATCTCCCGATGCTCTCGATACTCCCGAAAAGGCTGCGTCAGTTGGATCAGTTTCTCGGCCAGCTCTTCCTTGTTCTGCGTGCAGCCCCGCTTCGAGGTTCGGCACTCCTCCCAAACGAAAGAAGCCTCTTGGGGGACAAAAACCTGCCAGTAATGACAAACGTTGCAGGTCTCGGGATGACCCGGATCGGTCATTCGAATCCGTTTTGGATCGGTGAACATCTTCTGCGTTTTCTTGGCGATCTGATCGGGAGAGTCCGAGAGGGCGATGAAGTTATCGTACGACTTGGACATCTTCCGGCCATCGATCCCCAACAGCTTGGCCTCCGGCGTCAACAGGGGCTTCGGCTCCGGAAAAAGATCCGCGTGGTACAAAAATTTAAACCGCCGGACGATCTCACGCGCCAATTCCAAGTGAGGGATTTGATCCTCTCCCACCGGCACGAAGCCTGCCTTGTAAAGCAGGATGTCCGCCGCCTGCAAGACCGGGTAGCCCAAGAAACCGTACGTGGTCAGATCCCGCCCGGTCAATTCCCGAAGCTGCTCCTTGTAGGTGGGAACCCGCTCCACCCACCCCAAAGGGGCGATGATCGACAAGACCATGTACAGCTCCAGGTGCTCGGGAAGGTCCGACTGTCGAAAGATCACGGACCGTTTCGGATCGATTCCTCCCGCGACCCAGTCCGCTACCATCTCGCTGGTTCGTTTTCGAATCTCGGTGGGATGCTCGTACTCGCTCATCAGGGCGTGCCAGTCGGCGACCATGAAGAAACAGTCGTATTTTTCTTGAAGTTCGACCCAGTTCTTGAGGGCTCCGACCAGGTGCCCCAAATGGAGGGGCCCCGTGGGGCGCATGCCGCTTAAAACCCGCTCCCTCATCGCCAGAGAACAGAGAACAGAGAACAGAGAACAGAATTTCTGTCTTCTGACATCTGTCTTCTGATTTCTGTATTCATAGCTTCGCGGCGATGGACTGGACCTCAATCGCTTCGACGATGTCGTCCGGTTCAAAACCGTCCCATCCCGCCACGCTCAAGCCGCACTGAAGACCCTCGGTCGCCTCGCGAACGTCGTCCTTAAACCGCTTGAGCGACGTGATCTTCCCCTGGAACAGCCGCTCTTCGCCTCGGAATACCCGGGCCATCGCGCCCCGAACGAGTTTGCCTTTGATCACTTGACAGCCGGCGATCGTTCCCGCCTTGGAGACCTTGAACACTTGAAGGACCTTGGCCTTACCAAGCGAGGTCTCCTGGAGCTTCGGTTCCAGAAGGCCCTCCAGGGCCGCCCGGATATCGCCCACCGCCTCGTAGATGATCCGATAGAGACGTACATCGACCTCTTCCTGTTTGGCCAACGCCTCGGCCTCGGGAGTCGTCCCCACGTGGAAGCCGATCACGACCGCATCGGAGGCCTCGGCCAACAAGACGTCCGGTTCGGTCACATCGCCCACGGCGGCGTGAAGAATTTTGAGGCTCACCTCCTCCGTGGACAGTTTCTCCAGGGAATCCTTTAACGCCTCGACCGATCCCTGCACATCGGCCTTTACGATGAGGTTCAAGCTCTTCACCCGCCCGGCCTCCAATTGGCGGTGGAACTCCTCCAAACTCACCAGCCGACGGGAGGTGGTCTTCGTCCTTTTAAGTTCCTCCTCCCGCCGCATCGCGATCTCTCGGGCTTGGCGTTCGTTCGGGACAACGTGGAACGATTCTCCCGCCTTAGGAACCCCATTTAAGCCCAACAGCTCCACCGGACAAGAGGGGCGAGCCTCCTTCAGCCGATGGCCCCGTTCATCCAGCATGGCCCGGATCCGACCCCAGGTGGGTCCGCAAACCAACGCATCCCCAACCTTCAAGGTTCCATTTTGGACCAGGACGTTCGCGACCGGACCTCCTCCCTTCGAAAGTTCCGCCTCCAAGACGATCCCGCGAGCTGGTCTGGCCGGATCGGCCTTGAGCTCCAACAACTCCGCTTCCAAGAGGATCATCTCCAAAAGCTGCTCAATCCCCTGGCCGGTTTTTGCGGAGACTGGAACCACAATGGTTTTTCCTCCCCAATCCTCAGGGGTTAACCCCAACTCCGCGAGCTGCTTCTTCACCCGATCCGGGTTGGCCGATGGTTTGTCCATCTTGTTTAAGGCCACCACCAGGGTCGCCTCGGCCGCTTTCGCATGATCTACCGCCTCCTGCGTCTGGGGCATGATCCCATCGTCGGCCGCCACCACCAGAATAACGATGTCGGTCACGTTGGCTCCTCGAGCCCGCATGGCGGTGAAGGCCTCGTGGCCGGGGGTATCCAAGAAGGTGATCATCCCCCTGGGGAGGCTCACCTGATAAGCTCCGATGTGCTGGGTAATCCCACCGGCTTCGGTCTCCACCACTTGGGCCTTGCGGATCCGGTCCAAAAGGGAGGTCTTCCCATGATCCACATGCCCCATCAAGGTAACCACCGGTGGACGCGGAATCAGTTTCGTCTGATCTTGAGCCCCGTGACTCGCTTCGAGTCGATCCTCCAAAGTGGGGAGGCGCTGGTACTCGTAGCCGTAGGGCTTCAACAGGGCCCTGACCGGTTCTTCGGTAATGAGCTGGTTCATCGTGGCCAACACCTTCATCCCCAGCAGCCGCTTGATCAGCTCGCTGGGAGAAACGGCCAGCTTCTCGGCCAGCTCTTTCACGGTCAAAGGGATCGGGACCGTAAGCGGTTTTAAAGCAGGCGGGGCCGGTTCAACCGGCTCCGTGGCCGGTTCAACCGGCTTCGGGGCCGGCTCAACCGGCTTCGGGGCCGGCTCAACCGGCTTCGGGGCCGGCTCAGCCGGCTTCGGGGCCGGCTCAGCCGGCTTCGGGGCCGGTTCAACCGGCTTCGGGGCCGGCTCAACCGGCTTCGGGGCCGGTGGTTCAGAGAGAGGTTTCACAACCGATGGGATCGCCACCTCGGGTTTCCGATGCACCGGCGGGGCCGGCTTCAGGACCGGCGGAATCGGCTTGGGCTTCGTCGGTGGAGGTTTAAGAACTCCTTTAGGCTGAGGTTTCTGCGCCTTTCGAGCGGGCGAAGGCTTCGTCTTGAGCGCCCGCACCTTGGCTACCGTCGCCTCATCCACGGTAGTCATGTGGTTGGCCACCTTCACGTGGAGCTTAGCCAACAGAGCGATCAGCTCCTTGGAAGAGATCCCTACCGACTTGGCTAGTTCAAAGACTCGCATAACGTTACGGCTGTTCCTTCGACTCCTCCGGCGGAGCTGCCGACTGAGGAGGCTCCTCCGCTTGCGTGGGAACTTCCTCAGTCACTTCCGTCTCCAACTTGGTCAAAAGCTCCTTCGCCCCCTCGAGAATCTTCTTCGCGGTCTTCTCCCCAACCCCCTTGACCTGAGTCAATTCTTCGCTCGTGGCGCGAGCGATGGCGGCAACGGTCTTAAAACCGGACTTGGATAACTCCTCCAGTAACTTGGGTCCCACGCCGGCGAGATCGCTTAAGGAAATCTTGGTCAACTTGGCTTCCTGAGAGCGGGACCGGATGTCGATGTTCAAGCCGGTGAGCTTGGCCGCTAACCGGACGTTCTGACCCTTCTTTCCGATGGCGAGAGACAACTGATCGTCCTCGACCATCACCTCGGCCCGCTTCCTATCTGGGCCGGCGCCGCCGGCCTCGGGACCGGCTGAGCCGGCTTCGGGGCTGATGCGAATCTCCGTCACCTTCGCGGGGCTCAAAGCGGCCGTGACAAACTCCTCCCATTTAGGGGACCATCGGATGATGTCGATCCTCTCCCCATGAAGCTCCCGGACGATGTCCTTGACCCTGGTTCCCCGCATCCCCACACAGGCCCCTACACAGTCGACCTTCTCCTCTTTAGAGCCAACGGCGATCTTCGAACGATCCCCGGCTTCGCGCGAGATCGACTTGATCTCCACGATCCCCTGACCAATCTCCGGCACCTCCAACTTGAACAGTTCACGAACCAAGTGGGGGTGGGATCGGGAGAGGATCACCTGCGGTCCCTTGGTGGTTTTGTTCACCTCCAAACAGTAGGCCCGGATTCGGTCGCCGATCCGGAAACTTTCCTTGGGCGATTGTTCCCGCTTCGGGACGATCGCCTCGGTCTTGCCGAGATCGACCACAATCGCTCCCTTTTCGAAACGATGCACCGTTCCCGCCATGAGCGAACCGGCCCTCGGGGAGAATTCGCTGTAGACGGCGTTTCGTTCCGCCTCTCGGATTTTATGGAAGATCACCTGTTTGGCGGTCTGGGCCGCGATCCGACCAAACGGGGTCGCCGGCACCTCCTTACCGTCTAAGAAAATCTGGATCTCCCCCGTGGCGCGATCGACCTTGACCGCGACCTCGCTGGCCGGCTTTTGGACCATCGCCTTTCGGACAGCGCTGACCAGGGCGGCTTCCAACGCTTCAAAGATCACCTCTCGGTCGATCCCCTTTTCCCGGGTCAAATGGTCCAGTACCGCCAGCAGCTCTGCGTTCATCCGCTAAATCCTTACTTCCTGGACCGCCTTGGCGATATCGGCCAAGAAAATTTGGACCTTCTCTCCGGTATCGACCTTCACCACGATAAAAACCTCTCCCGCGCTGAGCAGCTCCCCGACCGTTTCTCGCTGACCGTCAAGGAGAGTAACCGCGGCGCTTACCCGAATTCGGCGGCCGATCACCCGCTCAAAATCGGCTGGGCTTTTCAACGGGCGATCCAAACCCGGGGAGTTCACCTCCAACCAATAGGCCGAAGGGATCACATCGTGCTCCTCCAACACGGCGCCGATCGCCTGGCTGAGGAAGCTCAACTCCTGAAGCGTGATCCCTTTCACGGTATCCACGAGGCACCTCACCAGCACCCGTGGGCCCGCGTTGCGGCAGATCAACTCCACCAGCTCCACATGCCGGCTGTCCAACAGCGGCCGGATCAACTGTCGAACCTTATCCACCAGAATCTCCTCTTCCACCGCCAAAGACTCCTTATTCCAATGGGTTCCAGTGTGGAACAAAAAAGTGGGACCACCTTGCATCCCACTTGGGCTCAACGCCTAAGAACCGGACAAACCCACATTATCCGACGGGACAGTCCTTCTTGTCAAGCCCCGTTACACCTCTGCCCCTCAACGTAGAATCTGTCCAACCATGGCTGTACGGGAACAACATTCGTGAACAACATCATAGAGCGGGAGGTGTAACGGGGTCAAGGAGGTTTTTGAGAGTGGAAACTACTTCAGGGATGGGAATGAGGCGCGTTTGGGATTCGTGACGGAGCTTAAGCTCGGCCGATGAATTTTGCAACGTCTTTTCACTCAATAAGATGCGAATAGGAAAACCGATCAGGTCGGCGTCCTTTAACTTGACGCCGCCAGACACCTCCCGGTCGTCGAGCAGCAACTCCAGGCCGGCCTCCGCCGCCTCTTGGGTAAGCCGCTCGGCCGCCTGACGAGTTGGGGAATCGGCCAGGTTGATGGGAACGATCACGACGGGAAACGGAGCGATCGCGATCGGCCAGCGGATGCCGGCCTCATCGTGGCACGTCTCAATCACAGCGGCCAAGATCCGCGTCACCCCAATGCCGTAGCAGCCCATGATGAGCGGCCTTTGCTTGCCGTCCTCATCCAAAAAGGTAGCCCCAAAACCTTGAGAATATTTCACTCCCAACTTAAAGATGTGGCCCACCTCGATGGCCGGCAGAAGCTGAAGATTCTCTCCGCAGCGGGGACACGGATCCCCTTCTTGGGGATAACGAAGGGGTTCCGGCTCCATCTTGGGATCAGGAGGATGAACCTTTTGCCCGATCGCGGCACGATCCTTGGAGGCGGCGTAGGGGCACCCCGTGCATCGGACGACCGTGTCTTCCCCATTCTCGGCCAACACCATGAATTCGTGGGAATCCTCGCCGCCCATGAAACCGGTCTCCGCTTCCACCGACACGGCGTTTAATCCCACCCGCTCAAAAATTCTCTGGTAGACCTCGACCATCCGCTGGTAGCTTTGATCGAGGCCCGCGGCGTTCCGATCGAAGCTGTAGGCGTCCTTCATGATGAATTCGCAGGAACGGATCACCCCGAACCGGGGCCGGGGTTCGTCTCGGAACTTGGTCTGGATCTGGTACAAGGTTTTCGGCAGGTCCCGGTAGGAACGGATCTCCCCGGCGACGAGTTGGGTCACCACCTCTTCGTGGGTGGGTCCCAACACCATCTCCTTGCCGTGTCGATCCTTGAACCGGATCATCTCCGGTCCCATGAGATCGTACCGACCGGACCGCTTCCAGAGCTCCGCCGGTTGCAGCGCCGGAAGCAGTACCTCCAACGCCCCGACCTGGTCCATCTCTCCTCGGATCACGCCGACGACTTTGAGCAGCGCCCGCATCCCGAGCGGAAGATAAGAGTAGGTCCCCGCGGAAAGTTTCCGGACGAGCCCCGCCCGGAGCATCAGCCGGTGGCTGACAATCTCCGCTTCTGTCGGGGTTTCCCTTAAAGTCGGGATGTGCTCTTTAGACCACCGCATTAGTAGAAATTTACTTTAGGTGTATCAAAATGGCACGCAGAAACTGACCGAGGGCCTCAACGGATTCATCACGGATATGGAGGAGTTCTTTCTCACTGATTTTCCAATACGTGTGGACCACGCGATTTCTAAGATCCACCTGGGGTTTTAAGCGTTTGACCAAGGTAGGCTTAAGGACCTTCCCTTCGGCCAAGATCTCCAGGGCCTCTCGGTAGGTCGTGGGCTTTCGCCAATGTTCGTTGGCAATGATCTGGTTGGCAATGGCCAACATCGCTTCCAGCGCAATCTGCAAGTAGTAGCGCCCGAGCAGGAATTTCTCCTTATCATCTAGGAGAGTGGTCGTCATCCGTTTTAGATACGCGATGGCCTGACGGATTTCGTTGAGACGATGAACGAGTTCACCGCGGTCAACCATGAGCCAGCTTCGATCCCAGCACCGCTGATTTCAGGGAAGCTTCATGGAGCTTCTCCCAGTATCCAAAGTCGTGGTATTCGTTTAAGACCCCGGTCTCGAAACGGACTCGTTCCTGCTCGGTTCCATAAAGGAAGATACCGTCCCGGATGACTTGAAAGCAGAAGCCGATCCCTTGGCCGTTTAAGGGTCCCACCTCGATTCGTTCATCTCGAAGTTTGTCACGGATCACTTGCTGGAGCCTTACAGAGGCCAGCATGGGGGATTTTTCTCCCTCAGGCCAAAGAACAGCGATATCGATGTCGCTTAAAGGACCAGTGTGTTTAATGGCCTGTGAACCGAACAGGTAAACGAGACGGACCCGAAGGCGTTTGAAGAGTGGACCTAATTGGCGGATACGTTCTTGAATCATCTCGTTAGGGATCGACCCACTTGCCGTGGGTCCGGATGAGGGCGATTAAACGTTCCTCGGCCTGATCGGAAGAGATGCCCCGCTCGACCATCTCCTTGCCGACGTAGAGATTGACCGTTCCGGGCGAACCGCCCACGTAGCCGAAGTCGGCGTCGGCCATCTCGCCGGGACCGTTGACGATGCAGCCCATGACGGCGATCT
>CAYJWF010000027.1:0-25642 GCA_964373805.1 uncultured Planctomycetia bacterium | reverse complement strand
CCTTGCGGCAGTAGAAACAGATCCGACAGGGGGCGGAGTTGGCCGCGACCACCCGCTTCCCGGGCCGCCAGCCGGTGACCTCGGGGCCCACCGATTCGATGATCCCGGAAAATTCGTGGCCGAAGAGACACGGAGGTTGAAGCATCCGGACATGGGAGCCCGCGCGAAAAACCTTGAGGTCGGTCCCGCAGGTCAAGGCGGCCTGGATTTTGAGGAGAACCTCTCCCTCCCTAAGTTCCGGAACCGGCATCTCCTCTAACCGGACATCCTCCTTACCGTACAGGACCGCCGCCTTCACCCCGACCTCTCTAGGATTCCGTTGGGAGTGACGATCACCTTCAGCGACTGAGCCGAGGGTTGCAACGCTACCCGAATCGCTTCCTCGATTTGATCCAGCCCGAACCGATGGCTGATGAGCGGCTTGACCTGGATCGCGCGGGAAAAGACGAGCTCGGCCGCCTTCTCTTGAAGGTCGATCGAGGCGCTGTAACTGCCGATCAACTCCTTTTCCAATTTCCCGATTTGTCCCACATCCAGGGGGACCAATTCCCCGAGCCGCGTTTGGGCGAACAGGACCACCCGGCCTGCCGGACGGACCGCCTCCAAGGCGGTCTGAATCGCTTGCGAGGAGGCAGCGGCCACCAGAGCGATGTCCACTCTTTTGGGATCGACCCGGGCTCCCAAACGGGTCGCGATCTCCAACCGTTCCTGAATGGGATCCGCGATAAAGACCGAGGCGCCGGTCAACTGGGCCAATTGGAGAAGCGTCAATCCGACCGGACCGGCTCCCAGAATGAGAACCGACGAATCTGGGGTGATGCCGGCTTTCTCGATTCCTTTCAAGCAGGTGTTGACCGGTTCCACGAAGGAGGCCTCTTCCGAGGAGATCCCATCGGGAATCCGGATGAGCCCTTGCCGAGCAATCCAATCTGAAACCTTAACGAATTCAGCGAATCCACCGCCGGCCGGCTCGAATCCGGCGGTCGTCCCGACTTTCTGATATTGAGGACACTGGGCGTAAGATTTCTCTTGGCAGAAGCGGCAGGATCGGCAGGGAATGTGGTGGAAGAAAACCACCCGATCTCCGGCCCGCCAGGAGGTGACGCCGACTCCCACCGCAGCGATTCGGCCGGCCACCTCATGGCCGAAGATGCGAGGCGGGCTAAGATCCCCGTGGACGATCTTCTTTAAGTCGGTGCCGCAGACCCCGCAGGCCTCGACTTGGATGAGAAGCTCGCCGGGGCCGATCAAAGGGATCGGGATCTCCTCGACCCGGACGACGTTCGGACCTCGATACACAGCAGCTCTCACGAGGATTAGGATACAACGCTTATCGTGAACCCGTCAATCGGGGTATAATTGAGTCGATGGATTTGCAACGATTAGAGCAGGCGTATCGGTACTGTCGGTGGATCACCGATCGCCATTACGAGAACTTTCCGGTCGCCTCGTGGCTCATCCCCAAGGAGAAGCGCCCTTACATCGCAGCGATCTACGCCTTTGCCCGCTCGGCGGACGACTTCGCCGATGAGACCAGATACCAGGGCCGCTCTCTGGAACTTTTGAACGCTTGGAAAGCGGCCCTCTGGGCCTCAACCTCTGCCGAGCCGCAGGCGACCTGTACGACGGACGGCGTTCCCACCTCTCATCCGATCTTCATCGCCCTGGCCGACGCGATCCATCGGTGTCGGCTGCCGGTTGAGCTGCTGGACGATCTGCTCACCGCCTTTAAGATGGACGTCACCAAGAAACGGTACGCCAACTGGGAAGAGCTGTTGACCTATTGCCGGTACTCCGCCAATCCGGTGGGGCGGTTGGTCCTGACGGTTTTCGGAATCCAGGATCCCCAACTTCACGGATGGTCGGATCGGATCTGCACGGGGCTGCAGTTGGCCAACCATTGGCAGGATTTGTCTGTTGACCTTAGGAAGGACCTTCTCTACATCCCTCAGGATCTTCTGAATCGGTACGGGGTGACCGTGGAGGAGTTGAAGCAAATGCAAAAGGGGCGAGACCCCAGGGGATCTCGCCCCAACGGGTCTCGCCCCTTCAAGGCCTTGATGGAGGAGCTGGTGAAGCGGGCGAGAGCCCTGTTTGATCAGGGGGAACCGCTGTTGAATCGTCTGACCGGGCGGCTCCGGTTGGAACTGAAGTTAACCGTTTCAGGAGGACGGGCGATCTTAGATCGGATCGAGGCTTCCGGTGACGAGGTTTTCCATCATCGGCCGAAACTTTCCTCCTGGGAAAAACTGCGCCTGTTGACCCATGCCCTCGTTTCTCGATGAGGCCCGCCGATACTGCGGGTGGTTGACCCGCCGATCCGGCAGCCACTTCTTCCTGGGGATGGCTCTCCTTCCCAAGGAAAAAAGACAGGCGATGGAGGTGGTCTACGCTTACTGCCGGGCCATCGACGATGTGGTGGATCGCGACGGCAGTGAAGGGGTGTCTGGCACCCGCCTGCCCGCCGGTTCTGTGGCGGGAAAGGTGCCTGACACCGTTTTTATCGAGGCGGCTCAGCAGGAGCTCCATCGCTGGCGTAGGGAGCTGGCGGCTTGCGCGGCGGGGTTTGCCACCCACCCGATTACCGTGGCGCTTAAGCCCCTTTTAAAGCGGTACCAGGTTCCGCTGAAACCGTTCGAGGATCTGATTGCTGGGATGGAGATGGATTTAACCCGCCGACGATACGCCACCTTTCAAGAACTTCAAGTTTACTGCGAGCATGTCGCCTCGGCGGTCGGTTTGATCTCGGTTCGGGTGTTCGGCTGCCGACATCCAGCGGCCGATCGTTACGCCCGGAATCTGGGGATCGCCCTGCAGCTCACCAATATCCTGCGGGATTTGAGAACCGATTTTCTGCGCGGCCGGATCTACCTTCCCCGGGAGGAAATGGACCGCTTTGGGATCACCGAGTCCGATCTGGCCCAAGGGCGGCTAACCGAATCGTTCAAGAGGCTCATGGCCTTCCAGTGTGAGCGGGCCAGGGAATTCTTCCAACAGGCCGAGGAGGCGCTTCATGAGAACGGGGAAGCCAGGAAACTCAAATCCGCTCGGATCATGGGAGGGATCTACGCCGAATTGCTCCGTCAGATCGAAAAGAGTGGGTACGGGGTCTTCTCCCATCGGATTTCGGTTCCTCGTTTTAAACAGCTTCGAATCGCTGGTCGTTGCCTTCTGACATGACCCCGCACGTGATCGTGATCGGCGGCGGATTCGCCGGCCTTTCCACCGCCATCCGCCTCATCGATCGCGGAATCCGAGTCACGGTCGTAGAAGCCAAGAACAGCCTGGGGGGTCGGGCCCGCTCCTTTGTTGATCCCAACGGCGGGGAAATCGTCGATAACGGGCAGCACCTCTTCTTAGCCGGCTATCGCCAGACCCTGGCGTTTCTCAAACGGCTAGGCACCGAGCAGCACCTCGTTTTCCAGGATCGGTTAAAGGTCGATTTTGTGGAGGCGGGCGGTCGACGCTTCACCTTGGATTGCCCTAAGGTTTCGGCCCCCTGGCATCTTCTGTTGGGATTGATTCGGATGTCCGGCCTGACGTTTAAGGATAAGCTTCGATTTCGGAGGGTCTTGCGTGCAGTGGCAGATACGGTGGTGCCAGGCACCAGGAGGGTGCCTGGCACCACGGCGATCGAGGAGGCGTTGGATCATGAGACCGTCGAGGAATGGCTGACTCGTCTGGGACAGTCGGAGCGGGTCCGCCGGCTCTTTTGGAATCCACTGGCCATCGCTACCTTAAACGAGGAACCTTCCCGAGCCTCGGCCTTAGGATTGGTGTCGGTCTTGCGAACGGTTCTTTTGGCGCCTTGGGCCGAGGCTCGACTGGGCCTCGCTTCGGTAGGGCTTTCCGATCTTTATGCGCCCCAAGCTCAACGGACGATCGAAGAGCAGGGGGGAACGGCGCTTCTCAATCGACCGGTGTCTGAGTTGGCGATCGACGATTCCCGGGTCTCCAGCGTCCGTTTCCCGGATGGAGAGGAGCGGACGGCCGATGCCATCGTCGCTGCGGTGCCTCCGGCCTCCCTTTTAAAAATGGTCCCTCCGACCTGGGTGGATCGGGATCCGGTGTTGAACCCGCTTCGTCGGTTTACCAGCTCGCCGATTGTCTCGATCAATCTCTGGTTCGATCGATCGTTTACCGACGCCCTGTTTGTGGGCCTGATCGGGACTCGGGTCCAATGGCTCTTTAACAAGGCCGCGTTCCTCAACAGAAAGGGTCAAAAGGCCAACTACGTGGCCTTGATCCTCTCCGCCGCCCATTCCTATATGGACCAACCCAACGAGGCCTTGGTCCGGATGGCAGAGGAGGATCTTCAAGGCTGTTTTCCACACCTAAAACAGGCCACGCTGCTAAGGGCGCAGGTGGTCCGGGAAAGGGAAGCGACCGTTTCTCTTCAGCCAGGGACAGACCGTTACCGGCCCGGACCGAAGACCGGACTTTCCAACCTTTTCCTAGCCGGGGACTGGACCAAGACCGGTTTACCGGCCACCGTCGAATCGGCCGTCTTAAGCGGCCGCCTCGCCGCCGAAGCGGTCTTGAAAAGCAGTTGCGGCAGAGGGAAGGGGTGGTAGAATAACGCCGTACCGCGATGGAACTTAAGGCCTACCTGAGACAACGTCAAGCCCTGATCAATCGGGCGTTGGGCAGTTACTTGCCCCTTTCCCGGGAGTATCCGGGGAAGATCCACCAGGCGATGCGGTACAGCGTGCTGGGGCAGGGCAAAAGGATCCGGCCGGTCCTGACGTTGGCCGCCTGCGAAGCGGTCGGCGGTCGACCGACGGCGGCCTTGCCGGCGGCCTGCGCGTTGGAGCTGATCCACGCCTACTCCCTGGTGCACGATGATCTGCCGTCCATGGACGACGACGATTTCCGACGAGGCAAACCTTCCACACACAAGCGATTTGGAGAAGCGATCGGCGTCTTAACCGGCGATGCCCTTCTGACGTTTGGTTTTGAACTGTTGAGCCACGCGCCGGTCGAGCCGACCACCACGTTAAAAGTGATCCAGGAGATCGCCCGAGCCATTGGGACTCAGGGCATGATCGGCGGACAGGTCGCCGATGTACTGTCGACCCGAAATGGGAACGGCAAGCTGCGTCCGAAAACCCTCGAGTACATCCATACGCGCAAGACCGGCGCTCTCCTCGGAGCCTCGGTCCGGGTAGGGGCGTTGTTGGGGAAGGCCGATTCCCAGCAGTTTCGCTGTTTGAGCCGGTTTGGGGACCGGATCGGCCTTGTCTTTCAGTGGGTGGACGATCTGTTGGATGGGGATGGAGCGGTCAAACTTTACGGCCGCAAGGCCGTCTCCCAAAAAGCGGAGCATCTGACCTTGATGAGCTTGTCCGATCTTACCCCCTTAGGACCTCGGGCCGAGCCGTTACGGGCGTTGGCCCATTTTATTTTGAGACGAGGATGTTAGAGAGGATTGACTCACCGCACGATTTAAGGGCGCTTCCTCAAACCGCTTTGAGCGCTGTGGTCCAGGAGATCCGGCAGATGATCATCGATAAGGTCTCGAAAACCGGCGGGCACTTCGGGGGACCCTTGGGAGCGGTGGAGCTGGTCGTTGCCCTTCACTACGTTTTTAACACGCCCGAGGATCAGCTGGTGTGGGACGTCGGCTACCAGGCCTATGCCCACAAGATTTTGACCGGGCGCCGAGATCGATTCGGGACGTTACGCCAGTGGAAAGGGATAAGCGGCTTTCCCCATCGGGAGGAATCGCCGTACGACCTGTTTACCATTGGCCACGGGGGAACCTCCATCTCCACCGCCTTAGGGTTGGTCCGGGCCAGGGACCATCAGGGAAAGCAGCACAAGGTGGTGGCGATCATTGGGGACGGATCGTTGCCGGAGGGGATGGCCCTGGAAGGGTTGAACCACGCCGGTCATTTGAAGTCGAATCTCCTGGTGATCCTAAACGACAACCAGATGGCCATCGCTCCGTCCGTTGGGGCGTTGAGCGCCTGCTTTAATCGGATCATCACCGATCCTCTGTACAACCGGGTTCGGCGAGAGGCGGAACGGTTCATGTGCAAGGTGCCTCGATTTGGGTTTCGGATCCTGCGAGCGGCCAAGAGGCTAGAGGAGTCGCTCAAGAATCTCCTGGTTCCAGGGATCGTCTTTGAGGAGCTGGGATTCCGCTACTTTGGGCCGGTGGATGGGCATCACCTCGACCAGTTGATTACGACGTTACGCCACATCAAGGAGTTTCCGGGTCCGAAGATCCTCCACCTCATCACCGTCAAGGGGAAAGGGTATCGGCCGGCCGAGGAGAATCAGTGGAAGTACCACGGGGTGACTCCCTTCGAGCCGGTGACGGGAGAATTTTTGAAGAAGCCGTCGGAGGAAACCTTCACCCAGCGGTTCGGAAAGAGGATGATCCGGTTGGCCCAGGAAGACCCACAAGTCGTGGCGATTACCGCCGCCATGCCGGACGGAACGGGTCTCGTAGAGTATGCTAGAGAAGTCCCGGATCGTTTCTACGACGTGGGGATGTGTGAACAGCATGCCGTGGCCTTTGCCGCGGGGTTAGCCCGGGGCGGATTGAGGCCGGTGGTGGCGATTTATTCGACCTTTCTCCAGCGAGGGTACGACCAGGTGATTCACGACGTCTGCATTCAGAATCTGCCGGTGATCTTCGCCGTGGATCGAGCGGGCCTCGTGGGAGAGGACGGGATCACCCATCATGGGGTGTTTGACGTAGCGTATTTAAGCGCTCTTCCTCGGATGACGTTGATGGCCCCCAAGGATTTGGAGGAGTTAGAGGCGATGCTGGCCTTTGCCTTGAGTTGCCCCGGTCCTGTGGCGCTGCGCTACCCGCGCGGAGGGGTGTTGCGCTTTCATCCGGACATCCCCTTACTGATTTCCGATGAGCCTGCTCCCCTTGAGATGGGGAAGGCGGAGCGCTTGAGGCGAGGGTCGGAGGTAGCCCTCTTGGCGCTGGGAAGCATGGTCTGCCCAGCCCTGGAGGCGGCTGATCGGTTGGAGGAACAGGGGATCTCCACCACGGTGGTGAATGCCCGATTCGCCAAGCCGCTCGATGGGGAGCTGTTTTCGGAACTGGCTAAGGAGCATCGGGCGGTCTTAACGGTGGAGGAAGCGGCCCTTCAGGGAGGGTTCGGGATGTCGCTCCTGCGGCAGCTTCAGGAAAAGGGAGTCAACGGTTTTACCTTCCAAGCGATCGGCATCCCGGACCGATTCTTTGAGCACGGCAAACGAGAGATCCTTCTGGAGGAGGCGGGGCTCACCCCTTCCCACATGGTTCGGGCGGCCAAGGAGCTGCTCGATCGGAGTCGGGTGTATGCTCGTTAGCGGGGGCGGGGTTAAGACCGGGATTTCTTTTCGAACGGCGCCCCCCTTGACCGCCGAGGTGGAGGGGGCGATTCAAAGAACGGTTTCCTATCTTCTTTCTCTTCAGTTTCCCGAGGGATACTGGGTCGGAGAGTTGGAGGCCGACACGACGCTCGAGTCCGATTCGATTAAGTTCTGGCACTTCTTAGGGCGCGTCGATCGGGCTCGTGAAGAGCGGCTCGTGCGCGCGATCTTGAAACAGCAATCGGCCGAAGGGGGATGGCCGATTTACGCGGGTGGACCACCCGAATTGAACGCCACGGTGAAGGCGTATGCGGCTCTGCGTTTAGCCGGCTTCTCCACCGAGGATCCGATTCTCGAGAAAGCCCGCCAGGTCATCCTGGAACTGGGAGGGCTGGAGCGGATCAACAGCTTTGAGAAGGTGTACTTGGCCCTTTTCGGTTGCTACCCGTGGGATCAAGTCCCGGCCTTGTCCCCGGAATTGATTTTGCTGCCATCGTGGTTTCCCTTTAATATCTACGAGATCTCGTACTGGTCCCGCACGATCCTCATCCCGCTGGCCGTGGTCTACGCCACCCGGCCGCCCGCGGCCCCAGGCGATGGACGGTTGAACCTCGATGAACTTTGGCGGGATCCGGGGCTCAAGCGAGCCCAGATCACCAATCTCCAATCGGGTGGGAGCTTCTGGCGAACTTTTTTCCTGATGGTGAATCGGCTTCTGAAAGGGCATGAGAGTTTTCCTTGGAAACCTTTCCGGTTCAAGGCGCTCCAGACCGCCGATCGATGGATCAGCGACCGGCTCATCGAGACCGATGGGCTAGGGGCGATCTTTCCGGCGATGCTGAACGCCGTCTTCGCCTTGAAGGGGTTAGGCTACCGAGATGGAGATCCACTGCTGGAGGCCTC
Organism: uncultured Planctomycetia bacterium; assembly: GCA_964373805.1. Lineage (GTDB taxonomy): Bacteria > Omnitrophota > Gorgyraeia > 1-14-0-20-64-10 > 1-14-0-20-64-10 > CAYJWF01. Next base: position 17,419 of record CAYJWF010000027.1, on the reverse strand, counting down.
GATCCGGGAGATGGAACGACTGGAGCTTGCCGAAAGAGAATGTCTCAAGGTGCAGCCTTGCTTCTCGCCCGTTTGGGATACGGCGCTGGCTCTCTACGCGTTGGGGAAGATCAAAACGGTGTCAGACACCAGGGAACCGTTTCAACGGGCGGTGAGTTGGCTTCTTTCCAAGGAGATCCGGCAGTGGGGAGACTGGGTGGTGAAGAATCCGGGAGGGCGACCCGGGGGTTGGTCCTTTCAATTCCGCAACCCCTTTTACCCGGATGTGGACGATACGGCGCAGGTACTGTTGGCGTTTAAAGCGGTGTCAGGCACCTGCCAAGAATTGTGGCGGGAGCCAGACACCGACGGCGCTTTTCAACGGGGGCTGGATTGGATTTTAAGCATGCAGAATAAAGATGGGGGCTGGTCCTCCTTTGACAAGAACAATAACTGTTGGCCCTTGAACCATTTTCCGTTTGCCGATCACAACGCCATGCTGGACCCGTCCTGTCCGGACATCACTGGCCGGATCCTGGAACTCCTGAATGAAGTGGAGCCCCACGGGCAGAGCCCGTGGGGCGGAATCCTGAGCGAGCCCACGGGCGGAGCCCGTGGCGCGAGTCGAAGGGTCGGCCTTCCCCGTCATCACCCTTCGGTCCGCCGGGCGGTGGCCTATCTGAACGGCGCCCAAGAGTCGGACGGCACCTGGTTTGGCCGGTGGGGCGTCGGCTACCTATACGGAACGTGGCTGGCCTTGCGAGGGTTGAAGGCCTCCGGTGAGCCGATGGGAAGCTTGAACTACCAGCGGGCTGGCCGCTGGCTGTTGAGTCGGCAGAATCCGGATGGCGGGTGGGGGGAGAGCTGTCGGTCCTACGACGACCCCAGTGTAAAAGGCCAGGGGATCTCCACCGCTTCTCAGACCGCCTGGGCCTTGATGGCCTTGATGAGCCTTGGGCTGGTCGCGGAACCGGGCTTCCAAAGAGGAATAAAATTTTTGGTGGAAACGCAGAATTCGGATGGGAACTGGCCGGAGGAACCGTTCACGGGAACCGGATTTCCCCGCGTGTTCTATCTTCGCTACCACCTCTATCGGACCACCTTTCCTTTGTTGGCCCTCGGAGAGGCTTGGGTCTTCTTAAAAGGTAAAGGAGCTTAAAAAACTACCATGGCGATTTCGCTGCGGCAGGGCCTGGCGGTGGCCGGTTACGTGGTCAAGCAGAGGTTGAAGAGGACCAAGCGGTTTTCCCTGGTCCTCATGTTGGAGCCGCTGTTTCGGTGCAACCTCGCCTGTGCCGGCTGCGGGAAGATCCAGTATCCCGAGGAGATCTTAAAGAAACGGCTCTCCGCGCAGGAATGCGAGGAGGCGGCGCTCGAATGCGGCGCCCCGGTGGTTTCCATTGCTGGGGGAGAGCCGCTCATCCATCCGGAGATGGGGGAGATTGCCCGGCGGCTGGTGGAGCGCAAGCGGTTCGTCTATCTGTGCACCAACGCCATTCTTCTCACGAAGAGGCTGAAGGAGTTTGAACCTTCTCCTTACCTCAGCTTCAGCATCCATCTGGACGGGTTGAAGGAGACCCACGATAAGTCGGTCTGCCGCGAGGGCGTCTTTGAGATGGCGGTGGAAGGAATTAAGGCCGCGAAGCAAGCCGGGTTTCGGGTTTCCACCAACACCACGATCTTCCTGGGGGCGGATCCGGAGGAGTTCCGACGGATGTTTGATTTCTTAACCGACTTGGGGGTCGATGGGATGATGATTTCCCCGGGTTACCCCTACGAAAAGGCTCCGGACCAGGAGCATTTCCTTCAGCGGCGACAAACCCAGGAGCTGTTTCGGAAGATCTTGGACCACGCCGATCCCCGCTGGCAATTTAACCATTCCTCCTTCTTCTTGGAGTTCTTAAGAGGCGAGCGGGATTATCAATGCACCGCCTGGGGAAACCCGACCCGGAACATCTTTGGATGGCAGAAGCCCTGTTACCTGATGAGCGACGGCTACGCCAAGAGTTACCGGGAGTTGATCGAGGAGACTCCGTGGGACCGGTACGGCACCGGTCGGGATCCCCGCTGCGCCGACTGCATGGTCCACTGCGGGTACGAGCCAACCGCGGTCCTGGATGCGACCGGTTCGATTCCCAACATGATGCGGGCGCTTCGGAATGACCTGTTTAGAAACGCTTAAGGAGCATCGCTTCGATTTCTTTACCGGAGTGGCCGATACCCTGTTGGCCTCTTTGATTGAGGAATTGTCCCAAGATCCGGTGGGATACGTTCCGGCGGTCCGAGAGGATTTGGCCTTGGGGCTCGCCTCAGGGGCGTATCTCGCTGGACGCTGGCCGGCGGTGCTCATGCAGAATTCCGGGATCGGCTACGGTCTCAACGTCTTGACGAGCCTGAACCTGATCTACAAGATTCCGCTTCTTATGATCGTCGGTTTCAGGGGATACGAAGGCAAGGACGCCCCCGAGCATGAGGTGATCGGCCGGCATGGAGAAGCCCTTTTAAAGGAGATCGGGATCCCGGTCTGGGTCCCCGATCGGGATCGATTGGGTGAGGCCTTGGGCCAAGCCAGCCAACGGATGGGAAAGGACCAGGTTCCGGCGGCGGTGTTCATTCGGCCTGGGGTGCTCTAGGTGACGGCTCAGGAAGCGATCGAAGTTGTTGCTCGGGAGCTGACCGATGAATTGGTGATCTGCACGACCGGCCACACCTGTCGCGAGATGCAGGCGGTCAAAGATCGGCCCGCCAACTTCTACATGATCGGCTCCATGGGGGTGGCCCCGGCGATTGGTTTGGGAATTGCGTTGTCTCGAAAGGATAAGACCGTCGTGGTTTTCGATGGGGACGGGGCGCTGCTCATGGGCCTCGGGATTCTGCCGATGATGGGCTGTTGGAAACCCAAGAATTTGATTCACCTGGTGCTGGACAACGAGGCCTTTGCCTCTACCGGCCATCAGCCGACTTACTCCGATCGGATCGACTTAAGTCGGTTCGCCGAGGCGGCCGGCTACCCGGTGGCTCGTCGGGTGGAAGAGGTCAAAAGCCTTGAGGAGGAATGGCGCCTCCTGCGCAGTCGACCGGGCCCTTCTTTTCTGTTGGCGAAATGCCGGTCGCAGGCGGGGGAGGCTCCGCCGCGCGTTCGGCATTCTCCGGAGGAGATCACACAAAGGTTTATGGAAAGTCTAAAGGGGCGAGACCCCATCAAAGCTCACTCATGAAGCGATATCTCCTGTTCTGTCCGGGGCCGGTCAATACGACCACGCACGTCAAGTCGGCGATGCTGGAGTCGGACCTTTGTCATCGGGAACCGGAGTTTGCGGAGCTCCTTCAAACCATTCGGGCGAAGCTGATCCACGCCTTAGGAGTCGGTGGGCGTTACACCCCGGCATTCTTCAGCGGTTCGGGAACCGCGGCCTTGGAAGCGGCGACCCTGGTTTGTCTCGAACCGGGCAAGAAGCTCTTGGTCATCAACAACGGGGTCTACGGCTCCCGGTTGGCGCAGTTGGCGCGGCTCCATCAGTTGCCGATGGTGGAGCTCCGCTACCCCTTAACCGATCCGCCCGATTTGCTTCGGATCGACGCGGCCTTGAAGCGAGATAAACAGATCGGAACGGTCGCCCTCGTGCACCACGAGACCTCCACCGGGCTCCTCAACCCCGCGGAGGCGGTAGGGGCGTTGACGAAGAAGCACCATCGACGGTTTCTCGTGGATGCGATCAGCAGCCTCGGCGCGGAAAGGTTGGATTTCTTTAAGTCCAACGTCGGGCTTTGCGTTGGGTCCGCGGGCAAGTGCCTTCACAGCGTGCCGGGGCTTTCCTTTGTCCTCTGTTCCCAGGAGGAATCGGCTCGGATCGTTAAACTGAAACCCCGTTCCCTCTACCTGGATTTGGCGACTGCTTTGACCTCCCAAGAAACAGGAGACCCCCCCTTTACCCCGGCGGTTCCCTTGATCTTAGCGTTCAACGCCGCGTTGGATGAGTTGGCCAAGGAGGGGTTAAGGATGCGGATGGCCCGCTACCGACAGCGGGCGGCGTTCCTGCGAGAGGGATTCAAGAAGTTGGGTTTAAAATTCCTGATCGAGGAGAAACTTCTTTCAAACGTGTTAACGGCGTTGTGGGTGCCGAAGGGGGCGAGCTACCAGCAGCTCCACGACCGGCTTAAAAAAGCCGGGTTCGTGATCTACGCGGGGCAAAGTGAATTAAAGGGCAAGATCTTTCGGGTGGCCCACATGGGGTCGCTCAATCAGTCGGACTTGAAAGGTTTCTTGAAAGCGCTCAAGGAGGCTCTCCCGGTACCGGAGGCCTGACGTTCAAGGTTGCAGATTTTTCTCCCATGCAGGTTCCGATCAATCGTCTGATTTCGCAGCGGATCACCCCTTGGCTGACCGCGCTGCCGCTCACCCCGAATCGGGTGACGTTTCTCTCCTTTCTCGCCGGCGCCTTGGCGATCTGGAACTTTTGGACAGGCAAACCCTCTTCCTGGATTTGGGGAGCCGTTTGGTTTCAGGTCGCTTACGTGTTGGACAACTGCGATGGGGAATTGGCCCGCCTGACGAACGCGACGAGCGGCTTTGGCAGCTGGCTGGATCTGGTCACCGATTGCTTCATCCATATGGGGTTCTTTTGGTCGTTAGGGATGGGGATCTTTCGAGCCGATCCCCATCCGGGTTGGACCCGCTTGGGAACTTGGGCCGCCCTCTCGGTTTTCCTCACGTATTTGACCTTTGTGATGGAGCAGGTTCGGCAGCGGGGAAGATCGGCCCTCCTTCATCCGGATCCGCCGATCAACGAGGCCATGGCCGGTTTCTGGGGGAAGGTTCGCACGGTATTAAGAGGAGATTTTTCCCTGGTGGTTTTGGGATCGGCTTTTGTGGGCCAGATGGGTTGGCTTCTTTGGGGAGGGATTCTGGGGGCCACGGTCTATTGGATGCTCAACGTTTTTTCTCTCCTTCGGATGGGGTTCTTTAAGAGGTTGGATCGATGGACAACGGGGTGACGTTGGTGACCGGGGCCTCCGGGTTTGTGGGAAGTCACGTCGTCCGAAAGCTCCTTGGGCGAGGGGTTCGGGTGCGGGTTCTGTTGCGGACGACAAGCCCTTTAAGGAACCTTCAGGGTCTTGAGGTGGAAAGATGCTTCGGAGACCTCGCCGATCCGGATTCCCTTCGTCGGGCGCTGAAAGGCTGCTCTACCCTTTACCATGTGGCGGCCGATTATCGGTTGTGGTCGGCCGACCCTTCGGGGCTCTATCGAACCAACGTTCAAGGGACCCGCGCCCTGTTGGAGGTCGCTCGAGAGCTCGGGATCCGACGGATGGTGTACACCTCCACGGTGGGTGCCTTAGGGATTCCCTCCGACGGCCGCCCTGGGAATGAGGAAACACCGGTGACCTTTGAAGAGATGATTGGCCATTACAAGAGGTCCAAGTTTCTGGCAGAAGCGGAGGTCCTGACGGCATTCCAACAGGGGTTCCCGGTGGTCATGGTGAATCCCTCCACCCCGGTGGGGTCCCACGATGTGAAGCCCACCGCGACGGGACAGATGATCGTCGATTTCTTAAACGGGCGGATGCCGGCCTACGTGGACACCGGCTTGAACTTGATCGACGTCGAGGATGTGGCGGAAGGGCACCTCTTGGCGATGGAGAGGGGTCGGATCGGTGAGCGGTACATCTTAGGGTGCCAGAATCTGACCTTGAAGGAGATCTTGGAGACCTTGGCCAAGGTGAGCAAACGTCCGGCGCCCACTTTGCGCCTCCCGAGGGTTTTCGCCTTAGGCTTAGGCCTGATCAGCACCGGAGTAAGCGCCGTGACGAGACGGCCACCCCGTGTTCCTTGGGAAGGGGTCCGGATGGCGGGGAAGAAGATGTTCTTCGATTCCAGGAAGGCGGTCCGGGAGTTGGGGCTGCCTCAGCATTCCGTCGAAGAGGCTCTGGCCAAAGCGGTGAGTTGGTTTAGGGAAAACGGATATACCCAGTGACCGAGGCGGTACTCCCCATCCTGGTGGTAGCAGCGGTTCGCCAGGAGGTGGAACCTTTCTGCCACGGAGTGAATGGAGAGGTTGAGGTTCTGTTAACCGGGATGGATGGTGGACGTGCCTTTCATCTGGTTCAAGAGCGATTGGCTCGGAGGGTGTATCGGTGGGTGATCTCCACCGGTTTTGCGGGTGGTTTGCAGCCCGGCTTCCAGGTAGGAAATTGGGTGATGGCTTCCGAAGTGATTGACGCCTCTACGGGAGATTCGTGGAAGCCTTCCCGACCATTGCCTGAGATGGGTCGATCCGTTTCCATCGGGCGATTCGTCACGGTGCCGTCGCTCCTCAGAGAGCCTCCTGCGAAGGAGGAGGTAGGATTTCGGTTTGGGGCGATTGCTGTGGATTTGGAGACGACGGCCGTCGCATCGGCTGCTTCAAAAGCTCAGGTCCCTTGGATCGGGTTCCGCGCCATCTTGGATCCTATGGAGATGGGCTTGCCGATCTTCTCCAGAGGCCATGGGATTCGCTTGATGTTCACGCGATCTGGAAGAGAACGGTTAAAGCGATTTCTGGGTCTGATTCGAGCGGCAAACCAATCACTCGCTGATGGGCTGGGTCGGTTGGTGTTACAGGTAAAGGGTTAGCCTAAGGGAAGGCCGCGGCTCCGCGCGGCACTTTCCCGGACAGGCCGCTGGCGCAGCCAAAAACGTAAAGGAGGGAAGGATGGAGCTTGAGAAGGTAGCCGGTCTCATCGAATCGGAGGTTGGGTTTCTGACCGAGGTTCACGATCGGTGGAGTTTAACGGCTGGGCCCCAAGACATGGAGCTCGTGGCCCATGCGATGAGGGTCATCCTCCATATGGGGAAGGCGGCCGGATCGATCTCGGAGTATCAGGCGTTGGGTGACGCGCAGCATGCCGACGGCGGCTGGGGAAGGGAATCAAGCGAGGCAGAGTCGGCCGCCTGGGTCTCGGCCTTCTGCGGCCTCATGCTGATTCGGGCGAATGCCGTCTTCAAGGATCCCCAAATCGAACAGGTGGTCTGGAAGGCGATCCGTTATTTTCTTCATGCGCAGAAAGGGGACGGTCGATGGGTGGACAGCGAATGGGGAGATTTGGACACGACCTCGCACCCGGTCAGCTTCTTTAACGTCGTGCTGGCCTTAGGAACGCTTGAGATGAAGGAGGCGGTCCGTTCGGCTTGGCGCAAGGGAGTTCGATTCATCTTGGACGGCCAGTCGGCGGATGGCGGATGGTACGACCCGGTTTTCCATCCCTCCGGGGTGGAGACCACGGCCCATTTGGGGCAGGATGCGGTGATCGCCTCCCTCTTTTTGCCCGAGGGCCTGCCGGTTCGGCCTTCGGCGGAGAAGGCGCTGAGTTGGATCTTGAACCATCAGGATTCCGACGGCTCCTGGGATCAAAAGAACGTCGATCACACCATGGACTGCACCCGATCGACCCTTTTGATTTCCCGAAGCTTGAGGGCGGAGGGACGGTGTCGGCCGGCCATCGAGAAAGCGATGGAGTGGATCGTCACCCACAAAAACGAAAAGGGTTGGCCCGATTTCCCTGGAATGGAGACCGATCTGGAGCGGACCTGCGACGGATTGGATCTGCTGCTCAAATACCAGGCTTGGCGGCAGGAGGACCCGTTGGAGATCGTGCGCCGCTGGGGATATGTTCCGGGTAACCCCACCTTTATTCGGGAGGTGGAGGCCCGGGTTTAGGGGAAGTGGCCCTCCTTGATGCAGACGAATTCTGCGCAGGCCCGTGTGGTGACGGTGGATGGCCAAGAGGTCGCCCTCTTCAACGTAGAAGGCCGTCACTACGCCATTGCCAATCGATGCCCGCACCGGGGCGGGCCGCTCTCCCGTGGTCACCTTGAAACGGTGTCTGACACCGTGGCGGTTCGTTGTCCCCTCCACGGCTGGCTTTTTGATTTAGAAACTGGCCGTTGCTTGAACCAGCCCGGGGTCTGTGCGACGGCGTACCAGGTGAAATTTTCCGACGGCCAGCTTCGTTTGACCCCCGTTCGTTTAAGGTTCCCCACGAAATGACCCCGCCCCTCCTTGGCCGCTCTGCGCTCTGGAACAGAGCGCAGAGCGCCAATCTTCGATTGGCGATTGCTCCGCCTTCGGCGGAGCAGCCCCAAGGAGGGGCGGGGTGAAAGCCATCCTGTTAGCGGCCGGCGTGGGCAAGCGAATGGGCCCTGGGTCGGCCCCCAAGTGCCTTTTAACCCTTCAGGGGCGCTCTCTCCTTCGAATCCTTTTCGATTCTCTCCGAGCGGTTGGAATTCACCACGTTGTGTTGGTGGTGGGCTACCGAAAAGAGGAGGTGATCGCCGAGGCCAAGGCCCAGGCGGGGTCGCTCCGTTTGGAGTTGATTGAGAATCCCCGTTACCGAGAGGGGGCGATCCTCTCTCTCTGGACGGCGAGGGGGACGTTCGACGAGGACCTCCTCATCATGGACGCCGACGTTCTCTGTCCTTTGGCAGGCCTGGAGCGGCTCGTTCGTTCTCGCTTTCGTAACAGCCTCTTGGTCGATTCCACGGCGAAGGATACCAGTGAGGAGCAGATCGTTCTCGGAGAGTCCGGTCGGGTCACCCACATCACCAAGCGGCCCTCGGAACAGCTCAAGAGAAGCATGACCGTTTTTGGGGAGTCGGTCGGGTATCTCAAGCTCTCCAGAGAGGGGGCAAAACTCCTTCAAACTCTCCTCGAAGATAAGGTGCGCCAAGGGGTGACCCAGATCGAGCACGAGCAGGTCTATCCGGAGCTGTTTCGTCAGGTTCCGGTCGGTTTCGAGAAGATGGACGGACTCGCCTGGATAGAGATCGACACCCCGGAGGATTTACGACGGGCCGAGGAGGAGATCCTCTCCCAGTGGGTGGCTCCCTTGTGTCTCAACCGTCGCCTGGCGAAGGGGTTTCTCCCGTGGGTCTTGGCGTTGCCGCTCACCCCCAACCAATGGACCTTCTTAAGTCTCCTGTGCGGGTTGGCCTTCTGTTTTGCGGTGGCCCAGGGTGATTACCGAGGCCGGTTGTGGGGCGCCCTCTTGTTTCAGATCTTTTATCTCATCGACAACTGGGATGGGGAGGTGGCCCGGTTCAAAGGGTTAAGCTCCCGATGGGGTGGTTGGTTCGATGTCATCGTAGACACCGTTATTCAGGGGGCATTTCCCTGGGCACTGGCCCTAGGGTTAAGGAGAACGGGAGCTCCCCCCTGGGTCGTCCCTTTGGGGGCAGTGGCTTCTTTCGGAATGGTGATGGATTTTGGGGTAGCCTTGTGGGCCAAGGTCCGAGGATTCGGGCCGGCGATTTATGGGGATCCCTCAAGGGGGAAAACGGTTCCCTCCGATTCTCGGCTCAAGTCGTGGATTCGGGCCAATGTTACCCATGAGAATTTTTCACTTCTCGTGGCTGCCGTTTTATTACTGGACTGGCGGGTTCCATTCCTCATGGCGATGGCCATCGGATCTCATCTGTTCTGGCTTCGTTATCTCTGGAAAGAACGCCGTCGGCTCTAAGGTGCCAGGCCTGCCCGACCCCGCTACATTCCACTTGAATTGAATCGGAAACCATTGTATTATTATGTATAGAAACTGTCATATTTAGACAGTTTCATACAAAATTATGGAAAGATTCATGGAGATCATCCGGGAGAAACTACCCTCCGATCTGCTCACGGACGCCGACTTGAGCGTGCTCCTCTCCGGTAGAGCAGGCAGCCGATACGGTCTGGTCAAGCGGGCACTGGCTCGGGCTGACTTGGTGCGCCTTCGAAGGGGAGTCTATCTTGTGGGAGCCCTCTACAGGCGACACGGGGTCAACCTTCATCATCTGGCTGAGAGGATCTACGGACCCTCCTATGTGAGCTTTGAATCCGCTTTGTCCCATCACGGTTGGATCCCTGAGGGGGTGTATATAGAGACCTGTGCGTGTGCGAAGCGGTCGAGAGCGTTTCAGACCCCTCTGGGTCTTTTCAAGTACCAGCATGTTCCTGTCACTGGTTTCTATTTCGGAGTGGAAAGACTCACCGACTCCGGAGGGGTTTACTTCATGGCGAGCCCGTGGAGAGCCCTGGCGGATTATGTCTATGCGAACCGAAAGGATTGGATCCACTTCAAACCGGTCCTGGAGAGTCTGCGCATCGATGAAGAGTCGTTGAGGAGCGTAGAACCTGCCGTGTGGAACTCACTGCTTAAGGTTTATCCCAGCACCCGGGTGAGGCGTTTTATCCGAGGCGTTCAGAAAGGGCTTGGGCCTTGAGCGTCAAGATCATTCAGGAAAGGCTTGAATCCTACCGCTGTCAAACGCAGCAGGAGGAAGAATTTGCCCTGCGGGAGATCACCCAGGATGTCGCCTTGGCGGCCCTGTCGCGGGCAGGCTTTTTTAAGGGTGCCGCCTTCCAAGGAGGTACCTGCCTTCGTATCCTCTACAGTCTGAACCGGTTCTCAGAGGACATCGATTTCGTATTGCAGAGGCAGGACCGCCATTTCCGTCTCGAGCCTTATCTGAAGAATTTGGCTCTTGAGTTTGAAGCCTACGGTTATCGTCTTGTGGTACAGGATCGTTCTAAGGTCACCGATGCGGTAAAGAAGGCCTTTCTGAAAGATGACTCCATTGGAAAGGTCCTGACTTTTCGACACATGGAGTGGACGCCGGCCTCCCGAGCCATCCGGCTGAAGCTTGAAGTGGACTCTTACCCTCCTCAAGGAAGCGAGTTCGAGACTAAATTCCTTGATTTCCCTTTTCCTTTTTCCGTGACCGTGCAAGGCCTGCCGAGTCTCTTTGCCGGCAAAAGCCATGCCTTGTTATGCCGCGAATACGTCAAAGGAAGGGACTGGTATGACTTTGTTTGGTACGCGACCCGAAGGACCCCGATCAACTTTCCCCTGTTGGCTGCCGCCTGTGAACAGCTTGGCCCTTGGCGGGGGCAGAAGCTCACGCTCGACATGACTTGGTATCAAGAACAGATGGAAAAGAAGATCCGTTCGATTCATTGGAAATCCGTTCGGGAGGACGCAGCCCGTTTCCTCAAGCAACGTGAACAGGCAACCCTTCAGATTTGGGATGAGGAATTTTTCTTGGACCGCTTGCGAAGATTAAGCGGCGAGTAAAGGACGCGAAAGGTGCCTTAGTCGACTTGAGATCCCTTTACAGCCTACGGCAGGCCATCCGGCGCGGGATCGATGCCGGGATTCGGATACGGCGGGGCTGGCGGTGGGCCGCCTCTAAACAGGTGGTTGGCTAGTACACACGGCGATGAGTTCTCAGCGGTCTTCACCGACGAGAAAACCCGCTGAGGATTTGCCGTCAGGTGTACTCGACCCCTTTACAGCTTTGCCCAGGCGCGGCGGTAATCTTCGAAGGTATCGATCTCCAGCCACCCTTTGTAGATTTCCACCGCCTTGACCGGGTATCCCCGATCGATCATCTCTTGGAGAAGATCGGTGAGAGAGGCTTGTAGGAAGTTGGACGCTTCGTGGTACGGGCGATCGGCGGGCTCTTGCGTGCCGGCCCGGTAGACCTCTTTCAGCCGCTGGATCCCCTGGGCCGAAAAGAGCCCCATCCCGATGAATTCTCCGGTGGCCAGAGACTTATCGATTTTTTGGCCGATCTGGGAGACGGTCAGCGGCTCCTCCGAGGGGAGGAATCGGTGGCTCTGAACCGGCGGTTCCTTTAAGACCACGAGTTCCGCTCCTTCGGGGGATCGACCCTCGGTTCGGTAAAGGTCGTACCAGGCCCGATCGACGGCTAGACTGACGTCGGCCTTCGAGGCCGGCCCAGCCGGCTCCGAGGCCAACAGCCGCTCCAGGACCGTCCGATCGAACAGGATATCGCCGTACAGGACCAAGACCCGTCCGTTGAGCACCGGTTCAGCGGCAAAAAGCGAAGCAGCGATTCCGGTAGCGTCGTATTGGGGATTCTCGAAGAAACGGACTTCGGGTAAATGGATCGCCTCGGCTCGGTACCCGCGAACCACCGCGATGTGGGTGATCCCGACGGACCGCAAGAGAGATAAACTCCGTTCCAGAATGGAACGGCCCTTGATCTCCAGCATCGTCTTGGGGCGATCCTCAATCAAGGGGAGCAGCTGCTGCTCAAAGCCGGCCGCTAGAATGACAGCGGTGACCGGTTCCTGGGAGGTCGGTAAAAACGCCTCCTCTTGACTTTGAAGCTGGTGGACCCCCACGAGGTCGTACACCTCTTCTAAGGGAGCGATGGCGCCGTCGAGCACCTCGGCTCGGCCTTCTTTGCGGAGGATCTTAAGCTGCTCCCGCATGGCCGCCACGGCGGCCCGCAGCGCCTGATTGGCGAAGATGACCATCTTGAAACCGGCCTTATGGAGGTCCTCGACACTGGCCGTTGGGAACATCGTTGGGACGACCACCAGAGGGATCGACCCCTTCCATCTTTCCGTGAATTGGAGGACTTCCTGCGGAGACTTGGCCTTGGAGTGGATGAGGAGGGCGTCCGCGCCGGCTTGCGCGTAGGCCGCGGCTCGCTTTAAGGCCTCCTCGAGTCCTAAGCCCGCAATCAGCGATTCGGTTCGGGCGATGAGGAAGAAGTCGGGGTCGGTGACGTCCGACTTGGCCGCCCGGAGCCGCCCCACCATCTCTTCCGTCGAGATCAGATCGTGGCGGCCCGGGTAAAGGGAACAGCGCTTGGGGAACGTGGAGTCTTCGATCGAGATGCCGGCAATGCCGGCTAAAGAGAACTCTTGGGCGGTCCGGATCACGTTGATCGCGTTTCCGTAGCCGTTGTCGCAGTCGGCGATGACTGGGATCTTAACGGCCGCATTGATGTTCTTGGCCAGTTCCAGGGATTCCGTCATGGTGAGGACATTCGCGTCCGGCATCGATTTAAAAGAAGCGGAGAGACCAAAGCTCGAGACCCACACCGCGTCAAAGCCCTGGGTTTCCACGAGCTTGGCGCTCAAGGCGTCGTGGGCCCCGGCCAGCACGAGGGGGGCCGGCTTGGAAAGAAGGGAGCGCAACAGTTGGGTCTTCATGGGCAAAGCCCATTATACCGCATGGGCCCCGCACAAGTAAGGGTCAGACCTAGACATTCGCCATCTCCCGCTCCAGCCCAAATCTCCAATAGGAGACGCTGACAAGTTCTGGAGGCCGGTGCCGATGCCGCCATCCGCAAGCCCTTTAGTCCGGAAGAGCTGTTGGGAACGATCCGCTCCCTTCTGTCAAAATCGCCAGACCAACGACTCCCCCAGTGGCTTATGCGGTTAAAATGGCCTCAATGCCATCCTGCCACGGAAGGGCTCTGACACGCTTGATTTTTTCAGGTGTGGGGGCAAGGGACAGCAGGTAGGCCTGAGCGTCCCCCAGTTCCCGGGAGAAGGTTTCCAGGTGTTTGGCATCTTTGGGATCGACGCGTGTTGCGGATTTGATTTCAACAAGGGCCACGGGTTCTCCCGGGCGCTCTATCACGAGGTCAATCTCGGCGCCGTCATGCGTTTTGAGGTAGAAGAAGCGGAAGTTTTTGTTGAGGTATTCGCTCCGGCGCGCCAGCTCCAGGAAGACAAAGTGCTCGAAGGCATTTCCGAAGGCGGAGGTTTGCGGAAGCAGCGGGACCGTTAACGTGCGGTCCAGCGCCCGCTTGACGCCGGTATCAAAGAAATAAAATTTTGGGTTGGTCAGCTGACGTTTCCTCAAAGGCCGGTGACAGGCCGGAACCGAAAATCCCAGGAGCGTGTCTTCGAGGATTTGGAAATAAGACTGGACCGTTTTTGTGTCCACGTCGACATCGCGTGCGATTTTGGCATAGTTGACGATCTCGCCGTTCATCTGCGCGGCGACTTCCAGGAAGCTTCCAAACGGTTCCAGCTTCCGGACGATCTGTTCGTTCCAGACCTCTTCCTTGAGGTAGATCCGGCTGTAGGCTTCCAGATACCGGGTTTTTAGGTCTTTCTCCTGGAGGCACCAGGCTTCCGGTAGGGTTCCATATTCAAGGGCCGCCTGGAGATGAAACCGGCTGCCCAGTTCGGTACAAGTCAGGGGAAACAGGTGGAAGACAAAGGCCCGTCCCGCCAGCAGGTTGCTGGCGCCCCTTTTCAGTTTCCGGGCGCTTGAGCCTGTCATGATGAATTGGAGGGGGAGCCCTTTGCGTTTGCGCTCTTCGAGTTTTCTGTGCACCACATCCAGAAGGCGGGGGACCTTTTGGATTTCATCAAGCACCACCCGTTTGCAGTGTTGGGGGAGTTCATCCACCTGCCGCCCCAACCGTTCCGGATCCCACAGGAATTGAGTTTCCTGTTCGAGGTTCAGGAGGTCGACGAAGAGCATGTCCTCTTCTTTGAAAAGGGCGCGCAGAAGAGAGGTTTTTCCTGTCCCTCTTGCGCCGAACAGGAAGAAACTGTGTTTCTCAGGGAGCCGCAGAATCCTCTGGATCATAATCCACCATATCAGCGCAACTATGGACCATGGTCAATAGGATTCCAAACAGCCAGTCCTTCCACTTAATAGCGCGGCAAATTCTGTGACAACGTCATTGCGACCCCCCCCCACGATTTGTTTCGCTTCGCCCCGTGAAATGCGGAGCATTTCCGGGACTCAAGTCCCCGAAATCGCTTCGCGATTTCTGGGGGCGCAACCAAATCGAAACATGGGGGGAAGCCATCTTGTCTTTAAAGAGGGGGCGTTAGATTCGGTCGGGCACTTCCTGGGTGGCATACACGACGACGCGATCCTGTTCTTTGAGAAGGGCCTATTCCGGAGTCCACAGGGTCAGCCGTTCGTCCAGCAGCAGATCACGAGTCACAGCCGCACGGAGGAATCCGGCAACCAGGACATTGGCGTCGACGACGAATTCCACTAGCGATGCTGATGCCGCTTCCAGACGCGATGCTTGATTTGGCGGCCGATCTCTATAGCATCCTGCTCCGTGAGGGTGCTTTTCGAAAGGATCTGGTTTAACTGATCGAAGTGGCGCGTCTTCTGAAGAATCGCCTGGCGCGCGACCTCAGACCAGTTGATCTCTGGAAACTGCTTCATCTTGGCTCTCAGATCCCATCCAACCGATGGCTGTGATCAATGGGCGGGTCGTCCAGGTGGGGGATGAGATCCAAGGTTACCGGGTGAGTCGGATCACCGAGGATCGGGTGCTCCTGACCGACGGCACCCACACCCTCGAGCTTCATTACCAGTAAACGAATCTGCCGGGCGGGGTTGATTTTTCGATCCTCAAGCTTTACAATGAAACTACCATGAAGACCCAAGAGGTAGTACCCATCTTCCGGCGGGGTTTTGGCCTCAAAGACCAGGTGCGGGAGGATTTGGCCCACGACTACCGAAGCGAGCTGGTGGAGGAAATCCGAGCCCGCGGCAACACCTGGGAGGTGGGGGATCTCACCATTCGGCTCGCCAAGGAGTTCGGCTTTTGCTACGGGGTCGAGCGAGCTGTGGATTATGCCTACGAGACCCGGAAACGTTTCCCCAACCGCTCGATCTTCTTGACCACGGAGTTGATCCATAACCCCCGCGTGAATCAGTGCCTTCGGGAGATGGGGATTGGCTTCTTAAACGGGCCCGGTCCTCAAGACCGACGGATCGAGGATCTCACGTCTCAAGATGTGGTCATCATCGCGGCCTTTGGAGCCCGCGTCGGGGAGATGGAACTGTTAAAGGCCAAGGGATCCGTCTTAGTCGACGCCACCTGCG
The DNA here is from genome assembly GCA_964373805.1 of uncultured Planctomycetia bacterium. Taxonomy (GTDB): domain Bacteria; phylum Omnitrophota; class Gorgyraeia; order 1-14-0-20-64-10; family 1-14-0-20-64-10; genus CAYJWF01. The sequence goes on along the minus strand of CAYJWF010000027.1, from coordinate 1,795 downwards.
GCTCCGTGATTCAGGTTTGGAAGCGGGTGGAGCGGTACGCCCCGTCCGGATTTACCGCGGTGATCCATGGCAATTTCAGGCATGAGGAAACCCGGGCCACGATCTCTCGGGTCGCTCAGTTCCCGGAGGGGAAGTACCTCGTGGTCTGGGACAAGCCGGAGGCCCAGCGGGTGTGCGACTACATTCGTTTAAGGGACCACAACGCCCAGGAGTTTTTAGGCCACTTTGCTCGAAAGTGTTCTTCCAGTTTTGATCCGGACCGTGATCTTGAGCGGGTGGGGGTGGCCAATCAAACGACGATGCTTTCCAGCGAATCCCTGGGGATCGCCGAGATGCTGAAAGGCGCGATGATCGACCGATACGGACTTCCCAGTCTCAACGATCATTTCCGAAACTTTGATACGATCTGCTCGGCCACCCAGGACCGGCAGGACGCGATCCTCGAGTTGGTCAAACAGCCGGTGGATCTGGTGATCATCATCGGGGGGTTTAACTCCAGCAACACGAACCATCTCTGCGAGATCGCCGCGCAGTACGCTCCCGCTTACCACATCGATGAGGCGAGCGGCATTGTTTCCGCCCAGGTGATTCGGCATAAGCCGATCGGCCAGTCGCAACCGATCCTGACCGAGGGCTGGCTGCCGGAAGGGAAGGTGATCCTGGGGATTACCGCCGGCGCCTCCACCCCCAATCGGGTGATTGGCGACGCGGTGGACCGGATCTTGGATGTCAAAGGCATTCCCTCCCCTTTTTCTTCTCGTTGAGTTTCTCCTGATCGTTTCTCCGGCTTTGGCCTCTCGACCCTTGTTCCGGTTTACCCAAGGGGGTCGAGCCAGCTTAAGGAGTGAGGAGTCCATTCCCAGCGAGGTCTTAAGCCGGATGGAGATCGGTCTCATCGATGGCAAGAAATTTAAGCTGGTTCCGTTCGGCGAGGTTCGGCGGGATCTGGACCATGACGCGTGGTCTCGCGTGGAGCTTGGGTGGGAGGTCGGCTGGCAGCTCTTTCCTTGGGTCTATGTAGGCGAGGGGCTTCACCAGGCTTGGCTCAGCCCGGGCCAAAATCATCCGGAATGGGAGGTTCGCACCTTGTTCTTGGCGCCCTTCAAGTTCTATCCCAACGGTTCTCGGTCCCTGGCCCTGTACGGCCTAAACGAGTACACGTACGATTTAAGAGCTGGCCGTGGAATCCGCAGCGAAATGGGGGTCGGATTTAAGATTCCGATGCCTTGGGCTCACCTTCATACCTTCCTGGGATGGCGGCACGTTGATCAAATCCATCTGCCCGATGTGGATCAGTTCGAAGGTTCCTTACAAGCCCAGTTCTAACCACTTGCCTTAAACGAGTTCCCTGATATGGGGTCAGACCTTGAGGTCTGACCCCATGAGATTTTATTTGACGAAAACCTTTTTCGGTAGTATTATCACTCTCTGAGTAGAGAGTAAACAATGCGAACAAGAGATAACAATAGTAATATACTGTTGATTAAGGACTTAGCACAAGTCACTGGTCTTTCCGTCTACACGATCAAGTTCTATCTCCAACGGGGATTGATCAAGGAATCGGGTCGAACTCCGGAGACAAATTTCAGAATCTTTGACGAGGGAACCGTCGCTCACCTTATGAAGATTCGCCAGTTGCGAAAAGAGGGAGTCTCCTTGAAAGAGATCGCAGATCGACTGAGCGCCTCAAAAAGGGAGGTGGCTTAGGTGACCCCGCCCCTCCTTGGGGTTGCTCCGCCTTCGGCGGAGCAATCGCCAATCGAAGATTGGCGTTCTGCGCTCTGTCCGAGAGCGC
>CAYJWF010000026.1:0-26539 GCA_964373805.1 uncultured Planctomycetia bacterium | reverse complement strand
AATGGGAGGCGTCTATGAAAAAGACTAGCCCCGCTAATTCCACAGGTTAAGAAGTTCTTCCTATGCGTCTATTCGTGCTCTTAAGGCACACGATGCTCGATTCAGAGCAGTATACAGTCTTTTCCTGAGAGCAGATGACAGAAATGCCGAACAGGCAGAAGTGTGAGGAGGTAACCGGCCTAGAGGGGACTACTTCTTTTTGAGGGGTCGAGGGGCCTTTAGAGCCATCTGAGCCCACTTCACCACGTAGAGGTGATCTTGCCCCTCTGGCACAGAGTGATTCTTAGACAGGGCTGGGCGGCTGGTAGCCGATCCTTGTACCTCGAACTTTCCAAGTCGCATCTTACTCCTCCCGATGGATCACGTGAAAGGGCCGGTCGCCAAGGAACTGATCGTTTAAGAAGATTCGGATGGCATACTTCCCAGCCTTCTTAAACTCGACTCCTTGCAACACCACCGTCAGGTTACTGGATTGGAGTCGCTCTCTTGCCACGATAGGTTCCTCCGGCCTGAAGTCCCCAATCACCACATCCTCATCTAAGTATACCACCTCAATCCGGGGTTTGTACTCCCCTTCAGCATCGCTAAAGTTGATGAAGGCCGTGATGACGGGGTGGACGACGGGGAACTGCCGTACCCAGATGGCATCGAACGTCCCAAGGATCGTGTACTTTCCCGTCGAGCTCTCCCGATAGATCTGATCGCACAGGATGATGGCGTTTAAGTGAGGATGAGGTGGCTGCTTTACCATGCCACCCAGTATAAGGAGCCTTCCCAATCCGTCAAGCAGATTTTCGGCCCACACCCAAGGGCCTGAAGGGTGTATAATTTCCATACGATTTCTTGCTCTTTGACATCTCCTCAGGGCACCGGAGCGGTTCTGCCGAGTGGTGCTACGAGAATGGCCGAATGGAACCCTAAAAGGCCGAATGGAGCTAAAAAATACAACGTGAAGCCCCCAAGAGGGCCAGTTTCCATCCGGCCCTATCCCTCTCGTTACCTTCTCTAATTCCAGCAGTTACGGAAAAGGCCCCAGTTATGCCGGTAATAGCTGGTTGAGTTTTGCCGACCCCTTCGGCCTGAAGGCTTTCCCCACCACGGGGATACCGGGTTTCCCGGGGCCGGTCGGTGTCCCTATCCCAGGGATACCGTTTCCAGGTCCTATTGGCGGTCCAACCCCTGGCCCGGTTCCTGGAACCGAAGCCGGGAACAAAGAAGGCAAAGCCGCCCAAGGCCAAGCCACCGCCCCCGGCCCCAACCTCACCGAATCCGCCAACCAAAAAGAAGACGAAGCCCAAGGCCAGAAAGACGACGATGCTAAGAATGGCGAAGGAGCTAAGACCCCAGGAGGGCGAGACGTTACGCCCCATGCCAAACAAAGACCGTCAGGGCAGGAGACACCATCCTTAGAGGAGATGGATAGAGCCATTGACCAAGGACAGAAATTTCAATCCTCACGTGTGCCTGGACGTGAGGTGTATTATGATCCAGCCACAAATACTACGGTAGTCACCGAACAGGGAGGGCAGACCATCATCTCTGCGAGACGTGGCCCACCAAGTGGGATTATCAAGTGACAAGAGGAACCTTCGTGTAATGCGTATAGAGCGAACCGAGAGTATCCTAACCATTTCTTTGCAAGAAGAAAGGGAAGGACCATTTCAAAAAATGCAATCTGAGTGCCCAGTGGATCTAGATGGAAAGGGGGAGATTATAGGAATCGAAATCGAGGCGCCCCGCCACACATTTGGACGAAATGCTTTGAAAGATTCAGAGTTTATTTCTCTCCAAGGGGTGCCCCATGAGCATATTAAGACACCAAAAGGACGAACTGTCTCGCCACATGCCTATACCCGACCACCCTACTGTAAAGGGAATGCTCCCCCGTGGGTCTCTTACGAGGAGGAACACGATATGATGTATATCTACGTTTCTCAAAGTCCTACCAAGGAGAGCACATATAAGATTTCCATCCCGGTTAATTGTGAATTTTCCATTGACGCTCATGGGCGAATTTGCCGCATCGATGTCCCCCTAGACAAAGTTCAAATAGGATTCAAACAATTTACGTCAGAAAGCGTCAGAAAACGGGACGTGAAAAGCGGTGAAAAGAGGGACGCTCCATTTCGGGACAGACCGAAGCGATGAACAAACCCCCCTAGCCTTCTCACCGGCATTCTTCTCGCAGCGCTGCTGGCTGCCCGACCGGCCTGGGCGGTCCCTGCGGTAACCACCCGCCAACCCGTGACCATCCTACCCTCTGAAAGGGCCACGCTCCACGCTTCGATTGAAATTCCCATCGAGGCATCTTTTCCTGCCCTTTGCTGGTCAGACTGTGTATACTATCTTATCGATGATCCACGCAAGCTGTGGCTGTACGAAAGGGGGTGAAGAATGTTTAATCCGGAGTCTGAAGTGAAAACGATTTTTTGGAGGCTTGAGCGGAAGAAGGCCGGAAAGCATCAGGTTTCCCCTTTATTGAACATCCTCAGTTGGAAGGAGGGAGGAAAGCATTTTACCCACTGCCTGGAACTGGACATCGTTGCCCAAGGTGACGATGAGCCCAAGGCCCTTAAATCGTTAGCAGAGATGCTCGTTCATCAGATCGAATTTTCAGAAGAAAACAAGATGGAAGTCTTTCATCCTGCCCCCATCGAGTATTGGCAGAAGCTCTACGAGCTTCACTCCAATCGCGTCAAGCAGCTCCTCCTAGAGAACCCGCCTCGGTCCGTAAGAGAGGTCTTAAAGGGCTTAGAGCCCGCCTGTGTCTGAAAGAGGCAGGCCCCTTCGGTACAGAGAACTCATCAACCGTTTAAGACATTTTGGCGTGATCGAAAAAGTCGGGCACGGCTGCGTCCGAATCCTTTATAAGCCGGACGTAGAGGGCCTCAAACGGTCCTACCCCATCCATCCGCACAGTGACCACCATGAATTCGGCCCACCCATCATCCGAGCAATCCTCAGACGATTCAAGGTTCCTGAGGACTCGTTTTGGGAGGAGGCGTGAGCAATTGGGGATGGTCCTTGGGGAACAGTCTGGATGAACGTTAGGAGTTCTCCCTCAACCTCACAGGGAATCGTAGACCAACGAAGGGAGAAGTTGCTGGACGGCAGTGAGATCACCTATTTTGACCTTCCACCTGAGGAAACGAGGTTGTTGGAGCTGCTTAAGGAGCTCTTCCTGCAGCATTGGAAAGAGATTACCTTCGGACCCGTGATCGAGGGAGCGGTGTTTGAGATTAAACTTGCGGCACCACCGGAATCGGTAACCTACCGCGGTGGTTACCTTACCATAGAGACAGGATCCTGGCATCTCCATCTCTGTCTGGGATACCCTAAGGCCTTCTCGGAGGAGCTGGTCCGAAGAAGACGGGTGGCCCGTGCCTCCTTCTTTGAAAGCAAGAACACCTCCTGTGTGCCAAGGTCGTTTGGCTTCCGGATGTGGAACGGTGCCGGAGAACAGATGATCACGATCTTCTTCCCCAATCCGTACCTGTCTACTGATGAAAAGGCCCAGAAGCCAGATTGGTCACGTCTCCAACTGTGGAAAGACTTTAAATCCCGATACAATTGATCTATTTTTCCAAGAGGTCAGGGAGGTTCAACCGATGGTAACGGCCGGTGGCGGCGGGGCGTTGGCCGACGGCGGTAGCCACCCAGAGCTCAGGGTAGGCGTAGACGATGCTCTGCATGTTGCTCTTCGGGGCAATGGCCCGGGCGATGGCCATGGCGACTTCCGGATCGATCGCTCCATGGAATTGGAGGAGCAACTGCCCCTGCCCCCAATAGCGGACGTCGTAAGCGCTGGAGCCAAGCGGGGATTCCAAGCCCGGTCTCTTCGGGTTTCCCTTGCAGGCGAACTGCAGATCACGAACCGCAGGGTCCAACGCCCAATCGGATCGGAAGATCGTATGGGGCACCGTGAAGCCAAAATCCGTCTTCGGCTCCTCACCCACCCAGAAGACGGCACAGTGGTTCCGGGTCGTCTCCAACGCCACGGCCTGTTTCTCCTGGTGATCGGCGAAGAGATAGTTGTATCCCACGGTTCTGGGGGAGCCTTGGACCAAACCTACCGCCCCTTTGAGATCGTCGGCCTCCTCTAAAATCCGCCGCAGGAGAAACGGCATCGGGACCCCTTCCAAGCTCGAATCGACCGTGTCGAATCCAATCTCTCCGACCGAGATCCCCTGCGCGTTGATCCCGGAGATGACGCCGATGAACCCGAGCCAGCCGATGCTCACAAAAGGATGCCCCTGCCCGGGATGATGAACCAGAATCGCCGCATAATCCTGAACGTTGGATTGAATCGCCCAATCGAGGTTGCGAATCTGAATGAGTCGTCCGTCCTTGGTCGCGGGACCAAAGGCGGCGAAACTGGCGCACGTGGCAGCGGTGAGCTCCGGTAACGCATGGATTCGCTGCAGCGTCTTTAAGGGGATTCCCGCCGCCTCGGCCAAGCCCCTCATCTCATCGAGATAACGCTCCGGCACAAAGGGAGCCATCTCGCTCCAGGCCCGATCCAGGGCTCGCCGAGCCAGCCACCGCCCGATCACCGGAATGCCAGCTTCCCGATCGATGAAGCTCATGGCATTCCGCACCGACGCGCGGACTTGGGGTCGCAGGAGGGATCCCTGTTGGTATCCCATCTCATAAGGGGAGCCGGACAGGTGGAGGACCGGCAGCTCCCCACCCCAAGAGAGACGGCCCGATGGAACCGTCCAAAGGATCGGTTGATCGTTCGCCTTAGCCGCACAACCGGAAAAGACGGCAATGAGTGCAAACGCATGAAGCAAAGCGATGAACCGTTCGCCCTGAGATTGGTCGACGGCGAACGCGATCGATGAGTTCGGTTCGTGCTTCGACAGGCTCAGCACGAACGGGCGCATCCGATTAAAGCAAGACTCACGACTGTTCTTCCGGATACAGGTAGGCGAGCCGTTGGATTTCTTGCAGGAGGAACTCCCCGAAACCGGCTCCGTACCAAGTCATCCAGGCCTCGTAGGAACGGTTCCGATACTGCGTGGGGGTGACCGCGTACCCGAGATACCCGCCGGAGTAACCCAGGAGCACCCCCTCCAGTCCCCGGGAGGCCAGCTTCTCCTTCAATTGGATCCCCAATTCCGCGGTCAACTCCGCCGGCAGAGGAACCAAGAGCTGACGATCGATGGCGACGAGGTTGAGATACGTCGAGGTCGACCGCATGAGACGCCCGAGCGCGGGATGGATCGGAATCCGACCGAGGTACATTTGAGGCCTTGGCAGCGGCCGGGGGAATCCCCACGCGGCCAGGTCGGCCTTGAGACGAATCGACATCTGGTTGATGAGCCCCACCGCCCCTTCTGCCAACGCGCTCCCAAAGTGACGGATCCGTTCCTCCGGGTTCGATCCTACCAGGTCCTTCGGTCTTACGTCGCCGGCGGGGCCGTTAAAGAACAACGCCACCGCACCGGGATAGGAGCTCTCCAGTAAGCGAACCACCTCTCCCGGATAATCGGCGCTGAACCGAAAATCTTTCGAATCCATCAAGGTCGGATGCGCCGCCGTATGGACGAGGATCGCCTGCGGCATACCTTCCTGAGACTCGAAGAAGAAAACGGTTAATGCCGGATCCACCATCCCTAACGGATCGGCCCGATTCTCGGTCAACCCCTGAAGCGATCCTTTCGCCGTTGCCCATCGGACCGGCTGCCGATGCGCCAAAGCCTGCCGAACGGCCCAAACGACCCGGGCCGAAATCCCCTCCTTCACTTGGGGTCGATACGAACCGAACACCATCTCGTGGAAAAAACCCGGGGCAATGGCCCCAGCTCCCGAATGGGTGTGGGTGGCGCTCAAAACGATGGCCTGGCGCGGCAGCTTAAATTCCTGGGAGATTTCATCCACCAGCGCCTCGGCCATAGGAGCGGGAAAAACCAACAGATCGGTTGAGACCAGAACAACGACATCTTCTCCATCGTCGATCGCGAGGGCCCGCGTGTAAAGAGGATCCCGAATCCCCTGAGAAGGTTTCCCTTGACGTTTGGAATATCCAGCCAAAGGGGTTCCGACGGGCGGGGTAATCTCCACCTTGGCCACCCCGACCGATAAGGCAGACGGCCCCTTCAAATGGATCTGCTGCCTAACCTGCTCCCAATAACCTGCTGACCGGTCCACCGGCTGGCGGAAAAAGGCGCACCCCGCGATCAGGACAGCGGCTAGCGTGTAGCGTGCAGCGTGCAGTGAAAAACCCAACCGTTCAGATTTTGGTGAATACCCCATAAGCCTAAACACTCAGCCTATCCACTATCCGCTAAACGCTCTACGCTCTTTCTTTGGGTACCGGGCCTCGACGGTGGTCTTCATCCCGCCCCGGATGTTGAACTCACCCGTAACAACGGCCCATACCGGTTTGACCACGGCCACAAAATCGTTGAGGATCCGGTTCACCGCGTTCTCTTGGAAGATCCCAACGGGGCGATAGCCGTTGATGTAATACCTGAGGGCCTTTAACTCCACGCACCATTTCTTCGGGACGTACCGGATTCGGATCGTCCCAAAATCGGGCAGGCCGGTTCGTGGACAGACGGCCGTAAACTCCGGAATCTCAATGGTCACTTCATATTCGCTTTTGGCTGCGCCAGTGGCCAGTACAGAAAAGTCCCGCGCGCCAGCGCGGGGCTCATAGCCGGGATATTGATTGGGCCAACATTCGAGGGATGGAAGTTTGGCCTGAATTCCACTCTTGGCATGACGCTCCGTATAGAGGGATTTAGGCTTAGGCATCGCTGCGGATCATTCTATCATAATGGGGTCAGACCCCCTCATGCCGTGAGCATAATCAGGACGGCGCCGACCAGCATCAGGCTTGCCCCGGCTACCCGCTGAGGGAATTTCGCCTCCTTAAAGAGGAACCCACCGTACAGGACGCTGACAAAGAGGCTCAACCGCTTGATGGCGATAAAGTAGGCGACCGAAGCCAATCGAATCCCGTAGGCATGGAGCAAGATAGCGGCGGAGGTCACCATCCCGGATAAAAGATAAAGGGTCCATTGCGATCGAATCGCCGGAAGGAATCCCCTCCAACTACCGGCCGCCGATCGGGCCAAGCCGATCAAGGCCAGCATCTCTAACATCTCCAGAAAAAATGGAAAGGCCGTCCAACTAGAAAGCTGGATCGCCCTCTTGCTCACCGTAGCCCCCACGCTGTAGATCAAGGCCGCCGCCAACATCGACCGGCTCGCCGGGGTCCGGAGGATCGCCTTGATCGGCTCCAGAAGCCCCTGGACCGCCAGCTCCAGTTGGAGAACGTAGGCCCCCACGGTCACCCCTAACACCCCGACAAATCCTAAGGGGCTGACCTGCTCTCCTAAAATGAGCCAGCCGGTTAACACCGTCGCCAACGGGGTCGCTGCCATAAAGGGAACCGTTAACGACAAAGGGCCCCTCCGGATCGCCCGCAAATAACAGAGGTAGGCCACCAAATCCATGGGGATAAGCCAAGCCATGGTCGCGAAAAAAGACCCGCTGAGCGGCGGACAGCCGGTCTTCCAAAGGGCCAGCAGCAGCCACGGGAGGGAAAACAGAAGCTTCGCCCAACCGACGAACCGCTCGTCCGATCTCGCGGGAGAAAGCAACCGCTTGGTCAGCGCGTCGGAACTGCCCACGAACACCGCGCACAGAAGCGCCAATCCCACCCACATTAAGCGGCCTCCACCACCATTACTTTAAGATACTTCGACTCGGGATGCGTGAGCAGAATCGGGTGATCCCTCGACTGGGTCCGACTCTCCACAAACCGCACGGTTCGTTTGAGACCCCAAGCCGCCTCTCTTAAGATCGACAGAAAATCTTCTTCGCTTAAGTTATAGGAACAAGAGCAACTGATGAGAACCCCGTCCCGATTTAACAGCTTGAGCGCCCTTAAGTTGATCTCCCGATACCCCCGCCATGCCCCGATCAAATCCTGTCTTGCCCTGGCAAAGGCCGGCGGGTCCAGCACGATCAGATCGAACCTTTGGCCCTCTTTCTCCAAGGCCCTTAACCGATCGAAGGCGTTGTCCCTCTCCACCCTCACGTTGGAAAATTGATTCAGGGCCAGATTCTCCTTGAAAACCGAAACGGCCGCCTGCGAATCCTCGATGGCCAACACCTCTTCGGCTTGGGGAGCCACCTGAAGGCTAAAAGCCCCCTGATAGGCAAAGGCATCCAGCACCCTTCCCCGTGCATGGTTTCTCGCCCAAAGCCGGTTCTCCCGCTGATCGAGATAGGCTCCGGTCTTCTGGCCCTCCCAGACATCGACGAGGTACCGACGGTCCGACTCCTGAACCTCGACCCGATCGGGCCGATCCCCATAGAGTAACTTCTTCTCGAGTGGCAGCCCCTCCAAGACCCGGACCTGGGAGTCGTTGCGGGCCAAAATGGCTTTCGGTTGTATCCTTTCGATTAAGAGGTCGGTCATGAGCGGAACGACCCGATCCATTCCGAGACTGTTCGTCTGCAGGACGAGGAACTCCCCGTAACGGTCAACGATTAAGCCGGGGAATCCATCCGCTTCCGAATAGATAAGCCGAAAGGCGCTGGTCTCTCGAAAGAGCGCGGCCTCGTGAAACAGCCGTTTTCGATAATCGATCGCCGCTTGGAGTCGGGCGGCCCAAAAGGTCCGGTCGATCGCGGCGTCGAGATCATCGGTGAGCCACCGTAAGGCGATCTTGGAAGATCCGTGGAAGAAGGCCTGGCCTAACGGCTGGGTGCTGGAGGCCTTGACCCGGACGATTTGACCGGACAAGGAGGGGTCGGCTTCCTTAAGATCGTCGCGATAGATCCAGGGGTGCCCCTGTCTACGCCACCTTAAGCCCTTCGGTGTCAGCGTTACTTCTTGGTCCACTCGCCGCTGGAGAGCTGAATCGATTCGCCGGCCAGCGCCTTTTCCCGCTGGACCTCGGCGAAGGTGGCCCGAATGGTCGTGATGGCCTCGGGCTCAAGGGCATTCTGCTCGACGATCGTCCGGTAGATCGTCTCCCGATCCCGATTCTCCGCCTCGACCAAGGAAGGAACCTCTGCCCCTCCACCTAAAACCGCCACGTGTCCTTCTCGGTCCTCCCCCACCCATCCTTGGGCCTTGGCCAATTTTAAAGATTCAAACCGGTCCCGTCGGGCGTCGATCGCCTTTTGAACCTCTGGCGTGACGTATTTCAGTTCTGGAGGCTCTGCCCACGCCACCGATTGCCACGACTCTCTCAAAAAGGATTGCGGCTTCTGGGAGGGGACAGGCGCCTGACCACTGACCATATCCTCGATCGAACGAGCAGTCTCCTTCACCTGCCGCACATCGATGGTGATGTGGGCCTCGATCTTGATCGGCCGCTCCGGATCGCCGGCGACGGTCGCCCGGCAACCCATCAGTCCCAATGCGGTCAGAATGGCGACTCCTCTCATGGGTCCTCCTCTTATGACAAACACAGCGAGTCTGGTTGGCATCAGTTCATCAACTGCCTCAACAAGCCGACACTCTCTTTCGGGAACCGGATCGTCACATCGATTCGATGGTCCCCATCCAAAGAAAGGAAAAACCGATGATGGGAACCTTCCGTCTCCACCTCGAGACGAGCGATTTGAAAGTCGAACACCGGCTTCTCCTGGACCGATCTTAACAGGACCGATCGAGATTCTCCTGGGGGCATGAAGCTTAAAATGGGCCTGAGCAAGGCGTTGCTGACGGTCCCTCCCGGGGCCTGGGAGGTGAACTTGAGCTCTACCTCTTCTACCGAGGAGCCTCGTCCCCCCAAGGCCATATCCCCTTCGAGAAAACCTTGAAGCCCCCACTGGTCTTTTCCTAGAATTTCCTCCAACGGCCCCAACGCCAGTCGAGCCACGTGGGCTTTCGCCTTCCATCGCAAAGACAGGTCGGCCGAAAGGGCCAGGCGATCCATCCTTAAAATCAACGCCTCTGGTTGACGCCACCGGAGGCTACCCACCTCCACCTGAAAAGGGAAATGGAAGCGAATCCCCTCCAAGGCGATAGTGGTTTCAGGGAACTGTTTCTCAACCCCATGGGTTATCCAGCCAGACAGATGCGACGCCCCTCGCGGCGTTTCCAACCAAAGGAGCCATCCCCAGAATCCACCAAAGACCAGTAAAAGGGTTAAAAAAAAGAGGAAGCTGAAGCGCCGAATGGTCCGAATCAGCGAGTGTCGGCCTACTTCTGGGTTGGGAAACCAGCGGCCTGCCACTCGGCGATGCCGCCGACCAACTCCTTGACCCGATAGCCTTTTCCGGCGAGGAAGGCGGCCGCCTGGGCGCTCAACTGGCAGGTAACGCTCCAACAGTAGGTCACGATCTCTTGCTCTCGGGACAGCTCCTTCCAACGGGAGTCGAGTTCTTCCCAGGGAATGTTCTTCGCTGTCGGAATGTGTTCGCTTTTGAAACCTTCTCGGTTGCGGACATCTAGGACCAGGATCTTATCCTTCCTTTCCTCCAGCGCCTTCTTCAGGTTATGCGGTCCCCACTCCGCGGCCAGCTTGGCGTAGAAGTAGCGGGCCAACTGGGTCGGTGTCAACCGAGGACCCCGAGGAAGCGGCGGCCGGGGGGAGATCAAACTCAGCTTTCCAACACGGACCGTGGTCATCACGGGCATAGGAACACCTCCTTTCAAAACCGGTGTATTATAACACTGTGGCGAGTCCAATCCAACAGGTTACCGATCAACTGACCCAGGCGATGGAAAAGGAACTTCCCGCCGTCCGCCGAGTCCATCGCTGGGAGATTCAGTTGCTCCGGTGGTGCTTTCAGGATTCTACGCTGCGCACGCAGCTTCTTCGCTTCGTCGACTGCCTGCCTTCCCTGATCCGATCGGATCAGGTGGCGCAGCACCTGATCGAATATCTGCCCTTGAAAGAGAAGCGCCGTCTTCCCGTTCCGCTTCGGTGGGGAGCGGCCGTTTTAAGAACCGGTTTGCTCCCCAAAGGGATTCTCGCCGCAGCCACCCGCCATTCCGCCGAGCGAATCGCCCGATTCTTCATTGCCGGCTCCATCTTCGAGGAGGCCTTTGCCTCCATTCGCCGACTTAAAGGTCAGGGATTCGAGGCCACCGTCGACCTCCTGGGAGAGGCCACCTTGAGTGAATCGGAAGCCGACCGCTACACCGAACGGTACCTGAAGCTCATCGAGCAGTGGAAACCTTCCCTCGGCTCCGTTGTGCACCTGTCGCTCAAACTCTCCTCGTTGGCCTTTCCGTTCGATCCGGTGGATCCCGAGGGGACTTGGGTCAGGATCCACCCCCGCTTGAGCGCCATCCTCCGAGCCGCCTCCCAGGCCGGTGGCTTTGTCAATGTGGACATGGAGCAGTATCATGGGAGGGACCTGGTGCTGAACCTTACCCAGAGGATTCTCGAAGAGCAGTTTCCTCATGAACAGAACGTAGGGATAGTGCTGCAGGCGTATCTCAAGGATTCCGAAGAGGTCGCCCGGCGGCTGCTCCAGTGGGTGGCAAAGCGTGGCGTTGCCTTGACCATCCGTCTGGTTCGGGGAGCGTATTGGGATTCAGAGGTCATCTTAAGCCAACGAGAGAACTGGCCCTGTCCGGTTTATCTGAAAAAGGTCCAAACCGACGCCTCCTTTGATCGGCTGACCGATCTCCTGTTGGAGCACCATCCCTACGTCCGGGTAGCCATCGCCACCCACAATCTACGTTCCATCGCTTACGCCATCGTCAAGGCGCGAGAGTTGGATGTCCCCCAGCAGCGGTGGGAGGTCCAGGTCCTCTACGGAATGGGAGAGACGATCCAACGGGCGGTCCGTTCCCAAGGAATCCCGGTCCGGGTCTACGCCCCAGTCGGGGAGCTTCTTCCCGGGATGGCGTACCTGGTGCGTCGGATCCTGGAGAATACCTCCCAAACCTCTTTCCTGGCCAGGAACCTTTTGGTGTGATGGAGAAGTTTATGTTTTACAATGAGCCTTTAACCAACTTCTCTTTGGCCAAGGATCGGGCCGCTTTCCAAGAGGCGATCCATCGGGTGAAGGCCTCCTGTGGGAAGACGATTCCTCTCGTGATCGGCCCTCAGCGAATCACCACCCCTCAGACGATGGTGCGCCTGAACCCATCGCATCCCAAGGAAGTGGTGGGATACGTTTCCAAAGCCGAAGCCTCCTATGCCGATTTAGTCTTCGCCCAAGCCGAGGCGGCCTTCTTAATCTGGCGGAGATTGCCACTTACCGAGCGGGTTCAGATCCTTAAACAGGCCGCTGGGTTGATCCGTCAGAGGCGCCTCGAGCTGGCCGCCTGGGAGGTGATCGAGGTGGGCAAGCCTCGGGCCGAGGCGGACGCCGATGTGGCCGAGGCGATCGATTACCTTAACTACTACGGCGACCAGATGCTCCGTTTAGGGGAGGAGGTTCCTCTAGGGCAACCGCCGGGGGAGCAGAATCTCTATCGCCGGGAGCCGCTGGGTCCTGGAGTGGTAATCTCTCCCTGGAATTTCCCGCTGGCTCTTCTTACCGGCATGACCACCGCCGCTCTGGCTGCCGGAAACACGGTGCTCCTGAAACCGGCTGAGCAGTCGTCGGTGGTGGCCTATCATCTGGTGGAGATCCTCCTCCAAGTCGGAGTTCCACCTGGGGTCGTTAACCTTCTCCCAGGAATTGGCGAGGAGATCGGCGAATACCTCGTCCGTTCCCCTAAAATCCGCTGGATCGCCTTTACCGGCTCCAAGGCAGTTGGCTTGAAAATTGTCCGTTTAGCCTCAGAGGTTCCTTCAGGACAGCACCACATCAAACGGGTGATCGCCGAGATGGGAGGGAAAAACGCCATTGTCGTCGATGAGGATGCCGATCTCGATGAGGCGGTGGCCGGGGTAGCGGTCTCAGCCTTCGGGTATCAGGGCCAAAAATGTTCCGCCTGCTCCCGGGTAATCATCTTGGAATCGATCGCCGACCGATTCCTTGAGCGACTCATCGAAACCACCCGATCGTTACCGATCGGCCCGGCAGAAGAACCCGGCACCGTGATTGGGCCGTTGGTAGACGAGGAGGCGAGGGAAAGGGTTTTGCGTTCCATCGAACGAGGCCAATCCGAGGGGCACCTCATCTTTCAAGGAACCGTTCCGGAAGGTTTAGACGGTTACTTCGTGGGCCCCGCGATCTTTACCGACATCGATCCACACTCCCCGCTCGCGCAGGAAGAGATCTTTGGACCAGTTCTTGTGGTGTTTACCGCCCCCACCTTTGAGGAGGCCTTGAAACTCGCCGACGACAGCCCCTACGCCTTAACCGGCGGGATCTACAGCCGCTTGCCCCGCCACATCGAGCAGGCCAAGCAGGAGTTCCAGGTGGGGAATCTTTACATCAATCGAAAGGTAACCGGCGCCCTGGTCGGCCGGCAACCTTTTGGTGGCTTAAGACTTTCCGGGATAGGCTACAAGGCCGGCGGGCCGGATTACCTCCTCCAATTCCTGCAGTCCCGCACGATCACCGAGAACACCCTGCGCCACGGCTTCGCGCCTATCGAAGATTGAAAACGAGCCGGGCGCGAAGCCAGTAAAAAGGTGCCAGGTCGACCCGACCCTTTACGCCCATTGCTTCAAGGGTGCCGCAGGATATCGTGGGTGCCGACCCTTCTTAGAAAGATACCCCCTGGAATCTTCTCGTAGGTGATTCGATAACTCTGGGTAACCCGAATCTCCCAAACACCTTCGGCTCCTTCCATCTTCTTGTTGACCAAAGAGGGGTGACGCGGATCAACGGCAAAAAGAAGCAACGCCTTCTTGACCCGCTCCTGTAGATCTGAGGGCAATTTCCGGTAAGCCCTCTTGAAAGGCTCGGATCGCTCGATGATCACCGGTCAAGATCTTTGACCAGATCCCTCATCGAGCGGAAACGCTTGACCTTTCCCTGCCGACGCTCCTCTTCAACCTCCCGTTCCCCAGCCTGCCATTCCTTGGTCCAGAAGTAGGCCTGGGAGGGGTCGATCCACTTGCCCGGCTTTAAGAGGACCCCCCCAGGAGTCTCCTCCAGTCGCACAAAGTCTCCCGGTCCGATGT
This sequence comes from uncultured Planctomycetia bacterium, assembly GCA_964373805.1. Lineage (GTDB taxonomy): Bacteria > Omnitrophota > Gorgyraeia > 1-14-0-20-64-10 > 1-14-0-20-64-10 > CAYJWF01. Next base: position 12,527 of record CAYJWF010000026.1, on the reverse strand, counting down.
GAAAATGTCGAAGGAGCCACATCGGCAAGGTGATGTTCTTGTTCTTCTGCAGCTTAACGATGCTTCGAACCATTCCGGTTCCCCTCCAGTTCTATTCTTCCATCTACTAGAAATTCTAGCAGATCAGTTCTTCTTTTTCAAGGAAAAAACGACTTCCAGAAGAACCGTCTTAACGGCGGGCGGAGAGAAAGACGGGGACGAGGGCGCCGCCTTGGGAGATGTTGACCACCGGCTCGGTGGAACAGCGGCCCACAAAGGCCACTCCCCGAGAAGTGGCGGTGACCCCTAAGGTCACGTAATGCTCCTCCACCCTGGGGACCCCACTTCCCCTTAACACCATCACCGGGGCCTTGGCGATCGGAACCTTCTCTTGAACCACCCAACTCTTCACTTTCGCGACCGCCTGCTGCAACGCCTGCTCCCAAACCGAGGAGGTCACCGTTTCTCCCACCACGACCCCTTCCCCGCCATAGCCCCGGTTCGGTTTTAAAACCAGGTGCTCTCTGGAGTCCCGGATGCGGGCCAGGAGATCTACCTCTTTCCCATCCCAATCGATGGTTCGTCTTTCCTCGATGAGCCGGGTCCAGGGAACGCGCCGACGGGCGGCCCGGATCTCCGGAGGGGTCAGATAATGGGAGAAATCGGGATTGGTCAACAACTCGCAGAGGCTCTTGTGGTCGAACTCCCCGAAGACCGTGGAGACCACCCGATTCTGGGCGAAGGCCGCCTCGAGCCCTTCCACCGATCCTCCGTGGGTCTTGATGGAGACGACCTCTTCCAACTGAAAGTCCCGATAGATCACGTCGATCGGCTGCCCCTTCAGGGAGAACTCCCCATCCCGGTGTTCCAGCTCGCGGGGATCCCCCACTACCGCCGGGGAATCGTGCGCCTGAAAGTACGGGACCATCTGGGCGAACTCGTCCACGCCGCCGGCGACCGCCTCCCGACGTTCCACCAAGGCGACTCGGCAGGCGGATCGCTCCAGCGCCTTGGCATGGGCCTGCAGATCCTGAAGGAGAAGCTGCCGGTAGTCGGCGGGCAACTTAAGCGACGAGACCGGAACAAGCTCCTCTAAGCGGGGGAACAGATGCTCCTTGAGAAGCCCGGTCGCCGCCGGCATGAGGTAGACGCAGCCGACCCCGACGGCGTTAAACTCGATGATCTGAAAAGAGGAGATCTCTTCCTCAGTCTTAAGACCGAGGTTGGTATCGAATCGCTCGAAGATCGTCTGCGGCCGGGGAATCCCATGGAGGCAACTGGAGATGAGCCATTGGAGCTCGCTTTCGCGAAGGGGGAGGATCGCCTGAAGTTTCGGATCGTCAAAATAGCGGCTGAGGATCCGATCGACGGTCCGGCGAATTCCCCGAAACAGACTCTTCAGATACCGGGCGGCCTCTTCGCTGATCACCCAGGGAAACAGGGCCAACGGAATCGGCTCCGGCTCTTTATCAGGAGTCAGGATCGAGAATCCCTGTTCCTTGGCCTGAGCCCGGAGTCCGGTCGTCACCTCGGCTAACGCCGACTCGGAGAGCTTTTCAATGGCGGACTGAAGCTGGGTGGAGGAGGGCCCTAAGCCCGGACGACCGGCGCCCACCTATTCTCCGATGACCTTGATGAGCACCCGCTTGCGCCGGCGGCCGTCGAACTCCCCGTAGAAGATCTGCTCCCAGGGTCCGAAATCCAGTTCTCCCTTTGTAATGGCGACGACCACTTCGCGGCCGAACAGTTGACGTTTCAAATGGGCATCCCCATTGTCCTCACCGGTCAAGTTGTGTTTGTACCGCTTGACGTCGTAGGGAACCAGCTTCTCGAGGAACTCGGCGAAGTCCTGGTGGAGACCTTCTTCATCGTCATTGATAAAGACACTGGCGGTGATGTGCATGGCGTTGACCAACACCAGGCCTTCCTTGACCCCACTTTTCTTGACCGCCTCCTCCACCTGCGGGGTAATGTTGATAAAGGCCTGCCGAGTCGGCGTGTTAAACCAAAGTTCCTGCCGAAACGTCTTCATTTCCAAAAGGGGTCAGACCCCTTGGGGTCTGACCCCATCAGTCCCAGGCGCCCACGTAGAAATTCCGCGGCCAGGCATGGGCCTTCAACCTCTCCAACTCCTCCGGGGTTAACCCCTGCCCGTCGCTCACCGAGCCGTTGGCCTCGACGTGGGCTCGCCGACGCATCCCTGGGATCACCGTCGAAACCGCCTCCGAGGCGAGCACGAATTTTAGCGCCAGCGCCGGTAACGTCGGAACCTCAGGACGTAAGAAGGCTTTCAACCGGTCCACCCGCTCACAGGTCTCGGCGAGCCGGCCATCCCGAAAGTACCCTTTTCTCCAATCGTCCGGATGAAAACGGGCTCCAGGGGTAAGCCCCCCGGTCAAGGACCCTTCATCGAACGGCACCCGAACAATCACCGCGACGTCTCGCTCCCGACAAAGGGGAAACAGGGCCTTCTCCGGCGATCGATCGAACAGATTGTAGATCACCTGAACCGAATCGATCTCGCCGGTCGCCACGAGTTTCAACACCGATTCCGGCTCGTGATCGTTGGTGGAAACTCCGAAGGCCCGAATCTTTCCTTGGTTTTTAAGACGATCGGCCGCCGTTCGCCACTCCTCTGCCTGAATCCATGCATCGGTCCAGACGTGAAGCTGCAGCAGGTCGATCCGCTCCAAACCTAAACGTTTCAGGCTCACCTCGACGCATTGGACGATCCAGTCCACCGGAAAGGCATCGGAGATTCGGGTCTTTGGGGTGGCCGGCCACTCCATCGTCTTGGCCGGCACCTTCGTCGCCACAAAGACCGGCCGATTCCAAGAACGGAGAACCTCCCCCAAAAGCCGCTCGCTGTGGCCGTTGCCATAGACGTAGGCGGTGTCGAAAAAGTTGACCCCCAGCTCCAGCGCCCGCTTTAACGCCGCTTTCGCTTCGGCGTCGTCTCGCCTTCCCCAGCCGCCGCCTAAGCCCCAGCAGCCAAAGCCAATCTCGGAAACCGACCAGCCGGTTTTACCAAACGACCGATAACGCACCTTAGAGCCCTCGGCTTAAGGTTTGCTTTTCCATTACACAATCAACGTGACACAGTTTTCTTTACCGAGGCTGTCTCCCTTGCGGAAGATCCGACAGCACGTACTCCGGATGCATGATCGGCTTGTAATCCTCCGGAATCGGTAGAGGGAAGGTGGCAATCTCATAGCCGCCGGCTACCGATCGGGCCACCGCGTAACCGATTCCCTTAATCAAGCCCCAGGTCAATCCGGTTCCGGCCCCCGACTCCCCCCAGATGAGGGAGATCTGTTTGGGGATTTCCATCCACCCGGTGGCGGCATTGACCATCCCCCGAAACAGCTTGGTGATCACCAAAGCCCCGGTTTCCTGCTCCGCTAAAACCGGTTGCGCCGTGCCCGCCAACGCAACCCCCAGGATCAAAACCACTGCACACCAACGACTCCGCATCGAACCCTCCTTTCCTTAAATAGGTGCCAAGCACCAAAATTCTCGTCGTCATTGTATCACAGCAAAAAATAGGGGGACAGGTCTAAAGACCTGACTCGAAGTTATCCCCTTATTCATGGAGAGATCGGCGGTATTTTTCCTGGGCCCACTGGCCACGGGGCCTGCCGCCTGCGGGCATTCCGCCGTCCGTCCTCGCTTCGCTGCGGGCGAGGCGGCGGAAGCCTTCCCTCCGGCGTCACCCGTGGCCAAAATCTTCCCGAGAGAAGAAAAAGAAACGGTAGTTTTTATAGCGCAGAATCGTCGAACTCATCGCTCCAATGACACCGCAGTTGCAGGTCCATGATTAGTATGCCTCGGAAGCAGCGGTTTCGTACTATGATACTCCCCATGCATCCGTTTCGGTACGATCCGTTCCAGCAGGAGGCGATCACCGCAATCCAAGAAGGGGTTTCCGTCTTCGTTTCCGCCCCGACCGGAGCCGGCAAAACGGTGATCGCCGAGGGTGCCGTGGAGGAGACGTTTCGTAAGACGCACGGCTTCAAGAACCTTTCCCCAGGCCTCGTCATCTACACCGCTCCAATCAAGGCCTTAAGCAACCAAAAGTTTCGGGACTTCCATGCCCGCTACGGCGATCGGGTCGGCATCTTAACCGGAGACGTCACCTTAAATCCCGAAGCGCCCCTTCTCATCATGACCACCGAGATCTACCGAAACAGTCTCTTGGAGAGGAGCGATCGATTCGCCGACTGCCGATGGGTGATTTTCGACGAGGTCCATTACCTGGGGGATCCGGAACGGGGGACCGTTTGGGAGGAATCGATCCTTTTGACTCCTCGCTCCACCGAGATCCTCGCGTTAAGCGCCACGATCCCGAACGCCCAAGAGTTGGCCCGCTGGATCGAGCGGATCCACGGCCGACCGGTCAAGGTCGTTGAGGAAACGGACCGGCCGGTTCCGCTCAAGTTTGCGTTCCAATGTCAGGATCAACTTTACTGGGACTTAGGAGCCGTCAAGGCCAAGGGCTACGGGAATCAGGAACTTTGGATACGAAAACCATCGGGCCGAAGACCGACGCTGCGGTTTCGGGGAGGGCGCCGGTCGTTCCGATGGGTCCAGGCGAAACCGGAAGGTCCCTTCGCCAAGGCCAATCGAGCGGACCATCTGCTTCAGGCCATTCAATCGGCGGGGCACCTACCGTGTCTGTACTTTACCTTCAGCCGGCGCCGGGCGGAAGAGCTGGCGTGGGAATTCGTTTCCCTGGGCTTCGTCACTGCTCAAACGAAGAACCATCTGCTGGAGAAGTTCGATCAACTGTGCCAGCGGTACCAACTGACCCACGAACGATCGGCCTGCTCGATGCGGGAGTTGATCGCCCAAGGGGTGGCCTTCCACCACGCGGGGCTTCTGCCAACCCTCAAAGAGGTGGTTGAGAAGCTCTTTTCCAGTCGGCTGATCCCGGTGATCGTCACCACCGAGACCTTCGCCTTAGGGGTCAACATGCCGGCCCGATCGGTGGTCCTAGACACCTTGGCCCGTCGGACCGGTGGACCAGGCCGATCGGTCCTGCGGGTAGGGGAACTCCTCCAGATGGTGGGCCGGGCGGGCCGACGAGGAATGGATGAGGCCGGTTTTGTGTATCTGCGGGTCAATCCCTGGGAGGTTCCCTTCCACGAATTGACCCATTTGATTCATGGAACTCCGGAACCGGTGGTCAGCCGATTCAGCTCCACCTACGCCACGTTGCTTTGCCTCTATCGAAACTATGGGGCCAAGCTCCTTCCCTTCTACAGTCAAACCTTCCACGCCTTCCAGGCTTCTCAGGTGGATCAACGGGAGGTTTACAGCCTCACGGAAAGGAAGCTGGCCCTTCTGGAAAAACTAGGGTATGTCGTAAAAGGGGCCGGGTCGACCCTTCGACCTTCGGAGGCTCCCAACTCAGGGCAGGCCCGACCCCTTACTCCCAAAGGGGTTTTCGCCTCCGGCCTGTACGGGTATGAGCTGATCCTCTCCGAGTTGTTGGAGGCTGGCTGGCTGAACCAATTGGCTACCACCGATCTGGCGATCTTTCTCCTGGCGATGGTGTACGAACCGAGACGCCACTCGGCCCCGGTTAAGTTGGCCCACCGGATCCGGGGATTAGAATCCCAAGTCCGGGAAGTGGTCGCCGGGATTCACCGAGAGGAACGGCTCTTGCGAATCGGCCCGCTGTCCAAACCGCCGGCCTTTCACTTAAGCCTGGCGATGGAACAATGGGTGGGGGGGAGCCGTTTCGACAAGGTGGTCCAGACCGCAGACGTTGATGAAGGAGAGTTGATCCGCTATTTCCGTATGACCGTGCAAATGGTTAGGTCCGTGGCCATGGCCCTGATGGTAAGTACAGGGCTTAAGGAAAAAGCCAGGAGCTTGCTTAAACGGATCAATCGGGATGAGGTGGACGCCGAAGCGGAGCTGCGCCGATCGCTTTAGCCGGTCATCCCCAGTTTCTTCTTGGCCTCGGCCGACATTCGGCTCGGATCCCAAGGGGGTTCCCAGACCACGTTCACCGTAGCCTCCTTCACCCCTTGGATCTGGAGAACCCTCTGCTTGGCCTGAACAGCAATCTGGTGAGCCATTCCACAGCCCGGGGTGGTCAAGGTCATCGTGACCTGGACCTTATCCTCGGGGCTCACCTCCACCCCGTAGATCAACCCGAGATCCACGATGTTCACCGGAATCTCCGGGTCGTAGCACTCCTTGAGCGCCTCGACGACCTGCTCCTCAGTAATCATTCGTCAGAAACCTGGGACGGAGGTACAGCCAGTGGGAGGCGGGCTTTTCTTGACCTTGGCCAAAAGTTCCCCGGCCTCCTTCCGGGCTTTGCTCTCCGCCTCGGCTAAGGTAGCCCCTTCCCCCTTGACGATCCAGGCCCCCGGTTCCTCGTTGTGAATGGAAACGTAATGGGTCGATCCCAACCGGTACGAGATGATCTTGACCGGCCAGTTGGACAATTGCTCTTTACGTTCCTGATACTGTTCAGCCTTCACCCCGCCACCCCTTCTAAGGTTTCTCTACGGCAGCGGCGACCAAGTTCCCCCACTCGGTCCAGCTTCCATCGTAGTTCTTGACGTTCCGGTAGCCCAACAGATACTTGAGCACGAACCAGGTGTGGGAGGAACGTTCCCCAATTCGGCAGTAGGCGATCACCGGTTTCTGCCCGGTAACCCCAACCGATCCGTAGAGGGATTTGAGCTCCTCCGGGGACTTAAAGGTTCCATCCTCGTTGCAGGCCTTGGCCCACGGAATGTTCCTGGCGCCGGGCACGTGACCGCCGCGCTGGCAGGTTTCCGGCAATCCGGGAGGAGCCAAAATCTCACCGGTAAATTCCTGGGGCGATCGGACATCCACGAGATCAGCCCCCTTCCTAGAAGAGGCCTCCTGCACCTCGGGGAGGAACGCCCGGATCGAGTAATCCGGATCCTTGGCCCGATAGGCGGCGGGGGTCGGATTCGGCGGCTCCTGCGTCAGATCCCGGGATTCGGACAGCCATTTCTTGCGGCCTCCGTCCATCAAGCGGACGTCCTCGTGGCCGTAGATCTTAAGCTGCCATAACGCCCAGGCGGCAAACCAGTTGTTGTTGTCCCCGTAGAGGATCACCGTCGTGTCGTTGGAGATCCCCGAAGATCCCATCAGCTTCTCGAACTGGGCCTTGGGGATGATGTCTCGGCGGACCGTGTCGCACAGCTGCCGGCCCCAGTCCCAACCGACCGCGCCGGGGGCGTGCCCTTCCGAGTACGCCTTGGTATCCACGTCCACCTCTACGATCCGGACCTTGGGATCTTTGAGATGTTCCGCGACCCAGGCGGTAGTCACCAATACCTTCGATGGCGTTTGAACGGCTGTTTCCATAGAAAATACCCCCCTCCTCGTTTATCGTTTTGAAAGACAACAGCAGATTATCTCAGAAAATAAGACCCCGTCAAAGAAAATTCTAAAGGGGTCTGACGCCAGGGGGTCAGACCCCTACGATGCCGGATTCGAGCCAGGGGTACCGACCTCGGAGAAGATCCTGAGCCACTCGATACCCTTTTCGATCGAGGGGGTTCTCAAGCTGCGAGAAGGTGGCCTTAATCCGCCGGCGGGCAAGCCCGCAGAAAAGGTCGGCCAGACGAACCGGTTCGTCTGAGCCGGGGCGCTGCTTAGAAACCCAAGCCGCTCGAGACAGGGTAGCGGCCATGGCGAACAGGTCCACCCCGATATCCACGACCCGAAACAGGATGAGCTGCCGCTTCTCCAACTTCTGCTGATGCCGGATCATCTGGTGAAAGAGGGTGCGGGCGAGCCGGCGGCTCGTCTTCTCTACGAAACGCCAATGGCCGCGTAACGGGGCTGGGAGTCCCGGCCTGCCCGGAAAGGAGCATCGGGGAAGCCAGAGCCGCGGATACCATGAGGCGTAGAAGCGGCTGGCCCGAGCCGCGGCGTTGAGCCGTTTGCCGAGGGGGACTCCCGGGAGAATCGTGTCGAAGGCCAATTGGATGTGGGGATCCAACGCCTCCCGGGCGATGAACAGCCGCAGGATCTCGCTGGTCCCCTCGATGATCAGGTTGATCCGAAGGTCCCGGAAGATCCGTTCCATCGGGATCGGCTTCTCCCCGCGGCCCTTCAACGACTGGGCCGTCTCGTAGCCGCGGCCGCCGCGGATCTGGAGCGCGTGATCGGCGATCGCCCAGGTCACCTCGGAGCCAAACAGCTTCGCCATGGCCGCCTCGATCCGGATGTCCAGATCTCCCCGGTCGACCCAGGCGGAGGTCAGCCAGACGACCGACTCCATGGCGAACAGGTGGGCCGCCATCCAGGCCAGTTTCGCGGCGATCGCCTCGTGTTCCCCAATGGGGCCCCCCCACTGTTTTCGCTCCAAGGCCCACTCCCGCGCGATCTGTAAACAGCGTTTGGCCGCGCCGATGCAGCCGGCCGGCAGGGTGAGCCGTCCCGTATTCAACGTCATCAGGGCCAACTTCAACCCGCGGCCCAATCCCCAGAGGATATTCTCTTTGGGAACCTTGACGTTGGTGAAGCGCAACAGCCCGTTCTGGATCCCCTTTAATCCCATGAAGTCGCAGCGGTGCGCCATCTCCACACCGGGCATGTTCCGCTCCACGATGAAGGCGGTGATCTGTTTCCGAGGCTTTCCCCCAATCACCCGCTCTGGGGTGCGGGCCATCACCACCATCACCTCGGCCACCGGGCCGTTGGTGCACCAGAGCTTTTCCCCATTGAGGAGGTAGTAAGCCCCACCCTCCATGGGAACGGCGGTGGTCGACATCTTGGCTGGATCGGAGCCGACATCCGGCTCGGTCAAAGCAAAGGCGGAAATCATTCCTTTAGCCAGACGAGGCAGGTACTTCTTTTTCTGCTCTTCGGTGCCGAACATCTTCAACGGTTGCGGCACCCCGATCGACTGATGAGCCGACAGCCAGACCGAGGTGGAGCCGCAGTAGCTGCCGACCAACGCGATGGCCCGGTTGTAGTTGACCTGGGAAAGTCCTAGGCCGCCGTACTCTTTCGAGATCTTCATCCCAAAACAACCCAACTCCGCCAGCCCACGGATCACCTCCGGCGGGACCTCCCCAGTCCGGTCGATTTCATCCGGGTCCACCTTGGCCTTCAGGAACCCCTCCAGCTTGGCGCAGAATTGATCGCCTACCTGAGCGTCCTCCTGGGATTGCACTGTATAAGGAAGGATGAGCGGGGTGAGAACCTTTCCCAGGAACAGCTGCCCGGCAAAGGTGGGCCGCTCCCACTTGGCCTCCCGGGCCTCCTCGATAATCTGGAGCGCCTCCGCCCCACCAGGAACGGCCCGAATCTTCTCGGCTTCAGCCACGGAACTTTAACCTCTGTACTCGGTGCAGGAACTCCCGGTACAGTTCAAAATCACGCCGTATACCGATCTTAAGCACGGTTACAACCACCTGGGCCTCGATGATCTCATAAACCACCCGGTAGTCCCCAACCCGTAACCGCCAATACCTGGCCAATTCACCCGAAAGAGGTCGACCGTAGCCTCTCGGATCGACCGACAACTTCTTTTCGAGGGCCCTAATGACCTCCCGTTGAACCGAAGGATCGAGCCGCTTCAAGTCTTCCCGCCAAACCAGCGGATGATACTCGATGCGCCACACGGGCCGTTAATCAATCCGGAGTCGCCGTTTTAATTCCTCCGAAGACAGATAGGCTTTACGAGGGGTACCCTTCGCCCGCTCCTTGGCGATGAACCCCAAGGCTTGATCCTCGATCCAATCGAGGAGGCTTTCCATCCTTTCGTACTTCTCGACAGGCATCAGAACCGCCACCGGCTTGTGCCGACGCTCGATCACCACGGTGCTTCTTCCCATCGCCCTTAAGATCTCATCTAGCTTGGTCCGAAGCTCCGAGATGCCGACGAGTGTAGTGGCTTCCTTAACCATGAGCATGCTTGCCGCCTCCTCAAATACAAGCCTACCATTAGTCTATTCAATTGTCAAATTAATTGACAATTACATAGACCAACCCATGCTACCGACCGGCGAGGTCGGTGAGGACTCCCGCGGCGTGTTCGGCCGGTTTCACCTTCTCGTAAACTTGAGCGATCTTTCCCTTGGGATCGATGAGGAAGGAGTTGCGCAGGATCCCCTCATACTCCTTACCCATGAACTGTTTCTTCCCCCACGCCCCGTAGGATCGGATCACCGATTTCTCGGGATCGGCCAGAAGCGGAAACGGCAGCTTAAATTTCTGGGCGAACTTCCGGTGGCTTTCCACCGAATCGGCCGAAACCCCGAAGATCACCGCGTTGGCCTTGAAAAATTCCGATCGATGATCCCGCAGGCTGCAGGCCTCGGTGGTGCAGCCCGGGGTATCGTCCTTCGGATAGAAATAGAGAAGCACCCACCTTCCCCGGTAATCGGACAGGCGGTGGGTCTTCCCCGTTTGATCCGTCAAACTGAACTCCGGCGCCGGCTCCCCCACCTTCGGCATGGCCGCAGTCCCTTCTCGACTTGACTTCGTCGTCATGGTTGGCATCGTGACCTCCTTTACGTTTCTGGCTGCGCCAGCGGCCAGTTCAGGAAAGTCCCGCGCGTCAGCGCGGGGCCTCCCATGTTAAATGGTGCCAGGTCTAAGACCTGGCACCGAACCTGGCACCATGCCTGGTACCCGCTTAGGGTACCTTGAAAAATAACCGTTGACAAGAATCTTCCTCCAATGATAAGATTTGCGCTTAGTTAGAAAAATCCAAATGCAAAATCTATCTCCACGAAGATTTCTGCGTTGGCTCTCATCCGGAGCGCTTCTTCTCGTCTGCCTCTCATGGGGTGTTGGGTTGGCAGCCTCTGAGGAAACGCCGCCGGAAACCCGGGACCATGTCGCCGGGGAAGTCATTGTCAAGCTCAAGGAGGGCTTCGACCTTTCTCACCTTGAGCAACTGAACGAACGGTTCGGTGTCACCTCCGTCACGGAGGTATTTCCTAAACAGGACTCCCCCCAAGAACGGTTAGCGCAGCTTAAAGAACAGCGTACGGGCCTTAAGGCCAAGGAGCACCAAACCTGGTACTGGTGGACCGATAAGGACTCTCCTCAATATCGGGAATATAGGGCTAAGATCGAGGCCGAGAAACAAGCACTGGAAACCCAGATCAAGGCCCAAGAGGAACTGATCGCCCGCTTGGAACGCCGGCAGAAGCGTGCTCCCAAGGAGCCCCGCGCTAGCGCGCGGGACTTTCCTAGACTGGCCGCTGGCGCAGCCAGAAACGTAGAGGAAGCTGTACCCCCCACCTTAGATAAGACGTATCTACTCAAAACCTCTGATGAGAAGACGGATGTGGCCTCCATGGTGGAAGCCTATCAGGCCAACCCGGCGGTTGAATACGCCCATCCTAACCGTCGAATGATCCTCTACGCCCTTCCCAACGATACCTACATCGATCCGGATCAGGATGGAACCTGGTCGACCGGGGCATGGAATCAGGATTATGAAGACCTCTGGGGATTGAAGATGGTCAAGGCGGTGGAGGGATGGGAGGCCACCGGATCGAAACCTGGTTCTCAAGGAGAGGGAGTCCGCGTAGCGGTGGTGGATACCGGACTGGATCACCACCATCCCGACATTCAAGGCAACATCTTTGTCAATCCGGCCGAGGATATCAATGGAAATGGCCGATTGGACCCGAGACCGGTTCGAGAGGGAGGAGATTGGGATAGGGTCGACAACGATCGGAACGGCTTTGTGGACGATGTCTCAGGATGGGATTTCAGCTCGCGGGATGCCGATCCTTCAGATGGGCACGGCCACGGGACCCATGTCTCAGGAACGATCGCGGCCGTAGCGAATAATGCCAAGGGGATTGCCGGCGTGGCTCCCCGAGCGAAGGTCCTTCCGATCAAGGGACTCAGCGACAGTGGGAGCGGTCTGCTGGCAGACCTTGCGCAGGCTCTTCGTTATGCCGCGGACATGGGGGCCGATGTCATCAACAACAGTTGGGGGGAGACGGCTGCTCCTTTTCGGATCCCACCCTGGAGGATGCCATCCGTTACGCCTACAGCCAAGGGGTTGTCATCGTCTTTGCGGCTGGAAATGAAGGCTGCGACATCAACCGGCTCTCCCCTCAGAATATGGAGGAGGTCATTGCCGTTGCCGCGGTGGACCACCTGGGGAAAGAAACTAACTTTTCCAATTACGGTGACCAGGTCGATGTAGCAGCCCCTGGAGGTGAAAGCGGACCACCCTGTGAGGATTTCTCCCTTCAGAGCATCTTGTCTCTTCGCACAGCGAGCACCGACATGTATACGGCAGACTGCGGTGGAAACTGGAGGGGGCGGATGGTGGTTGGAACCGATTATTACAGAGCCCATGGAACCAGCATGGCGGCTCCCCATGTCGCGGGGGTAGCGGCCCTTCTTGTCGGTCAGGATCCTCAACGCAGCCAGGAAGAAATCGTTCATCGCCTGAAGGCAGGGATCTCCCCTTTCCCTGGTCCTCCTCAAAAACCTGTGGGGACCGGCATCGTCAACGCCTTGCGGGCTCTATCCGAAGCACCCTCGAGCGTGATTCTTTCCTATCGGAA
>CAYJWF010000025.1:0-26817 GCA_964373805.1 uncultured Planctomycetia bacterium | reverse complement strand
GCCCAGGCGGGGAGGGCTTGTGTAAAGGTGAAGGAAAGGAGGGTGAGGGCGGCGAGAATCCGAGTGGCGATTGAACTCCGTTTTAGCGACATGTTGATCTCCTTGTCGACACGTGGTAATCTTGGTTTGTGAAGCTGAGTAACGCTAAGCGGCGGTATGTGGCTGCCATATTCGGGCGGACTGTAGAGTTCCTGATATCGATTGCCTTGGTCGGCCAATTGGTCACAGGCCGATTAAGTGTGGGGTTGGTCGTTTTCACAGTGGTTGTTATTCTCATCTTGTTGGCTGCCGGAACGTGGATGACACCGGATGATTGAGGAAAAGGGGAAGGAAAAAAACGATGAGTGATTTGACCGGACTGATTCCTGCCGCCGCTCTTGCTCTGTTCGCATTGGTCATGGTGTTCATTGTTTGGCGACAGGAGCATCCCAAGACGAAGCATCCTTAAAATTTCCCCACCGTCCCAGCCAAGGCTTCTGTAAAAGTAACGCAAAGGATTATGAGTGCGGAAACGAAGCGATGGAACGAACCACCCCAACTTGAATGGCATAGGTTATCTCCCTTTACGCGGTGAGGTGAAGTTTCTCGTGCTCTTCGAAACGTTCCGTAAACTTAAGCAATTCCCGCCGCAGGTCCATGACATCCGTCGTATTGGCTAAAATGGCCGACTCGAGACGGCGAACGTCAAGCTGCAGACGTTCCATGCGTTGCTCCAAAGATTCCATCCGTTGTTCCAAGCGTTCCACCCTTTGGGTAAGGGCAGTCAAACCCTCTATAACGATCCTGAACTGAGAGCGCATCTCTTCCATGAGCACTTCAAAGCGCTCCTTTTCGCTGGGATCCTTGGGGTTCCTTGGTTTAGGCATGGCTACTCCTCGATGAGCTCCGCGAAGGCGACCGGGCGAATCTCGGTGGCCGTAGAGGCCTGCTCCACCGTCTCATCCTCCTCGGGCGCGGCGGAGCTGCTCTTTAAATCCGGGGTGCCGGGGATTCCGAGCTTGCGGCGGTACGGCTCCGACATCGGGACGTAGGTCTCCTTCAAGACCCGATGGTACTTGGCGGTGTCCGCCTCGGTGACCTTGCCGACCTTGGGAGCCACCACCGCGTAGGAGACCTTTTTTTCCTTAAAGAGGCGCTCAAAGGCTGGGGTGTGGAAGCCGCCGGCGATCAGCACAGCAACAGGAACGTTGAATTCCTCGACCTGTTTTAAGGCGTTCTCCACCATGGCCACGTCCCGCTCGCGGGCCACCTCGTAAAAACTGGACATCGAGGGCACCGCCCCGCTTAAGGGACCCGGATTGAGCGGGAAGGTGAGTGGAGGCTTGACCTTCGCGCCCAACGCCCGCAAGGCATCGGCCCATTTGTCCGGGTTAAACTCCTTCTTGTGGGTCCGATAATATTCGTAGCTGTCCGGCGTCAACTTCAGCTCCAAGAGATCCCCCAAGACCCCGATGTCTTTGGCGAGAAGGGCGAGGGATTGCTCTTCCTTGGTCTTGAAGTAGATCCCCTTGATCCGTTCGCTTAACTTCTCCACCTCGGTGAACAAGGAGGCATGATCGATCCCGTTAAACAGCTCCAGATACTCGATGTACCTGGTTAAAACCGGAAACTCCTTCACCTGTTCCGGGCGAACATGGGACTTCAAGTGGCTGTAGAAGGTGGCCGGGGCGATGAGGCCGTTCTTAAGCTCCTGACTCTGCTTCAACAGTTGATCCATCTCCGGCTTCGGCAAGCTCTTGGTCAGCGACTCCAAGAATCGGGTCCGCTCCAATTCCACGGTTTTAAAGTCCAGCTCCCCCTCCGAGCGGCTGGCGTTTAAGAATCTTGAAAGGTTGGGATAGTCGGCTTCGGTCCTCTCGAGCTTGACCTTCTTCGCCTCCTCGGCCAACGCCTGGTAATGGGTGGCCAACGGAATCCGGCCCGCCTCCACCTCAAGCTCCTTGATCTCCATCTCCTTGACCGACTCTGGGTAAAGTTTCTCCTTTAAAAGGGCCACCGCCTGCCGAAACCCTTGAATGGCATTCAGAGCGCCCGGCTGAATCTTCTCAATGTTAAGGAAGGCCTCCATGTTCTGATCGTACAGCTCCGGCTTCTCAATGCCGTAGACGGTAAAGGGGTAGTCGGTGGTCAGATCCAGGTAATTCTCCCCGGAAATCTTGCCGGATTTCAAAAACTCCTCCGCCACCGTTTTCCGTTTCTCCAGCGGCGCGTAAGCGCGCATATAGGAAAGGGAGTCGTTCCGGGAGCCACCCTCCACCAGGACGAGGGAGAGGCTGTGGGTCACGATGAGATGCTCCAGAATTTTGCTCAGATGTTTCTGAGCCTCGTAGTTGGCGTGGGCATCCTGGATGTGGATGATGAGCGGCTCCTGCGCCTGGTGGGTTTCTTTGATCGAGCCGTGCTGAACCGGGATCCTTAACGTCGATAGGGTGAGCGGAATCGGCTCCGCAGGCGGTTGAACGGCGGGGCCTTCGTCAAAAGAGGGGGCTTTGTTGGGATCCTCGACCTTGCCGTGTTTCTCCCAGAAGGTCTTGGGCTTAATTTGCTCTTCGGGAGGTAGGGATTCCTCGGCGGCAAGAGCAGGCGTTAAAGGAGAGAAAGAAATCAGGAGAGCCAGAAACCCTCTAACGCAGAGCACCATCCCCTCGCCCACTCGGGGAGTGTTGGGCGTGGACAAAAAGCTCATCTTACAAAAGAGTATACGTAAGAAGCTCCGAAATGTCAAGTCCCTCGACTAGATTCTCTTACCCCTAACGTTTAGCGTTACCCTTAACGCTGGCTGGATGCGGGTAAGAGTTCAGCTCTCCGAGACAGAGAGAAGGGCCGTTCGTGGTGAGCCCTTCGACCAAGCTCAGGGCGAACGGGCTCTTATTTCTCTCGCTACGCTAAACTCTTGCGGATGCGGTGCCAGACACCGCTTTTGAAAGGTGTCTGACACCGCTTTGAGTCGCTGACCTGCCCAACACCACCTCGACCTGGTGGACCTTGCCGTCCTGATGGGGCCGAATCAGGCCCGAATCTTGTGCCACTCCATCCACGGTCAGCTGCCGAACCCCGGAATTGACCCTCTGTGGATTCCGGATCGTAATCTCGTAGATCGCCCCTCGAAACGGACGGCGGATCTTGGCCGCCTTCCAATGTTTAGGAAAGCACGGATCGATGAGGAGCCCCTCGAACTCGCGACGGGCCCCTAAGATCCACTCGGTGGCGGCGACAAACATCCAGGGAGTGGTACCGGTATTCCAGGTAAAGGCCCCTTCCCCAAACCGATCGGCCGAACCAGGGCCCACCAGATACTCGGCCCAAACGTACGGCTCCACCTTGTAGCGATCGTGGTCCTGTTTGGCCTTCGCCATCGGCATCAACTTCGAGAAGGTGTTGTACGCTTGATCCCCTCGCTTTAGGAGACAGTCGGCCACCACCTTGAAAGCGCAGGCGTGCGAGAAGATGGCGGCGTTCTCTTTGGTCCCAGGACAGAAGGCGGTCACCCGACCAATCCCCGGATCAAAGCTGGTGTAGCTCGGCAAGAAGAGAGCCGGTCCGTACGGCGTGTCCAAGGCCCGATCGATCTTTTCCAGGATCTTAGGCAGCCGATCCGGAGGAACCACCCCGCTAAGAATAGCCCAGGTCTGGGAGTTGAGTGGAATCTTTCCTTCCTTGTTTTCATCCGATCCGATCCGTCGGCCCTCATCGTTGAAGGCGGCCAAGTACCAGGCCCCGTCCCATCCCTGTTCGTTCAAAATCCGGGTCAACTCCTCGGCCTTGGATCGCATCTCCTCGGCAACCGGCTTATCGCCGATAAACTCCGCCAATTCCTCCACCTGGCGGCAGGCCCGGACCAAGGCCATCCCCAACCAGATCGATTCCCCCTTGCCCTTCACCCCCACATGGTCGTAGGCATCGTTCCAGTCGGCGTGCCCAATCAAAGGGAGCCCATGTTGGCCCCGCGCGCTGTAGAGGTACCGAATCGCCCGCAAGAGGTGCTCGTAGACGGTGGCCGGCGTTCCCCCATCGTGGAACGGGATCTCCTTCTTGAGGAACAGGGTGTCCCCGGTCTCTTTGACGTAGGAAACCACACTGTAAGGAAGCCACACCGCCACATCGGCCTTGCGGATCACCCCCTGCGCCCCTTGATTCTCCCAGGTCCCCTCGATGTCGGAGAATCCGGAGACGGCATGGCCGTTGGAATACTGGTAATAGAGGAGCTTTTCCAGTTTGGACCGAGCCGTTCCCACCTCCACGCTGAGCAGGCCCTCCACATCCTGAGCGGTGTCTCGGAACCCTAACCCTCCTTCCACCCCATGGTAATGGGAGGTCCCCCGCCAGTGGGTGATGGCCAACAACTGGTATTTCCCCCAGAGGTTCGTCATGAGGTTAAAGTGAGCATCCGGGGCCTCGACCCACACCTTCTCCAGCGTCCTCTGCCAGAACGCCTTGACTCCGATGAGCTCCGCCTGGGCTGCCTCCACGGATCGAAACCGTTTGATCAGGCTCGGCAGCTTTGCGCGGCTTTCGGCCATGCCGAGAATCACCACGAACTCTTTGGATTCGCCGGGTTTGAGCGTCAAGGTCCCCTGGAGGGCCCCGACCATATCCTCCCCCCGCACCGGGTGGCTTCCTTTTCTGATTTCATCCAGGGATGTCCCGCCGAAGCCGGGGCTCCCTAAACGTTTCTCCTTAAGCGCCGCCGGATCGCCCAGATCCCCGTAGGTCCCCACGAAACTTTCCCGTCGGCATTCAAAACCTTCTACGGGGAGCGACGTGGTGAAAAATCCGTAGCCGGTCTTGTGCCAACTCTTATACGGGTGCTTAAACGCCACGATCGCCTGCAACGCCGGATCGAACGAGGCTTCGTTGTAAAGAGAGAGGATGTTCCGATAGTGGGTCTCCAACGCCACATCGCCGCAGACGAGATCCACAAAAGGGATCGCCTGCAGCGTCCGCCGCTCGTGGCCCATGTTTTTAAGCGAGACCAGCCACAACTCCACGGGGAGTTCCCGAGAAACAAAGTAGGTGATCGATCCCTTGATCCCGTGGGCGTTCGCCCGGATCGTCGTGTAGCCCAAGCCGTGGCGGCACTCCCATCCGGTGAGAGGTTTTCGGGCCGGCTGCCAGTTTAAGGTCCAGACTCTTCCCTTGGAAAGATCCTTGAGATAAAGGTATCGGCCGGGCCGGTCGGAGCTTAAATGATCGTAGCGAAGGATCCGATAATACTTGGGATCCCGGTAGTAGGAAAACCCTCCCCCGGTTTGGGAGATAAGGCTGTGGTAGAGGTCGTTAAAGAGGTAATTAAACCAAGGCCGCGGCGTATCCGGCCGGGTGATGATGAATTCCTTCCCATTGGGAGAAAAGTGTCCGTATCGCATTCCCTTAGGACGGTGCCTGGCACCATTTTAACGAAACTTTATAAAAGTTCCGCGATTTTGGTGCCTGGCACCGTTAAACGCTGGCGAAAACGTCTCGAATAACTAGGCTGGCGGCACCGATGGCGACGCAGTCCTCTCCCAGACGGGCTGGGACGATCTTCACCGCGTTGGCCATCTCCTCGAAGGCGCAGAGGCGCACCATCTTCTTGACCGCCTCGATTAAGACCGGTCCCACCGCCTCGATGCCTCCCCCGATGACCACCGCCCCAGGGTTCAGGAGATTGACGAGGAAGGAGACGCGAATCCCAAGCCGTTCCCCGGCTCGCTGCACAATCTCGGCGGCCAGTTTATCCCCTTCCTTGACCGCCTCAACGACGGTATCCAACGTGATCTTGTCCAGTTGTCCTTGAACCAAATCCGAGATCTTAGAGAACCCCCCCTTCTGGATCGCCTCCCGGGCATCGTCCGGGATCCCCAGATGCGCGGCCCACGGCTTTAAGGCCGTGATGTTCCCAATCCAAACGTCGGTCAAGTCCAGCTGGTTCTTGATCGAAACCTCGCCGGCCGTGCCGCTCGTACCGTGGTAGATCTCGCCGTTGATGATCATGCCGCAGCCCACCCCGGAGTACATGAACAGCATGATGTCGACGTCGTTGCCAGCACCCAGGGACCACTCTCCATAAGCGGCGGTGGTGACGTCGTGCTCCAGCTTGATCGTCACCTTAAACCGTTCGTTGAGCAGCGCCGTGATCGGCACGTAAATGGAGGCCACCCCTTCCGTGCAACGGACGGTGCCCACCTCCCGGTCGATCACCCCGGAGGCCCCGATCTGCATCCCTCGGATCTTCTTGGGATCCACCTGGGAGGATCGGATCGTCTTATCGATCTCGTCCGTCAACACCTTGACCACGCTGTCGGCCGAGTCCCGCGGTCGCTCCAATCTGGAACGGGCAACGATGTTCCCCTCCAAGTCGGTCAAGACCGTTCTGATGGAAAAAACCCCCAAATCGACCCCCATCACGTAGGCGGCCTTCGGGTTTAAGACCACAATGGTCGGGCGCCGCCCCCCGGAGGAGATGTCGAGGCCCTTCTCGATGACGATCCCATGCTCAATGAAGTTGTTGACGTAATTGGAGATCGTCACGATGTTGAGCTTGGTCAGTTTCGAGATGTCGGTTCGGGAGATGGGACCGTACCGCTTGATCGCTTCCAGGATCGAAACGTTTTTCCGCTCTCGTTCGGTAAGGGAATATTCTTCCAATTCGGCGCTCCGGATCACTAGGGTCCTTTCTCTAACTTGTGTTATAAATACCTTTAAGAACGACGGTTGTCAACAAAAAAGAAAACCTGATGGGGGTGAGACCCCCTTAGCCCTCCTTTTGAAGGAGCTCCCCATAGGTTTGGGCGAGCGTCTCCCATACGGTCTGCGGATCCTCCGCTCGCAACTTGATATAGGCCGCCCCATAATAGCTCCAAGCAGCGAAATTCCGGATCCCTTGGACGTAAGCCCCTTCGACGGCCTTCCGGATCGAGATTTCCTCTCCCTTGGGAATATTGAAGTTAAGGATCCAGATCTGGCCCTCCTTTTTGTAGCGATCGGCCAACTCCTGAATCCGCTTGGCAAACCGAGAAACATAAGCCTCCACATCCGGCTGGTGCGGCTTCCAATACGGATCGGTCCCGATGATCGAAACGGAATCCAGCGCCGCCACCTTGGCCCAATCGTTCACCGTTGAGGAGTTCTCGAAAGGCAGGAGGCAGACCGCCGACTTTAATCCCCGCTTTGCGGTTTCCTCACCGAGGAACCGAACCCATTCCACGAGGCAGCCTTCCTTGAAGGAGCGCACCTCGGGGGTCGCCCCTTCCGGCATCGGCTCGTTAAGCCTTTCCCGAAACAGGATTTGGCAGACCGAACACCGACAGGCCCACAGCTTTGGGACGGCATCTCCCTCCGGCTCCGGGTAAATAAAAAAATGCGGCTCGTCCCAAAACAGAACGTCGGCCTTCCACCGAGCGGCCGCCTCGATCCATTGGATCAGGTACTCCCGGAAGGCCGGATGGTTCGGACAGGCGATGGGCAAAGAGTCGCCATACGAGTTCACCTGTCGAACCACGAGCGACTTCGCGATCAGGCTCGAGTAAGTCTCTCCCCCAAAAACCTGACCCACCCCCCAGGGATCGAGCCAGACCTCCAATCCCAGTTCGTGAGATGTGGCGATGATCTTAGCCATCGCCCCTTGGTAAAACTCCAAATCCTCTTCGGAAAAGGTGTGCACCACGTAGTTGCAGCCAATCTTCCGGATCTCTTGAAGGTCCTCCTTCACCCTCCAGGGGATCCGATTCCCGTAGTAACTCACCCCCAGCTTGAGCGGCGGGTTACCCAACGGTGGAGCCACGGGTGAGCCCCTCGATGATGTAACGCTGGAAACAGAGGAACACCACGATCACCGGCAAGGCCGTAATGGCCGACCCAGCCATGAGGTGCACCCAGTCGACCCCGTGGAGAGACTTGTAGAGGGCGAGCCCCACCGGGAGGGTCCGCATCTCGACGGTGTTGGTCAAAAGGAATGGGTAAAGGAAGGTGTTCCACGATCCCATGAAGGTATTGATCCCGGCGACGGCCAGGGCCGGCTGGGCAAGGGGAATGATCACCTTAAAGAAGATCTGGAACTCGCTCGCCCCATCGATTCGGGCCGCCTCCTCCACCGCCAGCGGCAGCTTGGAGATGTACTGCCGCATGAGGAAAACGTTGAAAGGGGCCACGAGATTCGGGACGATCAACGCCCAATAGGTGTTGAGCCACCCCAAATGTTTCATCAGGATAAAGACCGGCACCATGAGAACCTGCGGAGGAATGGCGATCGCCCCAACGATCATGAAGAACATGAGCTTCTTAAACGGAAAGTCGCGCCGGGCGAAGGCGTACCCCACCATGGTGGAGAAAAGGAGATTCCCCAAGGTAACGGCCAAGGCCATCCCGAAAGAATTCACCGCGTACCGTCCGAAGGGACCGCTGAAGAGAACGTCCCAATAGTTGTTGAGCGTCCACTTCCGAAAGACGAACTTCACATCGTCCAGCAAGAGGGTTCCCGCTCCCTCATCGAAGCTGAACCCCAAATCCTCGGCCAGCCGCTCCGGAAGACCGGGGGAGAGCAGCGCCAAATGAAAGGCCTCGATGGGGATCCGGACCGTTTCCCAACGGGTCGTTAACCCGCCGGGGAGGAACTCCTGAAGGTTGACGCTGGTTCTTCGACCCTTTAGATCCACGAGATCTATCATGAAGCTTTCGCCCCCGATCCCTCCCTGGACACGAAACTCCAGCCACGAGAACTTCCGCAGGTCTTGGGCGATTCGGGTCGACCACCGGGCCGGTCCGTCGACTTTCGCGTATCGGATAGACATCGCTCGGTTCTGGCGGGGCATCGGTTCCAGGGGGAGAAAACTCATTTCGATGAGAGAGGTGCCGGCCGCCTCCACAGCGATCGGGCCGCCGATCGAGTTTAAGGCGCCGATCTCAAAATCGGCGACCAACACTTCTTGGGAACGCTGAAACAGGGTGCCGGTCGGTTTGAGCGATGTGTAGAACATGAGCACGAGCGGCATCAAGGTCAACACCAGCATTACGGTTAAGATCACCACCGCTGTCCAAACAACCACCCGATCCCTCATCCCGCCGCTCCTCCAGGGCCGAATGGGCCGTCAGGCTCCATTCGGCCCTGTGCCAACACACCATCCCAGCCCTCCAGATAGGCACAGGCGCCGTCAAGGCCAGACTCAACACCGAGCTGACGGCGCAACTGGAGGAGGGGCGGGGTCATACCTGCTCCTCCATTTTGAAGAGGCGCATCTGGAGCCAGGAGAAGCACATCGTGATCAAGAACAACAGGTACCCCACCGCGGCGGCCCGTCCCATGTCGAATTGGTGAAAACCGGTCTCGTAGAGGTACCACACCACCGTCGTCGTGGCCCCGAGCGGCCCCCCCTGGGTCATGGCAAAGATCTCGGGGAAAACCTGAAACGTGTGGATCGTGTTGATCACCGTGGCCAAGAGGAGAATCGGCCTTAACTGCGGCAAGGTGATGTGTCGGAACTTCTGCCACTCGCTGGCCCCATCGATCGCCGCCGCCTCGTACAACTCCACCGGAATCGTCTGCAGCCCGGCTAAAAACAAAACCATGTAATACCCGAAGCTCGCCCAGACGTTCATCATCATGATGGCCGGCAAGGCCCACTTCGTATTCAAGAGCCAGCTCGGGGACGGCGGAGCCAGATGCAGCCGTTCTAAAACCGCGTTGACCAACCCGTCCTGGGCGTAGAGGTAAGTAAAGATCGTGGCGATCACGATGACCGAGGTGGCCACCGGAAGAAAGAGGCCCGCTTGGTACATCTGCTTCAACGGCACCTTCGTGTTGATCAAGACCGCCGAGAAGAGGGCCAACGCCATGGTGAACGGGATCGTCCCGGCCGCAAAAAAACAGGTGTGCCATAGGGCCTTTAAAAACTCCGGATCCCGCGCCACCTCCCAGAAGTTTCTTAAACCCACAAAGGTCATCTGGGAGCTCAACAGGTTGTACCGAGAGAAGCTCAATAAGAGGGAATGAAGCAGGGGAATGAGGCTGAAGGCCAAGAAGGTGATGATCCAGGGAGAGAGGAAGACGGCGCTCACCGACAGGTTGTAGAAGTTTAATCTGGCGGGCCGGACGGCTCCTAATCGGCGATG
The DNA here is from genome assembly GCA_964373805.1 of uncultured Planctomycetia bacterium. Lineage (GTDB taxonomy): Bacteria > Omnitrophota > Gorgyraeia > 1-14-0-20-64-10 > 1-14-0-20-64-10 > CAYJWF01. Next base: position 16,731 of record CAYJWF010000025.1, on the reverse strand, counting down.
CCGCAAGACTCCCCACGTGACGAGCCAACCGAGCAGGCCCAAAACCAACCCTCCAAAAACCACGGCGTCGCTCACCCGGCCTTTCACCTCTGGGGTTTGCAGGATCCGATCGATCGCCCGGGTCGTCTCTTGAAGCGCCTCGGCCGGATCCCGATCGTTCAAGATCACCTCCTCCAGGGTCCGGGTGATCCTCTCCTGCATCTTGACCCAGGCCGGATGGGCCGGCGGGGCCACCGCGGTGCGAACCTGCTCAAAAACCACTTTCTGCTCCGGATGGGTCCGGTAATAGGGATGCTGAATGGCCGACTTCACCGTCGGAACGATGTTCCGCTGGGCCTCCACAATCGCCATCGCCTGCTCCTCTTGAACCAGGAACAGGATGAGCGCCAGCGCCTCCTCCGGATGCTTGCAGTTTTTCAGAATCACCAGCATCTCTCCGCCGGCAAAGGAAGCCGCGGTCCCATGGGTGGCGGATGGTCTCGGCAGTAACCCCACCCCAAAATTTAAGGTGGGGTTCATCCGCGGGATCAGGGCAAAGTTCCAGGACCCGGAAATCTGGACTCCCACCTTGCCCTCGGCGAACAGTTGGTTCACCTGTGGTTGACGCTCGACCAGGGAGTACGGCTTCAAAGAGCGGTAAAACTTTAACGCCTCCACCACCGGCGGTTGATCCAGCAGGCACCGACTCCAGCTCTCATCCAGAATCTGTCCCTCATTCCCCCAGGCCAAGGGCAGGAACTCCTGCCAAGGGGCGTAGGGCTCTGCGACGTGAATCCCGAATCCGTAAATTTCTGGACTTAACGCATCCACGGCCTGGGCGGCCCTGCGAAGCTCCTCCCAGGTGGCGGGGGGCCGATCCGGATGAAGCCCGGCTTGGGCAAACAGATCCCGGTTGTAGAACAAAACCCGGGTTCCCGCCAACCACGGGACTCCGTAGACCCGATCCCGATACGTCACCGGCTCCCAAAGGAAAAATTGATCCCTGACCGGGGCCACCGCCTCGGTAACATCCCTTAAAACGCCGGTGGAAGAAAACTGGGGGACCCAATCGGTGCCCAGCTCACAGAGGTCCGGGGCGTTTCCTGCGGCGATCGCGGTGATGATCTTGTCCAACCCGTAGTCCCACGAGAGCTGCTGGAACCGAACCTTGACGCCCGGATGCTGTCGTTCGAACTTGTTGAGCAGCGAACGCATCAGCTCCTCCCCAACGGAGAGCTCCCAGAAATCGAGGGTGACTTGCTCCACCGCAAAGGCGAGCGAAGGAGAGAAGACAGAGAACAGAAGACAGAGAACAGAGAACAGAGAACAGACTTTCTGTCCTCTGTCTTCCGACTTCTGTCTTCTGTGCTCCGTTTTCATAATAGGCCCCCCAGTTTACCTCGAGCCAAAACGATTGACAAGCAAGCCGGGAATGGGACGGGGAATGGCTTGCTACGGCTTCTGGTCGCTGAGCTACTGGGTTGGCAATACAATCTCCAGCGCCTGATCTGCAACGATCTCAACCTCCTCAATCGTTACACGATTCAACCGGCTCCCGGACGGTGGGTCGGCGAAGATATCGTAGGTTCCTGGCAGGAGGGGAAGCCGAAAGGTCCCAGCGGCATCGGTAAGCACACTATCCCCGAACTGGAAGCACTGATCGAACACATCCAGCGGGCACGCCCTAATGGTTACGCCAGCCACTGCCGCCCCCTGAGGATCCCGGACCACCCCAGAGAGGGTGGGGAAGGTCGGCAAGATCACGTCCTGGAGGGTATTGGAACCGATAACCAGCCCTGCCTGGTGAAAGAGCGCCGGTCCGAAGAAGCCCCGTAGGGGAAAGAGGGGGTTACGATAGTTTCGGACAAACAGCGTGTAGGTGCCGGTGGGTAAGGTGATGCTGTAGCGACCTTCCTCATCGGTCTCATCCGATACCGGAAAATCATCGGTGAGTGGATCAAAGACAACGACCTCAACCTGTTGGACAGGAGTCCCCATGGCATCCCGCACTGTGCCGGATAGTGTCAAGCCGGCCGGCAGCACAATCTCCAGGGTACGATCCACCGCAACCTCCAGATCCTCGATGGTGGTGGACAGCATCCCCTGGTTGCGAGGGGGATATACCTGGATGTTGTACCTGCCTGAGACCAGGGGGAAGCGGTACGAGCCGGTCTCATCGGTCCGCACACGACCCACAAAATCGATGCAGTCGCCGAATGGATCCACCCGGCACACCGAGACGTACACACCCGCGACCGGCCTTCCGAAGGGATCCCGAACCGCCACGGAAAGGATGGGAAACTGTGGCAGGGTGATATCCTGGCGTGTATCCGCTGCCACGACAAGCCCCTCCAGGCGGAACAGCTCAAGACCCGTTGGAAGGCTGGAAACGTTGCGAAACCTGGTGTCTATCGAAAGGGTGTAGGTCCCGGTAGGCAGCTTCAGACGGTAGTGCCCCTCCCTATCCGTGGAAGCGGAATACCCTGCACCCGTCAAAGGATCATCGGCCTCCACCCCGAGCCCTCTAACCGGTGAACCGTTTGCATCTCTGACGGTGCCGGAGAGCTCAAAGCCTTCCCGAAGCTGGATGCTCAGGGTCCGATCCGTCACGACCTCCACACCTTCAACCCTTGTAAAGAGGGAGCGGCTTTCAAAACGGGGATACGCCTGAACCCCATAGCTGCCCGGCAAAACCTGCAGGCGATAGGCGCCGACATCGTCGGTTTTTCCCCATTGACATTGAATGGACTGGAAGTACCCAAATCGATTTTGGCGGCAGGCCGAGAGGTATACATATGGCTCCGGAACCCCCTGCTGACTCTGCACGATCCCGGACAAGACCGGAAAGGCTGGAAGGGTAAAGTCAAGATGCATTCCATCGCGCAAGGGAATTCCCTCGAGGCGGATCAATTGGCCTCTGGGCAGAGATGGGTGGTCACTGAAATCATTATTGGAGACCGTCATGGTGTACGTTCCGGCAGCCAGGGACTCAAGGCGAAAGTGGCCACTGGGATCCGTTCGGCCATATCCCCCCAACCGCCCGCTTGGATCTTCGACCAAAAGTGCGAGGCCCTCTGCCGGAACCCCCATGGCATCCACTACCGCGCCGGTCAAGCGGATTGCGGTCGGCAACAGGACGTCCATGGATCGATCCATCCGCACCTCCACCTCCTCCAACTCTCTTCGGAGAAGATCCTGCCGAGTGGATGGAGGGTCGATCTGAACCTCGTACGTTCCAGGAATCAGGGAGAGGCTGTAAGCTCCCATGTCGTCGGTCTGAGTTTCTTTAGTAGAGTCAAAGCCAAAAATTTCACTCAGGCGGCGGGCTTGCACCGAAGCGCCTACAACCGGTGCTCCCTTTGGATCCCGAACGAACCCAGATAGCCGAAGAAGAGCCGGCAAGCGGATCTCCTGGACCGTATCCGCAGTGACGGAGACTCCCTCCAAACGGATGATCGGTTCGCCGGCGAAAAGCTTTCCAAGGACTGCGTTAACGAACGCCTCAAGGTAGACCGACACCGTGTAGGTTCCAACTGGAAGCCGCATCCGGTAGCGACCGGCGGCATCGGTATCGTCGAGCCTCAAGATCCCGGTTGTTGGATCGAGGGCCACCACGTCGGCATCCTCCACCGGTTGACCATCCGCATCAACGACTATGCCGGTCAGGAAGAATCCGGCTGGCAGAACCATCTCGAGGGTACGATCCCGCATCACCTCCAGATCCTCCACTCTAGTCGGGACAACGCCCCGATCGCGTTCCGCATCCGCCACGACGTCATAGATCCCCGGGACGAGGAACAGACGAAAGGCCCCAGCCTCATCGGTAAATACTTGACCAGAAAACGCTTCATCCGCTAACTCGTCACAGATCCCCTGGTGGGTGCCGCGACAGATCGAGACGGTTACACCCTGCAGGGAAATCCCTTGACTATCCCGAACCACACCGGAGAGGATGGAGAAGACAGGCAGGGTGATGTTTTGGATCGTGTCCGACCTGACGCTGAGGCCCTCCAGGCGAACCAATTCCCCCGCTTCTGGAATCCTTGGGTTTCTTCTCTCGAAGGGACCAGGAGATTTACCGAAGACCACCACGGTGTAGGTGCCTGCTGGGAGACGCATATCGTAGCGGCCAGCCTGATACGTCCGGTCAAACACCTCTACTCCGGTGACGGGATCCGATGCGACGACCCTAACCAACTCCGCTGGTTTTCCATCGGCATCGACGATCGTTCCAGTGAGCTTAAGCGCGGTCGGCAGGACCAGATCGACTACCCGATCTGTCGTAACATCCACCTGACGTCGGTCTGCCGATAGGAGCTCATCTCTAAGGGCATCGGGTGGAAACACCTGAAGATCGTAGATTCCCGGCCGCCCCCTCATGCGGTAAGATCCGTTAGAATCCGTGGTATCCCAGCCAAAGACCTCATCATCCCTGCCGAAATCGAATTCTTCTTCGACATCGAACCGACCGATACGAACGAACGCGTTGAGAACCGGCATCCCTCGCTCATCCCGCACCACGCCGGAGAGGGTCGGGAAGAAGGGAAGGTTAAGATCCTGGACCGCTCCCGGGCCAACCTGAACCCCCTCGCGGCGGACGAGGGTGCCCTCAGGTAGCTGCGGGTGAGCGTCCAGGTCGTTCTCCACGAGGAGGGTGAACGTTCCTCTGGACGGGTTCAGCCGGTACCGACCAGCCTCATCCGTGTAGCCGGCTGCCACAAAACCGGTCAAGGGATCATAGGCAATGACCTGCAATTTCGGAACAGGAGCCCCGGTGGCATCTCGCACCGCCCCGGTGAGTTCAGCACGCTCGATTACCACAAGCCCGGCAACGAGCGTGCCCCGCTCTCCATCCGGCCGGATCACCGTAACATCGTAGATACCCGGCGGGATATCGGCGGGGACCGTTGCTCGAAGCGTCTGTCTATCCACGAAGGTGACATCTGTCAACACGATCTCATCCAGCTGGACTTGGGATGGAGGCAGAAAGCGGTTCCCTCGAATCGTGATAGGTGTCTGGACGTTAGTTTCCACCACCCTGGGAATCACCGCCTGGATAACCGGCGCCGGGAGGTGAGCGATCAAGGTCACCTCAACGACCTGCCCGTCGTCGGCTGGGGTGATCGTCCCGGAGACCCTTCCGGTCAGTTCAGCCCGTGGGTCATTCACCCGAACGGTAAAGGGCCCCTCTGGGATGTCTTGAATCGTCAAGACCCCATTCTCATTCGTCCGCCCAACGAAATCGAACCGGTCTCGACGACTGTGTTGCAGATCCACCCTGGCTCCCTCAAAGGGCGTATTCTCCGCAAGCAACACGGTCACCCGAAGCGAGGCCAGGGCCGGCAGGATGAGATCGACCGTGATGGTCGCTCCCTCCTCCGGAATCGTGACCGCTAAATCGGTGAACAGGCGAAATTCGGAAAACGCCCTCGGATGGCCCGCCCGAACCGTCAGGGGTATTCCGACAGGAACGTACGGAATGGTATACCGACCCTGGGCATCGGTCCTGTTCGACCCGAAATCCCTGCCTATCTCTCCTGTCTCTGAGTCGAACACAGAGACGAAGGTGTTGGCCGCCGGGGCACCCCTGGCGTATCTCACCTGGCCGGTGATCGTGCCGGTCACCGGCAGAACAATGGTCACAGCGACGGTATCACCATGATTCACAAGGTCGCTGGTCACATCCCTGACGATCAGGTTGTTGTTCGGATGAGAGGCCCGCACGGTGAAGGCGCCCACAGGCACTGGCACGGTCAGGCGCCCAGAGGCATCCGTTCTTCCGACCTGTCGAAAGTTGGTGCCAATCGCCTCGGCCTGGAGGTCGATGCCGGCATTGGAGACAGGGTTCCCAGTAGGAAAGTTGACCTGCACCTGGAGCGTTCCAACGCCCACCAGGGTGAGATCCTGCCGTGTGGTCTGGTCTTGAAGCACCCTCACCTGAGCCTCAGAGCGAGCTCCGGTCGTGGGCTCGATCGCAGCCAGCCCGTAGGTTCCCAGAGAGATATCGGAGAAGGTGTACCGTCCGGAAGGATCAGTGGCCGTCGCATAGAGAAAACGGGGGCGACCGTAAGCATCCTCCTGCACGGTGCGCACCGCGACGTTCGCTGCAGGATTCCCTGTCGCATTCAGCACAACTCCTGTGATGTGCCCGGTGGGCTCAATCGTCACATCAGCGACCGACGTGTGACCCGCCGTGACCACAACAAACCTGGTACCGGTCAGCGCCGTCCCCTGGGGATGCGGGACCTCAGCCTGGAACTCCTCCTCCCCCTCAGGAAGACCGGTCATGAGATACGTCCCATCGCTGCCGATCGCAACAGGTATTCCACGGAATCTAAAGAACAACACCCGGCCTCCAGTCACCGCCGCTCCGGTATGCCGCCGCACCGTTCCGCGCACCACGCCGGTATTTGTGAACAGGATGTCCTGCATGGCAGTGGTCTGGTCCGCAGGGAAGTTCCCGATCGCCTCAGGGGCCTGCACCCCCGTCAGGGGGTGGCGGGCCTGGAGGGTAAAGGCATCGATGGGAATCGCCCGGGACGTGCCCACGTCATTAAGAATCGACGTAACACTGAACAAGCCATTGGCATCGCTCTGCAGGAGATGGGTCCTACCAAAGAGGATCTGGTGACTGCGAAAGGAGACGGTGGCAAAGGGGATGGGAGTTATCCCATCTCCTGCCAGGACCCGGCCGGTCACCGTCCCATCCAGACGGGGAAGCGAAGCCAGTTGGCTCACCCCGTCTAAAGGGATCGCGAAGTTCTGGATCTGCATCAGCTCATCCCGACTTAAGCCGGCCAGCACCTCAGGGGAAAGCTGGATCAGCCGCTCCACCGAGGCAGCCGCTGCCTCCCGGCTGAGCTGCTGCACGGCAAAGTGGAGGAAGGCCACCGTGGCCTGCGGTGGGATCGTTACCTGATTCCACTGGTAAAGCAATTGACCGTAACTGGGTCTGGCGAAATCAAGTGTGCCAACCCGTTGGGATCCCTGAGGGCCATCAAAACCGAAAGCGATCGGAGGAATCCGATCGGTCTCCACCAGATTGCCATTCTCGTCGTACACGGTCCGATCGCCATCGTCCAGCACCACCCACCGATCCGGGTTCATCGCATCACCACGCTCCAGGAGCGCATCGCCGCTTGAGGTCGCGATGACCCGAGAAGACACATTGGCGAGGAGGTGGGTAAGCAGCCTCACATCCACCGTGATCGGGTTACTACTCGGATTCGTGAGCAGTTCCAGATACCTCGCAAAATAGCCCTCGCGAGGGACGAAGATCTTTCGCGTGACATCCAACCCGGCCAGGTTCGGCTGACGGATAACCACCTCTCTCCCGTTGTCTTCCACGGCCCCCAGCGTTAACCCGGTGAAACGGACAGGGACCCCACCCACCAGCACCTCAAGCAGCAGAGCCCCTCGGTGGGCGCCAAAATCCCCCCCGAACACGTCCCTGCTTCCTCTATCGAGTGAGCCGGATCGCTGGATATCGAAGAGGAAGTTGTTGGCGTCAAAGCGATTGACAGGGAGGTTGATCGGATTCGCCAGAAGAGACACGTCCACGATCACCTCCTGCCCATCCTGGTCGATCTGGCCAACCGCCTCCCCGAGGAGCCCTCGGGCGGGATCGCGGGCCGTGAGGGTCACGCGCCCCACCGGAACGGCCTCAAACTGGAAGCGGCCCTGCGCATTGCTGGTTGTCTCCAGATAGCGCCCGATCACCGGGTTGGCGCTCTGGAGCGAAATCCGGATGTTGGGCGCTGGCGTCCTGTTAGGATTCAACACGAGCCCTCGCACCATGCCCAACCCGATCATGGTGAGGTTCCTGACCAGGAGATCGCCGTTGCTCGATAACTGCAATCCTCCCTCCCGTGCCCGCAGACGGCCCGCGGAATCAAACACCTCGAGGGTATAGGTCCCCAACCGAACGGCCTCAAACCGGAAGCTCCCATCGATAGCGCTGGTCGCTTGCCGAACCACGTTGAAGGAGGACAACCGAATCCTCACCTCGGCAACCGGTGTGGCCCCATCCGGAGCTAAGACTCGTCCTAGGACCATCCCGGACGGCTCAAGCTGCACCGTAATCCGAACGGTGGCGCCCACCCCAACCGTGCCGGTCGTTGAGCCACCCAATAGACTCAGCGGATCTGTGGCCGATACCGAAAAGTTTCCGGCGAGAACTCGCTCAAAGACCTTGATGCCATCTGCCCCGGCGGTCCCTGAGAGGCCCACTCCAAAGGGGGTCTGACTGACCAGCCTGACCACGGCGTTCGGAACCAAGTTCCCCGAGGCATCCCGCACCGTCACGATGACGGTTCCCAGTCCGTTCAACGTCACATTAACAGGGAGTATCTCACTCGAAACGCTGAGCCGACCGGTGGCGATTCCTCGATCCCCTGTCGATGGATCGGTCACCCGGAGGGTCAATGGACCCAGCGGCACGAAGTCAAACGTGTACCGTCCCTGCCCATTGGTGACAACGGTCGTGGGAAGGTCGCCAAGAAATTGGTCGATGGAGACTCGAGCCCCCACAACGGGAGTGATCCTATCCACGTGGAAGACGATCCCTGTGACCGTCCCGGAAGCTGAGAGACGCATGTTCAGCGTCAGCATCTGCCCCGACAGGCCAAGACCGCCAGTCGTGCGTCCCCGAAACCCATTGGCTGGGTCGGTCGCTTGCACCACGATGTTGCCTGGCACCACCCGTTCAAATCGGTAGCGCCCATCCGTTCCCGTCGTCGCGGTCTGGGTTCGATCGCCGGCTATCAGCACGACGCGGGCGTTGGGCACCGGTTGGTTGTTGGGATCGGTTACTAACCCAACCACGGTTCCTCCCAAAACCAGGGTCAGGTCTTGGGTGACCGTCTGCTCGGCGACTACCGTTACCTGAGCGGTTGCTGCCGTATTGGTGGCGCGATCGTACGTCTCTAAGGTCACCGCGCCGGTTGGTACGTCAACGAAGGTGAAGCGCCCTCCGGTATCGGTCCCGGTGGAACGAGCAAGGTTCGCGGCGCGTAACTGCACCGGAAGGTTGACGACGACCTCGACGCTTTCCCGGCGCAGCGTGCCGGTCACCTCGCCGGTCGGAGCGATCGTGATGTCGGCTGCGCTCGTCACTCCTGGGCTCACCTCGGTGGAGGTGGCGCCGGTTAAGGGGGTGCCTTGCGGATGCGGCAGGGTGGCCACGAGCGTGTACTGCCCTGTTGGAATCCCCGTGAAGCGATACGCGCCGTTGCGCGCGATGGCTGTCTCCAAGGGTCTGACGAGCCCGCCGCCACTTAAGCTGACGCTGCCGGAACTGACCACCACCCCGTGGGATCTTCGCACGGTGCCGGCCACAATCCCGGTTTCACTCAACAGGACATCCTGAGTGGCCAGCAAGAGACCTGCGGGAAAGTTCCCCACCACGTCCGGGGATTGGACCCCGGTCTGAGGATGCGTGGCCTTCAGGCGGAAGGGATGGATCGGAATTGCTGTGGAGCCGCCACTCACATTAAAGACAGAATTGAGGCGAAACGCCCCAGCGGCATCGCTTACAAGGAAGAAGGTCCGACCGAACAAAGGATGCAGGCTCTGGTGCCGGACCGAGGCATCCGGAACCGGCGTCGTCCCATCACCGAGGAAGACGCGCCCGTTCACCGCACCATTGAGCGCTGGCAGGGGTCGCAGAGGGCTGATACCCTCCGCAGGCATCGCAAAATTCCGGATCTGGCTCAGCTCCTCAAGACTCAAGCCGGCCAGCACCTCAGGTGGAAGCTGCGCCAGTCGTTCCGCTGAAGCCTGGGCAGCCGCTCGACTTGTTTGCTGAACCACAAAATGGAGGAAGGCGACCGTCGTCCCTGGCGGGATCGTGATGCGATTCCATTGCATTGTGAGTCTCCCAAATCGATTTGCAAAATCGAGCTCGAAGGTGGCTGCCCCAACCCGGGTGAACGCACCGGCTCCCTCGAAGAGGTGCACCACCGCCGGAAGGTTTGTCACCAAGAAGGGATCCTCATCCAGATCGTCGTCCACCACCACCCACCGATCGGGGCCGTTCGGATCTGAGACATCCAAACGATCGTCTCCACTGGAGGTGGCCACGAGGCGGGGAGGGATATCCAATTGAAACCGCCCCCGAACCTGGAAGATGAAGCGAGTGTGGTGGGTCACCCGGAGATCCACCGTGATGGGGTTGGCCGTTGGGTTTCTCAGAAGCTCCAGATACCGGGCAAAATACCCTTGCGTGGGGACGAAGGCCTTCCGCACCACCTCCAGGTCTCTTAGATTCTCACGGCGGATTACGATCTCCCGCCCGGCTTCTTCCGTCGTCCCAAACGCGTTCCCAAGGAACCGGCTGGGGGCTCCATCAACGACAACGTCCAGCAGCGATCCGCCACGGTTCGCCCCAGAATCGCCAGCGAAGACCTGCGCGGTCCCATCCTGAATAGAGCCGTTCTCCCGCAGCGGATAGGCAAAGTTGTTCGCATCGTACAGCGTTGTGGTGACCGGCACGAGACCATCCGACAGCCGGATATCCACGCTGACCGTTTGATTATCCGACTCGACCCGTCCCCTCGCCTCGCCGAAGAATTGGACCTGGCCCACCCGACGGCTCGCGGAGACGGCGAAGGGACCCACTGGAACGTCTGGGATGCGGTACCGGCCCGCGATGTCCGATTGGACAAAGAAGGGTTGGATAAACCATGGGGCTTGACTGACCAGGGATGCCCCCATCCCCGGAGCAACGGATCCATCGGGATTGGTGATCGTCCCCTCGACGGTTCCCACTCCGATCAACGTCAACGTGGTGACGAGCTCTTCTCCATGCCGACTGAGGACTACGTTATCGCTGGAAGCTCGACGATTCCCCACGCTATCGAACGCTTCCAGGCGGTAGGTGCCCAGGGGGACAAGGTCGAAACGAAATGTCCCGTTCGACGTACTGGTTGTCTGCCGCGTCACGGGCCCAGCGAGTCGGACAGGGAGATTCGTCACAGGGGTCACACCATCGGCACGAACCACTTGACCAACCACGCTCCCCACCGCCTGCAATGGGACCGTCACATTGGCCGTGGCGCCGACCCCCACCTGCCCGGTGACTGATCCGCCCAACTGGGTCCGCGGATCCACCGCCCCAACCGAAAACCCACCCGCCAGGATCCGTTCAAAGGTAAGGGTGCCGTCTGTCTGGGTTGCTCCAACTTGATCGCCGCCAAAGATCGTCTGGCTAGTCAGCGTCACGCGGACCCCACCCACCGGGCGACTGGCCCCATCGAGAACCGTCACGACCACCCGCCCTAAACCGTTTAACCTAATGTTCACTGCGCTGACCTCATCCGGCCTCGACAGCTGTCCGTAACCAAAGCCCCGATCGCCGGTGGCGTGATCCGTCACCCTGAGCGAATAGAATCCCAGGGGGAGGAGGTCAAACCGGTAGCGACCCTGGTTGTCGGTCGTGGCCACGAGCCCCGTGAACGAAAGATGTACCGCAGCCCCAGAAACCGGCGTCGTCCCATCGGCGCGAACCACCGTGCCGGCCAGAGTGCCGGTGGCCGTGAGTGTGATGTTCACGGTCACCTCCTGCCCGTCTCGCTCCATGGTGCCGCTGGCTGTTCCCCCAAGTTGACCGATCGGGGCACGGGAGGTCAGGGTAAATGGACCCACAAAGACGTCGGCAAAAGCGAACCGGCCGGCTCCATCCGTAGTGGCGCTGCGACTTCCACCGAAGAGCCCGCGGCTGTCCAGCTGCACGGAGGCGTTCGGGACCGGCCGCCCACTGGCCTCTTGAACAATCCCTGCGATGCGCCCCCTACCCAGAAACGTCAGGTCCGCCACAACCGTCTGGCCACTCCTCAAGAGGTGCCCTGTGGTGCGCGCCCGGTTGCCGTTGGTGTCGGTCGTCTCCACCGTAACGGTTCCCAGGGGAACAAAGTCAAAGAGGTACCGCCCGAAGGAGTCTGTGGCTGCGGTGAGGAAGGCGGATCCGGAAAGGGTCACCGGGATGCCAGCGCCAACCGGTGTCACGCCGTCCCGTCCAAACATCGTGCCGGTCACGGTCCCGGAGGGGCCGAGCCTAAGATCCACGGTGACCGCTTGATTCTGGATCAGGATTCCGGTGGATCGGCCTCGCAGGCTTGTCCGGGGATCGAAGGCGGTCACCACGATTTCGCCGGCCACCAGACCCCTTACCTGGTACCGACCGGTCGGATCCGCCAAGGCTCGGCGCAGGTCGCTTCCGGATGCCACCGTGACGACCGCACCCGATACCGGCCGGTTCTGCGGATCGGTCACCAGGCCGGCCACGGTCCCGCTGTTCAAGCCAATGGGGATTGTTCCCACATCGGTTATCCCGCCACTCACAGGAGCGGTAGATGGCGAGGCGCCATCCAACACCTCGCCGGCCCTGACCATGCGGGCCTCCACCTCGATGAGGCCCAAGCCGGCCGGCACCCCTGTTATCGAAAAGAACCCTATCGGATCGGTCGTTCCAATAAACAGGTTGAATACCACGGCAGAGGCATCCGCTACCGGTGCCCCGGCAGCATCCACCACCCTTCCCTGAACGGCAGTGACCGGATCCACGACCAGCGGCCGAAGTCCCAGCTCAACCTCCAGCCCATCCGGCAGGGTATCTCCGTCGGTATCCGCCAAAACTGGATTCAAGCCCCGCACCAGCTCCTCTCCATCCGTCAATCCATCCCGGTCAGTGTCCGCTTGGCGGGGATCGGTTCCGCGGCCGACCTCTTCCCCATCGGCTAACCGGTCCCCATCGGTATCCGCCACGCGGGGATTGGTCCCCTGCTCAAACTCTTGGAGGTTCGTCAGGCCGTCCACGTCGAGATCCTGCCCCGCATCCGTGGGGTCGTTCGGGTTCAAATGGTTGGCCTGCTCGTACGGATCCGACATCCCATCCCCATCCGCGTCGTTGGGGATCAGCACCGTCAAGAGGATTGAGGCCAGCACCCCTTCGTACTTCGCCTGGATGAGCGCCTCCCCTCGCTTGTGCACGGTGACCAGTCCGTCTTTACCCACGCTGGCGATGTCGGAGCCGCTGGACATCCACAGGGTCCCCGCTTGCTCAGAGGTCACCTCCTTGGCCGACCCATCTGGCAACGTGGCCACCGCCCGCAGTCGGGCGGTCTCCCCCTTCGTGTGGAACGTGGTCTGTGGCGCCGTCACTTGGAGGGATACCGGTATCGGCTCAACGGCGCCAAAGGTGATCTGACCAATCTCTGCCGGCACCTCTGCCGGAAGCAGCGGGAAAAACTCCGACATCCCCCCCACCACCGTCCCGTCCGGCTGCTGACAGATCACCCGCACCCGGAACAGCCCCGGCTCCACCGGGACATTGGGGATCGCGAAGCTCCCATCCGGATTCACCCGCACCGTCCGATTCAAGATGCTCGCTACACACTGGTCTTCTGACTCCTGGGCCAGGGCCAAGGAGGCGAAATTCAACCCCACGCCTCCAGCAACCAACACAATGAAACCGATGAGGCAATACCGAGTCAGGGTACTAAAGAGAAATTTGAGCTTCATCGAGTGGGCCTACATGAAAACTTCACGGTCAATCTGAGCAGCCTTCACTTTGACCTGGAACGTTGCTTGGTGTTCATGCCACCATTCCCGCCAGCGCTGTACCGTAGCCTGCCATTGCTCGGCATCAACCGTTGGGTCACAGGGAAGGTCTTCTTGGGTATAGCAGTGCAAGTCAAAACATGCGGCGGTTCGCGTAGTTGGATCGGTTGCGTCTAATTGAGCCAAGCGATTCGGCATTCCCCGTGAATCACCTAGGTGCAAGAGGCGGTCTGCCATTATCCATTGCACCGCTGAATTAGGGTTGTCCATTTCCTTTGCAAGGTGGTCTACAGTTGTGCGCCGATCAAAAGAAGCGATCGCCAAGGCCGCATGTTCACGAAGCGAATAGTCCTTAGCCTCTAGGCAGCGATAGAGAAGCGCCTTGGCCTCCTCGTTCCCTTGTTGGGAAAATCGAAGGAGCAACGTGATCACGGTTGGTGGGCCTCCACCACCCCTCCAACTATTCGGACCAACTTGGTTCACATCCAGACGCGGATGCGCAAGATAGGCCTTGAGCAGTGGAAGTGCGCCTTGGCTTTCGACTTCATCCAGCGCTTCGATCCATTGATTCATAACATGAGGCTCGGCGCTATCTAATTGCGCAAGGCAGCCGCTGATGAAATCCTCCAGGAGCGCCTCGTAAGACCTTCCCCTCTTTGCCTTCCACCATCTCCGCCACGCCTTAGGCTTAGCATCTAGAGATACAAACGTCAGATGTTGAAGTGCCACGAGGGCATCTTCTCCCAGGGTATGCCTAATCTCAAGCCTCTCCTCCCCACGCATCTGGGCCGTCGTAGAACCATTCCATCCGGTATCCTGCAAGCGATCTATCAGGGACGGGACGAACGCCGTGTTGTGACTAGCCTTGGCAAGAAAGATGGCCCCACGCCGGACTTGCTCATCGGCACTCCTCATCAAGGCACGGGTCAACGTGACATAAGCAGGATCGCGAAGCTGAAAGAGCGCTTTGGCTATGCTGAGCTTCAGGGGATCGTTGGTCTTGGGAAGCTGTTGCTTCAGGACATCCAATGCAGCCGTCACTTTTAATGCGCCAAGGAGCTCCACAGCTTCCTGACGATAAGATGGCTCAGCCTCTATTGCCAAGGCGATGAGTTGCCGCTCTCCGGTAGATTTTAGGTCGCCTGAGCCCCAGCGGGCCAGGATGTGTGCGGCAAGGAGTTGCACATACGGATCGGTAGTTTCAATCAGAACGGTGTGAACCCTCGGCAATAACGGAACAAGCGCAGAAGAGAACCTTGCCAATTCGGCCTCGTCCGATAATGGAAAAGGAAGTTGCCAGGGATTGCTCATGGAGATCCGCGCCATGTAGATCTCCTGTCCAAGGATCTCCTGAAGAGCTATTCGCTTGAGGTATGGATCAACCGCCTCCTGCGCAACACGAACAAGGTCGGGTAACGCCTTTGCCCTGTCAATCTTTCCTAATACCATCACGATAGACTGTGCATGCCGGATATCTTCCGATTGTTGACTGCGCATGAGCTGCTCAGTCAATGCCTGGGAGAGAACTAGGAGAGCCGGTTCTCCGATTTTCTCCAAGACCTTCATTGTGGCACTATGGTTTCCATGAAACGGGTCGGCAAATGGGTCTTCGCGTAGGTGAGCGATGAGTGCCTCGACAGCCCTTTTCCCTAACTTTTGCAGTCGAGCACCTGCCGACCAAGCCCGTTTAGAGTCATCCAGTTGAGAAATGAGGCGGGCAATATCGGAGCTGGGCTGCTCATCGGCATACACGCTGGCCAGTAGGAATAGCAAGCAGCCAACGATCACCCCAAGGTGGGTTAGGAGCCAAAGGCCCCTGTGCCTAACCATCCCATTGGACCTTTCCACGCTTCGGGTAGATCTTTAAAAGTTTTCTGGACTGGGCCTCAAAGGATTTTGTCCGTCTCTGTTCTCCCAGCTTCTTTAACCACTTCACGTCATCCTTCAGGGCTCGAGCTTCCCAAAGGCTTGCCTCTTTCTTCCTCCCTAGCGTCCTCAAGCAAGCGGCGAAGTGCTTGTAAAGGAATACGATAAACATGTTGTCCGGATCTTTTCTCCTTAGGATAACAAGCGTCCGTCTATAAAGCGGCTCGGCCTCTGTATATCGACCCATCTCGCTGTATAAGTCGGCTAAGGTCCCCAAGGTCATTGCCGTCGCTGGATGATTTAAGCCAAAGCGTCTTTTCCGAATGGCCACCGCATGTTTACAGAGATTCTCTACGTCTAAAAAACGGCCCTGGAACTTGTACAGAGCGGTTAGATGATTCAACGCAACCGGCAGACAACCTGGACCCGGAACTTTCCCCTCAATGGCTACCGCCCGCTTAAGAAGAGCCTCTGCCTCCTTGAATCTACCCTGAGCTCTATAAACAAGGTAGGCCAGGTGGTCCAAAACGACGACAACGCTAAAGCTATACGGTCCTTCCACTTTTTTATAAATGGCTAGGGCTCGCTTATAGGCAGCTTCCGCCTCTACATATTTGGCATGCCGCACATAGAAACCCGCTAAGGTGTTGTCCAAGAATCCTGCCAACGTAAGGTTGTTTGTTCCTTCCCTCATCTCGTTTATTTTTAGCGCTTGGTGGTACGCGACCTTCGCTTTAGCGTAATCCCCTTGGGCACTGTATATCTCTCCTAGCAGATGAAGCACCCGCGCAACTGAACGACTGTTCGCTCCTAGGACCTGTTCGACAACCTTGAGTGCTTCTTGGGCAACCTTAGTGGCTCTCACATCGTTGTTCTTCCACCATAGCTTTTCAGCTTTGGCCATCAGCTTTTTCCATCTCTTTTCTTGGGGATTCTCCATGGCCTATGGCCTTAGCCTAGGGAAACGTGAGACCACAGAAAGCTTCAGCACCTTCGTCTTCGGGACACACAAGTGTCGTCTTACAGTCTGCTTCTTCCAGTGGTCCAAATGCCGGTTCAAATGTCCCCGCGGCCTGCACAGTGATTCGATTCTCCCCGCGAGCAGCTAGTACCGCAACAACAGTTGTAAAGCCTCCACCGGACAGGAATCTAAAGTTAGGATTCGCATACCCCGGAACTTGGGAACCATTCTTAAGAATGGCCACACGGAGATTTCCCGTTTCAGATCCCGTAAGGTTTCGGACCCGAATTAGCACGACGCATTCTTCCGTCGCCTCCTCCACCCTGACCCTGGCCTGGGTCCTGGCCCCAGGAATGAACCCTGAAAGC
>CAYJWF010000024.1:0-28773 GCA_964373805.1 uncultured Planctomycetia bacterium | reverse complement strand
TTGCGCCTGTAGCTCAGATGGATAGAGCACCTCACTCCTAAGGAGGGGGCCGCAGGTTCGATTCCTGCCAGGCGCATGCCGTTCTCCGCCAAAGTGATTGGCGGATCCGCCATTTTTGTGGCGGAGAATCGGCCCAGGCGCACGTTTACGCTTCATCGTATTGAACCAGGGAAAAAATATCTACACCGTGGGATTGAAGACGCTGCCTTCCATTCAGGAAGGAAAGCTCCACCACGAAGGCCAATCCCGCCACCTCACCTTTCAACTCCTTGACCAGACGAACCGCCGCCTCCGCCGTCCCTCCCGTGGCCAGGAGATCGTCCACAATCAGAACCCGCGTCCCTGGGGCGAAGGCATCCGTGTGAAGTTCCGACGTGGCCGATCCGTATTCCAACGAGTAGGAAGTCTTCACCGTATTCCAAGGCAGCTTCCCCGCTTTTCGAATGGGGACCAATCCGGTCCCTAAGGAATAGGCGATGGCAGAACCGACTATGAGACCCCGCGACTCGATCGCCGCCACCGTCCCCACTTGCAGAGAACGAAAATGTTCCACCAATCGATCCACCATCCATCGAAAGGCGGCCGGATCCTGCCATAAGGGAGTCAAATCCTTAAAGACAATCCCTGGCTTCGGATACCCTGGAACATCCCGGATGAAGCCCTTCCAATCTGGGGTCACGACCGATTCCGATCTTGAGTCGCCAAGAAGGCGTGGAGTTTCTTTTCGGCCGAGTTCTGAATCTGACGGACCCTTTCCCGGGTAATCCCCACTCTCTTCGCGGCATCTCCCAGGGTATAGGTGATCCCATCGAGCAAGCCGTACCGGAGGCTCAAGATCTGTCGCTCCCGGTCGGTCAAGCGGCTCAAGAGGTCCTCCACCTGTTCGTGAACCAGGAACTCGGCCAACTCGTCCTTCGTCGAAGGCATCTGGGTCTGCTCGATCAAATCCATGAACTGGGACGTCCCTTCTTCCCCTAACGGGGCGTCGAGAGAGGCCGGTTGAAGGAGCATCCCTTCCACCTCCTGAACCTTCCGGACCGGCAGCTTCATCGAACGGGCCATCTCCGATGGGGTGGGCTTTCGTCCTAACCGCTGACTCAACCGTTCGGTCACCTTCCGATACCGAGAGATGATGTCCACCATGTAAACCGGGATTCGAACGGTCTTACCCTGGTTGGCGATGGCCCGCAGGACGTACTGCTTGATCCACCAAGCGGCGTACGTGGAGAAGCGAAAGCCTTTGCCTGGGTTAAACTTGGTCACGGCCCGCATGAGCCCTAAGTTTCCCTCTTCAATCAAGTCGGAGATGGGAAGCCCTAAGTAGCTGTACCTCTTGGCAATGGAGATCACCAATCGCAAGTTGGCCCGAATCATTTTCCGCCGGGCCTCCGAATCGCCAATGCGAACCTTCCTGGCGAGCTCGACCTCCTCTTGCGGTGTCAAGAGCGGAATGTTCTTGATGTCCTTCAAGTACAACTTCAGGGCATCAGGCATAGGCCTTTCGCTTTTCCTGGATGGCGGCCTGCGCCGCGGCCAAGCGGGCGATCGGCACCCGGTAAGGGGAACAACTGACGTAATCCAATTGGGCCCGATGACAGAACTCGACCGAGGCCGGATCGCCTCCATGCTCTCCGCAGATCCCGACCTTTAAGGAAGGACGAACCGCGCGACCCCCTTTAACCGCCATCTGAATCAACTCCCCTACCCCGGAGGCGTCCAAGGTCACAAACGGATCCCGCTCGAGTATCCCCTCCTTGAGATACGTCGGCAGGAACTTCCCCACATCGTCTCGGGAGAAGCCAAAGGTCATTTGGGTCAGATCGTTGGTCCCGAAACTGAAGAACTGGGCTTCGCGCGCGATCTCTTGGGCCGTGAGCGCCGCCCGGGGAACCTCAATCATCGTTCCCACCAGGTACGGGATCTTGACCTTCATCCGGCGCATAACCTCCTCCGCCACCTCGACGATCTTGGCCCTTGTCAGCTTTAGCTCGTTCACGTGCCCGACCAACGGAACCATCACCTCTGGTGTAACCCGCTGGCCCTCTCTCCACAGTTCACAAGCTGCTTCGAAAATGGCTTTTGACTGCATGCCATTGATCTCTGGGAAGGTCAGCCCTAACCGGCAGCCCCGGTGGCCCAACATGGGGTTGAACTCTCTTAAATACTGCGCCTTTTCCCGAATCGCCGCGACCGGGACCTTCAGTTGCGCCGCCACCTTCTGGATCTCTTCTTCTGTTTGCGGAACAAACTCGTGTAAGGGAGGATCCAGCAAACGAATCGTGACCGGCAGCCCCTTCATCGCTTTGAAGATCGCCTTGAAGTCGCCCTTCTGCATCGGCAAGAGCCGGCCCAATGCCGCTTCCCGTTCGGCGGTGTCCTTCGCCAGGATCATGGCCCGAACGTGGGGGAGCCTTTCCGCCCCAAAGAACATGTGTTCCGTTCGACACAGCCCAATCCCCTCGGCGCCAAACTGCCGGGCGACCTCGGCATCGTGGGGGGTGTCGGCGTTCGTCCGAACCCGAAGCCTCCGGTAAGAATCGGCCCAACCCATCAAGATCTTGAACTCCCCGGACAAACGGGGCTCTACCAATTTGGCTTGGCCCTTCATCACGGTGCCGGCGGCTCCATCTAAGGTGATGTAATCTCCCTCTCGGATCGTCACCCCATTGGCGGAAAAGTTCTTGGTCTGTTCATGGACGGCGATCTCCGCACACCCAACGACGCAGGGTTTACCCATCCCCCGGCCTATGACCGCGGCATGAGATGTTGATCCGCCGTGAGCCGTTAGAATTCCCTCCGCACTGGCCATCCCTCCGATATCCTCAGGAGAAGTCTCGTACCGCACGAGGATCACCCGTCGACCATCTTCGGCCAACTCCATCGCCCGATGGGCGTCAAAGACCGCCACCCCCACCGCCGCTCCCGGCGAAGCCGGCAATCCCTTGGCAATGACGGGCAACTTCTCCTTGGGGTCAATGGTCGGGTGCAGCATCTGGTCCAACTGGGAGGGGTCGACCCGCAAGAGGGCCGTGGGGCGATCGATCAGACGTTCCTTCACCATCTCGACGGCGACCCGAACCGCGGCCTGGGCCGTGCGGGCGCCGGAACGGGTTTGAAGGAGAAACAGCCGCCCCGCCTCAACGGTAAACTCGATGTCCTGCAGGTCGCGGTAGTGGCGCTCCAATTTTTGACAGAGACTGGCGAGCTCAGCGTAGTTTTTGGGCATCAGGCTCTTTAACCGATCGATCGATTGGGGCGTTCGGATCCCGGCAACCACGTCCTCCCCTTGGGCGTTCAAGAGAAACTCCCCGTACAACTTGCGCTCCCCGGTCCGGGGATCTCGGGTGAAGACGACTCCGGTTCCGGAGTCGTCCCCTAAGTTTCCAAAGACCATCGCCTGGACGTTCACTGCGGTCCCCAGCGCATGGGAGATGTGGTGGAGGTTCCGATACGTGATGGCCCGCTCGTTATTCCAAGAAGCAAAGACCGCTTCCACGGCCCCCCTCAATTGCTCCAACGGATCTTCCGGGAACTCCTCACCGGTGACTCGGCGGATCAGCTGTTTGAAGGAAACGACCAACTCCTGCAGGGCCTCTGTCTCAAGTTCCGTGTCGGAGGTGACGTGATTGTCCCGCTTCTTCTCGACTAAGATCCGCTCAAACTCCCCATGGTCGACGCGAAGGACCACGTTGCCGTACATCTGGATGAATCGCCGATAGGCGTCGAAGGCAAAGCGGGGGTTCCCACTTTTCTCGATCAAGCCGACCACGGTTCGGTCGTTTAAGCCCAGATTCAGGATCGTATCCATCATCCCCGGCATGGAGACCGCCGCCCCGGAACGGACCGAAACCAAAAGCGGATTCTTAGGATCGCCGAACCGTTTGCCCATCGTGGCCTCTAACCTTTTAAGGTTCTTCTGAACCTCCTCCATCAGGCCGGGGGGAAAACGCTTCTTCGACTCGTCATAGAGAAGACAGGCTTTCGTCGAAATGGTAAAACCGGCAGGCACCGGGAAGCCCAGATTGGTCATCTCGGCCAAGTTCGCCCCCTTGCCTCCCAAGAGGGCCTTCATGGCAGCAGACCCTTGCGCCCGTCCGTCTCCAAAGGAGCAGACAAACTTTGTTTTTGGCATCCTCTTAAGAGGGCTCCACCCCGGCCAACGGCAGTTTGGATAAATCGGCAAAACTGCCGGAGAGCGCTTGGAAGATCTCCCTCATGAAAACCAACCGATTGTTCCGAACCTTTGGGTCTTCATCCATCACAAACACCTTCTCGAAAAACTCATGAATCTGAGGGTACAAAGAGCCGTAGGTCTTAACGGCCTGAACGTACTGACGGCGGCGAACCTGTTCCTTGAGCGTTGGGGCTACCCGGTTCCAGGTCTCCCAAAGTTTTCTCTCCAGCGATTCCTTGAAAACCTCGGGATCAACAGAACCTAATCCGTCCGCGAGCTTGGCCGATTGGACGATCCGACCGGACCGCTGCGCCACTTTGGCTGCTCTTTCCAACCGTTGGCGATCTTGCCTGTTAGGGCCGGCCCACAACCCCCGAAGGAGCTTCAGTCGTTCCCAGGCCCCGGCCAAATCATCGCTGTCGGCGGCGAGAACCGCGGCAACCAATTCTCGATCGATCTTATCCCGCTCAAACGCTAACCACTCGAACCGATCCTGAAGGAAGGCGCCGACCTCTTTTTTTAAGGTCTTCGGCTCAACCGCGATCTTGGGCCCCCAAGATTCTATCCCGACGTCGAGGAGCCTGTCAATCGAGAGTCCCACGAAAGAGATTCCCGGCGGGGGTTCCAACAAGATCCGAACGAATCCTAACGCCTGACGGCGAAGAGCGTACGGATCCAGAGAGCCGGTCGGTTTCAAACCCACGCCAAAAAACCCCAGCAGGGTGTCGAATCGGTCTGATAAGCTAAGGAGAGCTCCCAGAGGGGTGGCCGGTACTGGGTCGTTTACCGTTCGCGGCCGATACTGTTCTGAGATCGCTTGGGCCACCGCTTCCGATTCTCCACCTCGATGGGCGTAGTGGCCTCCGATCAAGCCTTGGAGGGAGGGAAACTCCCGGACCATCTGAGTGACCAGGTCCATCTTGCACAAGGCGACGACCCGATCGATACCGATCGTGGCCTCCACAGGCCCCTTGACCTGACGGGCGATGGCATTCATGAGACCCCTTAGCCGAGGGATCCGGTCGGCCACCGATCCCAGTTTCTCGTGGAAGATGACCTGGTGAAGACCTGTGACCTTGGCCTCGAGTGGACTCTTTGTATCCTCGCGATAGAAAAAGCGGGCATCGCTAAACCGAGCCTCCAAGATCCGCTCCAGGTTGGCCATGACCATTGCCGGTTTTCTTGGCTTACCCTCCAGGACGGCAAGGAATCTTGGGCGGAGTCTTTTCCCTCCCTGTTCGTACACGCTGAACAGCTTCAGGTGCTTCGCCATCGAGGTGGCCAACACTTCCGGAGGAAGATCCAGGTAGTTGGATCGAAACGTCCCCCCCTGAACGACCGGATTTTCCGCGAGGAACGTCACCGTGTTGAGGAGCCACTGAAACTCCTCCGTCTTCTGATCGGGGAGCCTTCCCTTGAGACGCTTGGCCGCCTGTTCAAGACGTTTACGCAGGCCCTCCCTTTTGAGAGGGTGGGGTTCCTCAAATTCATGAGGATGATTTTCTTTTGGTCTTAAGATCAAACCATGCTCCAATTCCACCTGGAGGCAGGAAAGTTTTAAGAAATAGTCTCGAGCCCCAGAAACCTTGACCGGCTTGCCATCCGAACGACGGGTCCCGTAGGTGATGTTGCCGCACCGGACGGTACCGAACGATGCCGGCACCACCTGGGCCCCGTAGAGAGACAGCATCCACCGAATCGGCCGGGCGAATCGAACCTTCGTCTCGTCCCAGCGCATCGTCTTAGGGAATACCACCTTTGGGAGAATCTCCGGGATCGCCTCCGACAAGCTTTTCGTCACCGGCTCATCGTACTTGGCCAAGAGGACCGGTCCCTTGGGAGTATCCTCCCGCTTCAACTGGGAAACCTTGAGATGGTGTCGAGCGGCGAAAGCCTCCGCCGCCCGGGTGGGCTTGCCTTGGGCGTCGTAAGCCACAGAAACCGGAGGCCCTTTCTCCCATTTCTTCGCCACCGGCTGGACCCCCCGCACCTGGAGGACCAACCGACGGCATGTGGCAAAGCTCTGAAGGCTTTCCCACACGACCCCTTTTTCTCCCAAGATCACCGCCGCCCAGGAAGCCAGTCCCCCGGTCACCGTCGGCCCCTGACGTTCCCAGTCCAGCACGGCCGGCAGGTAATCGGCGGGCAGCTCCTCGCAGCCGATCTCTAATAAAAAGTCGTGAGTCGTGAGTCGTGAGTCGTGAGTTTTGGGGGTTCTACTCATGACTCATCCCTCAAGACCCACGGCTGCCTAGGCGTTTCAAGTGGAGTTCGGCGCAACGCTTCGCCAGATTCCGCACGCCGGCGATCAACGTGGGACGTTCGTTGACGCTGACCGCTCCCCGCGCGTCCAACAGGTTGAAGGCGTGCGAGGCCTTGAGCATCTGCTCATAGGCCGGCAACAGAAGCTCCGCCGCCAACAGCTTCTTGGCCTGATCGAACGACTCCTCGAAGGACCGTCGGTTCAAAGCGGGATCGGCCACCTCAAAATTGTACCGAGAGCCTTCGATCTCATCCTGTCGATGGAGATCGCCGTAGGTCCATTGGTCGTTCCATTGAATCGCGTACAGATCCAACCGATTCTGAAGAAACATGGCGATCCGTTCCAACCCATAGGTCAACTCCACCGAGACGACGGACAAGTCCACCCCGCCCACCTGCTGAAAATAGGTGAATTGGGTGACCTCCAATCCATCCAACCAGACCTCCCACCCCAATCCCCAGGCCCCCAAGGTAGGAGACTCCCAGTCGTCCTGCACGAATCGCAGATCGTGATCCTTTAAACGGATCCCGAGGTTTTCGAGACTCTCCAGATAGACCGCTTGGCACACGGCCGGGGAGGGTTTCAAGAGTACCTGATACTGATAATACCGCTGGGCCCTCAAAGGGTTGTCCGCGTAACGGCCATCGGTAGGGCGGCGGCACGGTTGGACGAAGGCCACCTTCCAAGGATCGGCGCCTAACGCCTTAAAGAAGGTCAGCGGATGAAAGGTCCCTGCCCCCATCTCCAGGTCGTAGGCTGAAGCGATGAGACACCCTTGATCCGCCCAGAATCTTTCCAAACGCAGGATCAGCTCCTGGAAGCTCAGAGATCCCTTATGCCGCTTCAATCGCGGGCACCTCGTTAAGAGCTTCCAGTCCTATCGCGTTAAGAAAATTCAGGCTCCTCAATTCCCGATCCAGAACGCTCCGATAAATTCCCTGCAGCGTCCTCCTCATCTCCTTTTCAACGGATCGATGGAATCCCAAGCGCCCCATCCGATCTGGTGAGGTTTTAAGGATCTGCTGAAGGGAAAGCCGCGCGCCGGCCGAGAGTGGGAGCGAATCCAAGGGAGGAAAAATCCCACTGAACCTCAAAAGGTGGGCCTCCATAAACGTAAGGCTTAACCGAGGACACATCCCTTGGGTCAAGGCGCGTAAGGTGTCCAGGAGGAGCTTAAAAATCTCCGGATGAGGATCCCACCTCTCCGTCACCGCTTCCACCAAGTCGAGCGCCAAGCAGGCGTAGGCGGTCCGGGTCAAATCGCGGCGAATCGCATCGAACGGATCCAGGAGGTCACAATGACTCACCAAACTTAAGGAAGAACGACGTCGCTCGTACAAGACCACGGCCTGCAGGGTGAGCGGCTCCAGAACCCAAGGAACCGCGGCCCCGCTGCCGCGAACCCCTTTGACGAGCCCATGGATCTTTCCCAGATCTCGCGTCAACGCCACGAGGATCAAGCTCGTTTCTCGAATCTCTTGCCGACGTAAAACAATCGCTTCGGTCTTTTGAATCGCCATCTTTCTTAAGGGATCGGCCGAATCCCGACCAGATGCGGCCCAAAGAGCAACCACCCTACGCCAAGAGAACCGACGATCGCCAAGAGGACGGCACCGGCCGCCACATCCTTGGCCACTCGCACCACCGGGTGATCCCGCGCCTCAATGAGATTGAGGAGAAGCTCCACGGCCGTGTTGAGGAGCTCCCCCATCAGCACGAGGCTGACCGTCAAGATGGCCAAGACCAGCTCGGTGCGACTCAAGTTCAGGATCTTTCCCAAGAAGAGGATCCCCCCAGCGGCCAAGAGATGCATCCGGAAGTTCCGCTGCGACCGGGCGGCGAAGAAAATCCCTTCGAAGGCATGCCGGCAACTGACCAGAATCCCTCGAATCGCCTCGACTGCTCTTAGCATGCGTGTGTCACCTTCTTGAGGTAGCGGGCCTGGCGCCCCATTCGCTGTCGATCGCGCTGATCCCGGTGATCGTATCCAACCAAATGCAACATCCCATGGATCAGGCATCGGGTCAAATCTTCGAACATCCGAGGACCTGAACGCCGGGCAATGGTTTCTACCGATAGGACCACGTCGCCGAGAACCTGAGGATTTTTTCTCTTGGGAGGACCCCCCCTGCTCCGGGGCCCCCTCCCAGAAAAACCTACGCTCATCTGAGGGAAACTCAGCACATCGGTAGGGATCTCTTCCCCCATCCAACGTTCGTGAATCCTCGCCATGCGACGGTCGTTCGTCAACAGGATGCTTAAGCTCTTCTCTTCCTGATGGAGGGCCTTTAAGAGACCTTCCGCCGTTTGCTTGAACCGCTCTCGATCCACCGAGACCCAACGCTGGGCATTGCGCAACTCAACCGGCACGGCTCGCCTCCTCGCCGGGCGGCTTGGGGTACTCGATCCGATGGTGATAGATCCCCATCAGTTCCCGCGCGAAGGTCTCGGCGATCCGATTCAAATCGGCCAACGTGAGGTCGCACTCGTCCAGCTGTCCATCGATGAATTTGTTGTTGATGATCCGCCGGACCACCTCCTGGATGCGGGTCGGATTTTTCGAAGAAGAAGCGCGGGTGGCCGCCTCCGCCGAATCGGCCAAGAGCGCAATGGCCGTCTCCCGCGTCTTAGGCTTTGGGCCCGGATAGCGGAACCGCTCCTCCTTTAACATCGCCTCATCCTCCACCTCCTCCAGGGCCCTTCGGTAAAAATAGTAGATGAGGCCGGTGCCGTGATGGCCAGGGATAAAGTCGATGATCGCGGGATTGAGTCGGTTTCTCCGGGCGAGTTCGATGCCCTCCTTGACGTGATTTAAGATCACCAGGCTCGAGAGGGAAGGGGAAAGTCGATCGTGTCGAGAGTTCTGCGGGGATTGGTTCTCCACGAAATACTCCGGTTGATTCATCTTTCCGATGTCGTGGAAATAGCAGCCCACCCGGGCCAGAAGGGCGTTCGCCCCCACCGCCTCGGAAGCCGCTTCGGCCAGCGTAGCCACGATGAGGCTGTGGTGATACGTACCCGGCGCCTTGACGCTTAACTCCTTAAGAAGCGGGTGATTCAAATCGGAGAGCTCCACCAACGAGACGTCGCTTAAGCATCCAAAAAGCGACTCGCACAACGGAGCCAGACAGAAGGTCAAAATCCCGGCGGCAATTCCTCCACCCAGCGCGGCGAGGCTCTGGGTTAAGCCGGCGAAGAACGGCCAGGCCAACAGCCAATACCCCGACAGAACCGTTCCGGCCTGAAGGAGACCCGTCATCAAGCCGGCCCGGAAGAAATGGATTCGCCGCCGCATTCGACGCACGGTATACGCCCCCACGAAACAGCCGATGGACCATCCCACCCACAACGGCAGATCCGCCTCGGCCATCATCCCCACTAAACCGATCACCAGAAGCCCAAGAAGAATTCCCACCCTCGGCGTTAAGAACATTCCCAGCAACATCGGGGTGACCGCCACGGGGATTAAACCGTGGGCCAGCGGGGAGGCAACGATCAAACGGGCGAACCCTAAGGTCAAGGCTACCGTGACCGCCACCAAGAGAAGCGGCTGAGGGATCTTCCAAATCTTCGGTTCGTACCGTTTGAGATAAATCGAGCCCACCACCGTCAAGAGCAGGGCCAGAAGGAACGCCCCTAAATATTGAAGCCTCGATCGTTGCGCGTGCTGCAAACGCTCGAGCGCATCGAGACGCCCCACTTGAGATCCCGTCAATCGCTGTCCTTTAGAAACGATCAACTCGCCCCGTTCCATCTCCACGATCCGATCGGCGTCTTGGACGGTAAATGAAAAGGGAGCAAACACCGTGTAAGGAGCTACCCGATTCTCGGCCCAGGTTCGAGAGGAGCCCCCCCAGGAACCGGCTAAACACCAGGTGAGAATCCCGATGAGCCCAACCCCTAAACCGGTCCGTAAACTGAAAATTCTTGAAACGATCTTCCGCTTCACCTTAAAGTGGTTTTCCCTTCTCGTTGGCCTTGGTGGAAGCCTTCTCGGCGGATCGTTCGTAGGCCTTGACAATCTCTTGGACCAATTCGTGACGAACCACGTCGTTGCCGGTAAATTCGACGAATGCGATTCCATCAACTCCCCTCAAAATCTCCAGGGCGTGGACCAATCCGGAGATTTTCCCCTGGGGAAGATCCGATTGGGTGATGTCTCCCGTAATCACCGTTTTGGAATCGAATCCCAATCGGGTCAAGAACATCTTCATCTGTTCGGGGGTGCAGTTCTGCGCCTCATCCAAGATGACGAAGGAATCGTTCAAGGTCCGGCCCCGCATGTAGGCGAGCGGGGCGATCTCCAGGATCCCTCGCTCCAACAGCCGCTGGATTCGGTCCACATCCACCATGTCGTACAACGCGTCGTACAGGGGCCTTAAATAGGGAGCCACCTTCTCCTCGTAAGTACCCGGCAAGTAGCCCAGCGACTCTCCAGCTTCCACGGCCGGTCGGGTCAAGAGGATTCGGGAAACCTCTTGGCTTTTCAAGGCGTTCACCGCCATCGCCACGGCCAAATAGCTTTTCCCGGTTCCGGCGGGACCGATCGCAAAGACGATGTCGTGGCGCCGGATGGCGTCCAGGTAGGCCTTCTGCGTGACCGTCTTGGGGGTGATGAATTGCCGCTTGGAGAGGACCTCCACCTTGTCCAGGTAGATCGTGTGCAGATCGAGGGAGTCGTCCGCCTCCAAGGCCCGGATGGCGTAGACCACCTCGTGTCGCCTCAAATATCGGCCAGATCGGATGAGTTCGAGGAGCTGCCTGAGCAGTCGGTCCACCTTGCCCACGGCCGCCTCCGGCCCGGAGAGGGTGAGCTCTTGTCCTCGGGCCGCGGTTTTAACGCCAAACTCCGCCTCGAGGAGCTTTAGGTGTTCGTCGTGAAGGCCGTAGAGCGTGGCCGCCTCGTGGTCGGAAATGAGACGATACGATCGTTCCATTTAATGCAGTGTCATCTCGAACGAAGTGAGAGATCTCTCGCCCGCCACAGAACTTTGGCGGGCTCGAGATGACGGCTTTAAAGCCGTCACTTGAAGTCTCCCTGCGAATCGGCCCGTTGGGTCCGTTCCTCTTCTCGACGAGGAGGAATCACCAGCTTCTGGCCCGGATAGATCCGGTTGGGACTCTTTAGACTCTCTCGGTTGGTCTCGTAGATGGAGCGCCATTGGGAGCTATCGCCGTAAACCTTGGCAGCGATCTTCTCCAAGGTATCCCCGGCTTTCACGGTGTAGGTGGTGATCTTCGGCTGGATCTCCTCCCACTCCATCGGTTGCGTTGGGAGAATCGGAGAGATCGGTTCCTCCATTTCCATCGGCTCCATCGAGGGCCTCGATTCCATCGGCACCGGTTCCGATTGGAGCGCTAGGGCCTTTGAGGATGCCGTGGATTCGGGAGCGATCTTCGGTTTTCTCCACGGATTCAATTCTTCTTTAGTCGGTAACTCGATGTCGGTCTGAACCACCCGCCGAGTCGCTTTACGCATCGTCGGGGCCGGCGGGGTTCCCTGAAGGTAGCCCTGATTCCCCTGCAATTCCTGATCGACCCGCGGCTTCTCCACCACCTGAGAGGTAATCCGCGCGCAGCCGCTTAAAGAAAGAACGACTGTGCTAACGACCATCGAACCTAGACGTTTCATCGCTATCTCCTTTTTCTAGCGTTTAGCGGCTAGCGTATAGCGGTTAGAAAATCGTTTTCCTATCCGCTCTACGCTCTACGCTATCTTCTCCTCAAGCTAATCCCAAGCTCTCTTAATTGCGCCTCGGTGACCTCCGACGGGGCACCGGTCATAAGATCCACCGCCTTCTGCGTCTTGGGGAAAGCGATCACCTCCCGAATCGACGGGGACCCCGTCACCAAGGCGACGAGGCGATCGATCCCTGGAGCAATCCCCCCGTGGGGCGGGGCTCCGTACCGAAAGGCCTCCAACAGAAAACCGAACCGCTGGCGAACCTCTTCCACGGGAAGGCCCAACACTCGGAAAACCGCCTCCTGGATCGAACACTCATGGATTCGAATGGAGCCGGAGCCGAGTTCCATGCCGTTGACGACCAGATCGTAAGAACGGGACCGCACCCGCTGGGGGTCCGATTCCAACCACGGCAGATCTTCCTCTTTCGGTGCCGTAAAGGGATGGTGCTCCGACTCCCACCGTTTCAATTCCGAGTTGTACTTAAACAGGGGAAAATCGGTGATCCACACAAAAGCAAACTCTCCCTCCGGGAGAAGCTGGAGCGCCTCGGCCAGATGGGCCCTTAAGGCTCCAAGAATCCGCCCACACGGTTCCGGTTGATCGGCGACTAAGAGAATGAGATCCCCCACCCTGGCCCTGGTTCGCTCAACCACCCGACGCAAGGTGGCCTCCCCTAGGTGCTTGGCCATGGGAGAGTGGAGCTCCTTTTCCGCGACGCGGATCGTCACCAATCCTAAGGCACCGGCCGCTTTGGCCACGTCGGTCAATCCATCGACCCCTTTCCCGCTTAAAACCGCCCCACCGGTGGCGACCAACCCCTGGACCTTTCCCCCTTGGGCTACGATCTGCCGAAACCGCTCAAATCCGGTGTCGGTAAAGAGGCCGGTCAAATCGACCAGCTCCATTCCATAGCGAAGGTCTGGCTTGTCGGTTCCGAACCGAGAAAAGGCCTGCCCGTACGTCAGATGCGGAAACGGGACTTTCAACGGCTTCTTCAGCACGCGGCCCCAAATCTCCGAGAAGATCCGTTCCACCAGAGAGAAGATCGTCTCTTCATCCACAAAGGACATCTCCAGATCCAGCTGGGTAAACTCCGGCTGGCGATCGGCCCGTAAGTCCTCGTCTCGGAAACAGCGGGCGATCTGATAATACCGCTCGATCCCCCCCACCATGAGGAGCTGCTTAAAGAGCTGGGGCGACTGCGGCAGGGCGTAAAATTTCCCGGGATTCAACCGGCTTGGCACCAGGTAATCGCGAGCCCCTTCGGGCGTGGATTGGGTTAAGATCGGCGTCTCCACCTCCACAAACTGTTCCGCGTCCAGGACCCGGCGAATGGCCTGGAGGATTCGGTGGCGTAAGAGGAGCCGTTCCCTTAAAGAGGCCCGACGCAGATCCAGGTACCGGTAGGCGTACCGAAGCTCCTCGGAAACCTCCATCTCCTCAGCGATCTCGAAAGGCGGGGTCGCGGAAGGATTCAAGATCTTTAAATCGGCGGCCGCCACCTCGAGTGTGCCGGTGGCGATTCTGGGATTCTCTGTACCTGCGGGGCGGGCGGTGACTTGTCCGCGAAGGAGGAGGCAAAACTCGCTCTTCAACTCCTTCGCCTGGGCATGCAGACGTTCATCGACTTTGGGGTTAAAGACCACCTGGACCTCTCCCCATCGATCCCTAAGATCGATGAAGAGGAGGCCCCCATGGTCTCTTCGACGGTGAACCCATCCGCAGAGGACCACTTCCTGTCCGATCGAATCGGCCTTCAACGTCCCGCAGGTATGCGTCCGCATCAGGGGCCTGACCCCAAGGTGCCAGGTCGACCTGCCTGCCCCGAGGGCAGCTGGGCAGGCAGGCCCGACCCCTTTAGCTTTTCCTTTACCTCCTCGACGCACCGATCGCGGGGAAGCTCCACCTGCTCACCGCTCGTCATATCCTTCAGGGCCACCACTCCTTTTTGCCGCTCGGCCTCTCCCAAGAGGAGAACCCATCGACAGCCGAACCGGTTGGCCTGTTCCATCTGCCTCTTTAAAGGCCGACCCTCGTAATCGGTGATGCCGGGGATTTGAACCTTGCGAAGCTCCCTCAACAGCTTCATTCCATCCTTCAAGGAATCGCCCCCGAAGGTCGCCACAAAGACCGCCGGTGGATCCTGAGGGGGATCGGCTTCTGCCGCGTGGGACTTCAAGGCCATGAGGATCCGCTCGATCCCGATGGCAAATCCAACGGCCGGTGTGGGCGTACCTCCCAGCGACTCGACCAAATCGTCGTATCGGCCGCCCCCGCCCAAGGCGTTCTGAGCGCCTAAGTCCGGATGGGTCACCTCAAAGGTGGTCTTGGTGTAGTAGTCCAATCCCCGGACCAGGCAAGGGTCCAAAACGAAATCTTCCTCCCGCTTTAACCCTAAAATCTCCAACGCCTCGAGGACCTTTTCAAAGTGGGATCGGCAATCCGGGCAGAGGAAGGAGTTCACCTCCACGGGGTGTTTGCGCATTCCACACCCCGGCTCTTTACAGTCCAAGATCCTCAAAGGGTTTTTCTCCAAACGCTCTTGACACTCGGGGCAAAGTTCGCCTCGAAGGGGCTTGAAAATCGTTCGGATTTTCTCCACCATCCCCTTCCGGTCGGACCGACACCCCAAGGAGTTGAGTTTCAGTTGAAATCGATCCAATCCAAAGGTGATCAGCAATTCCCGGAGCAGCTCAATCACCTCGGCATCCTGGTAAGGGGCGGCACTCCCAAAGACCTCGACGCCCATCTGGTGGAACTGGCGGCGCCGTCCGGCTTGAGGACGTTCCGCCCGAAACATACTCCCCAGGTAATACCATCGGGTCAACCCTCCGGTCGTGTCGAGCCCATGTTCAATGAAGGCCCGAACCGCCGGGGCCGTCCCCTCCGGCCGGAGGGCGATCTCCCGACCTCCCCGATCCTGAAAGAGGTACATCTGCTTGTGGACGATCTCGGTGTGGGCGCCCAGCGAACGGCGGAAAAGCTCCACCTCCTCCAGGATCGGTGTTCGGATCTCCTTAAAGCCGTAGAGGGCGAACAGTCGGTGCGCTTCCAATTCCAACTGCTGCCAGCGGTGGACCTCCTTCGGAAGCACATCGCCGGTTCCACCTATGGCCTTAAGAGGCGTCATGGGATGATTTTGGAATGAGAATTAAAAATGAAGTGGTGAAATCTGAGAGTTAAGAGTAAGCGCGGCCCTTTAACTTGATCCCGATCTTCCTGTTACCGAACGTCCCGCTTCATGATGAGGCCGGGCTTGAAGGCCACCACCCGCTTCGGCGGCACCGGGACTTTCTCACCGGTCCGCGGATTCCGCCCGGTCCGTCCTTTGCGGGACTTGACCTTGAAAATCCCGAAGTTCCTGAGCTCCACCGTCTGGCCAGCGGCCAGGGAGGCCACGATCGTTTCCAACGCCTTCTGGACGATCTTCTTGACATCCATCTGCTTTAATCCGGTCTCCGAGGCTACCTTAAGCACAATCTCCTTTTTCGTCATGGTTTTTGTCCCCACCTCCCTCTATCTTATTATCGTAACACCTAGCAGAATGGAATGATACGAAAATCGATTCTCTGACATCGACCAGAGAAAGTCAAGGGTTAGCCAGAAGGCTTGTGACTTACGGCAGAAGAGAAAGAAGACTTTCCCGCCTCCATGACGTAAAGCCTCTTATCTTTTATGCTGTTTGAGCCACTCTTCTGCTCGAACGACCTTGAAAGGAAGTAGGGTTAGAGCCAAAAAATCACGATTTTCGGTGACCAGATATTCGGCCCCAGTCCATTCGGTGTAGGCAGCGATGAACGCATCTCCTGGCTTTAAACCCCGGGACTCGTATTTCACTCCAAGCTCAAAGGGAACCTCCCAATCCTCATCTACAGAGACTCCTAAAGCTTGGAGGAACAGCTAGAATTCCCGAAACCGCTGCGGAGTGGTATTGCGATGAACCTCTTCCAGGATGGTGCGTGAGATGTAGATCGGTAGGTGGCAAGATCATCGAGGATGGCGATGAAAAGCTTCTCACAGGCAAGTTTGCGTTCGGTTCCAAGAGCAAAGAGATACTCGTTGGAGTCAAGGACGAGCTGCAAGTTTCTCCAGCCAGATCGCTTCCCGGGTTCGCTTAATGGCCCGGATAACCTCGTCCTCGCTCATGCCTTTGAACGGATCGCCAAGGCCATGTTGTTGGAGTCCGCGAAACAGGGTCTGAGCCTTCTTGCGATTCACCAGAGACCTGCTATTGGAAAACTGCCTCATCGTCGTCATCCCCTCTACTACCAAGTGTAGCAGCTCTCCTGGTTGTTGTCCATGTGCAAGACACGGTGGATATTATGGATAGAACCCGACCCCCTAAAATGGGTGAAAGATGGGGAGAAGTGTGAAGCGGCTTACGCCGCCTCGCCTAAGACGGCAAGCTCCTTTCCCTATGTAGGTGAAAAACTCCTGAACCGGAAGGTATCGCCCGTATCTCTCTTCCGCCTCCAGGATGAGGCGTTCCACCTGAGGACGTTTCAGGGTTGGACCGGTCCCCACTGGAATCTGGACCGTGAGAAGCTGTGCATCGGCTGGAAGGAGCGCCGAGATCTCCTCCCGGCTAAGTCGAGTATCCACAAATAGAACATCCCCACGGTTGAGCTTAAGACTGAGTAGTCGCTCCCGAAGTTCGGCGCGATCGGAAATCTCCTCGATCCGAATTCGTTCCACCCCCTCCGGGACTGCCCCCTCCGGCAGCCCGGCCAGATCGATGAGACGGGTGACGCCTACCGGAACCTCCGCCGGCTGAAGCCAAAGGATCTCCCCGTCAACCTTCGGTTGGAACACCTCCTTGGCAGCTACCTCAAACGGAAGCGTCTCTTGCACTTCTTGTCCATCCTGCACCGCAGCGTAGGTGATTCCATTCACCTGGATTCTGCCCTTCTCCTGCAGCGTACCGATGAGCGCCTGTGAAAGCGACGTGTCTAATTCCTCCAGAGTAACGAGAGGCTCCTTCGCTGTCGTAGAAACCGCAGGTTCCACCAGTTCCACCGACATCCCTGCCCCGCCTCTCAACGACCGAGCGGGAGGTAGTACCTCGCGCACCACTGGTCGCTCCTCCACTGCCGTCTCCTCCAGGCCGCCCTGGCGAACAGCACCCATGAGAACTCCATTGACCTCGTGGATTTCAATCGCAACGAGACCAGTCTGCTGGGCAAATTTCTTGTCCGCCAAGAGTCGCATGATTTCTCCACTATCAAACGAGACTGAACTCAGAAGGCGTCCCAGCAAAGATTCTCTGGCCTCAAAATTATTTACAAGAATGACCATCAGATGGTCGGGTCGAAAATTGTCTGGCGATGGTTCCTTATTGATTAAAGTGACCTTCCCACCCTGGACTTGAAACCAGTCAGCGGGGGTGGGTTCGATCTTGTAGAACCTGTAGATGTCCCCTATTCTTACTTCATGGACCCAACCACTGGCCAGCACTCCATCTTGGACATTCTCGAAGGTCAGGGTCAGCGTAGGACTTTCAAGCTTAATCTCCTTAAGGATAACCCTAGAAACCTTCGATGGCAGAGGAATTTGTCCTTGTCTACCGTTTACCGACTGCTGACCATCGACCATCCCACCCTCCTCCAGGCCGGTCTGCTTGAGGGTGGCCTCAACCTCAGAAGGAGTGTGGTCTTCTATGGAGTCGCGGAGGGGAAAACCAGGATTTGGCAGGACAAGGGTAAGGGCAGTGAAAAGGGCTAAGAATCTACCAACCGGTTTAACCACGGGTCCGATCATCTGCTTCCTCCATCATTTTTGATCTGTGATTGATCCATCGAAAAAAACGGCCGAACTGCCACTCCTTATGAACTTATTTAATTCTGTTACTAAAGATACCCTACAGCAACGAATCTGTCAATAGGGGCTTAGAATTATTACTGCCTTAGCGTACCTCTAATGAGAGGGCCACGGCTTCGTGGCCAACCAGGGTGAAGAGGTCCCTCAGGAGATCCAGCGATGGGGTGACCCGTAAGGTGGAGCCGGCCTGGATGCGGATGCCCCCGTTGCCTCCGTTGGTCAACTTCAATTCCACCGGGATCTCACCGGGATATTTAAGCAGGGTCGCCTTGACCGCCTCCAAGGTTTGGCGCTCCACGGTGTGAGCAAGCGAGATCCTTACCCCATGGGCTCGGCGCTTCCAAGCCTCCTCTATGGGGAGGACCTCCTGCGCCAGCAACTTGGGGCGCTCCTCTCGAAGGGAGGCCCGACCGGTCACCAGGACTACCGTGTCCAGCTTAAGATGCGTCTCCACGAGCGGCAACACCTTGGGGAAGATAAGAACCTCGATGGAACCGTGGAGATCCTCGAGGGTCAAGATCGCCATCCGCTCGTTTCCCCGTTTGGTCGTGGTGACTTTTAACTTCGTCACGACCCCTCCTAAGGTCACCTCAGTTCCTTCGGATAGATCCTTCAGGTCACCGATCGTCATCGCCGCGTAACATTTCAGGAATGGCTCGTATTGGGACACGGGATGCCCGGTCAAGTAAAATCCGAGGACCGCCTTTTCGAAATGGAGCCGAAGCGATTCCTGCCATTCCTCGAGTGGGGGAACCTCCAACGATTCCTCTTGGGTTCTCCCTGGCCGCCCAAAGAGGTCGAAGAAGGAAAGCTGCCCGCCTTGTTTCTCTTTCTGACGCTTGCTTCCCAACCCGATCGCCTGATCCAGAATCGCAAGAAGCTGCGAACGGCGCAGCCCCAACCCATCGAAGGCCCCGCATTTCACCAGGGATTCGACCACCTTCCGATTGACCAATCTCCCGTCCACCCTCTCGCAAAAATCGACCAAAGAGGTGAAGGGACCTTTACCCTCTCGGGTTTGCACGACCGACTCGATCGCCTTCTCCCCAACGTTCTTGATCCCGAGCAGCCCATAACGGATAGCTCCATCCTCGACGGTGAACCGGGCAAAGCTCCGATGGACATCCGGCGGCAGGATGTTTAGACCCATCCGCCGAGCTTCCTCGACGTACTGGGCGATCTTGTCGGTGTTGTCCCGCTCGCTGGTTAAGAGGGCGGTCATGAATTCCACCGGGAAATTGGTCTTGAGGTAAGCCGTCCGATACGCGATCAAGGCGTAGGCGGTGCTGTGGGATCGGTTGAAGGCGTATCCAGCAAAGTATTCTATTCTTTCAAAGATCCGCTCCGCAATCCGTCGCTCCACCGAATTCTTGACGCACCCCTGAAGGAATCTTTCCTTCAGTTGCTCCATGATCTCCGGCGTTTTCTTCCCCATGGCCCGGCGGAGGGCGTCGGCCTCGGCCAAGGTGAAACCGGCCACCTCATGGGCGATCCGCATGACCGACTCCTGGTACACGCAAACCCCATAGGTGTCTCTTAAGATCGGCTCCAACTTGGGATGGTCGTAGGAGACCTTGATCTGGCCGTGACGGCGGCGGATAAAGTCGTCCACGATGCCGGAACCGATCGGCCCCGGTCGGAACAGCGCCACCAGGGCGATCAAATCCTGGAACCGCTCCGGCTTCAAGCGCCGCAGGAGATCCCGCATTCCGCCAGATTCCAACTGGAAGACCGCGGTCGATTCCCCCTTTGCCAACGCCTCGTACGTCTTGGCGTCGTCTAGAGGAATCTCCTCGATGTCAAAAGGAATCTTCCGGCACCGATGGATGAGATCCTCCGCCTCATGAATCACCGTCAGCGTCCGAAGCCCTAAGAAATCCATCTTCAATAAACCTATTTTCTCCAAGGCCTCCATGGCGTAGCCGGTCGAGACTTGACCCTCTGGGGTCTTAAAGAGAGGGACATAGGCGGTCAAGTCCCCATCGGCGATCACCACCCCTGCCGCGTGGGTGGAGGCGTGGCGGGTCAACCCTTCGAGAACGAGGGAGGTGTCGATGAGCTGCCGCACCCTGGGATCGGACTGAAACAGATCCTTCAACTCCGGAACCATCTCCAACGCCCGCCTCAACGTCATGTTGAGATCAAACGGGATGAGCTTCGCGATCCGATCGGCCTCCGGATAGGTGAACCCTAAGGCCCGGGCCACATCCCGCACCACCGCCTTCGCCTGCAGGGTGCCGAAGGTGATCACCTGAGCGACGTTGCCTCGGCCGTATTTGGTTTGGACGTACTCGATCACTTCCCCTCGGCGCTCGTAACAGAAATCGATGTCGATGTCCGGCATCGACACCCGATCGGGATTCAGGAACCGCTCGAAGAGAAGATCGTGCTCCAAGGGATCCAAATTGGTGATCCCTAAGCAGTAGCTGACCACCGACCCGGCCGCCGATCCCCGACCGGGCCCGACGGGGATCCCTCGGGCCTTCGCCTCTCGAACCACATCCCAGGTAATCAAGAAGTAGCTGGTAAAGCCGGTCTTCAAGATGATCTCCAACTCGTGGTTCACCCGGTCCCACACCTTGGGATCGGCGTTGGGGTATCGGTGGGCAACGCCCTTCTCCACCAACTCCCGCAAGTACGGCTGTTCCAACTTTCCCTCCGGTGGATGAAACTGGGGCAGATGGAGCTTGTCAAACTCCAACTCCACGTTGGCCTTCTCGGCGATCTCTCGGGTGGCGAGCAAGGCGGGTTTCATCTCTCCAAAGAGGGAGAACATCTCCTCCGGCGACTTGAAGTAAAACTCATCCGTATCGAACTTGAACCGCTTGGGATCCTCCAGGGTCGTTTGGGTCTGAATGCAGAGAAGGGCCTCGTGGGCCCGGGCCTGCGATTTTTCAAGATAGTGGAGGTCGTTGGTCACCACCAAAGGCAGACTCAAACGGCGGCTCAACTCCATCATCCGGGGCAGGATCTTGCGCTGGTCGGCAATCCCGTGGTCCTGAAGCTCCAGGTAAAAATCCCCTGGTTCAAACAACGCCACTAGTTCCGCCGCCGCTTGAGAGGCCTTCTTCTCCTCATCGCGCGCCAACCAATAGGGAATCTCACCCTGGAGACAACTGGAAAGGCCCA
Source organism: uncultured Planctomycetia bacterium (assembly GCA_964373805.1). Taxonomy (GTDB): domain Bacteria; phylum Omnitrophota; class Gorgyraeia; order 1-14-0-20-64-10; family 1-14-0-20-64-10; genus CAYJWF01. Next base: position 7,704 of record CAYJWF010000024.1, on the reverse strand, counting down.
TCAATCCCTTGGAATACTGGGCCAAAACCTCCTTATCGATCCGAGGGCGATAATAGAACCCTTCGAGATGAGCGACGGAGACGAGCTTTAAGAGGTTCCGATAACCGGTTTCATCCTTGGCCAGCAGGATCAGGTGAAAGGAGGCCTCTTGGATCCCTTTGGCTTCCTTCTCGTGACGGGAGCCAGGAGCGATGTAGGCCTCCACTCCGAGGATCGGTTTCACCCCGGCCTTCATGCAGGCGTCGTAGAATTCGATGGCCCCGAACAGATTCCCATGGTCGGTCAACGCCAACGCCGGCATCCGATGGCGCCTGGCCGCCTCCACCAACTCCGGAATCCGGCAGGCCCCATCCAACAGGGAATACTGGCTGTGAACGTGCAGATGAACAAAATCGGCGTGCTTCATCCCACCACCCTCTATTCGATGATCGGACCCACCGTGGTTCTATCCGAACGGCTCTTACTTTTCTTCGGACGGGTGGATCGAGCCGGCTTTTTGACCTTGCGCTTTGAAGAAACCTGCTGGGTGGGCCTGCTCTTCCTCATGGAGGAACCGGCGTGTTCCCGTCCTCCATGTTCGCCGGCCTCCAAGACCGGCGCGGTGGCCAAAGCGAAGAGGCCCACGAAGAGGACCGTGAGGTACCGAACCCACCGCTTCACCACTTGTCTCCTCTCGCCTTAAGGCATACGAGCGGGAGGAGTCTGCGTTTTGCTCCCGTAGGGACAGAAGATCCCTTTTTCTGGAACACAGCCGGTAACCTGGTAGTAGATCTTACAAGCCGCACCGGCCAGGCTTGCCACCAGGATGACCACCCCGACCACTTGTCCAATTTTCTTCAGCTGCGCCTTCTCCTTCCCCGCCTGGATCAACATCCAATACCCGGCCGCGGCCGAAATCAACAAAGGTGCCACTCCGTGCGTCATCGATAACCCTCCTCTATTCCCACTCAATGGTGCCGGGTGGTTTGGAAGTCACATCGTACACCACCCGGTTGATTCCCTTGACCTCGTTAACGATCCGGTTCGATACCTTCTCCACAACCTCCGCTGGGAGCCGCGCCCAATCCGCGGTCATCCCATCGGTGCTGACCACCGCTCGAAGCGCAACCACATGCTCGTACGTCCGTTCATCCCCCATGACCCCGACGGTCTTTAAGGGAAGCAACACCGCGAAGGCTTGCCAGACCTTCGCGTACCAGCCGGATGCATGAAGCTCCTCGATGAATCGGGCATCCGCCTCTTGGAGCAATCGAACCCGTTCCAGGGTCACTTCTCCCAAGATTCGGACCGCCAGCCCCGGCCCTGGAAACGGATGGCGATTCAAGATCCCCTCTCGAATCTTCAAGGCCCTCCCGATCTGGCGGACCTCATCCTTGAATAGGAATTTGAGCGGCTCGATGAGCTTAAAGCCCATCTTCTCCGGCAGGCCTCCCACGTTATGGTGGGTCTTGATCGTCACCGACGGTCCTCCAAAGGGTGAACGGGATTCGATCACATCCGGATACAAGGTTCCCTGCGCTAAAAAGGCAGCCTCGGGATGGCGGCGAGCCTCCTCCTCAAAGCACTCAATAAACAGATGGCCGATCCGCCGGCGCTTCTCCTCCGGATCGGTCACCCCCCTTAAACGTTCCAAGAAGCGGGTTTGCGCATCCACGACGACGAGAGACCATCCCAAAGCGGTCTCGAAACCGGCCCTGCCGGCCTCGAAGCCGGCCCCGCCGGTCTCGAAGGTCTTGACCACCTGATCCCGCTCCCCTTTCCTTAAGAGCCCGGTATCCACAAAGATCGGGATCAGCTGCCGGCCCACCGCCCGATGGAGGAGAAACGCTGCGACCGACGAGTCCACCCCACCGGAGAGGCCCAACACCACGTTCTTATTCCCCACGGTTTGGCGGATTTCTTGAACCGTTCTCTCGATAAAAGATTGAGCGGTCCAGTCGCCCCGGCAGCCGCAGACCTTAAACAGGAAATTTTTCAAAACCTCTTTTCCCCGCTCCGTGTGGACCACCTCCGGATGAAACTGAACGCCGAATCGCTTGGATTTAAGGTCCGCCATCGCCGCAATCGGGGTGCTGTCGGTGTGCGCGATGACCCGAAAGCCGTCAGGAACCTTGGTAACGTAATCGCCGTGGCTCATCCAGGAGGTAAAGGAACGGGGAATCCCATCGAATAAGGAATCGGGATTGTCCACCCGCAACTCGGCCTTCCCGAATTCCCGGTTCGCCGCTTTGGAAACCTCTCCCCCCAACATCTGGCCCATCAGCTGCATCCCGTAGCAGATCCCAAGGGTTGGAATGGGCAGCTTGAAAAGTTCGGCTTCAGGCTTCGGCGCTCCGGCTGCCCACACCGAGGCAGGTCCCCCCGAAAGGATCAGTCCCTTCGGGGATTCCTGGGTAAGTTCCTGGGCAGAGATCGAGTAGGGGACGATCTTACAGAAGACGTTCAGCTCCCGAACCCGGCGGGCGATGAGCTGCGCGTACTGGGAACCAAAATCAAGGATCACCACCGTCTCTTGTGAGTCACCCATCGTGGAAATACTCCTTCGCCGGATAACTTCGCTTTGAATTCTAAGTCTTTTCTGGACGGAAGTCAAAACTAGACGAGATCGACAAACTCTCGAACGGTTATGCCGGCGTCGCGGATGAGGCTTCGGAGTAAACCACGATCTAACTCGCGATGATCCGGAATGGAAAGGGTGGCCTCTTCACTTTCTTTGGTAAAGATCATGTGGCTGCCACGCCAACGGGCCAGGATCCATCCAGCTTTCTGAAAAGCTTTGGCTGCCTCACGCCCTGAGGCAACAGGCAGCCGAGGCATAGGAGTTAGACGGCGATTTCAGCGAGGTCCGCATGATGTCGGCGACCAAGGCGTTTGGCCTGTTCATTTAGGACTTCAAGACAGCCAAGGATAGCTTCTCGGATATTCGTCAAAGCCTCCCGCTTTGTCCGTCCCTGCGAATGACAACCCTTGATGACCGGACAAGAGACGATGTAGCCGCCATCCTCCCCCTTTCGAATAATCACCTCAAGTTTCATGGCAATGACGAGTATACCACAACTTCACAGCATCCCGCCGAGGGTGTCGCTCCGTCGACGAATCTCTTCGAGGGCCTCCGGCAGATCCAGCTCCTCAGTACCGTAGGCGCAACTGGCCGCAGGCGCCGTCGATGTCCAGGCCGCGGGAGCGGCGAAGGGTGCAGGGGACCCCGTCGCCTCGGAGGAACCGTTCAAAGGCCACCATGCGAGCCCTGGGAGGAGCCACCCAGGAGGTCCCCGAAGTAGGATGACAAGGGATCAGATTCACCTTGGCCCTCATCCCTTTAAGCAACTGGACCAGCTCCTTGGCTTGGGGCAAGCCATCGTTGACCTCGTCGATCAGGATGTACTCAAAGGTAATGAGCCTCTTGGTTGTCTCGGCGTAAGCCTTGGCCGCCGCGATCAATTCCTTCAACGGATATTTCCGATTGACCGGCATCAACTCTCCCCGCAAGGGGTCGTTCGGCGCATGGAGGGAAATCGATAGCTCCACCTGCAGACCCTCCCGAGCCAGCCGCTCAATCATCGGAACCAATCCCACCGTTGAGATCGTGATCTTCCGGGCTCCGATTCGTAGACCCTCTGGGTCGTTTAAGATCCGAACGGCCTTCAAGACGTTGGCGTAGTTGGCCAACGGCTCTCCCATCCCCATGAACACCACGTTGGTAATTCTGATGGGGTCTGACCCCTCCAAGGGGCTAGCCCCCATTAAAAGAACCTGCTGAACGATCTCTCCCGAGGTGAGGTTTCTCCGAAGGCCGTCCATTCCGCTGGCGCAGAAGGCGCAGGCATAGGCGCAGCCGACCTGGGTCGAGACACAAACCGTCTGCCGTGCCTGCGCCGGAATGAGAACCGTTTCCAGGAATTCGCCATCGGAAAGTTGAGAAAGCCATTTGACGGTGCCATCGCTGGAGGTCTGGCTTTTGAAGGGAGCCAACGAAGTCAAAACGAAATCTTGGGAAAGTTTCTGCCGTAGCGCCTTCGGGAGGATGGTCATCTCTTCGAAGGAAGCCCCGCTTCGCGGGACATCCCTGGACAAAAACGTGAAGGAAGCCGCCTTCCCTTGGTAAAGGGCGTGAAAGATCTGCCGGGCCCGATACGCCGGTTCCCCATGGGATTGAACCCATTGGGTAAGTTCCGGGAGAGTTAAATCGTAGAGAGAAGGAAGCGCCATGAAGAGCAAAACCTGAAGGGGTCTGACCCCAAGGGGTCAGACCCCTATTTCCCCATGCCGACGCCCTGGGAACGCTGGAGGAGCTTTCCCTCCGTTTGGATGGAAGGAGCGATGATGATCTCGGTGAGCTGAAATTCCTTTAAGGTCTTGGCCCCCACGGAGCCCATGGCGGTGACCAAGGCCCCCATTAAATTCTGGGTGCCATCATCGGTGTTGGCCGGCCCAAAGAGGATCTCCTCTAAACTCCCGGCCACCCCCACGTGGATTCGGGTTCCCCGGGGTAGGTTCGCGTGGGGAGTGGCCATTCCCCAGTGATACCCCTTGCCCGGAGCTTCCTTCGCGCGAGCGAATGGAGAGCCGATCATCACGGCATCGGCCCCACAGGCGAACGCCTTGCAGACGTCTCCGCCGGTGCGCATCCCTCCATCGGTGATGATCGGCACGTATCGGCCGCTCTTCTTCTGATAGAAATCTCTCGCCGCCGCACAATCGACGGTGGCGGTCACTTGGGGAACCCCGATCCCTAAGACCCCTCGGGTGGTGCAGGCCGCTCCAGGGCCTATGCCGATCAAAAGGGCCGAAGGGCCACCCTCCATGAGCTCTAAGGCCACCCGATAGGTGATGCAGTTGCCGACGATCACCGGGATCTTCATCGTTTTGCAGAATTTGGCGATATCGAGCGACTGGTATTCGCGAGAAACGTGACGGATGGTGGAGACGGTCGACTGCACCACAAAGACATCGGCTCCGGCCTCTTGGGCGATCGGACCAAACTGGGCGGCCCGTTGGGGGATCGCCGAGACGGCCGCCGGAGCCTTTTGGGCCTTGATCTGCCCGATGCGCTTTGCGATCAGTTTTTCTTTGATCGGTTCCCGGTAGACCTTCTGAAGGAGCTCGGTGGCGGTGGCGTCCTTAGGCTTGACGATTTTTGAGAGGATCTCTTCGGGATGTTCGTAACGGGTCTGAACCCCTTCCAGATTCAGGACGGCCAGGCCCCCCAGCTTGCCGAAGGCGACAGCGAAATCGACATCGACCACCCCGTCCATGGCGCTGGCCAAGATCGGCACCCGGTAACGTTGACCGTCCAACACCCAGGAGGGATCCACCTCGTTCGGGTTGATCGTCACCTCTCCTGGAACGAGGGCGATCTCGTCAAATCCGTAACAGCGGCGGGCCTTGCGTCCTCGACCGATGAATTCAGCCATGGAAACCCCTCGTTAGTGGATAGCGTAGAGCGTATAGTATAAAACGAAAGCGGATAGCGTACAACCTTTCTCTCTACGCTATCCGCTATCCGCTAAACGCTGTCTTTACTTGATTACGGCCAGGATATCGTCCTGGTTGATGATCAAAAACTCCTTCCCATCGACCTTGACCTCGTTCCCGGAGTACTTGCCGAACAGGATCTTATCTCCGGTCTTCACCTCCGGCGGAACCACCTTGCCGCTCGATAAGACCTTGCCGGAACCGACCGCGACCACCTTCGCTTCCTGCGGCTTCTCCTTGGCCGTATCCGGCAGAATGATCCCACCCTTGGTCCGATCGGAAGCCCCCAGGACTTCGACGATGATCTTATCCCCTAATGGCTTGAGGTTCATGGCTTTAATACTCCATGCCCGGTCCGCCACCGCCGTGAGGACCCGGGGCCGCTTTTTCCTTTTCGGGGAGGTCGGTGACCAGCGCCTCGGTGGTCAGCAAGAGCGCCGCGATGGAGGCGGCGTTCTGAATCGCCAATCGGGAGACCTTGGTCGGATCGATGATCCCGGCTTGGATCATGTCCGTGTATTCCAGCTTGTCCACGTCGAATCCGACGTTGGTCTTCTCTTCCTTGATCCGCTGCGCCACGACCGACCCTTCTTGGCCCGCGTTCTCGACGAGCTGTCGAACCGGTTCCTCCAACGATCGCCGAACGATGTCGACCCCGACCCGCTCGTCGTCGTTGGCGGCTTTCAGCTTCTCCACGGAAGAGAGGGTCCGCACATAGGCTACCCCACCGCCTGGAACGATCCCTTCCTCGACCGCGGCTCGAGTGGCATGGAGGGCATCCTCCACACGGGCTTTCTTCTCCTTCATCTCCGTCTCGGTGGCGGCCCCTACGTTGATCACGGCGACTCCGCCGGAGAGCTTCGCCAACCGTTCCTGGAGTTTTTCCCGATCGTAGTCGGAGTCGGTCCCCTCAATCTGCTTCTTGAGCTGCGCAATGCGTCCGTTGATGGCGCTGCTCTTACCGGCCCCCTCCACGATGGTCGTGTTCTCCCGATCCACGACCAGCCGCTTGGCCCGCCCTAAATCCTCCAGGGTGATGTTCTCCAACTTAATCCCCAGATCCTCGGTGATGGCCCGCCCTCCGGAAAGAACCGCGATGTCCTCGAGCATCGCCTTGCGGCGATCCCCGTAGCCGGGGGCCTTCACCGCCGCGCAGGCCAACGTGCCTCGCAGCTTGTTCACCACGAGGGTCGCCAAGGCTTCTCCCTCCACCTCTTCGGCGATCACGAGGAACGGCTTACCCGTCCGAGCGATCTTCTCGAGAAGCGGCAGCATATCCTTCATCACGGAGATCTTCTTCTCGTGGATCAGGATGTAGGGATCCTCTAGGATGCATTCCATCCGCTCCGCATCGGTCACGAAATAGGGAGACAGGTACCCTTGATCGAACTGCATCCCCTCCACAACCTCCAGGGTGGTCTCAATCCCTTTAGCCTCTTCCACCGTGATGACGCCGTCCTTGCCGACCTTCTCCATGGCATCGGCAATCCGGTTTCCGATGTCCGGATCGTTGTTCGCTGCGATGGTGGCCACCTGCGCAATCTCCTTTTTCTCCTTAATCGGCTTGGAGAGCTTCTTCAAAGAGGCCACCACCTCTTCCACCGCCTGCTCAATGCCCCGTTTAATTCCCATCGGGTTAGAACCGGCGGTCACGTTCTTTAAACCCTCCCGGAAGATTGCCTCGGCCAAGACGGTCGCGGTGGTGGTCCCATCGCCGGCCGTATCCGAGGTTTTGGAGGCCACTTCCTTGACCATTTCCGCCCCCATGTTCTCGTACGGATCCTCGAGCTCCACCTCTTTGGCCACGGTGACCCCGTCCTTGGTGATGGTCGGGGAACCGAACTTCTTATCCAAAATAACGTTTCGTCCTTTTGGACCCAGCGTTACCTTGACGGCCTTCGCCAGGGTTTCCACCCCGCGCAAAACCGCCCGCCGGGCCTCATCGTGGAACAACAACTGCTTCGGCATTTTTAAAACCTCCTTTTAGCGCCTCTCTTCTTTCTTTACCGCTAAGACGTCCTCTTCCCGGAGGATCAGGAACTCCTTGTCTTCGTGAGTGACCTCCGTTCCGGAATATTTAGCAAAAAGGACCGTATCCCCTACCTTAATCTCCAGGGGACGAACGGTCCCATCTTCTAGAAGCCGGCCCTTTCCAACGGATAGGACCTTTCCCTCTTGGGGTTTCTCCTTAGCCGTGTCCGGCAAGATAATCCCTCCGGGGGACTTCTC
>CAYJWF010000023.1:16299-28837 GCA_964373805.1 uncultured Planctomycetia bacterium | reverse complement strand
AGAAAACGGCTGCCGAAACGCCGCGCAACGATCTTCTTCATCGAGTTTGCCTCCTATCGGGGATTTTGGGTTAACGCAACGACCCGATTATGGAACGATCACTGGGCGAATACAAGGAGAATCGGAGCTAACTTTAGATTAAGAACTTAGAGTATCGCCGCCGTTGGCCAGCATGCGCCTACTCCGTTTGAATATCCAACTCCATCTGTGGATTCCTTTCACGAACAGCCTTGGAGACCACGGCCAGAAAATCTCTGGCCACCTTCTCCGCCTCCTCGATTTCCCTGCGGCTCGTCCCATAGCGTCCTGGTTCATAGATTAACAGATGCCGTTTCCGGCGCATCCGATCGTAGAAGTGAACCGAATCTTGATAACCCTTGCCTAAGGCATAGGTCATATACTGGACGACGGTTTTGTGTTTTCCACGAACGTCCGGACGTAGGCCTGAAGCCGCCATATAGGCCAATCCCGCATGAAGCATGCAGTTGTAAAGAAACGCATAGGATCCCTCTACGTCTGAAGAGCGGATAAGACGCGCAGAGGAGAGATCTTTTCTAGCCCGCTTTAAGAAATTCTCAGCAGAACGAAAATCAACGGGACAGGATTTAAGGTTTGCCTTTAGCTCTTCGGGGATACCCGATCTCATAGTCACGGAGGTTTCCCTTCAGAATCCGGTGCGGTTCTCGCAGAAGATGGGCCATAAACCCTTCCCGCTGTCGAATCCCCTTACGGAATTCCTTGGATGAATAGACGGTGGGATTGATCTCTCGCCCAAAAAGGGTTTCCAGTGAAGTCATCGCTCGGTAGAAATCTCCCAAGTCCTCATCGGAAACGACCAGCAAATCGATATCGCTCTCCCCTCGTTCTTCTCCCTTGGCAAAGGATCCGTACAGGATAGCGCACAAGATCTGCCGCACCCCCTGCACCAACTCTTTTAACTTTCCCTCCACACCGGTGGTCTTCAGGATCAGGGATTGAAGTTCCGGGAAAAGGGCGTGGTCTGGATTAACAAGATAAAGGGTCAAGGGCCCTTTCTTATTTCGCCGGACCAGCTCATCCCGGAGGAATCGGGAGAGCTCCCTTTGGATATTTCCGGCAGAGGTCCCCACCAAACGGGCCAACTCGGAAAGGTAATAGCCTCTTTGGGGATTGGAAAAAAGGATCCCCAAAAGCTCTCTGCGGACCTTCGACTTGGTAAGATACCAGGCCTCCAACATGCTTACTCTATTCTGAGTAAGATCTTACTCAAATTCGAGTAAATGTCAAGGGTCATACCGGTCCATCTTGAGAAGGGCACCTCGACGTTTACCCCCAGACGATGAGGTCCGCGGTCTGGCCGGACTCCATCTGAAGTTGGTCCGGTACGTGGAGGATCACCACCTCTGGGATCGTCTCGTTACTAGGGTCAGCGATGGATCGAAGGGCCACCACAGGAATAGTTCCAAACTCGTTGGAATCGGCGATCAACGCCCGTGGCAGCGAATCGGTTCGACCAAGGTGTTGCACCATCCATTGTTTCACTCGATCGGGGGTTAGGCCCTCTTCCCGTTCCAGAACAACCAAGTCGCCAGGCCTAATCCCATCCGGCAAGGCCTGAATCACCTTCTCCGCTGTGGGACCTACCTTGAGCCAAGGCAAGATCGCTTCTGCCTCAAGATGTTTCATGTTGTCATCGGCAAACACGGTTGGAATTCGATCAGGCACCCCGGCCTCAGGAGCAATCAACATTCCCCCTTGGGCATCGGGGACATCGCTTAACGCCCTGGCCATCTCGCCATCCAGAACCAGCAAACCGTTGGCCTGCTGCAAAGATTCCTCCAAACCAGTGGAAGGTGTAAAGATTGTTATGGCGCGATCAATAAAACCTCGACAGGCTTCCCCCGTAGGCTCCCATCGATATGAAATCAATTGCTGGTGGTAGTCCTCCAAAGGCCACCCTTCCCGGTAAGAGACCTCCCCTTTTAATCTCAGAAACTCCTCGACCAATGGCCCACCTACCCAAGGCTGATGCTTCACCTGCCTTGCATGCATCACCTCCAAAACAAGAGGAGCCCAAACCAGAAGGGTTTTCTGGCCATCCGTTAATTGGTTCGGGACCTCCCATCCACTGGTCAAAAGATAGGCCACTTTCCCAGCAGTCAGTCCTGATTCCATAAGCCCTGGAGGGTGTGCGACATGGCTTTGAAGGGCCTCTTGAAAATTGGCTGGCTGCTCCGATCCACCAAACACCACGATATTAGCCAGATTCTTAAAGAACTTTTCTACTTTAACAAGATCATAGAAGACCCGAGAAGGTCCTTCCTCCGCGCCGGCGGCGTAGATTTTGCCTTCGAAGATTCTCAGCTGTTCAGTTAACTCTTCATTGGTTAAGTCATCCACCAGTGTTATCCCAGAACCCAGTGGTGGGAGACTGAGAGATGTCCCGTAGTGACTACGCGGACCGAGGAGAGCAGAGGTGGGATTTTCCGACAAGATTTTTTCTGCCTCCTTCAGAGAAACCATTTGATCGGCTACAAGAATCCGACGCTCCGGCTCAGAGTCCTTCCACTTCCTTACAATACGCAGACTCAAGTCATGGAGCTGCCTAATGGCAGTGGACCGCTGCTCACCGGAAGAAACAGCATCCTCCTCCGCGCCGGCGGCTCCTTGAACTACCACCTCGGCTAGGTATCGTCTTCTTCCCCGAAAATGTACGGTGACATTGAACCGCCTATCGGACAACGATGGGGTATCTTTGATATAGGATCGAAGGAAGCTGGCGGGTAAGTGGGCGCGGCCGGCTCTTCTATCGGTCATTCCAAATGAAAATAGCTCCTTCCCGTTAGCGGACTTAAGTGTTATGGACCATGGGGTCTTCTTTCTTAATAAAGAGAAGAGTCCAGCGAGATCTTGACTTAGGAACCGTTCTACTCCCTCCTCCGCCCCGGCGGCATTGTGGACGGCGAGGAGATTCTTAACCTTCTGGGTGTCCAAAAGTTGCTCCAGCAAGGGAAGGATCTGACCCACCTCATGGGTAGTCCTTTCCTCTAGGATGGGAGAACAGCGTTCCGTCGATCCAATGGGACGAAGCCTAATCTTGGTAGCCTCACGCACAAAGAGGCGATATCGTTTTCCATTCCCTTGGACTGTCGGGTCAGAAGACGCCTGTTCTATCTCGATATCGATATACTTGCTTTTCCCATTCGCGTAATATTCTTCCTCAGCTCTCCGGCTGTAAATAAGAATTACCCTGCCCCACTTCGGAAGGCCTTTATCATCCGTTTCCTGAGTCACAGAAAATTTCAGGGTGGGATACCGACCCAACACGGGCTTCAACAAAAGTCTCACCTGCTGGTTTCCCTGAGGCCAGTTGTCGTCGTAAACATCCCCCAGCTCGGTGGAGCGAAGATCCGGTTCTTTTAGCAATCGGAGGAGGGTTTCTCGGTCCTCCCTCTTCAAAGGATGCATCAGACGTGCTCGAGGCAATACGGTTAGGATTGCTTTCCCGGATGGCTTAACTTCTGCTATTTCCTCAATGCGATCTACCACATCAAGATGATCGACCTTAAACCCAGCGGCAAGTCTTGGATCTTCTTCCATCGCTAGGTCATATGCAGCAACCGTCCCTTCCAGGTCCTTAATCAGCTTCTCCGGCGTCGGTTCCTCCAGGCCGGTGGGGTGGGCAAGGGTTGGAGCGAGTCCGAGAAAGTCGTTGGCAAGGCGTTGGGCCGCCTGGACCGGATCTTGAAGCGCTTCTTCCAATCCGGCCAGGTCGCTGGCTTTTTTCTCCACCATGGAGAGATCGCGCAAGGCCTGCCCTGAGCAAGGCCTGCCCTGAGTGAAATCGAAGGGCCGAAGGGCGAACGCGGGATTCGGTGAGCTTAAGCTGAGAATTAAAGGGAGCGGCAAGAAACCGGACAACGAACAACGCCCTTCTTCCATTCATCGGTTTCCTCCTATCGGGGAATGGGATGGATCAACAAACGACTAGCCCTCTACAGATTCTTAAGTAACCGAAGGATCTCATCGTGGTTGCCAACGAAGAGAAGCATCCAGAGACTGATAAGCCCGCTTGAAAGCTGCGGTGCGGAAATACCGCATCAGCGGCCCTTCAAATCCCTCAGAAGCGCTCCCATCGAGTGGAAGGTCTTACCTCCTGGTTCCTTGACAAGCTTCAACAATTTCCGGAGTGCCGGCCTGGAAAAACTTTCCTCCGCAGGAACAAGCTCCATCCGCGTCAGAAGCGCCATATGTGCCTTCTGGTCCACCAAGAAACCAACGGTGCTGCCTGGCGATGTAAGGTTGAGAGCCTTCCGGACCATCTTAGGGATAGTCATCTGACCCTTCGCGCTAAGCGGTGCCGTAATAAGTCGTGTCATGGAATTCCCTCCTTTCCTGATTCCAATATTCAAGTATACTTTGAATTCCATAAGCCGTCAAGGTCTGAATAGAGAGAACGGGGGTACCCGGCTTGTCGACTTAGAGCGCTCATTCAATCCTTCGGGACTCGCAATGACGTGTTGTCCTTGGCGATCCAGCCGCCGCCGAGGACGGTGGTGTTCTCGTAGAAGACCGCGGCCTGGCCGGGACTGACACCACCGGAGATCGGTTCTTTAAATTCCACGCGGATCCGATCTGAGGACGGCACGAGTAAAGCGGGGACCTTCTGCGTCCTGTAGCGGATCTTCACATGGGCCTGTCTCGGTTCCTTGAGACTTGGGATCGCCTGCCAATGAAGATCGGTAACGTCGCAGACCGAGGTGGCCAGTTCCTCCTCCTCCCCAACGACCACCCGTTGGGTCGTGGGATCCAGAGCTAAGACGTACAGAGGCTTGGGGTGTGCCACCCCTAAGCCCTTTCTCTGCCCGACGGTGTAGGCGGCGATCCCCTGATGAGTGCCTAGGACGCGACCTTGGGCGTTCACAATCTCTCCGGGTTGGAATCCTTCTGGTGCTCGCTCCCGAAGGAAACCTTGCGTGTCGCCGTCCGGGATGAAACAGAGCTCCATCGACTCCGGCTTCTCGGCCACTTTCAAGCCGGCCTTTAAGGCCAGTTCGCGAACCTTCGCCTTCGCGAGAGGGCCTAAAGGCAAGATCATCCGAGAAAGTTGCTCCTGGGTTAACTGGAAAAGAACGTACGACTGATCCTTTTCAGGATCAGCCGCCTGGCCAATGGCATATCGTTGTCGGCTCTCGTCCCAAATCACTTTAGCGTAATGTCCGGTGGCCAGCCACTGAGCCCCCAGGGCGACGGCCTTGGCAAGCAAAATCCCGCACTTGATCTCGCGGTTGCAGACCACACACGGGTTGGGGGTCAAGCCGTGCGCGTACTCTTGAACAAAATAGTCCATCACCTTGGACTTGAATTCGGTAGAGGCTTCCACCACGTAGAAAGGAATCTCAAGATGTTCGGCCACGGCCCGGGCATCCTCGATGTCCCGAGTGGAACAACAGGTCTGATTCTTCGGCACCGTGTTGCAGAGCTCCTTCGGCCAGGTCTTCAAGGTGATACCAATCACCTCGTATCCGGCTTCCTTTAATAGATGGGCGGCGACCGAGGAGTCCACCCCGCCGCTCATGGCGACCACCACGGTCTCACGCATCCTAAGAGAAACTCTCCTCATCAGAAGGGAAAGAACCGTTCAACACCTCCCGTCGGAACTGTTCGATCGCTTTTAAGATCGCCTGATCCAGTTGGACGAAGGAGCGAGCAAACCGCGGTTTCAAGGGGCCTGAGAGACTGAGGAGATCCTGGGTCACCAGCACCTGGCCGTCGCAATGGGCTCCGGCGCCGATTCCAATCGTCGGAATCTTGAGACTCTGGGTGATCCGCTCGGCCAGTTGGGTGGGAATACATTCCAAGACGATCCCAAAACAGCCGGCCTCCTCCAATTTCAGAGCCGCTTCAAAAATCCTCTGCGCCGACTCCGGGCTCTTTCCCTGGACTTTGAAACCGCCGGTCTTGGCCGCGGTCTGAGGCGTGAGGCCCAGGTGCCCTAAGACCAAAATCCCAGCCTCCACGATGGCCTCCACCGCCTGAAGGGACTCGACCGATCCTTGCCCTCCCTCTACCTTGACCGCGTCGCAACCGGCCTCCTTCAAGAAACGGCCGGCGTTTCGGATCGTCTCCTCTCGGGAAACGTTGAACGACATAAACGGCATATCCCCCACGAGAAGAGCGCTGGACACCCCTCGGCGGACCGCCTTCGCGTGATGGATCATCTCTTCCATGGTGACCGGCACCGTCGTGGGAAACCCAAGCGCCACCATCCCCAACGAGTCCCCTACGAGAACCACGTCCACCCCGGCCTCATCGATGAGGCGGGCCATCGGCCAATCGTAGGCGGTGAGCATCGTGATCTTCTCGCCGCGCCGTTTCTTCTCGATTAATTCCGGTATAGTCACCCTCTTCGTCTCCATACTCTTTCCACAAAGGCACAAAGGGGTCAGACCCCTTTTGATGGCGCTTCCACCTGGAGTCGAAACGCCTCGACGGTGTTGCGCATCAGGGTCGCCACCACAACCGGCCCCACCCCGCCCGGCACCGGCGTGATGAAGCTGGCCCGCTTCGCCGCCTCCTCAAACTCCACGTCCCCCTGTAACGCACCATTCACCAGATTGGTCCCCACATCGATCACAATGGCCCCCGACCGAATCCAGGACCCCTTAATGAGGTGGGCCTTGCCCACCGCCACCACCAGGATCTCGGCCCGCTGAACGTGCTCCGTTAGCCGACCCCGGTCGGAGGTGGCCACGTGGCAGATCGTCGTGGTGCAAAATTGGTCCAGCAAAAGGAGGCTGACCGGCTTGCCGATCAACTCGCTGTGGCCCACGATCACCGCCTCCTTGCCGTACAGGTTGGCGCCACTGGCCTGGATCAGCTCCAGAACCGCCAACGAGGTGCAGGTCCCGATGCGGGACCATCCGAACACCGCTTGGCCTATGTGCTGGGGATGGATCCCCTCCACATCCTTGCGGGGGTCCAGCGCCGCCGAGATCGCCCGAGCATCGATGCCATTCGGCAAAGGAAACTGAATGGTGACACCGGTCATCTCAAGATCTCGATTCCACTCCTGGATCCTTTGAATCAGCTCTTCTTGGGTGATCGTCCCGGCCAGCCGCTCGAGCCGATAACCGATCCCCAACTCCGCGGCCACCCGCAACTGGGAACGGGCAAAACGATCGGCCACCGCCTGCGGCCCCACCTGAACCGTTAACAGAGAAGGCGCTCGCCCATACCGGCGCTTAAGATCCTCCACCTTGACCTTGAGCTCCTGCTGAATCCTCGCCGCGATGGCGCGACCATCCAATATCTCAGCCGACATCTGGAACCTCAGTCTTTAAGATTCATCTTCGCGGTCACGTGCGCTGCCTCAAAGGCCCCTTTCAGCAAGGCCTTCGCCGCCTTGAGATCCGATCCCAAGTAAGGTCCCGTGTAAGGCTGAAGACCCCGAAGGGTTCGAAGCGCAGAAGCGCTCACCCGCCCGATTTGAACGGGGGAGCGAACGGCCCGCCGTCGAGCGATTTTAAGCCCCCGATGGGTCTCGTGGGCCAAAACGAGTTGTTGAAAAGCGAGAGAATCCTCTCGAATCAAACGTTCCAATCGCTTCTCTCGAGTTTCTATTTTATTCAATATATTTTTAATTTTTAATCTAAGCCCTGGCTTCAAGCTGGGCCGCCTCAACAGGATCTGTCCTACCATGTTCCCCAGCGAACAGCCTAAGGCCCCGGCCAAAGCGGCCGCGGATCCTCCGCCCGGGGTAGGATCCGAGGAGCTCAGGCGGTCGAGGAACCGCTGAATCGACCAGGTGGAATTGGGAATCGCGGCGGATCGCACTAAAACAGGCCCGTGATTCGTCCATCGGGGCCGATGTCCAATCGCTCGGCCAACGGGGCTTTCGGCAGGCCGGGCATGGTGAGGATCTTCCCCGTGAAGACCACGAGGAACCGAGCCCCGGCCGCCACCGACACCTGGCGGACCTTGAGCCTCCATCCCGCAGGCACCCCCTGAACCTTTGGATCGTCGGTTAAGGAAAGTTGGGTCTTGGCGACGTTGATGGGCAGTCGATCGAACCGTTCGCTGGTGAGCCGATCGATATCGGCCGAAGCCGTCTCCACGTAATCCACCCCATCGGCCCCATAAACCTCCCGAGCGATCGTTTCGATCTTGGCAGCAATGGGAAGATCCAGCGGAACCAACGGTTGAAAACGAGCCGTCCGCTCCTGGAGCGCCCCCAGTACCTCCCTGGCCACCTCCAGTCCGCCGGGACCTCCTTTCTCCGTCACCTCGGAGATGCTCGAGCGAACCTTAAGCCCCAGGCAGTGCTCTTGGATCAATTTGAGTTCCGTCTCGGTGTCGTTCTTAAAGCGGTTGATCGTGACCACCGGAATCACCCCAAACCGATGGACGATCTTCAAGTGCCTTTCCATATTCTCGAACCCCCGCTGGAGGGCCCGCATATCCTCTCGGGAAGAGGCCTCTTGAAGCTCCAGTCCTCCGTGGACCTTAAGGGCCCGAGCGGTGACCACGAGCACCGCCACCTCCGGTTTGAAACCGGCCATGGGGGCAACGATGTCGCAGAACTTCTCGAATCCAAGATCGGAGCCGAATCCGCACTCGGTCACGCAGTAGTCGGCCAACCGCAACGCCATCTCGGTGGCCAGGATGGAGTTCGACCCATGGGCCAGGTTCGCGAACGGCCCGGTGTGGATAAAGACCGGTTGCCCCTCCAAGGTCTGGACGAGATTGGGTTTCACCGCATCCTTAAGCAGCAGGGCCATTGCCCCGACCGCCTTCAAATCCCCTGTCGTGACCGGCCGGCCCTCTTTGGAATAGGCCACCACGATTTGGGCGAGGCGATCCTTTAAGTCCGAAAAGCCGTTCGACAGGGCCAAGATCGCCATCACTTCGCTGGCCACCGTGATGTCGAAGCCGGTGGACCGCCGTAAATACCCGATCCCTCCTAAGCCCACCTCCACGTGGCGCAAGTTCCGATCCGGGATCTCCGTCACCCGACGCCATAAAATTCGATTCGGGTCAATCCCCAGTTCGTTTCCATGAACGACGTGATTCTCGACGAGGGCAGCCAAGAGGTTATGGGCGGTCCCAACGGCGTGGATGTCTCCCGTAAAGTGAAGGTTGATGTCGTCCATGGGGATCACCTGCGCATACCCGGACCCGCAGGCTCCCCCTTTCATTCCGAAGATCGGACCAATGGACGGCTCCCGCAGAGTGAGGATCACCTTCTTCCTTAAGCTGCCCAAGGCCTGAGTTAAGCCGATCGCCGTCGAGGTCTTCCCTTCTCCAGCGGTGGTGGGGGTCATCGCGGTGATGAGGATCAGCTTTCCGTAAGGGCGACTGCGAATCCGATCCAAGGCCTTCAAGAAAACCTTCGCCTTGTACGGCCCGTACACCTCCAGCTCCTCCATCCGAAGGCCAGCCTGCCGGGCGATCTCGGTGATCTGAAGCGGCCTCGCCGCCTGCGCGATCTCAATATTCGACAGCGTCTTCGCGTTCGTTACCATTGGCATAGGAGTCGGTTGCCCAAATTATATCACCAGCAGCCGCCAGCCCAGTTGCGATCTCCTTCGAATCTCACCCATTCATCTGGCATCCGTAGGTTTGCAGGAACAGCTTACGACTCTTTCCTGCAAACCTACGGATGGGCCCCGGTATTGATTTCGGCCCGACAGGGACGAAATCATGGGGTCCAGCCGCAGGTTTCAACAAAAAGCTTTTTCCACGTCCCCTGAGTACCCGGTACCATCGGCTTCTGAAAGAGGGAGACTTCGAACCCGAAGTATTCCGGCATGCGTATCCTTTAACAATTACCCAAGAACCAGAAATGCAGCGTCCTGATCTGCCTCGAACGCGCGCAGCTTGGGATGATGACCCCGCAACAAGGCAAGAATGTCGTCTGTTGAGCAGTTCCCCAGGCGGATCCAAACGAATTTAGGAGGGGCACCGAGGACGAGACTTCGTTGATGAAATTCTGCATCCTTCGACACGATCACAAAACCGTGGTCATGGGCATAGTCCCACACCACCTCGTCATCCACCGCCTGTAACTCAACCTCCCGGACATGAACTGAGCCAGGGTAAAGGTCGCGGAGAGCTGCAACAAGCCGGGAGGACAGGTTGTGGTCGAAAAGCAGCTTCACGAAGGAGGAACGGAGATCAGCTTACGCTCCCGGTCCGCCGCAAACGCCAGGCAGGCACGGAGGTCGTCCCGCGTCAAATCGGGGAAGTCTCTCAGGATCTGAGCTTCAGACATCCCGGAGGCCAGGTAATCCAGGACATCATAAACCGTGATCCGCATGCCACGAATGCATGGCTTCCCTCCGCACTTGCCTGGATCAATCGTGATGATATGTCGGTAATCCATCTTGTTCTCCTCGCTACCCAATTATACCATCTACCAGCCGGCTTGTGCCTAGGCCGCAGCCAGAGCGGCCTTCAAGCCTTCAGCCACCGCCTGGAGGACCGAGGCCAGATCCGCTACGGCGGGTTGAGGGGACTGAGATAATCCTGGTATTCCAGAACAACTGCCACCCAAAGGTTTGAATGAACACCTCTTTGACGTAACTGATTGTTTAATGGTCGATTGCATATATTTTAAACGTCCTTACATCATCTGGATCATCCGCTGACTGCGTCGAAGGCGGCCTTGATGAGGCGGGTGCGGGCCGGGGTGCCATCGGAGCCGATCAGGATGGAGACCACATCAAACCGGACCGGGACGTCTCCCAGCCGGTGCGCTTTAAGGTACCATTGGGCCAATCGGGTCAGCCGCATCTGCTTGGGAAACCGCACCGACTCCTCGGGCCAGCCAAACTGCGAGGAGGTCTTGGTCCGGATCTCGACGAAGCAGAGGGTTGTCCCATCTCGGGCGACCACATCGATCTCTCCAATTTTGGCCCGAACGTTGCGATCCACCATCCGATAACCGTTGGCCTTGAGCACCTGAAGGGCTACCGCCTCCCCCCGCCTTCCCATCTCAAGTTTACTCATCTATCCGCTATCCGCTGTCCTTATCGGCTGAAAGCTGTAGCGATGGAAGAGACTCGGGCCTATTCGGCGCAGGGCCACCAGATGTTCCGGAGTCCCGTACCCCTTGTGGTTGGAAAAGCCGTACTCCGGAATCAACCGATGGATCCTCCGCATGAGCCGATCTCGAATCACCTTGGCCACAATGGAGGCGCAGGCGATGCTTAAACTTTTCCCGTCGCCCCGAACGATGGAAATACAAGGAAAGGGGTATTCCGTCGGGGCCCACGTCCCATCGAAAAGGGCCAAAACCGGTCGGATCGGCAGCTGGTCCAACGCCCGCCGCATCGCCAGCCGCGTGGCCAGGTGGATCCCGATCCGGTCGATCTCATCGGGGACGGCGAATCCGATGCCGATGTGAGCCGCCGTCAAAATCTGCCGAAACGCGGCCTCTCGGGCTCTAGGGGAAAGACGCTTCGAATCGTCGATAGGGGTAGAAAAGGAAAAGCGCCTGAGCACCACGGCGCAGGCCACCACCGGCCCAGCCAACGGGCCTCGACCCACCTCGTCCAGGCCCGCTACCGGAGAGCCGGCTCTAAGCCTTTGCTGACGTAGGAGCTTCCGGTCGAACTGGAGCAGCCGTTGGCGGCGCCTTGGGGTCAACCTCGGCAAACTGCTCCTCTATCCGCGCGCCCTTGCCTCGTTTTTTGCGAAGGTAATACAGCTTGGCCCGTCGGACGTGACCGGGCTTCACCACCAAGATCTTCTCAATAAAAGGAGAATGAAGCATGAAGCATCGTTCCATCCCTTCGCCATAGCTCACCCGGCGAACGGTAAAGGTTTCCCGAATCGATCCCCCCTTTCGGGCGATCACCACCCCCTCAAAGGGCTGGATGCGGGTCTTCTCCTCCTCGGTGATCCGGATGAAGACCCGTACCGTGTCGCCCACCCTGAAAGGAGGACGGTCCGTCTTTAACTGCGATTGCTCCATGGCTTGAATCCGGGAATCCACCCCACCACCCGATTTCGGCCCTATGGGCCGAGCATAACCCTACCCCCCGAACCTGTGTTGCCGAGTCACTTCGTGACTCGAATCAGGTGGTGGGGCCATCGTTTTTCCTATTTAAGTCTGGGCGTTTTAGATCCGTTCGGCGCAAGGCCTGCAATTTCCGCCAATTCGCGATGCGGGCTTCATCCCCCGAAAGCAACACCTCCGGCACCCGCATCCCATGGTACTGCGAGGGACGGGTGTATTGAGGATACTCCAAAAGGCCACCGCTGAAAGACTCCTCACAGGGCGAGGCCTCCTCCCCTAGAGATCCGGGGAGGAGCCGCACCAACGAATCGATGAAAACCATAGCAGGAAGTTCTCCTCCGGTCAAGACATAATCTCCAATGGACAACTCCTCCTGGGCCAATCCTAACCGGACCCGCTCGTCGACCCCTTCGTAATGCCCGCAGAGCAGGATGATCCAAGACCGCTTGGATAGTTCCTCCACCTTCCTCTGAGTTAGTCGCTCTCCCTGAGGAGAAAGCAACACCACATGAGGATCCGTCTTGCCTGTACGCTGTA
>CAYJWF010000023.1:0-16199 GCA_964373805.1 uncultured Planctomycetia bacterium | reverse complement strand
CTGTACGCTGTATTTCTTCCACCGCCAAAAAGAACGGCTCCGGCCTCATCACCATGCCGGGCCCTCCCCCATAGGGGCGGTCGTCCACTTTCTTATGTTTATCGGTGGACCATCGCCGCAAATCGTGCACGGTGACCTGGACGACTCCTTTTGCAATGGCCCGCTTAAGAATCGAAGCCCCCAGCACGGGCTCAAACATTTCTGGAAAGATCGTCAGCACATCAACCCGCATCTGGCTCTCAAGATCGAGATTGTTTCTTGAGCAGCTGCTTCACCGTTGGAGAAGGGATCGCTCCCTTGGAAATCCAGAAGTTGGCCCGCTCCACATTGATCTTGAAGAAAGGGGGTTCCTGCGAGGGATCGTAAAAGCCAATCTCCTCCAGGGCTCTCCCATCTCTGCTCTTGCGGTGATCGATGACCACAATCCGGCTATGAGGCCGCTTCTTGGTTCCCAGTCGTTTTAATCGAATCGCCACTTGTCCCATAAAAGGAAAGCCTCCTTTTTAATCCATCTTTTCTCGCCGAATATCGGCGCCGAGCTTAACCAACTTCTCATCGATGCGGTCGTACCCCCGATCCAAGTGGTAGATCCGAGCCACCTCCGAAGTCCCCTGAGCGGCTAACGCCGCCAAGACCAAAGCGGCGGAAGCCCTTAAATCCGAGGCCATGACCGGCGCGCCGTTTAATCGAGAAACCCCCTGGATGATGGCGCTGGCCCCTTCCAGCTTGATCCGGGCTCCCATTCGACCCATCTCCGCCACATGCATGAACCGATCGGGATAGATCTTCTCGGTAATCACGCTGATCCCGGAAGTCAGGCACATCAGGCTCATCATCTGAGCCTGCAGGTCGGTGGGGAAACCAGGATACGGCAAAGTCGTCACATCCACCGGCCGCAATCTCCGTTTCGGAATAAGCTGCACCGTGCCGTCCTGAGCCTTGACCTGAACCCCGGCCTCCCGGAGTTTGTCGATCAACGCCCCCAGATGTTCGACCCGACCCCCATGGATCTCAATCTCGCTTCCCACGACCGCGGCCGCCAAGAGAAGCGTACCGGCCTCGATCCGATCCGGGATCACCCGATGGGTAAAGCCGTTTAAGCGGCGAACCCCCTCGATCACAACGACCGGCGTCCCGTGGCTTTGGATCTTGGCCCCCATCTTAATCAGCACGTTCGCCAAATCGACCACCTCCGGCTCGCAGGCGGCGTTCTCAATGATCGTGCGCCCCTTGGCGAGACACGCGGTCATCATGACGTTGGCTGTCCCCAACACGGAAGAGCCAAAGGCTCCCCCCAGATAGATCGTCTCGCCTTCAAGCTCCTTGGCCTTGGCCCATACGTAGCCCCCATCGATCCTCAAGCTCGCCCCCAAGGCCTTCAGCCCTTTCAAGTGCAGATCCACCGGGCGTGGGCCGATCACGCATCCTCCCGGCAAGGAGACCTTGGCCTTCCCCTTCTTGGCCACCAAAGGGCCCAACACGCAAAAGGAGGCCCTCATCGTGGAGACCAGCCGATACGGAGCCTCGATGCCCGCGTAGCCGCTGGGATTGACGGTGATCCGGCTGCCCTCGTGGGTTACCTTGAGCCCTAAGTTGCGCAGGATCCGAATCATCGTGGCGACGTCCCGAAGCGCAGGGACGCCTTCGATCACGCAGAGTTCATCGGTCAAGAGGGTTGCGGCCAAAATCGGCAGCGACGCGTTCTTCGAGCCGCTCACCGTGACGACCCCCTTCAAGGGCCTTCGCCCCCGTATGATCAGCTTTTCCATGTCAATACCATGACACGGTTGAGGCCGGCTAAGTCTCGAACGACCCGCTCCACCTTAAAACCGCGCTTCTGAGCCAATGCGGCGACCGACTTCGCCTGCTCGGCACCCATCTCCAAAAGGAGACGGCCGGCGGGACGAAGGACACGACCGGCTTGATCGAGCAACCTTTTCATCGGTTCCAGACCTTTCTCTCCTCCATCGAGCGCCAAACGCGGTTCCCAGCTAAGCTCTCGCGGCCAACCTTCGATCGTTTCAGATCCCAAGTAAGGCAGATTCGCCACGATCCCATCCAGCGATCGCATGGCAAACATCGTCACCAACTCTCCATAGAGAAAAGACACCTCGGCTTGATGACGGGCCCGGTTTCGCTCAGCAAAAGACAAGGCCGCCTTGGAAAGATCGACGCCCAAGACCCGAATCCCAGGAAGTTCCAAGGCCAATGTGATGGCGATGGCGCCAGAGCCGGTGCCGACGTCAACAACGAAGGGGAGATGGGCGAAAAGATCGATCGCCACGTCGATCAATACCTCGGTCTCGGGACGCGGGATAAAAACGCCTGGCCCAACGAAAAACTCCCGGCCGTAGAACTCGGCCGACCCCAACAGGTACTGGAGGGGCATTCCATTGGCACGAGCGGCTACGTCGGCTTTGAAGCGGACCCTCTGTTCTTCCTGAAAAGGGGGAGGTTCGAGGTACAGTTCAATCGGTCGGCAACCTAATCGGCGGCTCAACAACTGCTCGGCGGTCCATCGGGGGCGACAGACCACCGCTTCCTCGAGTAGTTGGGCCGCCTCCGTTAAGTTCATGCGCTCGCCCCCAGTTTCGTTTTGCGTTCCGCTTCCAGTAAGGGGTTAACCAACTCCTCCAGTTCCCCATTGAGGAGTGCTTCTAAACGGTACGAAGAGAAGTTGATCCGGTGATCGGTGACCCGCCGATCCGGAAAGTTATAGGTGCGAATCTTCTCCGACCGGTCCCCGGTGCCGATCTGGGCCCGGCGCTCCAGGGTTCGTTTGGCGGCCTGTTCCATCGTCATCCGTTCCAAGAGCCGGGCCCGGAGGACCTTCATCCCTTTGGCCTTGTTCTTTAACTGCGAGCGCTCGTCTTGGCAGCTGACCACCATCCCCGTAGGCAGGTGGGTAATCCGAACCGCCGAATCGGCCGTGTTGACGCTCTGCCCACCAGGGCCGGAGGAGCGGAAAACATCGATCCGAAGCTCTTTCGGATCGATCTGGACCTCTACCTCCTCGGCTTGAGGCAGGACCGCGACGGTTACCGTCGAGGTGTGGATCCGGCCGGAGGCCTCGGTCGCGGGAACCCGCTGAACGCGATGGACCCCGCTTTCGTATTTCAGCCTCCGAAAAACGTCAGGTCCCTCCACGGCGAGGATCGCCTCCTTAAATCCGCCGACCTCCGTAGCGCTTAATCCCAACGGCTCCACGCGCCAGTCGTTTCGGGCGGCAAATCGGGTGTACATTCGGTAAAGATCGGCCGCGAAGAGGCTCGCCTCAGCCCCTCCGGTGCCGGCCCGGATCTCCACGATGACGCTGCGCTGGTCGTTCGGATCGGCCTCCACCAAAAAACCTTCCAGTTCCTGCTCCAACTGCCGCATCTTCTCTTGAAGGGTCTTCAGCTCCGCCTCGGCCAAGGCCCGCATCTCGGCATGGGGCTCATCGGATTCTAGAAGCGTCTCGGTCTTGACCATCTCCGCCTGAAGGTGCTCCACCTCTCGGTACGTTTGCACGAAAGGTTTTAAGGCCGCGTGTTCCTTGGCGTACGCCTTGACCAGACGAGCGTCGGACAGAACCTTCGGATCGGCGAGCAGCCGCTCCAGCTCCTCAAACCGCTCTAATCGAGACTTGAGAGTCTCACGTTCCGTTGGGCTTGGCATCCGTCTTCTTGGTGTACTTGCGTCGGAACCGTTCCACACGACCGGCCGTATCCACGAACTTCTGTTTTCCGGTAAAGAAGGGGTGACATTTCGAACAGATCTCGATTCTCAAATTCCCTCCCCGGGTGGACCGGGTCTGAATCACCTCCCCGCAAGCGCAGGTGATGGTCAGCGGCTTGTATTCAGGGTGAATCCCTGGTTTCATACGAAACCTCCTATGTCCAAAGGGTACCAGGTCTTAGACCTGGCACCCTTTCCTTTTCATCCCTGGTTCATGCTGTTTAAGAACTCGGCGTTGGATTTCGCCTTCGACAGTCGGTCGATCAACAGCTCCATCGCCTCATCGGCATTGAGCTCCTTCAAAACCTTCCGGAGGATCCAGACCCTCTTTAACTCCTCCGGCTCCAACAGGAGCTCCTCCTTTCGGGTGTTGCACCGCTGAATGTCCAACGCCGGGTAGATCCGCTTCTGGAAGAGGTTCCGATCCAAGGTAATCTCCATGTTGCCGGTCCCCTTGAACTCCTCAAAGATCACCTCGTCCATGCGGCTGCCGGTATCGGTTAAGGCGGTGGCGATGATGGTGAGCGATCCTCCTTCCTCGACCCCCCGGGCCGCTCCGAAAAACCGCTTCGGCTTGTGCAGGGCCGTGGCGTCTACCCCGCCGGAGAGAATGCGGCCGCTGTGCGGAGCCACGGTGTTGTACGCTCGGGCGAGCCGAGTGACCGAATCCAACAGGACCACCACATCCTTCTTGTGCTCGACGAGCCTCTTCGCCTTCTCCAAGACGATCTCGGCCACCTGGATGTGGCGCTCTGCCGGCTCATCGAAGGTGGAGGAGACCACCTCTCCCTTGACGGACCGCTGCATATCGGTCACCTCCTCCGGCCGCTCGTCGATCAAAAGCACGAAGAGCACCACCTCCGGGTAGTTGCGCGTAATCGCGTTGGCGATCTTCTGAAGGAGGATCGTCTTGCCGCTGTACGGAGGGGCCACGATCAATCCCCGCTGGCCTTTCCCAATGGGAGCCAACAGATCCAGGATCCGAGTCGAAATCTCCTGGGGATCAGATTCCAGTCGATACCGCTCATGGGCGTACAGAGGGGTCAAGTTATCGAACAGGACCTTCTCCTTCGCCTCGTCCGGATTCTCAAAGTTGACCGCCTCCACCTTGAGCAACGCAAAGTACCGTTCCCCTTCCTTCGGCGGCCGAATCTGGCCGCTCACCGTATCGCCGATCCTTAAGTCGAACCGACGGATCTGGCTCGGGGAGACGTAGATGTCGTCCGGGCTGGGAAGGTAGTTGTAGTTCTGACTCCTCAAGAAGCCGAATCCGTCCGGCAGGATCTCCAAAACCCCCTCGCCAAACATGTTTCCTTCTTTCTCGGCCTTGGCCTGGAGAATCTTAAAGATGAGATCCTGCTTTTTAAGGCCAGAGACTCCGTTCACGGTCAGATCCTTGGCCAGTTTGTTCAGCTCCTGGATCGTCATCCGCTTTAACTTCGCGATATCCAACGTCTGTCCCTGCGCGGTACCGACTGGACCCTCTTTCTGTTCTTCCACCATTTAACTTCTCCTTTTAACGGTGCCTGGCACCAACTGGTTCCAAACCTCTTTCACCTGGCGGCGGGTCGAGGCGATCGACCCACCGTTTCGAATCACAAAATCCGCCATCCGCGCCTTCCGGCGAAGAGGCCACTGAAACGACTGCCGTCGTCGAGTCTCCTTTAAACTCCAGCCGGATCGACGGTGAAGACGACGGTAAACTTCAGCCAACGGGGCCGCGACCACTACCAACGCGTCACAGGGATACGCTCCCCCCGCCTCCATCAGCAAGGGGACATCCAACACCACCGTGGCCTCCGGGTCTCGACGATGGATCCGCTTCAACGCCTCGCCGATTCGCTCTCGCACCGCCGGATGGACGATCCGGGTCAGCCGCTTCAACCCCTTAAGGTCCTGAAACACAAGGTTTCCCAATCGGCGACGGTCGATCTGGTGGTCGGACCCTAAGATTCCCTTCCCAAAGGCGCTCAAGATCCTGCGCCACACGAACGTTCTAGGCCGCATCAATTCGTGGGTGATCCGATCGGCGTCCAGCACGTAGGCCCCCTTTTGGGCGAGCATCCGCGCCACCGTCGATTTTCCTGTCCCCACCCCGCCGGTCAATCCAATCACGACCATGTGGGGTCTGACCCCATCAGATTTTCGTAGAGCTTGCGGTACTCCTCGGCCGACCGATCCCAGGAGAAGTCGGTGGTCATCCCGCGATGCTGAAGGGCCTGCCAACGGGGAGGATTCCGGTAAACCGCCAACGCCCGATCCACCGCCTGAAGAAGGGCCTTCGCCCCATACTCCTCAAAGCAGAAACCGTTGCCTCCGGAAGAAGGGGAATCCCCCTCATCGATCACCGTGTCGGCCAACCCGCCGGTGGCCCGAACAAGTGGGAGAGTCCCGTACCGCATCGCGATCATCTGCCCCAATCCGCACGGCTCGTACCGCGACGGCATCAGGAACAGATCCGCCCCCGCGTAGATCCGGTGAGCCAACCCTTCATCAAAGCCGAGACGCACCCGAACCGAAGGGATTCCCCGACCAGCGGTCTGCAAGGTTTTCTCAATCGATCGATCGCCCGAGCCGAGCAGGACGAGTTGGACTCCCCGTTTCACGAGGTCTGGGAACGCCTCAACCACCAGGTCCAATCCCTTTTGGGAAGCCAAACGGGTGACCATCCCCATCAAGGGGACCGACTTGAGCGGCTCAAGTTTAAGTTCCTTCTGAAGACACAGCTTGTTCTTCATTTTTTCCGCCAAGGAGGCGGCGTCGTACCGAAACGGAAGAAACCGGTCGGTCGCCGGATTCCAAATTTCCGAATCGATCCCGTTTAAGATCCCCACCAGTTCGTGGGAGCGCTTCCGCAACAGCCCTTCCAGCCCGTATCCCTGCTCCCCGGTACAGATCTCTTTGGAATAGTTGGGACTCACCGTGGTCAGCCGATCGGCGAACAGGAGCCCCCCTTTTAAGAGGTTCACCTGGTTGTAGAATTCCAGGCCTTCCAGGGTAAACAGCTCCCAGGGAAGCCCCAGCTTCGGGTACTCCTCCTTGGGGAAGATCCCCTGATACCCCAGGTTGTGAACGGTGAAGACCGTTCGGATCGAGGAAAAAAAAGGATCGGCCTTGAACCGGCTCCTCAAGTAAACCATCGTGAGAGCCGTCTGCCAGTCGTGGGCATGGAGAAGATGGACGCGAAGATCTTCCCTCTTCATCCGAGCGAGGCTCGCCCGACAGAAGAAGCTGAACCGATCCAGGTTATCCGGATAATCGGTTCCTCCCTCTCCGTACAGCCCGGGCCGTTTAAAGTACGTCTCATGATCGATCCAATGAACCGTGACCCGATCGGCGATCGGAAGTTGTTCCTCGTCGGTCTTCACCGTCAAATACCGAGGTAAAAAGAGGTGCACCTCTATCCCCAACTTAGCCAGCGCCAGGGGCAAGGCTCCCGCCACATCGGCCAAACCACCGGTCTTGGCAAACGGCGTCATCTCGGATACGACCATGGCGAGCTTCATCGGCTGGACAGCTGGTGTTCCACTTTCACCAGGCCTCTTGTGCCTCCCGGCTTTGGAAAAGTCTCCCTGTACCGTTAGCTGTCCAGCCTCTCGGAGGGGGAAACCACTGCCTGGTTTCCCCCTCCGGGCTCCCCTCTCCGGCCTGCCTGCCTCGCGTTGCTCGGCGCAGACAGGCAAAAGCAATCGGTGCCGTTGGGGGCACCCCAACACATCCCCCTTTCCAGAGGAAGGTTAGGGTGTCCCACTCACGCATGGCTCGCCTCAAGCCAGTTTCTTCCGGTCTTCACGTTCACCTCAATGGGAACCGAGAGTTTTAAGGAAGGGGCCTCCATGAGCCGCTTCACCAGATCCTGCAGGAGGCCCAGCTCCTCCATCGGCACCTCGAAAACCAGCTCGTCGTGAACGGTGAGCAGCATCCGAGACTGAAGTCCCTTCTCTTGAATGGCTCGATCGATATGGACCATGGCGATCTTGATGAGGTCGGCCGCGGAACCTTGGATGGGGGCATTGAGGGCGGTCCGTTCGGCGAACTGTCGGACGTTCACGTCCTTGGCGTTGATCTCCGGGATGTACCGCCGCCGATGAAAGAGGGTCGTGCAGTAGCCCTTTTCCCTCGTCTCTTCCAAGACCCTGTCCAAAAAGACCCGAACGCCCGGATACTGAGCAAAGTAACGCTCGATAAAATCGATCGCCTCCTGCTGGGAGATTCCCAACTCCTTGGCCAGCCCAAAGGGACTCATTCCATAGATGATCCCAAAATTGATCGTCTTCGCCGCCGCCCGTTGGGAGGAGGTCACCGCCTCGAGGCTTACGTGAAAAACGTTCGCCGCCGTCACCCGATGGATATCCTGACCCTCGGAAAAAGCCTTGAGGAGCCCAGCATCCTGAGAAAGGTGGGCCAAGATCCTTAACTCAATCTGCGAATAGTCGGCCGCCAGGAAAAGATACCCTGGAGAGGCAGGAACAAACGCCCGTCGGATCTGCCGGCCCAACTCCGTACGGATCGGGATGTTCTGCAGGTTCGGTTCCGAGGAAGAGAGCCGCCCCGTCGCGGTAACGGTCTGGTTGAACGAGGTATGGATTCGGCCGGTTTTCGGGTCAATCAATTTGGGGAGTGCATCCACATAGGTGCTCTTCAACTTGAACATCTCCCGATATTCGAGGAGCTTGGCCGGCAATTCGTGCAGGGTGGATAAACGCCGCAGGACCTCCTCATCGGTAGAGGCCCCAGTCTTGGTCCGCTTGATCACGGGGAGTTTGAGCTTCTCAAAGAGAACGCTCGCCAGCTGTTTCGGAGAGTTGATGTTAAAAGGCCCGCCGGCTTGCGCGTAGATCTGGGAAGTCAAACGGTCAAGGACCTGCTCCATTTGCTGGGCCAAATCGGCCAACGCTTGACGATCCACCCCCATCCCGGCCATCTCCATCCGAGCGAGACACTCGGCCAACGGAATCTCCACCTCGGTCAACAACTCCAAAAGCTCCTTCTCCTCAACCTCTTTCTTCAATCGGGGCCAAAGCCTGAAAGCGGCCTGCGCATACAGGGCCGCCGCCTCGATGCGGCTGGCCGCCTCGATCGAATCGGTACTTTCCACCGACTCGCCCAACCATTCCAGGCTCAATTCTTCGATCCGGTGGGAGGGTCGCCCGGGATTGAGGAGATACGAGGCCAACTCCGGATCGGCCCATGGAGGGTTGAAACGCAGTCCCAGCCGATCAAAAAGAATCAGCGCCTCCTTCAAATCGGAACAGATCTTAACGACCGATCGATCTTCCCACAGCTCTTTCAAATCGGCAAGCCACGCAGGATCTTCCACCTTCCAGGCCGCGTTCAGGTCCCAGGCGAGACCCGCTCCTTCGACAAGCTGAGGACCCGCCCCCTGGGACCCCGCGGCCAGAGAAACGGCCAGTGCACCTCGCCGACGAATATCGGTGAGACATTCTTTAAACGCCTCACGGGAAGGAAAGCTCTTTAGCTGAACGTCCGTCTTATGGTCCGCCGGCAACTCTTTGAGCAGCGTCCTAAACTCAAGGGTCTCAAAGAGACGCCGTAGAGCCTGCCGATCCGGTTCGGTCTTCTTTAAAGCCTCCCAGTCCACCGGAATCGGCACCTGGGTATCCAAGGTGACCAACTCCCTGCTCAAACGCAGTTGGTCCACGTGACTTTCCAACGCCGCCCGGCGGGCGGTTCCGGGGACTTGATCGAGATGAGCCAAGATCTTCTCCACCGAGCCAAATCGTTGGATGAGTTCCACCGCCGTCTTCTGCCCAATCCCCGGAACCCCGGGGACCCCATCCACGTCGTCTCCCATCAAGGCCATCACCTCGACCACCTGATCCGGCCGAACGTGCCACCTCTTCGCCAACTCCTCTTCATCGATCATCTCATGACCGTCCCGCGTGGGGCGGTACACGGCAATCCCAGGTCCCAACAATTGGAACGCGTCCTTGTCGCCGGTCACCAAGAAGACCGCGATCCCCGTTCTCACCGCTTGCAGGGCCATCGTCCCCAGGATATCGTCCGCCTCGAACCCTTCCTTCTCGAAGAGGGGAATCCGAAACGCCTTGAGCAGCTCCTTAATCCACGGAAGTTGGGCCGACAACCCCTCCGGCATGGGAGGCCGATGTCCCTTATACGCTTCAAATCGCCGGTGCCGAAAGGTCGGGGCCTTCGCATCGAAGGCGACCCCCAGGTACTGCGGATTCTCCTCTTTGAGGAGCTTCATCACCATGGTGGCGACCCCATAAATGGCGTTCGTGGGCTGTCCCTTCGATGTGCTTAACTCCCGGATTGCGTAGAAGGCCCGGTAGCAGAAGGAGTTTCCATCGATTAAGAACAGCCGCTCTTTCGACTTCACCGATTGAGTAGAACGCTTTGATGGTAACAATAAGGGGATGGAAGTTTAAAACGACGTTTTTAAGGCTTCTTTGGAGCTGTTTTCGCTTTACTGTCCAACGCGGTCTGCGCCCGTTTCAAACCCTGTACGGCCTCGGTGTGATCGGGCCTCAAGACCAAAACCTGCTGAAAAAGAGTGACCGCCTCTTCGTACCTTCCCTGCCGCATGGCTGTGACGGCCCGCTGATACAACTCTTCAGCGCTCTGGGACCAGGTGCTCTCCCTCTCCAACACAAACTTCTCGGCCACCCGCCTGGCATCGGCGGGGGCTAAAATCTTTTCTTCGGGCTTGAGGGCTGGGGCGCCCGCGGCGGGTGGAACCTTCATCTGGGCCGCTTTCTGAATGGCCCTCAAAATCGCCTCCTCCTTGGCCTTCAGTTTCTTCGCCTCCTTTGTGGCCTTTTCCCCCCCAGCCGGCTCGGCCGGCTTCGGGGCCGCCTGGGAGACCCGTTGGGTCTCTCGGGTTCGCCGCTTCTTAAGTTCCTCTTTCCGGGCCTCTTCCTTCTGGAGAGCCTGCGCCTCCTTCTGTTTCTTGGCCAGCGTCTCCGGCGATTCCGGCACAGGGAGCTTATACTGGATCAGCTTCTGGCGGGCCTTGGCCGTCCAGGGATCGTCGGCCGTGCCCCCTTGAACCCGAGCGGCCCAATGTCTAGCCGCTTCTGGAATGATTCCCTTTCGTTCGTAGAGGAGAGCCAGATTCGAATGGGCGCCCAGAAGCTTTGGATCCAGTTGCAAAGCGGTTTTATAGGCAGATTCTGCGTTGTCCAGATCACCCAGGGCTTCCAGAACCACCCCCAAGTCGTTGTACCCCTCGGCGTACCGGGGATTGGCGATCAAGGCCTTCCGATAGGCGGTGAGCGCCTCCTGGAATTGGCCGGTTTGCTGGAACCGACGGCCTTCCAATCGATAAGCGACCGCTTCCCCCACCAGGAGCTCCCCCGGCTTCAAACCGGCTCCGGAAAGGAGCAGCCCGCACAGAATGACCCCAACTCCTTGAAGAACGCCCCTGATTTTCATTCTAGCATTTGAGCGAAGCCCTTTAACGTGAAGATCCTTTAGCATATACGATTCCATAAAGTCCTGTCAAGGATGACTTTTACCTCCTGTCTAGTCCCTCCACTTTAATATAACCCCCCAGGAACCCTTTTTCTTCCATCAAAATGAAGAAGGGCGATGGACCTTCACCGTCGTGGAGTGGGCGATCCTCTCGGTCCCTTACTCCGTGTGAAACCCGATCCTCCTTCTCGGCGGCTCGGGAGGCGCCATGAGTTGCCGAATCACTTCAAAGACCGATCGGATCTGCTGGTCGTGACTCTCGACTTTTCACTCCAGTTCTTCTAGCCGTTGTGCGAGTTTGCGATGGGTCGTCAGCATCTGGCGAATACGGACGAAGGCCCGCATGATAGCGACGTTGACCAGCACCGCCCGCTTGCTGCGAAGCACGCTAGAAAGCATGGCGACCCCTTCCTGGGTGAAGACGTATGGGAGGTATCCTCCCAGGTGCTTCCTGGAAGGTATCACATTTTGTGATACCAAGATCTCCACCTCGTCCTCCCCAAGCTGGAACATGAAATCTTCCGGAAACCGGTCTTGGTTCCTTTTGACCTGCTGTCTAAGTGCAATCGGCTTTACGCCGTAAAGCTCTGCCAGGTCACTGTCCAGCATCACCTTATGCCCCCGAATCAGCAGGATCCGCCGTTCGGCTTGTTCAACAGAGATTACACTCTTAAAATGGGTTTGTCTTTGTGATCCTATTTGTTCCCAGCATTTGTTTAGCGGAGGTGTCTTAACACGTCCCTCTGTTGGGGCTTAGGGAAAACAGCCCAAATCACATAGGAGGATTCTTGAAGGGAGTAGATCATTCGGTATCGTCCGGAATCGATCTGAAAGGCATGCACGCTTTTCAGTTTCTTCTTTCCCTGAGGGGGCAAGTCCCCTTTGCCCAGCCGAATCAGGTCGTTCCACACCCGATAAAACTCCTGTGGATTTCGGCGCAGGAGACGACTCAAATCTTTGGAAGCTGAGGAAAGGAGAAGAACGTTCTCCGGCAGACCACTAGGCAAGGCCATGCTGCTTGGCGAAGGCCTTCAGGGTCTGCGTCTTCCCAGTCTTGAGCTCTTCTAAAGCAACCTGCAATCGCCTTTGGACTTCCGGGGAATACTCCCAGAGCAAGTCGAGCAAGATTTCATCCGATACCGGTACCAAGGCAGCACAGGGATGTCCCCTCCGGGTGATCAGCACCACCTCGTGCCTCGCCACTCGGTTGAGGAGTCGATTCGCTTGGGTCTTCAATTCTACGGTGTTAACACTGGTCATGGTCTTTTTTCAGCCCATCTCTAAGTATGCCACTTTTTCTCTCGTCCGTCAAGAGCTTGTATTACAGGCACAAATCACGGTTTCAGCTCTACCCCCAGAGGTACAAGCAATGGGAACCGAGCGTTTAAAAGGATGCCTACAGGAAGAGTGGCCTTACCTGCGGATGATGAGGTGGGTGGGAATTACACGCCGATAGCGGCGAGCTGTTCCAAGCCCGCCTGGAATTCCTGGAAGCCTTCCCGTGCCTGAATCGCCGCTTCCTCTAATCCGGTAGCCTTGGCCAGGGCCGCCACCATCAAGCCGAGGAAATCCCTCCCTTGACCAGGACTGACGCCTTGGAGCTCTACACCAGCCAGCTGAGTGATCGGCCTGGCCGCTTCTATCTCTCCTTCCAATCCAGCGTAAACGATCCCCCGGACGTCCCGCTGGATAATCAGGTCACTTAGAAGCCCAGATAATTCCCTTGCCCCACCCAGCAGAAAGATGTTCTGTTCCTCCAGCCCAGACAAGGCGTTGACGACAGGATACATCTCTCGGACAGTCGGACTGAAAAAGACAGGGGTGATTCCCTCCCGAGCCTCCCTCCCCAGCCCTGCCAAGAACCCCCGCACCTGCTCCCGCGCCACTCGCCCCTCCTCCGCGTCGGCAGCAACGGCTTCAATCGGTACAATATGAGCGTACTGGATGTAGTCCAGAAGCTCACCCAGTTCTCGCTCTCTCACAAAACTCTTTGCAGAGGAATCTTCTCTGCGGTAACCAGCCAGTCCTCCCACCTCTTCCAATAAGACTAATTTCATCTGACTCAGGGCAGATCTGTTCATTTGGGCGCTTAAGCTACCTCCCATCGCAGCCCGCAACTCGATTGCCAAAGTAAAAAGGGTTATTGCATCATCAGTCCCAGGTTTCGCGGCCCTGATAATAAGACTGTCAATCCGACCCTGCGCTCCCTTTTCCAAACCTAATGGGAAACGACGCGCCGGATTAGGTTCAATCCTCCAGCCCTTCTCCTCCGCGCCGGCGGCGGGAATAGGCC
Organism: uncultured Planctomycetia bacterium; assembly: GCA_964373805.1. Taxonomy (GTDB): domain Bacteria; phylum Omnitrophota; class Gorgyraeia; order 1-14-0-20-64-10; family 1-14-0-20-64-10; genus CAYJWF01. Next base: position 2,734 of record CAYJWF010000023.1, on the reverse strand, counting down.
GATCGATTCCCGATTCAACGGGCCGCTCCCCCTCTTCCAGGCCGGTAGCTGCTCGCGCAGGAGGAGAAATCTGGCCGCCAGGGAAAATTCCTCGCATGGCGACCAGGCCTTGATGGCGCGCAGGCTCAGGTTGGCCCCCGAGAAGAGCCTTTGCGACCTTCTTACGCTCCGGAGATTCCTCCAACCCGGTTTGACGTAGGGCAAAGGTCGAATGAGGGCAGGCTAGGGTCAGGGCGATGAAAAGGGCGAGGAAACGACTCAACGGCTTGAGGACAAGCTTATTCACGGGTTTTCTCCTTTATCGGGGAACGGGTTAAAGGCTTTGCTGAATCCTGACCCTAAAGATACCTGATGAAATCCAGGATGTCAAGAGTCATTTTAAATTTTTACTGGCCTTGCGTACCTTTAACTACGACTCCCTGGGGTGGCCAGGCAACTCTTCGCCACGCTCCGCCATCCATCTCCACACCGGCTTGATCTGAATGGCAATGTGGTTCACCTTCTCCTGTGCCTCCTGATCGTAGGTAAGCAGGGTCCCTCTCTTCAATTTTAAAGCCTGGCAGGCTTCCACCAATCCCTGGATCTCCCGGGCCCGATTCTGCTCCTCCAGACGCCAAGCCACTTGGTAGGCCGCCCAGCCTTTCCCATCCTTGGCAACAAAATCGCACTCTCCCTTCCCCTCAAAATAGAAAACCTCCCATCCGCTACGGCGCAGTTCCAGAAAGACCACATTCTCCAACATCCTTCCCCAGTCCGCCGAGGTGACCCTTCTGGCTACGCCCGGGTCAATGAGGTAGATCTTCGCGGGATTCCGCAATCGCTGGTAGGAGGATTCGGATAACTTCCTGACCTCCCAGACCAACAGGCTTTCCAGAAAATGGCGATAATAAGAAAACGCACTGTCCTTGGAGAACGGCAACTGATCCTTATACTGCCTCCAGAACGAATTGAGGGAATATTTCAAAGAGTAGGAGGAAAACAGCTTGTCTTGCAAGCGTTCCAGCAGTGGAATGTTCTTGATCTGGAAGCGCTCCACCAGGTCCCTGAAAAACATGGCCTCCAGATACTCCTTGAGAACCTTCCTCTTCTCGTATTCTGATTTCAGGAAGCAAACCTCCGGAAAACCACCCCACTTAAGATAGTCCTGGAGGGCGTTCTTCAACCATGCCTTCTTATTCCCGTAGAGAAGCTCAGGGTCTTTAAGATCCCATCCCCTGGCCCGAGCATATTCCCGGAAGGAAAAGGGAAAAATCTCTTGACTCCAGGACCTTCCCCGCAAGGCCGTATGGACCTGCTGGGGCATCAGCTTAGAGGAGGATCCCGTGGCGAATACCTGGATCCCTTCCTTCTCTGCGACTCGACGAGCAAACCGCTCCCACCCAACGACGTTTTGCACCTCATCCAGCAGGAAGACGATCCCCTTCTGGTTAACCAGTTGGGGCTTCCATTCATAAAAGGTCTCCAGCACCCGTTCAAAATCCTGGACCTCAAACCCTTCCAGTCGATCGTCCTCAAAATCCAAATAGAGAGACCGATCCGGGCGTCTCTTGAACCGGTCAAAGAGGAGATGGGTTTTCCCACCCCTGCGGACCCCATAGAGGATACAAACCTTCCGCGCCCCTTCAGGAAAAGCGGCATCCTCTCGAGGGAGAATTCCTTTGACCTCCTCCAGAATGAATCGTTCGTTCTGGAGGAGAACCTCCTTTAACCGGTCTGCGGGTACCATAGATTCATCCTTCTATAAAGGATAAATTACAACAGAATCGTCCTTCTGTCAATACCGATGGTTTAGGGGGAAAATCAGCTATCTTCGTGATTAGGATCACAATTATAGTCCTTAAAATGTGAAGTTTATCACAAAAAACGCCGTTTTCTCTTGACAGCCTGCTTGGGAACAAGGCAGACCGGGAAAACCTATCTCCTGAAGGCGTTTGGGGCTCAAGGAGGAAAAGCGGAGATCGACTTCCTCCTGGAGATCAAGGATCGCATTGTTCCTCTTGAGGTCAAGTCAGGGATCAATCCCCGAAGCCGGAGTCTGAGCTCCTACGGGAAACAATTCTCTCCCGCGGGGCTCATCCGCTCGAATCTCTTGAACCTGAAACAGGACGCAACGACCTTCAATAATATCCCGCTTTATGCCCTGGCTCTTCTGGCGCCCCCTCGCCTCCAAGCGCTACTTCCCAAGTGAAGCAGTGGGGTAGCCCTACCATCGGGCGGCCTTAGTACTGGAGGCTGAAATGCTCTTGGGAGGTCATCCGCTGGTTCCACTCCTCCAGACCTACCCGAAGGACCTGACCTTCAAGACGACTGGCAATAACCCCCAGTGCCGCCAACTCCTGCGGAGTGGCTTCCTCCAGACCGCTGGAGGAGATAACGACAATGGGAACCCTGGAACCATCCGGCCTCCATTCCTGCTCCAAACCGGAGGCAACCGACAATGGAAGGAGAATCAGGTCGGATGCCTTCAATCCAACCTCTTGCAAGAACGCACGCGCCTGGACCGGTTCCTCCGGAAGCCGAACCTCCTCCAACCCACCGAAATCTTTCCGGGGAAGCTCCGGATGGAGGAACACCCTGATCCCTTCCAGACCCGCTGCAGCCGGTAAACCAACCACCCCTCGCCGCTGTCCAGATTGCACAAGCCCTCTCTGGATCAACGCGTCCGGCGCAAGCACCCCTGTTCCCTGCGCCGTCAAACCCTCGTACAGCCCTGCCTCCTCCGCGCCGGCGGCGG
>CAYJWF010000022.1:22913-29401 GCA_964373805.1 uncultured Planctomycetia bacterium | reverse complement strand
TGGAGGAGACGGAGACGGCGATCCTGAAACAGGCCGGACCCTTTATTCCTTCGGGGGCGGGGTCCCGGAGGCTTGAGTTTTTTGTGGATACCCGGAGTGGTTTCGAGAACGATATCAAGATCCTTGAGTTTGCGGTGTGGTTGGCGGTTCAATTGGTCCAACGGGGTTTCACAGAGGACTGGCCCATCGGGTTTTCCGGGGTGGCTCAGGAGGAGGAATTCCAAGAGGCTCTTGGCTGGATCCATCAGAGGAAGGGCCTGACTTCCCAGGAGATCGATTTTGTGAGGACGGTCATGGAGAATCGGATCTCGACCTATTCCCTGGGAGGCTACGACGAAGCCAAGCGAGAGGCCCTGGCTCGGCTCTCTGGCCGTTACGTGGTCGTCGATCGAATCACGGAGGAGAAGATCCTGGAGATCGCGACGGCGTTGGAGAAGGCGGGGTTAAGTTCCCTTTCGGCGGGGCTGGAGGAACAGTTCAGAGAAAACATCTTCCGGGAGGCGGCTTGATATCGTTTCGTTTGATTTTGATATCATTTTGGGTTACCCTGTTCTTTAAGGGGGTGATGCGAGGTGAGCCGGACGGTGGTGGATATTCGGGATGATCTGGTGAGGAAGGCTCTTCGGTTGAGTGGACTGAAGAAGAAGGTGGACGTCGTTAACCTAGCCTTGGAGGAGCTTGTCCGGACGAAGGATATCCGAAAAATTCTTGAGCTGCAGGGGAAGATCAAGGGGTCCTGGAACCCTCGGGGGCAGAGGCCGTGAGCCGAACGGTGGTGAATCTTCGGGACGACTTGATCCAGAAGGCCCGGCGGTTGATCGGCATAAGGAAAAAGGTCGATGTGGTGAACCTGGCCCTGGAAGAGCTGGTGCGCCGGCGGGAGGTTCGGAAGATCCTGGACTTAGCCGGAAAGGTAAAGGGGGAGTGGCACATCAAGGAATGGAGGAAGGGGCGTTTTGAATGATCCTGGTGGATAGCGCGGTTTGGATTGAGGCGTTGCGCCATCCCGGTTCTTCCACCTTCCGGAAGTTCTCCGAACTCCTGGAAGAGGAGGCTTGCACCTGTGGAGTCGTCATCCAAGAGGTTCTCCAGGGAATCGAGGAGGTAGCGATGAGGGAAGAGATTCGTAAAAGGATCTGGATGCTCCCTTATCTGGAGGCGACTCGGGATAGCTATCTGGCTGCCGCCTATCTTTTCCGACGATATCGCCGGAAAGGGATTGGGCTCCATACCGTGGATGCATTGATCATAGCCCTGGCCATCCAACGGGCCGTTCCGGTTTTCACCTTGGATGAGGACTTCTTCAGAACGGCTTCTTTGGAGTCGGATCTGAAGCTGTATCGATAAGATGCGATCACGGGTAGGGTGGTTTTGTGTGTTGATGGGGATGGGGGCCGTCGTCGGGTGGGGGCTGTTCCGAGAGGGCAGGATCCCTGATGGAAAGCGGCTTTTCACCGCGGGTCCCTCCATAGCCCCTATTGCTCAGACCCCTTCCGGCGTTTCGCAGGGTCCCCTCTTGGCGCGGCCGGAACCGATCCTGGTGGATGATTTTGAGGTGGGCGACACCCAGGGGCTGTTTGCCGAGCGGAAGAACAGGCTGGATGCCTTTCAAGGGACTTGGGCTCGGCGTCCTTCCTATACCATCATCACCAAGGTGCCGGACACCCGGCCAGGGGCTAAAAGTTCGGTCCTTCGGATCGAGTTCTCCAAGTCCGGCGGGTGGTGCGGCTGGTACACCCTGTTAAACGGGATCGACGTCTCCCGGCACAACGCCTTGACCTTCTGGGTGAAGGGCGAACAAGGAGGAGAACGGTTTGACATCGGGTTTGCCGATGAAAAGATGCAGGAACTGGAGATCGACGCCGTGTACGTCGGCCCCATCATGGCCTTCTTGCCCAAAGGGGTCACCACGGAGTGGCAACTGGTCAAGATTCCCATGCACTCTCTGCGGTCCGATCTGGATTTGACCCGCATGGGGTCGCTGGTCTTCTGGTTTCGCTACGAAGGCAAGGGAGCCGTCCAGATCGACGATGTGTCTTTCTCCTCCGATCCCGAGGTGGAGCGGATTTTGAAAGAGAATCAGCCCCGGGCTACCCCCGATCCTCGGGCGCCTCGAGCCAGTTGGGTCTGGAAATACGATCCGGTCAATAGCGGCGAGGTTCGTCAGGAGCTGATCGATTTCTGTCAGCGAACCGGCATCCTATCCCTTTACCTCTACCTGGGAGAAGATCCGGTTTCCCAAGCCCCTGCCGATTTCCAAAAGCGGCTGGCCGAATTCTTAAGAGAGGCCCACGCCCAGGGGATCGAGGTGCATGCCCTTCAGGGCAATCCCCTCTGGGCGCTCAAAGGCTACCATTCCCTGGTGTTGAACTGGGTCAAAGGGTATCTCGACTTTAACCGGGGTCGGCCGCCCGAGGAGCGGATCGGCGGGGTTCACCTGGACATCGAGCCGTACCTGACCTCCGAGTGGGAAACGGGCGATCGGGAGAAACTTAAAAAGGAATTCCTGGAGCTCCTGGCCGAGTTAAGGCGTCTCGTCGATACCGAACGGCGGGGAGCCCCCTTTCTTTTGGGGGCGGCGATTCCGATCTTTTACGATCGGGAGCCGGAGTTCGAAGAGAGGCTCTTAAAGAACGTCGATTACGCGGCTCTTATGGATTATTACGATACCGCCACCGACATCATAAAGAGCGGACGGTTCCACATCGATCTCGCCAACCGATTAGGCAAGAAGATGGTGATTGGGGTAGAGACCCAGGATCTCGTCCGGATGGGACAAGGCAAGCGCCGGAACACCTTCCACGAGGAGGGTTGGCAGGAGATGGAGGCCCAGCTTGAGATGGTAGTCGAAAATTTCGCCAGCGAGGCCGGATTTGGGGGACTGGCGATTCATGCCTACGACAGCTACCGGCTGCTTCAGCGTGGGCGAAACGTCCCAACGCGAGAGCGGCCGTCGGATATCCCGACTTTGGTAGCCGGTAGGCTCTCCCAGCCTGTAGTGGTCGATGGAGATCTATCGGATTGGGCGAACGCCTCCTGGACTTCGTTCCAGCAACGTTCGCAGGTGGTCTATGGCGTCGGGGCCTGGGGGGGACCTAAGGATCTTAACTTCAAACTGGCGACCCAATGGGAGCCGGAGGCCCTCGTGATCGCCCTCGAGGTGACCGACGACGCGCACGTTCAGGAACGCCGCGGGGCCGACATCTGGGAAGGGGACCACGTGGAGATCTGGGTGGATGCCGATTTGGAGGGCGATTACAACGAAGCGGTCAACTCCTCCGACGACTTCCAGTTCGGATTCAGCCCCGGCAACTTCAAGGAATTGAAACCCGAGGTTTACATCTGGGTCCCCTCGGTAGATCCCTCATCGCTTCGACAGATTGAGCTGGCCGCTCAGAAACTTCCCACCGGCTATACCCTGGAGATTCGTCTTCCCACCAAGGTTCTGTTTCAAACCTTGACCAAACGGGTAGGGGTGGAGCCTACGGCGCAGACCGGCGCCAAGCGTTCGATCCCTCCCGAAGCGGAGGCCATCCAGCGGGAGGTCTTTTCCACGGGGAGATTGAAGTCCGGCTTCCGATTGGGCCTCATGGTCGATGGCTCCGATGCCGACCAGGCGACCCACCCACAGAAATGCCTGATCTCCAGCTCCCCAGAGCGCCAGTGGGGGGATCCCACGTCGTTCAACATCCTGGAGCTGCAGTGAAACAGATGACAGAGGACAGAAAACAGAAAGAGGCGAAACGACCTTTCGTTATTCACTCGGTGGATGAACTCTCTGCCATGCTTTACGCACTCATTGGAAACTGGCGAAGCCGATGAATCGGTCTATTTTCTTTCTGTTTTCTGTTTTCTGTCCTCTGTTTTCTGTTCTCTGTTCTCTGGTTCTAGCCGAAGGGGTGGCCCTGAAAGAGATCCCCCCCATGCCGGAGGGAACGGTCCTGTTTGAACGGGAGGCCGCTTTTGCGCAAAGGGGGCGAGTCGGCGGGTATGCGATGAAGCCCTCGACGTATGGGATCCATCTGGACACCAAGGTTCATCTCGATGGCTCCGAGAGCGGGATTGCCATCCGTTACCACAAAGCGCCGGACCCCTCTTTCTGCGGGGCCTACGTCATCGTGGTCGGCGACCTCTCGAACTACGCCACACTCAGTTTCTGGGTCAAAGGGGCCAAGGGAGGGGAGGCCTTTGAGGTGGGATTGAACGACGTCATCTCCAACAAGCGGGAGGATGCCGTTTTTGTCGGCTCGATCTACCGATACCTCCCCTGGGGGGTGAAACCAGAGTGGCAGCAGGTCAAGGTTCCCTTGGAAGATTTCTTCGGGGCCGACTTGAAGACCGCCTACAGTTTGGTCTTTAATTTTAACGAGGAAGGGAATGGAACCTTTTGGGTCGACGGCATTACCCTCCACCCGGAGGTTTTGAGTTCACGAGAAGAGACGTTGGTTGCAGAGGGAAAATTCGTTCTGGACAATTTTGATCACAGCAGCCTCAACCTCCTGGGGCGAAAGGCCAACGCCTACAAGCGGCTGCCGTCCATCTGTAAATTCTCCCGGGTTTTAGAGCCGAAGGTAGGCGCCGAGGGACGGTCGCTTCGCCTCGATTACGATAAGAGGAACACCGGTTGGTGCGGCTACTACACGCTGCTCAATCAAATCGACGGGGCCTATTACGATCTGTCGCCTTACCAGGCGGTCTCCTTCTGGGTTCGGGGCTTGGAAGGAGGCGAGACGTTCGAAATCGGCATGGCCGACCGCTCGTGGCTCACCATCGGAGACTCGGTCAAAGCCGGTCCCATCGAGAAGTATCTGCCCCAAGGTGTGACCCCCTCATGGCAACAGGTCGTCATTCCTCTGTCCGATTTTGGTAAACTAGGGCTTAAGGAGATGGGGTCTTTCGTGATCAATTTCCATCGCCCGGGACAAGGTGCGATCTTTATCGATGAACTGGTGTTTGTCCGAAAGACGCAACAGGATCTCTTAAAAGAATGGGAGGGGGAATGAAGACAGCGTATAGCGTAGAGCGTAGAGCGTATAGGATTTTCTCTGTTTTCTGTTTTCTGTTTTCTGTTCTCTGTCCGCCGGTTTTCTCGGCGGAACTCCTCATCGACGATTTTGAAGCCGCCGCCCCGGTCAACAAGCTGGGCGGCAACTCCAACACCTACGTCATGGAACCTTCCCGGGCCCTGGCCCTCCGGGTGAAGGACCAGGCCCACGAAGGGGCGGGGGCGCTCCTCATCAAGTACGATAAGAAAGGAACCGGCGGCCCGCACGAGACCGGCGGCTGGTGCGGCTATTACACGCTGCTTAAAACCGGCTCCCGATTCTTTAACGCCACCGGTTATTCGGCGATCAGCTTCTGGGTGAAGGGAACTGCCGGCGGAGAGAACTTCGTCTTAGGGATAGCGGATCGCCATTGGGATGAGGTGGGTGACTCGGTGAAATCCGAGCCGATCGGCAAGTATCTTCCCGCGGGCAAGCTCACCACCGAATGGCAGAAGGCGGTGATCCCCTTGGATACGTTCCTCGTGGACATGACGAAGCTGGCGTCGCTGGCGATCTGTTTCGAGGGGTCGGTCTTCCCCAATGGGGTGGGGAAGGGGACCGTGTACCTCGATGACCTGATGTTTGAATAGGAGGGCAAGCGCCATGAGAGTCAACGCGATCAGAGAACAGAGGACAGAGGTCAGAGGACAGAGGTTGCCCTATCTGTCTTCTGTTTTCTGTCTTCTGTTTTCTGTCTTCTGTTCGCTGTCCCCTGCCTTTGCTGCGCCACTGCTCATCGACGACTTCGAAGGAGAGGGAATCCAGAACCGGATGGGGGGCCGGACCAACGTCTACGTCCGGGCCCCTTCTCGGGTGATGATGAGCCGTACCACGGATTCGATCCAAGGAAAGAAAAGCCAGGTATTGCTCATCCGATACGACAAGAAGGCGGAGGGAGGGCCGTACAACTCCGGCGGCTGGTGCGGCTATTACTCCCTCTTCAAAACCCCCGGCCATCTGGTGGCCCCCACACCGGAGGATCCGAATCCGGAGTTGGTGGGAGAACAGTATCTGGACGCGGGCGCCTTCAAGGCCGTCACCTTCTGGGTTCGCGGCGAGATCGGCGATGAAGATTTCATGGTGGGATTGGCGGACCGCCATTGGGACCAAGTGGGAGACTCGGTCAAGTCGGAGAAGATCGGGATCTACTTGGCCGGTGGGAAATTGACCACCGAGTGGCAAAAAGCGGTGGTTCCGTTGGACACCTTTTTCTTGGATTACGCGAAGCTGGCCTCCATTTCGATCTGTTTTGAAGGAGATCTCTTTCCGGAAGGGGGAAGCGGCACCGTTTACATCGACGATATCGCCTTAGAGTGAAGATCCGGAGGACAGAGGTCAGAGAACAGAGGACAGAGATCAGAGGTCAGAGGTCAGAGAACAGAGGGGAGAAGGTCTGTTTTCTGTTTTCTGTTCTCTGTTTTCTGTTTTCTGTTCTCTGTTTTC
>CAYJWF010000022.1:0-22813 GCA_964373805.1 uncultured Planctomycetia bacterium | reverse complement strand
AAGGTCTGTTTTCTGTTTTCTGTTCTCTGTTTTCTGTTTTCTGTTCTCTGTTTTCCGGCCTTTTCCGAGGAGCTTCCCAACGCGATGTGGGTGTGGGACAGCCGCATCGTCGGCCAGCCCCAGACGAGGGGTAAGCTCTTAAATTTTTGCAAGCGCCATCGGATCGGGACCCTGTATCTCTCCGCCTTCCATTTGGATCCCCCGTTGGAGGAGGCTTACCGTCGGTTCAACCGGTTGGCCCATGCCCAGGGGATTGCGGTGCACGCCTTAGGGGGTGACCCTCGCTGGGGACAGCCCAGGTACCATTCGATTCCTTTGCAGTGGGTGAAGGAGATCGGGGTCTTGAACGCCAAGGTTCCGGCCGAGGAGCGGTTCGATGGGATTCACACCGATGTGGAGGTGTATCTGCTCTCGAAGGCTTGGGACGAACGACCCGGGGAGTTGTTGGGGGGATATCTCGACCTGACCGCCAAGATCGCCGAGACCCTGCGCCAGGAAAAGGAGCTGCTTCTTTTTGGGGTAGACGTCCCGTTTTGGTTTGACGACGACCCCAACTACCGGATTCTCTGGCGCGGGTCTGTGAAGCCCCCTTCCCACCACGTGTTGGATACGGTGGATTCGATTACGGTGATGGCCTACCGGAACTTTGCCGAAGGAACCGACGGCACCATTCGACTGGTCTCCCTCGAGCTCAACTACGCGGATAAAATCGGTAAGAAGGTCGTCGTCGGTCAGGAAACCCAAGAGGACTTGGTCCCGGATTACGTGACCTTCGGCGGAACCTCCTGCGCTCAGTTTCATCGGGAGCTCAAAAAGGTTAAGAACGCCCTTGGGGATCGGCCGAGTTTTGGGGGGATCGCCTTTCACCATTACGAGAGTTTCCGAAAATTATGCAGCGACTGAGACCAGCGTATAGCGTGAAGCGTTTAGCGTTTAGGCGCTTCCTCTACGCTCTACGCTGTACGCTCTACGCTGTCCTTTTCCTATCCGCTATCCGCTGTCCGCCATCCGCTATCGCTTACGCCGATGTGATCTACTTGACCTCCGGGGAGACCTTGAAAGGGCTTGTGGTGGAGGAACATCGGGATCGAGTTGTCGTCAACGTGGGAGGCAAGGAGCAGCTCCTCTTGAGAAGAGACGTCGATCAAATCTTCTTCGACGATCCGGAGCGGAACTACCTCTATTTGGGGAGCCAAGCCTTGGAAAACGGAGATTTCCCCTTGGCCCAAGGGCTGTTTCGAAAGGCCCTCCAGATCCATCCGGCCTTTCAGGAGGGGGTGGACGCGCTTCACCGCGTGGAGGATCTTAAAGCCAAGCAGAGTTCCTCTTCGTGGTCGTCGAGCCCTCTCAAGGCCCTGGAGACCCGCTGGGGCCTCCTCCTGGAGTCGACCGCCGATTACCCTCTTGTGCGGGAGGTTGAAGAAGGCTCTACCGCTTCCCGTTTGGAGATTTTTTCGGCAGATCAATTGGTCAGCCTCTGGAGCGAGTCGTTGGGATTTATGCCCTTGGTCGAGGTGGCCCGCGTCCTTCATGGGCCTTCGGAATCGTTGGTGAAGCTGACGATTCAACGTCGTCTCGTTCTACCGGACCCTCGGCTCGTGACGCTTTCGATGGAGCGGTTGGGGCTCACGGTGCAGGCGGTGGATCTTCCCAAGGCGGCCGATGGGGCGGGTTTGAAGCCCGGCGACCGCATCGTTAAGATTCAAAATCGCTCGACCCGTTACATGACCTTAAACGAGGCTCGCCGAATGCTGGAAGAAAGCCGGGGTCAAGGGGTCAAGCTCGTGATCCATAGGGATCTCATGTTGAGGAGGCCATGAAGGATCGGCTCGATGATCCATCCGATTTATCCTGGAAAGGGAGGAGAAAATAAAATGGCGGAGCATTTACGAAGAAAACAATACTTCACCGACTTCTCAATTCAATTTCGGTACCTGACCTGGATGTGCCTCATGCTTTTGAGCTTCCTGGGGGTTGCGATGGGGATCGTTTACTTCACCGGTTGGTCCACGCTTATCGAGCGGCTTTCCCAGGTCTATCCTCAAGGAAGGCTCATCGAGATCTTGAAGATCGTCTATTTTCGACTGTTCCTCGGATTTCTCGTGCTTTTACCGATCGCCTTCCTCGTGACCCTGCTCATCTCCCACACGATCGCTGGTCCATTGGTTCGGATCAAGCGGTATTTGAAGCTCATGGCGAAGGGGGAGTTCGATTTGGCCCCCCTCGTGCTGCGGCGTTACGATGAGTTGAAGGAGGTGGCGGGGCTTATCAATCAGATCACTGCGGGACTGGCCCCTCGCCATAAGGAACGGCGGGGCTTGATCGAGTCGCTGCGGTCAACGGTCTTAGCCCTGCGCAGTGATCTGCAGCGCCTGCCCTCAACAGGCCAGGAGATCCACCGGAAGGTCAATTTCCTCATGGATACGCTGAAGGTGTTGGAGTGAGGCAAGGGATAGAGGACAGGGGTCAGAGGACAGAAGATAGAGGACAGAGGTCAGAGGGCAGAGGACAGAAAGTCTGTTCTCTGCTCTTTGTTTTCTGTTCTCTGTTTTCTGTCTTCTGTTCTCTGTCTTACGGAGAGCGTACCGAGGCGAAAGACACCGATGGCGACGGTAAGCTCGATGAATGGCGAGTCACCGATGGAGAGGCGCTTGTTCGGATCGAACGGGACCGGGACGAGGACGGCCGCCGGGAGGTGGGGCTTTACTTTGAGGAGGGAAAACCGATTCGTTCCGAGGTGGATCGGAACCTCGACGGTCAGGCGGACCTCATCCGTTTCTTTCAAGAAGGCCGGCCGGACCGGGAACAAGGGGATCTCAACTTTGACGGTCGTATCGATGCCTGGACCTTTTTTAAACAGGGGATGAAGGACCTCGTGATCCTCGATAAGAATCACGATGGGAAGCCCGATGCCTGGTTCACCTATGGACAGGGGGGCTTGAAGCTCATCGGAGGCAAGGTCGATGAGGATTTCGATGGGAAGATCGACCGGACGTTTGGGGCCTTCCCGGAGAAGGAGGATCGCCAACCCTGGTAAGGTGCCAGGCCTGCCTGCCCAGCTACCCTCGGGGCAGGCAAGTCGAGCCGACCCCTTTAGGATGATCCAGGCTTGACGGGTATTTCAATCCGTGATAAAAGTGAGGTTCCTGTCCAAAGGAAGGAGTTGTCTAAAAGCCATGGAAGTCGTCATCAAAGAAACCTACGAAGAGATGTCAAGGTTGGCGGCGGAGCTCATCGCCGAGTTGATTCGGCACAAGCCCCGGGCGGTCCTGGGACTTGCCACGGGGTCCACGCCGGTCGGGACCTACAAGGAATTGATCCATCTGCATAAGGATGAGGGGCTGGATTTCTCCCGGGTGATCACCTTTAACTTGGACGAATACGTGGGACTCACCCACGACCACCCTCAGAGTTACCATTACTTTATGCACGAAAACCTCTTCAAGCACATCAACTTGAATCCTAAGAACATCCATATTCCCGATGGGACGGCCAAGGATATTCCCGCCTTCTGCCGGTGGTACGAGGAGCAGATCGTCCGGTCCGGGGCATTGGACTTGCAGCTGTTGGGGATCGGCTCGAACGGTCACATCGCCTTCAATGAGCCGGGATCCTCTTTAGGGTCCCGCACGCGGGTCAAAACGCTGGACGACAAGACCCGTCAGGACAATGCTCGATTCTTCAGGAACTTAAACGAGGTTCCCAAGTACGCCATCACCATGGGGATTGGGACCATCATGGACTCGAGACAGCTCATCCTCTTGGCCAACGGCGCCGGAAAGGCCGAGGCCATTTTGAAGACCTGCGAAGGTCCCATAACGGCCATGGTACCGGCCACCATCGTGCAGCTGCATCCTAAGGCCACCATCATCGTGGATAAGGCGGCATCCACCAAACTGACGCGGGAATACCCCGCCGAGCCTCGGGTCCTCGTCCTCCAGTAGAGGGGGTCGGCTCGACAGGCGCCTGAAGAGATGAACGTTCCGAATTTTGATGTCGTATCGGACCTGAAGGCCGCGTTTTCCTCTTCCGAAGTTATTCAAGAAATCGCCAAGGCTAAGCAGGCCTTTTCCCTCCTTTCATCCAATGCTCAAACGTTGCGCAAGGCTGGATTTAAGCCCCTGACCACGGGCCAAGCGAAGATCCTCAAGGCCCAAGGCAACACCGCCCAAGATTGGAAAGCCGTTTGGGTACACCCTAAATTCGATCCCCGGCGGGTCCAACGCTGTCACTTTGCCGGGCCGGTCCTCCTTTCGGCTTCGGCCGGTCAAATCGAGGTGGAAGGGGTTGCCTTTCCCACCGGACTTTCCCACAGCGTTCTTTCCCACTGCGTGGTCGCTCGGGAGGCGCTCGTCCGAAACGTCCGGCTGTTGCATCGGACCGTCGTGGCAGAGGGGGCGGTCCTTTTCGATGTGGGGACGATCGGCCTGGAAAAGGAGACCTCCTTCGCCAATGGCCAAGAGCTTTTGATCGCCATTGAGACCGGAGGGCGGGAGGTCCGTCTCTTCTCGGAGTTGACCGTGGGTCAGGCTTGGGTCTTGGCCCGTTCTCGGGGGAATGGGAAGCTTTTAAACGATTACGGGCTTGAACTGGATGCTTACGTCAAGGCCGTAGCCTCCCCGTGCAATGTGGTGGGCCATTCCGCCCGAATCCTTCACACCCCGAAGGTGAACGGCATCTTTCTGGGGAATTCCGGAGTCATCGACAACGCGCAAGAGGTTTCGAACACCACGGTTCTCTCGGCTCCCTCCGAGGTGTCCGAGATTTCCCAAGGGGCCATCGTGAAGAACAGCATCCTCCAGTGGGGATGTGAGGTGACGAGCGGAGCGATTGTGGACTCTTCCCTTCTTACCGAACATTCGCATGTGGAGCGGCACGGGAAGGTGACCCATTCGATCTTAGGGCCCAACACCGGCGTGGCCGAGGGGGAGGTGACCAGCGCCCTCTTGGGGCCGTTTGTCGGTTTCCATCATCAGGCCCTCTTGATCGCCGCCCTATGGCCGGAAGGCAAGGGGAACGTCGGCTACGGCGCCAACATCGGCTCCAATCACACCGCCAAGGCTCCGGATCAGGAGATCTGGCCGGGGGAGGGGACCTTCTTTGGGCTGGGGGTCAACATCAAATTCCCCACGGACCTGACCTGCTCTCCTTATACGATTATTGCCAGCGGCGTCAACATGCTGCCCCAAAAGGTGGAGTTCCCCTTTTCTTTAATCAACACCCCGGCTTCCTCGTATCCTGGAATCTCGCCGGCCTACAACGAAATCATACCGGCATGGGTGCTCTCCGACAACATCTACATGGTGAAGCGCAACGAGGGCAAGTACCAGAAGCGGAACAAGGCCAAGCGCTCCCAGTTCGACTTCGAAGTGTTCCGACCTGAGATCATGGATCTCATGATCGACGCCCGCAAGCGGCTTCAAGTTCAGGCCGTAAAGGAGCTGTATACCGCCAAGGAGATTCCAGGGTTGGGCAAGAGCTATCTTTTGGAATCCAGCCGCAAGCGGGCGATGGAGACCTACACCTTTTACATCCGCTGCTACGCCCTGCTGGGACTAAAGAGGCAGCTTGAGGCCTTGGCCAAGGGTGGCCAGCTCGACGGGGCGAGCCGTTTCTTGAAGACCAAAAGTGCCGATGCCCGATGGGAACATGAGCGGCGGATCCTCGAACAGGAGTTTCCCGGTCAGGAACCGGTCGAGCTTTTAAAGGTCCTTATCGGTCAGCAGGAAAAGATCGCCCAGGACGTTCAATCCTCCAAGGAGAAGGACGACCGCCGCGGGGCCGAGGTGATCGAGGATTACGGCCAAGCCCACCCGCCGGCCTCCGAGGACCCCTTCGTCCAGGAAACCCGGGCCGTTACCGAAAAGCTCAAGCAAGAGGTCGAGAAATTCATCGCTGCCCTCCCCAGCAATCCCTCCCAGAAGCCCAAACCCGCCCCCTTCTCCCACTGATCCCCAACTAATTAAAGTAACAAAATCTAGTTCAGCACAACGCCCCCTATCAAGCCTTGACGGGACGAGGTCTGTAAGGTAAACTTTCAGGTGGGAGGAAAATATGGCATGACCATTCACGTGGGGGTAAAGCACCAGGTCACGCTGCCTAAGGAGATCGTCAAGCAAGCCCACCTGTCACCCGGGGATCCCTTGGAGGTGATCTACGAGGATGATCGGATCGTTCTCCGCCCGCAAGTCCACATCCCTCGGGATCAGGCGTACTTCTGGACGAAGGAATGGCAGGCCGGGGAGCGGGAGGCAGACGAGGATGTCAAGGCTGGGCGGGTAACGAAAACGAAAAACCTCAAGGAATTGTTGCGGATCCTTCATCGGGGTCGGCCCAGGTAATGCATCTTGAGGCGACCCGTCGCTTCCTGAAGGATTACGGGGAGCTTCCTCCAAACATTCGGGATCAGGTGGATAAGGCCCTTCAACTTCTAGAAGAGAACCCTTCCCATCCCTCCTTGCGCCATAAGAAGATGCCTGGATATCGTGACATCTACGAGGTCCGAGTAACCTACCAGTACCGGATGACCTATCACCGCCTGGGAAGCGTAGGGTATTTAAGACGCGTTGGTTCTCACGACATCCTGCGTCGACCTTAATTCCTATCGCCAGTAAGAGGTCCAGAGGAGCATGAGCCGGGAGGCCTCGGTGTCGACCCGATCGTTCTCGTCATCGTCGTCGGATCGGAACTCTCCCATCAGTTCCACTTTCCAATCTTGAAGGGCCTCGTAGGCTAACCTCAGCCGTCCGGTGAAAAGGGCCCTCTCCTCCAGATCACGGCCGATGTCGGTCAAGTGATAGGTGAGTCCCGGAGAGACGGAAAGTTTTCGTTTTCGGTCTCGACTGAAACGGGTGTAGGGCCAGCTCAAGGCAGCGGTGGTCGCGTACCCGTGGGTGGTGAACCTCATTCGATTCGGCTCAGGGATTTTTAATCGGCCGCGGCTAAACGTCTCGCTCAAACCTAAGGAGGCCGTAGACCAGAGGCGAACGTTCAGGTGGCCGTTCAGTTCGTATCCTTGAGAGGGGGAACGCCAACGCCTCCCATCGAAGACGCCGTCGACAAACTCGTCTTCCTCCTTCTGTTGGTATTGGTACCGAACCGAGGCCAACAAACGTTCGCCCAAGGGGCGGCTCACCCGGGTTCCTAGGCCCCAAGTTTCCTTCTCATCGAAGATCCCCCGATCGGCCTGAGGACTTTCGACTTGGTAGCCGGCAAAACCGGCCCAGGCGGTAAGCCCAAAGCTTTTGTTCAGTTCACCGGCCACATCCCACGTTACTGTTTGACTCGGCCGATCTGCGGATCCCGGGACAGAAACCGTTTTGACCAGGGTGCTGCGCAGATAAGGCCGCGGCCAGGCCGGCGGAGTGAGAATTCCGAGATTGGCGGTATACCAACTCTGTCGGGTCTGTTCGATGGCGGCGTCGTGGTCCAGGTTGTTGCGGGCCCAGCTGGCTTCCAAATCCAGGTCCAAAGGGCCGAGGGGATTAAAGTCGAGCGATTGGATCATTCGCAGGGTATCGGCCCGAACATCTTTGGGGCTGTTGACGGCTCCCTGCGGCAGATCGGTGAGGAAACGATAGTCCGGCCCGATCCGTTCCAGGGAGCCCTGCCACCGGACGAGCGGTTGAGAAAAGGTCGATTCCAGATAAAAGGCGGTGTCCTTTAACTTGGTGGTGTCCCCGAATCGGTCTTCCAGTAGATTATCATCGGTGACGCTGTAACCTTCCCCCGCCTTGACCATCCAAACGTCCGGGATCAAGAGGAATTCCTGGTCAAGGCCGAACACGATGTTATCGCGGGGTTGGATCTCCACTCCGACCCGGGCTTGCGGATTGGCTCCGTCCTCGGTGCGGATCTTCTCGCTGTCCCGGGTCTGGATCAAGTTCACCCCGAATTTAAGCCGATCTTCCAGGGCCTCGATGCGATCCCGAATTCCCCAGACCGTTCGGGGGTAGACGTACTCGTCCCGAGACTCGAGCCAAACCGGATAGGCTCCCAAGACGGCTTGGAACTCGTTCCGTTCGCCGCTCATCAGGAAGTTGAGGCCTCGGAATCGGGATCCCCGTAAGAAAAAGGGGCTGGGGTAGGAGGCGCTGTCCCCCAGGGCAAAGTGGGAGGAGCCTTTGAAGAAGTCCGCTAGAAGCGTCCGATAACGAACGTCGTTGTGGCCGTTCTTGAAGCCGTCCAGATCCATCACGAATCGGGCTTTGGAATCGTTAAGGCCCTGCGTCTCGGCTTCGAGATGTTCGTTGACCTGTAAGCCTCGGTTGTCTCCCGATTGATCGGAGTTCTGATCGGCGTCGTATTTGCGGCGGACCACTCTCAGTCTCTGAATGACACGGGCGTTGGCCGCCGCCTGACTCTTTAACCTCAGATCCTTTTCCTGAGGTTGGTACAGGGCCTCCAAGGCGCGGCCCACCCGCTGCCGAAACCCGGGGTCTTGGTGGGCGGTCTTCGGGAGTTGACCAAACTGTTCGAGGGCTTCGGAGAAGCGCTGCTGGCGATAGAGAAAATCGGCCGACGCGAACCGCAGCGCCTCCGGAGAGCCGACCTCCTCCGCTAAGGCTACAGCGGGTAGCGTGTAGCGGATAGCGGATAGAATAAGAACAGCGGGTAGCGTGTAGCGGAAGACAGCGTTTAGTGTATAGCGTCCAGCGTATAGGAAAACCATCCGTAATCCGCTCTCCGCTCTACGCTAATTTCATGGGCTCCACAGCTCCACGATCAACGTGGCGGAGTAGGCCCCCTCCACCGCGGTGGGTCCGGCTTCGGTCGCCAAATAGAAGGTGAACGGGCTCTTTAAGGTGAAGTCGCCGGTCACGTTTCTATCCACCGCGTAACGGACGTCGTGGGGGTCTTGTCCTATGAGTCCCTCTCCTCGTGACCAACCAAAGGGAGCGGCGATCATCTCGGAAAGATCCTTGAGACGGATCCAGGCCGCCATGTCGAAATTTCGCTTCCCTTCCAGGAGAGGAGCTCCTCTCCAAATATCGTCATCGTCCACCGGAGGGGGCCCGGCCAGAGAGCTGTCCCATCCGGTGACCTGAGTCTCCGGGCCATGGTTCAAGGTCCAGAATTTCAAAGGGAGGGTGTACCGCCCGTCCATGGAGACGAGGCCTGCAGGGGAGCCTCGGCGGATGGCCTCTGGAATTCCTCTGTATCGGGCGGCGTTGTCGGTGTAGATCCGAACGACAAACGGCTGGTCGACCCTCAATCGGTTGAATCGGAAAAAGCTCCAGGAGACATCGATCGGTGTCGGGTGCATGTACCGGCCCGGGGGGATGCCTCCCAGAGAGATCACTTCTGGAAAGACCTCCAGCGATTCCTTCTCCTTTCCCACGTGGATCGGGAACTTTCCCTGGACCCGATCGACCCGAACCCCATTGCCATCGAAGAGGGGAAAGGAAACGGTGTAGATTCCAGCCGGAAGTTTGTAGGAGGTTTGGGGCAGTGTTAACGTTCCACTGGCTGGCACGGTTCCGGTCAAGACCGGTGTTAAGGTGGTTTCGACTCGGGTGTCGATGTTGGTGACGGTCACGTCCACCTCGGCAAATTGGCTGGTCGACTCGTTGTTCTTGACGACCACGGTGAAGACGATTGACTCATCGGGCGCGAAATGCTGCTCGTAAGAGACCGACTGGATCTTCAAGTCGATGGCGAGGGCGGGGGAACACCAGCAGAAAACGGCCGTCCCTAGTAAACCGTAAACCGTAAACCGTAAACGCGTAGAGAGATTGATTCTCGTCATTTCCAGGCGTCCTCGAACATTATGGGATCGATCTTGACGTAAGTCAAGGGGAGGGTTATACTTTCCCCAACGATGCCTGCCCAGTCGGTCAATGTCCTGTTGGTCGAAGACGATGCCGGCGACGTCGATCTGACCAAGGAGGCCTTGAAGGACAGCAAGGTCATCGTGAATCTCCACGTGGTTGAGGACGGCGAATTGGCCCTGCGATTCTTACGCCGGGAAACTCCCTACGCAGACGCGGTACGCCCCGATGTGATCCTCCTGGATCTCAACCTCCCCAAGAAGGACGGCCGACAGGTCCTTCAAGAGATCAAGAGCGATGAGAGGTTTAAATCGATCCCGGTGGTTATCTTAACCACTTCCGATGCCGATCAAGACATCCTGCGTTCCTACGGCGTGGGCGGAAACTGTTACGTCACCAAGCCGGTGGGATTGGATCAGTTCGTCCGGGTCGTCAAGCAGATTGAGGATTTCTGGTTTACCGTCGTCAAACTCCCTCCGTAAATGCGCGAATGGCTGCCCTTAAAGAATCGATTCGGGTGTTGCTCATCGAAGACGATTCCGCCGACGCGGAGCTGTTCCAAGAGATGCTCTCGGCTGCCCAGAATCCCCCGTTCGAAGTGGAAAGAGCGGATCGGCTTCAAGCCGGATTGGATCGCCTCACCCAAGGGGGGATCGATGTGGTCTTGCTGGATTTAAGCCTTCCCGACGCCCAGGGGCTTCAGGCCGCCAGCCGCTTGCAAATCCAGGCCCCTACCATCCCCATGGTGGTTCTAACGGGTCTGAACGACGACGTGGTGGCTTTAGAGGCGGTCCGCCAGGGCGCTCAGGATTACCTGGTCAAGGGCCGGGTGGATGGAAACGTTCTCTCCCGAGTCATGCGTTACGCCATCGAACGCAAGCGCGCTGAGGAAAATCTTAGGAAGGCCTACGCGGACTTGAAGGCGACCCAAGATGAGTTGATCCAAGCCGAGAAATTGGCCGCCTTAGGAAGGTTCTCCTCCGGATTGGCCCACGAGGTGAAGAATCCCCTGGCGATCATCTTAGGGGCCGTTGAGTTTTTGCAAGGCCGTTTGTCCCAAATCGATGGCGACACCAAAATGGCGCTCGAGAAGATCAAGGAATCCACCTTGCGGGCCAACACGATCCTGGAGGGATTGCTCACGTTTGCCCGACCTTCTACGCCGAAGCGGGAGTGGGCAAACGTGAGCGAGATGGTGGAGGGCACGCTATCGCTCCTTAAGTTCCGGACGCCTTTACGCAACATCACGATCGATTCTCAGGTGGACGAGTCGATTACGGTGGAAGTGGAGAGGAACCAGATCGAACAGGTACTCTTTAATCTCCTGATTAACGCGGTGGAGGCTTGTCCCAAAGGGGGGAGGGTCGCCGTTAAGGCGTATCGAACCACGGCGGCTTCGGCCCGGTTCTCCGGGCGTCCCGCCTGTGTGATCGAGGTCATCGATTCGGGGGAGGGGATTTCTCCTCAAAATCTTCCACGGCTCTTTGAGCCGTTCTTTACCACCAAGCGGGATCGCAAAGGGGTGGGGCTGGGACTCTCCACCTCCAAGATGATTGTGGAGAACCACCACGGGGAATTGTTGATCAAGAGCGAAGCAGGCAGAGGGACGCAAGCCAAGGTGATCTTGCCGGTTTAAACGAACGATGGGACTTCCAGGACAGAAAACGATCCTCATCATCGACGACGAAGAAGATTTCTGTTTCTTCGTTAAAGCGAATCTTCAGCAGTTGGGGCCTTATCAGGTGGTGGTCGCCACCAATGGGGAATCCGGTTTAAAGGCGGCCCGCCAGGTTCGCCCGGACTGTATTCTTCTCGACATCATGATGCCGGGGATGGGCGGGTTTGAGGTTTTAGAGAGCTTGAAGAAGAACAAGGCGACCCGGGAGATCCCGGTGCTCATGCTGACGGCCCGAGCGGACGGCGAATCCAAGCAGGAGGCGGCCCAGCTGTACGACGACGATTATCTGGTGAAGCCGATTCCGGCCGCGGCCTTGAAGGAGCGGATTGAGCGGGCCATGGCCCGGGTGGGGAAATAGGTGTCAGGCCTCCTCTGTTTGGTGCCAGGCACTTTTCCAAAATGTGCCTGGCACCGTTTTTAAGGAAAGGAGGACTCCATGAGGGGACAAAAGTCGCTTAGGATTCTGGCGTTCGTCCTTTTGACGCTGTTCACGGCGTCTCAAGGGTCATGGGCCGATGAGCTTTCGGAGCTGAAGGGCCACTTCGAGAAGCTCCAGAAGGAGATGGCCACCTTACAGGAGCGGATCGGTAAGCTCGAGGCGGAGAAGGTGATGGCCAAGACGGACAACTGGATCCTGGGAAAAAAGGGAGACCGAATCCGGATTGGGGGAGGGGTTGAGCTGGAGTATTCAGACGGCCAGGATGCCACCTGGCTTCCGTCGACGGCTAATGAGATGAGATCCACCGCCGCCGACGGCCATTTTCAGGTGGACAAGTTTGAGCTTAAGCTCGACGCTAAGGTGACCGACGGGATTAATTTCAAGTCGAAGGTTAGGTTCGACGGCGATGACAACGACATCGAGGTTCGAGATACCTATCTCGAGATGGTCGACCTTCCCCTGGATTCCTACGTCCAGGTGGGGAACAACACGGTCTTCTTCCGACCGGATCGAATCACCGAGGGCTATCCCTTGGGCGGAACCGCCTTCTGGCGCAAACGGGGTCTCGGAATCTGGTACGGCGGCCAGCGGGAGCCTCTCTATTGGCGATTCTCGCTGACCAATGGCCTCGAGCTGGACGACAAGGATTTTGGAGAGACCTCTGGGACGACCGAATTTCAGCGGATCATTGGGGACGATAAACGAAACGACGATTTGAACGGGAACAAGGAGCTTGGATTTGGCCTTGGGCTTAAGCAGGATCTTCAGCGATTTGGAGAGGTCGATCTTCTCGGGTTTGTCACCCGGGGCCGGTTGACCGGCGAGGACGTCACCTTCCTGCAGACCGCCGCGAATGTTCCAGGCTACGGTAGCTCCTCCCGGACGACCAAGGAGCGCTACGGGATTAACCTCGACTACACCTATGGGAACGCAAACCTCTTCGGGCAGTTCATCCGGGCTTTTGACGGCAAGCTTAGGCGAAATGCCTGGTACCTTCAACCTTCCTATAAACATCCCCTTCGGTTTAAGTATCTCAAAGCCATCCAACCGTTGTTCCGATACGGGCAGTACACCATCAACATGGCGCACGTCCCAGCGGAAGGATTGACCTGGGGTCGCCAGCAGTACACGGCCGCTCTGATTGGCCACGTGACGGATAACTTCAGGTGGAAATGGGAGTACCACTTCAATCGGGAAGATACCGGTTCCTCCGATGAGCCGCGCAACGACGAGTGGGTAACCCAGCTCGACTACAGCTTCTGATGCCAATGGTCGAGATGCGGTTACATCGTCATTGCGAACGACCCCCTCGTTTTCACTCGGGGCAGGCTCCGGGAGTGAAGCAATCTCGTCTTAAAATCGAGGTTGCTTCGTCGCTGACGCTCCTCGCAATGACGTTGGTACTTCCAGTGACGACTGCTTGGGCCGAGGAGGCTGGCCAGATGGTCCTGACCATCGGTCGGGTCTCCGATAACCCGAAAAAGCATTACCCCGAGATCAAACAGTTCATCGACTATGTGGCCAAGCGGCTGAATCCCTTGGGGGTTAAGGAGGGGAGAGTCCTCTTAACCCGGAACAACGGGGAGATGATCGACCTTTTGAAAAAAGGGGAGGTGGATCTTGTCACCGAGACGCCGTTTTCCTCCTTGTTGTACGAGGAACGGGCCGGGGCCAAGATTATCCTTAGGCGGTGGAAGAACGTCTCCAGCCAGTACAGTTCCGTGATCTTTGTCCGCAAGGACAGCGGCATCGATTCATTGGAACAGCTGAAAGGTAAGAAGATCGCCTTTGAGGATCCCGGTTCCACCTCCGGCTATTTTCTGCCTCGGGCGACCTTCAAACAGTTGGGGTTTGAGTTGGTTCCATTGAAGTCGTTTGAGGACCCGGTCCCTGCGGACAAGATCGGATATCTCTTTGCCGGAGGAGAAATCAATTTGACCCACTGGGTCCATCGCCGATTGGCCGCCGCCGGAGCCTTAAGCAACATCGAGTTTACCGACCCCGAAGAGGTGCCGGAGGAGTACCTGCCGGATTTTAAGGAGATCTATGAATCGATTCTGGTCCCACGCAACCTCATCCTGGTTAGGAATGGGATGGACCCTTCCCTGGAGGCGGCGATCCAGCAGCTGCTGATCGACATGAAAGATTCCGAAGAGGGCCGGAAGGTGATGCGCAAGTTCAACAAGACGGCCAACTTCGATGAGCTGCCCGGCGGGGCCGAGGAGGGGTTGAGCGAGGTGAGAAGGCTTTACCACTTGATTAGGGATGAGATCTAGGAACAGTGTCCGGATGCGGCTCGGGTTAAAGGCCAAATACAGTCTGCTGTTGGTCGTGATGGTGATTGGGGCCATGTTCCTGGTCATGAGCGGCGTCTTAAACGTCTTTGAAAGAGGGTCCGATCGCCTGACCCATTCGATGGGCTTATTTTTAGAGTCGAAGCTGCTCTCCCAATTGGAGGAGGAAGGGCGTCTGTTGGTTTCCACGTCGGCGGAGAATCTCACCAATCCGGTCTACTTTCTGGACATCGAGACGATCAACGAGCTGTTGAGCACCCTCAAGGCGGTGGAGGACGTCCAGTACGCGTATCTCTTGGATGCACAAGGCAAGGTCCTTACCGACGGGACCGATGAGAATCCGCTTCTGGGGCTTGGCCTGACCGACGAATTCAGCCAAGGAGCGGTTCGGGCGAAGGAGATATTGGTTCAAGGAGGGGAGCGTTCCATCGATATCGCCTGCCCCATCCAAATCAAAGAAAAGAATCTCGGGTGGGTGAGGGTCGGTTTCTCCACCGAGCGGATCCGTCGGGAGAAAGGGTTGGTGGCCGAGGAAACCAAAAGGATCATCTCTCAAAACCGGGATAAGATCCTCCGGTTCTCTCTGGTTTTCACGGCGGTCCTTTCTTTGGCCGGAATGTTAACAGCTTTTTTTATCGCCGGCCGATTGGTCCGTCCCATCCAGCAATTGTCGGAGGCGGCCGCCCGGGTCGGAAAAGGGGATTTCACTGGGCGGGTCAAGATTTCCCCTGTTTTATCTCAGGATGAGCTGGGAGAACTGGCTGCCTCGTTTAACCAGATGACCGAGAATCTGGAGAAGACCACGGTTTCCAAGGAGTATGTCGATAAGATCTTCCACAGCATGATCGATACGCTGATCGTCGTGGATCGGTACGCCAAGATCCGCAAGGTCAACCGGGCCACGTGTGAGTTACTCGGATTTTCGGAGGAGGAACTGTTGGATCAACCGGTGGGACGCCTCCTGGTAGAGGAGGCCTCTTTAGCCTCGGAGCCGGAAGCGCAGGAGACGGGGCTCGTCTTTAAAGGGCCTACCTTCCAGCGGTTAATCGAGGAGGGGACCATCCACAACCAGGAGACCCGTTATCGGGCCAAGGATGGGCGAGTCGTTCCGGTCCTTTTCTCCGGTTCGATCATGTACCACGAAACCCAGGGGATGGTGGTGGTCGCCATCGGCAAGGACATCACGGATTTGAAGAGAGCCGAGGAACAGTTGGCGCGGCAAGCCGAGGAACTGGCCCGTTCCAATCAGGAGCTGGAACAGTTCGCCTACGTGGCCTCGCACGACTTGCGGGAGCCGCTCCGGAAGGTGGCCAGCTTCACCCAGCTTCTGGCGGAGCGCTACAAAAGCCAACTGGATGAGAAGGCCGACAAATTCATCGAGTACATCATCGATGGGGCGACCCGGATGCAGACGCTGATCGACGATCTGTTGACCTATTCTCGGGTGGGTCGAGGGGAGCCGGCCTTGGAGCCGACCGACTGCGGCGTGGTCCTTCAGAGGGCTCTCGCCGATCTTGAGGCGGCGCGGCGAGAGACAGGAGCCGAGATCACGTGGGATACTCTGCCTACCGTCCAAGCCAATCCTTTGCAGCTGGGGCAACTGCTTCAAAACTTGATCGCCAACGCCGTGAAATTCCATGGGCCCGAGCGCCCCAAGATTCACCTTTCGGCCAAGCCCAAAGACGACGCGTGGCTCTTTTCGGTCCGGGACAACGGCATCGGGATCGACCCCCAGCACGCGGAGCGGATCTTCGTCATGTTTCAACGCCTCCATACCCGGGCCGAGTATTCCGGAAGCGGGATTGGGCTCGCCGTTTGTAAGAAGATCGTGGAGCGGCACGGAGGGCGGATCTGGGTCGAGTCCCAATTGGGCCAGGGGGCCGCCTTTTACTTTACTTGGCCCATGCGTCCTGCGGGGTGAGCGAGATGAACCAAAAACCGATTAAGGTTCTCCTGATCGAAGACGATGATGAAGACGCGGACTTCTTAAGGGAGCTTTTGGCCGTCGAGACGAATCCCTCTTTCGAGGTAGAACACGTCGAGCGGCTGGAGAGCGGGTTGAAGCGCTTGACCCAAGGGGGGATCGATGTCGTGCTGCTGGATCTCTCCCTGCCGGATGCCCAGGGTTTGGAGACGACCACCAAGGTGCACAACAAGGCTCCCCACGTTCCGATCGTGGTCCTGACCGGGTTGGACGACGGCACCCTTTCCCTGGAAATCGTCCGTAGAGGCGCCCAGGACTATCTGGTCAAGGGAAGGGTCGATGGGATGGGCCTCTCCCGCGTGATGCGTTACGCCATGGAGCGCAAGCGCCTGGATCTGCTCAAGGATGAGTTTGTCAACACCGTCTCCCACGAGCTGCGCACCCCCTTGTCCGTCGTCAAGCAGGGGATTACCTTGATGGTGCGGGAGGTGTTGGGTCCCACGAATCCGGATCAGCGGGAGTTCCTCCAGATGATGGATGAGAACGTCAATCGGCTGATTGAGCTCATCAACAATCTTCTGGACCTGTCTAAAATGCAGGCGGGGCGTCTGCCTCTGGCTCGGCGAGAGGTGGACTTGAATGCTTTACTGGAGCAGACGCTGAAACGGTTTCAGCTCATTGCGGGGTCCCGGACGCTTAAGCTCGAAGGCTTAAACGTCCCGGTGGTGTTTGCCGATCCGGATCGGATCGGGCAGGTGTTCGGGAACCTGTTGTCCAACGCGATCAAGTTTACCCGGGATACCGGGACCGTGACGATTCGCCTGAAAGAGGAGGGGGGAAGGGTGGAGGTCTCGGTGAAGGACGACGGAATTGGGATCGCTCCAGACGACCTGCCTAAGCTGTTCCAAAAATTCTCCCAGGTGGGAACGGGGGACGCCCAACAGCGGGGAACCGGATTGGGATTGAGTCTCTGTAAAGAGATGGTTCAACTCCATAACGGAACCCTAACGGTCTCCTCGGTGTTGGGTCAAGGTTCCGTCTTTACCGTCACGTTGCCGCTGTACTCGCACGCCTTTGCCTTGGAGGCCGGCTTTAAGCGATTGATGGATTCCTCGAAGACAGGGGGGGAGGAAACCGTGGGGATGGTGGCCCTTCCGGTAGAATTCCTGCACCCTAAGGATCTTTCCCTCCTGGCCGAATTGGAGGCGGTGATCCGCGGGCAGGTTCATCCGGGCGACGTCGTCTTGGGGCTTAAGCCCTATTGGATCGTTGTTCTGGCCTTAACCGATGGCGCCGGGGTGAAGGCCCTCGGGGAACGTCTCCATTCGGTCTTCTTGAGTTGGGCCAAGAATCGGATCGGCAGAGGAGTTCCCGCTTCCGTACCCGTGGGGACTTCCCTCTACCCCGTAGAGGCCCTAGATGTCCATGAGCTGTTTGCCAAGGCTACCGAGGCCGCCCATGGGAAGAGTGAAGTGGCGAAAAACGTGAGCGAGGAAACATGAACCCACAGCGCAAGACGGTTCTCTTGATCGACGATGTGGCCGACTTCTCCAAGATGTTGGCCAAGCAGCTCGAACATTGGGGCTATCGGGTCTTAACGGCTTCCAGCGGAGAGCGGGGATTGGTGTTGGCGGAAAGCGAGCAGCCGGACCTGATTCTCCTGGACATCTTGATGCCCAAGATGAAGGGGCGGGAGGTCTGTGCTTCTCTTAAAGCGCATCCTAAAACCCGTTCGATTCCCGTGGTCTTCTTGACCGCTCTAGGGATGGCCGAACACATCAAGGCCGGTCTTGCCTTGGGCGCTGAAGACTACATCGTGAAGCCTTTCCGGCCGGAAGATTTGAAGCAGCGGATCGAGGTCAGCCTCCTCCGCCGTTAAAGGGGCCGGCCCGCCTGCCCCTTGCTGCCTCCCGGGGCGGGCAGGCCTGGCACCGGCTAACTCTCCTCGGAAGGGATTTCGAAGGTGATCTCTTTTTGGAGCATCTCCCGTTCCCAAGGCTCCATCGTCACCACGGCCCGATACCGTCCGGCCGAAAGGTAAGGAAGCAGGGTGGGGATCTTTGAGATCGCGGTCGGCAGGATCGGGACCCCCTTACCTACCGGCTGGGTCAGGACGATACCCCCTTCGGCGTTAAAGAGGGCGAGTGTTCCGATGGGACGCAAATGGACGTTGCCGGTGTTTTTTAAGGCTATTTCTATTTTATTCAATTTTTTTTCGTTATCTATGGATGGGGTCAGCCCAGCAATCTCCAGCTTGAGTATCTCGCGGCCCTCGATCTTTAAGTAAACCGGCATGGCGTAGCGCGGCACCACGGTAATCTTTCCGCCTGTCCTAGCGCTCCCCCTCTCTTTCTCGGGCGAAGCCGTTCCCCCCACAGGAAACTCATCCACCAGGATGGCGGCCAGATATTCCCCGGCCGTATCGTCGATGACGTTGGGGGGCGGGGTAATCACGAAGTGGATGGTACTCGAGCCGCCCGGCGCTAGGGTCAAGCGATCCGGTTCAAAGGCAAACCACCCTTGGGCCGAGGGGAGCTTTAATCCCGGTTCCAGGTAGCGGTACGGGCCGGTGGAAAGGCGCACCTCTACCGCCTTGGAGGCCCGATTGGTGACCTCGAGCGTTCCTTGGTAAGGCTCTTGGAGAGAGACGGTCAGCTCCAGCCGAGTCGGCTGGACCTCCACCGCATAAACAGCGGATAGCGGATAGCGGATAGCGGATAGGATAAGGACAGCGTAGAGCGTACAGCGTGGAGCGTACAGCGTGGAGCGTGGAGCGTGGAGGAAGTGCCTAAACGCTAAACGCTCTACGCTATCCGCTAGTTTCATGGGGCGGGAACGATCTCGAGATAGAGGAGGGCGTCGTAACTTCCGGAGACGGTGCTGGGATCGATCCGGGCCCGGAGGACCAGTTCAAACGGGGTTTTGGCCGTCCAATCGCCGAGAGGATTGTCGTCTTCGGTGTAGAGAAGGCCGTCCGGTCCAGCGACCCAGTTGGCGTTGCGGGGATCGATTCCTAAGATCACGCCATCGGTGTGCTGGGGTTCTTCCGGTAAAGGAGGGGGGGAATAAGGCCGGTAGCCGGCCTCGTTTAAGTCGGGAATGCGGCGCCATTCGTCCGGTCCGAAAACAGGGGACTGAATCTCCAGAGGGATTTGGAACCGTCCGTCTTTGGAGATGAGGCCAGCGGGGTTGGGGCGTTCCACCGCTCCGGCCACCCCGGCGAAATGGAGATTGTCCGTATACACCCGCAGGATCCAAGGGTACTCGCCGTTGTAGAGGCCCTCGACGGTGATCCGGCCGATCTCCACGGTCCCAGGTTCGGCAGCGGTAAACTCGATCGCCTCGGTGAAGGTGTATCCACCAAACGATGGAACCGTGGCCGTGACGTAGACCTCCTGCCGGGTGGTGGCCCAGGCAGGAGCAGAGGACAGAAGATAGAGAACAGAGAACAGAAGACAGAGAATAGAGAATAGAGAACAGAGAACAGAAGACAGAGAATAGAGAATGAGCGACTTCTGACTTCTGACTTCTGACTTCTGACCTCTGATTTCCGGTTTTTTCACAGCCATCCTCTCTCAGTGAGTTCCTTCTGGACATCGCCGAAATCCACGTACGGGATGGCCTCGATGCCCTGGGATCGGCACCAGTCCGCCAACTCCCCCTTGGCGAAGGTGACAGAGGCTTGCCTGGCCGCACACCGGTCCGTCACCCCATTACCCACGAAGAGGGTGGTGTACCCTTGGGCGTTCCAGGTCCGGATCGGATCCCCCTTACAGTGGCCGCAAGCCGAGCAGTATAGGGAAGGATACGGAAACTCCACGCGCCAAGCGGTACCGGTACCAGGTACCTTTTTGAGAGTAGACTCAGGAAGCAGAGAGTCCCTGGTACCGTTTAGAGGAATAAGCCGATTGGCCAGATAGGGCAGGTGACTTAAACCGGCCTGTTTTAGAACCGTCTCCACGCAGAGGTCAAAGCCTCCGCTTAAACAGACCAAAGGAATTCCCCGTCTTTGGGAATTCTGCAGGAAGGGCAGGAAGCTGGGCTCTACCCCGATTCGAGAGGTTAACAGCGTTTGAAGCTGTTCCGGCGTGGCGCGAACCGATCCCATCTCCCGTTGGAGTCCCTCCCGAATGCTCATCTGTCCGCAGAGGACCTCTTCTTGGATTCGGCGCCATTGGTCGGAGCCAAAGGCATTTAAGATTTCCACCAGCGTATCCTGCTGGGTCACCGTCCCATCAAAATCACATGCCACCAACAGAGGGTTCTTCATCCATCCATCATTATATGGAATACGGGGGGCGATCGCATCTAAATTTTCCATAATCTTCCGTGATTTTCCGTAAATTTGCTTGACAGACTCTTCGAGCGGGGGTATGAGTAGGCGAAGGATCATGCGTGTCTACGGTCGAGAACGAGCGGCAATGCCCCGGTTGCCTCAAGTCTTAAAGGCCGTCGTCCCAGTCATCCTAACCCTTCTCTTACCTTTCCCCCTTACCTTCGCGCAAGAGGAGCCGGTTTTCTTGCGTGGCGATGCCAACGGCGACGTCGAGGTGGATATCTCCGATGCGGTGCGGATGCTCCTTTGGCTTTTCCGGGGTTCGGAGCCGCTGCCGTGTCAGGATGCCGCCGATGTCAATGACGATGGACGGCTCGCCGTCACCGATCCCATCGCGTTGCTCGACTTCCTGTTTCGCGCAAAAGCTGAGCCTGCCTACCCCGGACCCTACATCCCAGGTTTAGACCCGACACCTGATGGCCTTAAACCCTGCCAAGGGCCGGCGGTCACCTCAGTGGTGGGGAGAGTGACGGATCGAGTCACCGGAGCGCCGCTCAAGGGGGTTCTGGTGACGATCGCCTCGAGATCGACGAGGACCAACGAGGCTGGTCGCTTCTGGCTCAGGGAGATTCCGCCGGGGGCCCAGACGCTCGTGGTGGATGCCACCTCCCTTGATCCCAGCCTCTTCGTGCGACGCCTACCGGTGGAGGTCCGGCCGAATAGGGTGGTGGATGTGGGAGTGATTGCGCTCTTTAGCGATACCGATCCGCCGGTGGTCACGATCACCGATCCGACCGATCAGGCCCTCTTCAGCAGAAGCCCCATTACCGTCACCGGCTTCGTGGACGACGAGGAAGCGACCGTTGTGGTGAACGGGATCCCGGTAAGCCTTCTTCCGGGGAAGCCGGGGACGTTTCGGATCCAAGTTCCCCTCACGGAGGGGGCGAACCTCATTCGGGCGGAGGCCACGGACGAAGCGGGCAATGCAGGTTTCGCGACGGTTAAGGTGTTGCTTGATACCACTCCCCCGACGGTTTTCATAGAAACCCCTAAGGAGGGGGCGGTGCTCACCGCTCCCCAAGTAGACGTAGCCGGCACGATCAACGACCTGGTGACCGGTACCACGATCAATGTGGACGATGTTCAGGTCACCGTCAACGGAACGGAGGCTGCTGTTTCGAATCGCACCTTTGTGGTGCCGGGGCTGCCCTTAAGCCGTGGGATGAACAACATCATGGTTGAGGCCAGGGACCGAGCCGGAAACGTGGCTCGTGCCACCACCCACGTGTCGGTGCAGGATCAAGCGGGTCAGCGGCTGGTCCTGGTCTCCGGCAACAACCAATCTGGAGTGGTCGGCACCGAGCTTCCAGAGCCGCTGGTGGTCGCGTTGATCGGTGCCGATGGGGGCCCGGTGGCGGAACGCCGGGTCGACTTTTCTGTCAGCCGCGGGGATGGCAGGCTTAAGGCTTTTCCCCAAGAAGGTCAGGCGGTCTTAGTCCAGACGGATGAGCAGGGCCAGGCCCGTCTGTTGCTCGCCCTTGGCAGCCGCACCGGGGCCGGGAACAACCGGGTGATTGCCCGTGCCGACGGATTCGTCGGGGAGGTGGAGTTTTGTTTCATGGCCACCCAAGCCCTGCCGCGTCGCATCGTCGCTACCTCTGGGGATCAGCAGCAGGGCTTGGTGGGAAAGCCGTTGCCGCTTCCATTCGTTATTTTGGTCACCGATGGAACCAATCCGGTAGAAGGGGTGGAGGTACTGTTTACGGTGACCCAGGGGGATGGGACGTTGGATGGGGCCTCGTCGTTTAAGCGGCGAACCGATGCCGATGGGCAGGCGCAGGCGGTGTTGACCTTAGGCCAGACGGTCGGGCCAGGTACCCAGGTAGTCACCGCCTCCTTCGAGGGCCTGCAGGAATCCCCGGCTGTCTTTACCGCCTCGGCCGGGAAGGAAGGCCCTCCGGAAGATACCGTGGTTGCGGGAATTGTCCTGGATACGCAAGATCAGCCAGTCCCTGATGCGACCGTTCGGATCGAGGGGACGGAGCTTTCCACGCGCACCGACGGAGAAGGCCGGTTTACCCTGCGTGGGGTTCCGGTGGGCCCGATACGGCTCATCGTGGACGGTACCACCACTACCCGACCCGGCGAGTGGTTTGAATTCCGGTTGGATCTCGTGACGCTCCCTGGCCAGGTCTACTCGATTGCGCGGCCCATCTATCTGTTGCCGGTGGATGCGGAGAACTCCAGGATCGTCGGAGGCCCTGAAAACGTAACGCTCACCTTGAAGGGTGTGCCGGGAGCTACGCTGACCGTCTTTGCCAACTCGGTGACCTGTCCGGATGGATCCAGGCAATGTCGGGTTTCCTGGACCCAAGTCAACATGGAGCATATGCCGGTGGCCCCTCCGCTGGGCTCCATTGCGATGCTGGCCT
>CAYJWF010000021.1:0-29532 GCA_964373805.1 uncultured Planctomycetia bacterium | reverse complement strand
TGCGGAAGGAAACGGACTTCCCCCCGAGTGGGAAACTCTCCCCCATGAAACCGATGGCCTTTGCCGGATGGGCGTGCGGAGGAAACGCTTCTTCCCCCCTCCCGGAGGGGGGTCGCCGGGCGAGGAAGAACGAGCCCACGCTTGGCGACGCCGCCGAGACGCTGAGGCGGCCGGGAACCGGGCAGCGGTTTCCCTCTCCGAGAGGCTGGGCAACTTACTTAGATGGCCACTTCGCTGAAGCCGGGAGGCGGTGCCAGGTCTAAGACCTGGCACCGTTCGTCGCTGAATTCACCCCCAGTTGCCCAGCCGATGTCGGTAGGTGAGCTCGAGACCCTGCAGGGTGAGGTGAGGATTGATCTTTTGAACGGTTCGGCAGTAAGGGGCGATCAGAGGGGCATGCCCGCCGGTAGCCACCACCTTAGCCTTGGGCCCATGCTTGGCCTTCAACCGAGCGACCAGGCCGTCGCATAAGGCGCTGTAACCAAAAAAGATGCCGCTTCGCATGCTGCCGATCGTGTCCCTCCCTAAAAGCTCCCTGGGTGGGATCAATTCGATCTTGGGCAACAGAGCCGCGCGGGTCGTCAACGCCTCCAAGGCGATTTCGATGCCCGGCACAATGATCCCTCCTAAATACTCCTTCTTCTTGGAGACGAGATCAATGGTCACCGCAGTCCCAAAATCGACCACGATGACCGGCCCCCCGTAGAGGTCATAGGCCGCTGCGGCATCGACCAACCGATCCTGCCCCACTTGAGAAGGGATCCGATACCGGTTGAGAATGGGAGCCCGGATCGATTCCCCCACCACAAGAGGTCTAGGGGTAACGAGCGGTTTCAGGGCCTGCTTCAAAGGAACCGTTGCTTTTGGCACCACCGAGGAGAGGATCACCCCATCGATCTCCTTAAAATGGTGCCAGACATTGGTGCCAGGCACTATTCTGGAAAAAGTGCCTGGCACCTTTTCCGGGTACCTGGTACCCAATAGATTGTCCAATAGGCCTCGAAAGGTGATCGTGTATTCGTCCACCGTCCGAGGGCCCTGGGTGGAAATCCTTCCGTGGGAAATGAGCCTTTGACCCTGGAAGAGGCCCACCGTGATGTTCGTATTGCCGATATCAATGGCCAGCAGCATAACGGGCTCGAAAGATCCGGATCGACCCCAAGGCCACGCCATAACCCACGGCGCCCAAGACGATGGCCAGAATCAGGTTTCCCGTTATCGTCCCCACGGCAATCTGCGCTAAGAAATCGGTGGGAAGCCGTTCGCCTAAGAGCCATTTCCCTAAAAGAAAGCTCACCGGGTAAATGAGAAGGGCCGTCGCTGGGTTGGTCAAGAGAGCTCCAGCCATCATCAGCGGAAGGTTCAGCCGAAGGAGCGCCGCGCAAACCGCAGCGGCCAACGCTCCCGTCCCTGGGAGAATCCCTAAAGCCACCCCCAACCCAAAGGCCAACGCCAACCGGTGAGGAGATCCCTGGAAGCTCCAAAAACTTCTGATGGGGTCTGACCCCTTGGGATCTCGCCCCATCAGATTTTTAGCACCCATGGGGCAAGCCCCAGGCATAAAACCCCAAGGGTTAGAATCGCCCACCGAAGCTGCACCGATCGTCGCTGAAGCCGATCCACGGCGAATTGGATCGTCTTTTGGTGGGCGGTCCCCTGAAACTCCGGGAGCTGGATCTTTCTCGTCAATTCCCTAAGTTCCGGCCGAAGAACCATCGTAACGTACCACGTCAACGCCAATCCCACCCCGATCGGTAGCCCAAGGATCAGAATCTTAAGCAGCGGTTCTCACCCTATTTCTCAGTGGAGCTTTTTACCATTCCGGTAAAAGGGGCCAACAGGTTGGTGAGCTCCGTTGGGATCACAAACTTGGTGGAGCTCGAGGCCCCGAGGGATTTCAAGGCCTCCAGATACTGCAGAGACATCGTCTTGGCGTCCAGATGCTTGGCCGATTCAAAGATCTTGGTCAAGGCCAAGGCGTACCCTTCGGCGTTTAAGACCGCTGCCTGGCGGTTCCCTTCGGCCTGAAGGATCGCCGACTGTCGAGCCCCCTCGGCCTTCAAGATCGCCGACTGTTTCTCCCCTTCGGCTACCGTGATGTTGGCCTGTTTCTGGCCATCCGCTTCCAGGACCATGGCCCGCCGGGTCCTCTCGGCGGCCATCTGCTTGTTCATCGCCTCCTGAACCTCCTTCGGGGGCGAGATCTCCCGAATCTCGACGGAGGTCACCTTGACGCCCCAGCGCTCGGTCACCTCATCCAGCTTGGTCCGGAGCACCTGGTTGATCTGCTCCCGCTTGGCCAGCACATCGTCCAATGGGATGTCGCCGACCACGGCCCGCAGCGTGGTGGTGGCGATCCCCATCGCCGCCCCGGCATAGTCCTTGACCTGCACCACGGAGGCGACCGGCTCGACGACCTTCGAGTAAATCAGGAAGTCGATCGAGATCGGGGCATTATCCTTGGTGATACAGGTCTGCCGGGGGATCTCGAGGTACGTCTCCCGCAAGTCGGCCGTATACGGCTGATCAATGACCGGCAGGATGATCACGATCCCGGGCCCTTTGGCGCCAACCACCCGCCCCAACCGAAGGACCACGATCCGCCGGAACTCCGGCACAATCCGAATCACGGAGAACAGCAGCATCAATCCACCAAAAACGAAGATCAGTGCCAAAGGTATCGTCAACGACATCTTGGTTTACCCCTCCATCGGTTCCACATGCATGGTTAACCCTTCCACCTTGACTACCTTGACCCGTGTTCCCTTTTCAATCGGTTCACGCGAGCGGGCTTGCCACTCTTCTCCACGCACGTGAATAAGGCCGAGCGGATCAATCTCCGTCTTGGCGAGACCTTCCGCTCCGATTAAGCCCTCCGTGCCGCTCACCACCTTCTGCTTCAAGGCCCGGAGGGCCGCTCCCACCACAAAGAGGAAAAAGGTTGCGGTCGTGGCCGTCGCCAACCCGATCGTCTTCCAGGGAAGCCTTAAAACAGGGATTCGGCCCGTTGGGAAAAGAAAGGCCGATCCTAAAAGGAAGGCGATGATCCCGCCCAAAGTGAGCGCCCCATAGCCGGGAAGTTTAATGTCGGCGATAAAGAAAAGGATTGAAAGAACGATGAGGGCCAGCCCTGCCCAGTTCACCTCCAGCGTCTCCAAGGCAACCAGACCCAACACCAGAAGGATCGCCCCGAGGACCCCGGGAAAGACTGCTCCTGGTGTCGACAACTCGTAAATCAACCCGTAGATCCCCAAGAGAAGCAGGATATAGGCCAAATTCGGGTGGGCCAACTGATGGAGCGCCCTTTCCAGAAATGAGAGGGCCAACTCTCGCCGGGGCTGACCGCGAAGGTTAAGCGGCGTTGTTCCAAAAACCGTCTTGACGGAGCGCCCCTCCACCTGGGCGATCAAATCGTCCCAATCGGCGGCCACCGCGTCGATCACCCTCTTCTCCTTGGCCTCATCGGCGGTCAAGGAGCGGCTCTCCCGCACAAAATGTTCCGCCCATCCGACGTTCCGGCCTCGGACCTCCGCGATGGATTGGAGGTACGCCACCGCGTCGTTGACCAACTTCTCCTCCCTCACTGAAGACTCCCCTTCCTTTTTCTGGGAACCCTCGGACTCGCCCCCTCCCAACTGAACCGGATGAGCCGCCCCGATGTTGGTCCCCGGCGCCATGGCCGCCACATGGGCCGCCAACGTGATGAAGACGCCGGCCGAAGCGGCCCGGGCGCCCGGCGGTGAAACATAGACGATGACCGGAACCGGCGAATTTAAAATTCCCTGAACGATCTTGCGCATCGAACCGTCCAGCCCGCCCGGGGTATCCAGTAGAACGACCGCCGCGGAGGCCTGAATCTCTCGGGCCTCTTCCAAACCACGGGTCACATAGCGGGCCATGGCCGGGTCGATGGTGCCGGTGACGTTGAGCATCACGATCGGATGAGCTTCTTCTTCAGCGGATAGCGGATAGCGGATAGCGGATAGGATAAGAACAGCGTATAGCGTGTAGCGGACAGCGGATAGTTTCTTCCTATACGCTATACGCTCTACGCTATACGCTAGTCTCACCGCACCACCAGCACCTCTCCGGCGGAGATCGATTCCACGAAACCGGTATCGGTCCGCACCTGAAGCGCCCCTCGGGCATCGATGTCCATGGCCTGGCCATCCACCGTCCGACCTTCGGCCACCACCCGGATCCGTCGGCCTAAAAAGGCGGCGAAATCCCGCCACCGGTTCAGGATTGGCTGAACTCCGCGGTTTAAAAACTCATCGTAACTCCCATCCAACCGGCGAAGGAGCGTTCGGGCCAACTTGACCCGGTCCACCTTATGTCCCAGCTCCTCGTAAAGGGAAGTGGCCTGGGCTGGAAGGCTTCCCCTCGGCGTATGGACGTTCATTCCGATTCCAATCACGACATAGTTTACCCGGTTCAACTCAGCATTCAACTCCATTAAGATGCCGGCCACCTTCTTCCCTTTGAGCAGCAGGTCGTTCGGCCACTTGATCTCTGGTGTGAGATCGCTCACCTCCTGAACGGCCCCGGCTACCGCCACCGCGGCCATCAAGGTGATGAGCGGCGCCTCGGATAATTGTAAGGGCGGCCGCAGAATCACGGAAAGATAAATTCCTTTCCCCTTAGGGGAAATCCATCTCCTCCCCAGTCTTCCCCGCCCGCGGGATTGCCCCTCGGCGACGACCACGGAACCTTCCGGCTCACCCCCTTCGGCCAATCGATGGGCCAGGTTCATCGTGGAGTCGGTTGTCTCGTAGGCTATGATCCGCTGGCCCACCCGTTTTGTCTCAAGATCCCAACGGAGCTCCTGCGGAATCAACCGGTCCGGAGTGCCCGCCAGTTGGTAACCGGTATGCGGCTGAGCCAGGATTCGGTATCCATCGGCCCTCAATTTCTCGATCTCCTTCCAGACGGCCGTGCGCGAAACACCAAGCACTCGGCTCAACTCCTCGCCAGATACATGTTCCCCCACCCTGGCTCGCAACGTCTCTAGGATGGCCTCTTCCATCATATCGGTGTCAGACACCGATGCATCTTTATAAAAGTTATCTCAGTGTCTGACACCGTGTTTCCTCCATCGCTTAGGTACGGGGGTTCGTTTGGGGACTGGATCGAGGGTGGCCAGGCCGGCCATCCCTTTTTCACGAAGTTCCGTAACCTGATCCCGCAAACTGGCCGCCCGTTCGAATTGAAGGTTCCTCGCCGCCAACTCCATCTCCTCCTCTAATTCGGCCACGACCTGCTCGATGTCGAAGGCATCCGGATCAAAGCCGGCCGCCGCCGAAACCACCTCTTCGGCCTCCTCCTTGGCCGCTTCCTCGATCCCCTGCCGGATCGCCTTCTCCACGGATCGAGGGGTGATCCGGTGCTTCTCATTATACGCCAGTTGGATCTTCCGACGGCGATCGGTCTCGGTCATCGCCTGGCGCATGGAGTCGGTCACCCGATCGGCGTAAAGGATCACCGACCCATGGAGATGCCGAGCGGCCCGGCCGGCCACCTGGATCAAGGAGGTTGGCGAGCGGAGGAACCCCTCCTTATCAGCATCCAGCACGCAGACCAGGGAGACCTCCGGAAGATCCAGCCCTTCTCTCAGCAGATTCACCCCGACGACGCAGTCAAAGTTCCCCAGCCGAAGATTCTTTAACACCTGCACCCGTTCAAAGGCGTCCAGATCGGAGTGGATGTAGGTGACCCGCAAACCGGCTTCCTTGAGATACGCGGCCAGATCTTCCGCCATCCGTTTGGTTAAGGTAGTGATCAAGGCCCTCTCTCCCATGGCGGCCCGTTCCTTGACCCGATGGATCAGGTCATCGACCTGTCCTTC
Source organism: uncultured Planctomycetia bacterium (assembly GCA_964373805.1). Taxonomy (GTDB): domain Bacteria; phylum Omnitrophota; class Gorgyraeia; order 1-14-0-20-64-10; family 1-14-0-20-64-10; genus CAYJWF01. The sequence goes on along the minus strand of CAYJWF010000021.1, from coordinate 23,687 downwards.
GATCGGCTGGACCTCAATGGGCGGATCCACCAGGCCCGTAGGGCGAATCACCTGCTCGACCACCTCTCCTCGGGAGGCTTTCCACTCGTGGGGCCCCGGGGTAGCGGAGACGAAAACCGTCTGGCGAATAACCTCCTCGAATTCTTCAAATTTAAGCGGCCGATTGTCCAAGCAGGAGGGCAGCCGAAACCCAAAGGCCACCAACACCTCTTTCCGGGCCCGGTCCCCTTCGTACATCCCTCTTAGCTGTGGAACCGTTACGTGGGATTCGTCGATGATGGTGAGGAAACCCTTGGGGAAATAATCCAAGAGACACCACGGCCGAGAGCCCGGAGGCCGACCGGAGAGGGCCCTCGAGTAATTCTCGACCCCGTGGCAGTAGCCAAGTTCCCGCAGCATCTCCATGTCGTACTTGGTGCGTGACTCCAACCGCTGGGCCTCGAGCAGCTTCCCTTGGGCCTTCAGCTCCTTGAGCCGTTCCTCCAGCTCATGCTCGATGACCCCGAGGGCCCGTTCGATCCGATCGGCCGTGGTAATGAAATGTTTGGCTGGGTACAGGGCAAATCGATCTGATCTCTGCAGGACGTCGCCAGTCAAGGGGTTTACCGCCGAGATCCGTTCGATCCGATCCCCAAAAAGCTCCAACCGAATCGCCGTCTCCTCGTAGGCCGGGAAGATCTCGATCGTCTCGCCCCGAACCCGGAATCGGCCACGTTTAAAATCGATGTCGTTTCGCTCGTAGAGCAGTCCTACCAGTCGACTCAGCAGCTCCTGACGCGGAATCTCCTGCCCCACCTCGAAAAAGAGGAGCAGATCCTTGTAGTCCTCTGGGCTGCCAAGGTTGTAGATGCAGGAAACCGAGGCAACGATCACCACATCTCCCCTGGACATGAGGCTCGTTGTTGCGGCCAATCGAAGGCGGTCCAGCCGATCGTTGATCGAGGCGTCCTTCTCGATGTAGGTATCGGTCTGCGGGATGTACGCCTCCGGCTGGTAGTAGTCGTAGTAGCTGACGAAATACTCGACGGCATTCTCCGGGAAAAAACTCTTCAACTCGCTGTACAACTGCGCCGCCAGCGTCTTGTTGTGTGAAAGGACTAAGGTAGGCTTATGAATCTGGGCGATGGCGTGGGCCATCGTGAAGGTTTTCCCGGATCCGGTGACTCCCAACAACGTCTGGTACCGCTTGCCCTCACGCAAGCCACGAACGAGCTTCTCGATCGCCTGCGGCTGGTCCCCCTTCGGGACCATCTCACTGACCAGCTTGAATTTCCCCATAGGGAAGGCGATGGGAGCCGTCTTAGGCTTGCATGAGCCGAGGGATCTGTTTCGTAAAGAACTCGGAGAGTTGTTCAGAGGTTACCGGTTTAATCATGCGGGGTAACATCTTGATTCCTGTTGCTCTTGAAAAGGCTTGGGCCAGCCAATAATTATCCAATCCGACATGTTTCTGTTTCGCCTTAGGCAAAAGCTCATCCAAAGGAAACAGCTCATGGTGGATGAAATACACATCGACAAAATCCTTGGGCTCCGCTCGGTCGAACAAGGCAGAGAGCTTATTGCACGACATGTCCAAAGCGTTGTCTGTCCAAAGGCCGATCTCCTGGCGAAAGACCTTCGCCTCCAACCGGAAGGGGCTGTCCAGTGCGAAATCCATCTCCAATCGTTCCCCTGCCTCGCTGACTAAAAAGCACTCCAGAAAATGCTCCAACGTTCGCGTAAAGGAGATTTCGACTCCAAGCTCACCGGCTAAACCTTTGAGGATGCCAGGCACACGGAGGACCGCCTGGGGATCCTCCGTGAAAAAGTCCAGGTCGTCCGAATACCGATGCCCAAGGTAGAACACAGCCAGTGCCGTCCCACCCGTGAGAAAAAAATCTGTTTTGAGAGGACTCGCGCCAAGGTGGGTAAGAACTTGACGCTGAAATGGAGTCAGGATTTCGATCGTCTTTAAGCCGCCCTATCCAGCAGAGTAAAGTAAAACTCCCAAAACTTCTGAATCCTCGCCGGCAGCACGAGGGTAGACAGCTTCTGACGAATGGTCGTCAGCCCCACCGCGTGGATATCCGCCAAGGACCCTCGTGTCAGAACACGGGCCAAGTACCACCGCTGGAACGCCTCGTCCTGGAGCCCCGCTTCGGGTACCTCGTAATCCCAAATGAATCGCCGATCGATCTGCATAGGCATCTCCCTATCACTTCTATTATACGCGATCCTAAGATAACCCTGCAGGGTCTTACCGCAGCGGTGGGAAGAATCGCCGCCGCCTACACGAAGAAGGCCAAGAGCCAGTAACCTTCATCGTCCTGGAAGTTCTCGGCCCGGACTTGAGGGAAGTAAGGCAACCTGGGATCGAAGGCCCTGGCCGCTAATGAAGGCAAGTTGATCTGCTGGATTTGAGCGAGGGCTTGATCTTCCTGCAGAGGCAAGACAATGTGCGCTATGGTTCCAGGGATTGCCCGGGGGAGTCCATCCTTCTTTGCCTGGTAAATCACGAGCGCAGGTTCTGTGAGGGGACCTTTTAAAAGAAGCGGTTCCACCGTGAAGCGTATCCCCGGGATAACCTCTTGCTGTAATCGAGCTCGAAGAGCATCCTCTATTTCCAATTCTCCATGGACATAGACGTGAATCGTCCACGTGGGAGCCTCCTCTGACGGATCGATGTCCCGAACGGTGACAACTCCTTCCCTCTGGCTCCAATCGACGTCTAATCCGTCCACCCGACCACGATACCGAGGATCCTTAAGAAAGTCTTCCATCTCAAAGGCCTCAACACGCCCCCACGGTTCAAGATCGAGTTCTGCGAACCTCAAAGCCCCTGTCCCCGTTTCTTCCAAGCCGGCCTGAGGACGAAGCTGAAGTTCCTTCACAAGGCGGGTGAAATCTTCAAGCAGTTGTGAGTGGGAATACCAGGGCACTATCCTTGCTAATTTTCTAGCCCTGTCAAGTCGCTTCTCATCCCTTATATCCTCAAAGAGAACTCCCGCTGCGGTAGCTGTGCATACGGAACGAACAACCTTCTGAAACCTCTCAGAAATCCTTTTATCCTGAAGATCTTTTTCTGCCTGGTTTAATTCTTCGTCGATGTCAGCATAAAAACCTTGAATGACCCCGGGCCAGCTCCTCCCTATCCGAAGGGCAATGAGCCTAGGAATCAATCGGTACAGCGCATCACCCACGGCGATTGACCACTGTTCCGAGGTGAACTTGAGGATGGGCTCATCGGGTCTGATCTCACGCACGGCCGGCCCCGACAACCAAGGATGATCCGCTAGCCCTCTCGCCATCCGCCTGGCTAGGGCATCATGGGCAGCGGCCTTCACATCAGGGCTCGGCGAATTGAAACACTGAAGAAACATCCCTACCAGTGGAGCCGGCACAATCTTTTTCCATTCTTCGTGAAGGACGGTATCATTCTGAAGCATCTGTCTCCCAATGGACGTCAGGTAATCATATCCCACGGAACCCAATACCCGCTGAGGGATACCAGCATCCGAGGTAAGGTGAGCCACGAATATGGGTGCTACCTGCGTCGAGGTTTTGTATTCGAAGTACAGAGTACCCGCCAAAACGATTTCGGTATGGAAGGTCCCTGGTGGCAGTTGCCCCTGAGCCAGTTCTTTTATCTGGCGAAATTCCTCAAGCAACATCGCACATCGGGCCGGGGTCCAGCCGTTGGATCGCACATTCGGGTCACCAAAAAGAGAGGTGTAATGATTCACTTTAGCCTCCCGCTGTGGTCCGACAGAAATGAGATGGGGAGGCTGCGGTAGTGCTAACTCCTCGAAGTGGTCTACCAATGCTTCAACAGCGCGAACCAGTTCCGCATCCTTCAGGGGAGAAGAGACAAGGGCAGCCATCTTTTTCTTAACCTTCTCCTCCTTAACGCTCAGTCGGGATACGGCCTCATCCCCAATTCTATCCCAGCCGATTCCACGCCCAAGCAACTCCTCAAGGATGGGGCGTACCTGAAGCGAATCGATCCGGTTCTTCAACTCCTCTACCTTCCGGTGGTCGAGATAGAGGCCCCATCTATCTTCCAGAGTCTTCAGCCGTTCCTGATATTCAGCACGGACTCCTTCCATCGGAGAAGCCAGCTCTTCCACTAGGCGGTCCATCTTCTCCTGATGGCTCCGATCCTCCTCCTGACGTTTTGCTTGAGCATCGGCAAGTCTCTTTCTAGATAGTCCCTCCTCGGAAAGAATCTTTTCTGAAGGTACCTTGGTATTGAGCTCTTCCAACAATTGAGTCCATCGCCCTTTCGCCGCTTCATCCGATAATCCAAAGGGAATCGCCACGGTCAAGTATCCTCGATCAATGGCAAACTTCAATTGTTGCAGGAAGGCCAAGCGATCCACCTGCTGGATCCGCTTACGGTCACCCGAGCGAATGGAATCCAATTTCTTCCGAAAACCATCCGTAAAGTGTCCCCAAGGAAAGGTAGTACCCTGGGTCGGCCTCACCGACAAACCTTCCAGGGGAGGACCTAATGTCCCTGGGGCCAAGTTCACGGAAGGTACGAAACGAAACAAAAGGCCATCCCCTCCCTGAGAAATCACCGAGGGAGGCCAAACGGCCCGTTCCTCAAGAAAGTTCCAAGCGGTACCCTCATCGATCAGCGGTTGAAATCCAAGATCCTTCCAATCCTTTTTCTCCTTCTCCCCGAATACCGCCACCCGAATCAGGGCGGAGCTGCCTTCCTTCAAATCCTTGAGGTACCCAGCAAGTGGCCCTGTGACAACCTCCAACGGATCCGCTTCCGATCCGAAAATCCGCTCATACTCCGGATGCCCCGGCTGCAACACAACGACCTCCTCCAACCCTTCGGAGAGGGCCTCCTCTAGGCCGGTGAGGGTGGACGAATCCTTCTCGGCGGCGGACGGCTCACGGAGCGCGAAGAGAGACTCGGGCAGGGTAAGGCCTAGAACGAGCAGAATTGCGACGAATCTTGGAATAGCCTCTTTCTTCATTCGGGTTTACCTCCGGGGATCAATAGAAAGCATACCTCCTCGAAGGCAGGGGCACAAGGAGAAATGCCGATAGCCTTCGAACTAACTTTTGATTAACGAGCCGATGCGGGGATTATGGCCTGCGCAGAGAACGAAAGACCGCTCGCTGGCTGGCCCTTGCGAAGATGGCCAGAACAACCAGGGCCTGACCCTGCCAAAGGTGGAGGATCCGAAACCGGCCGGAATCGGCTTGGAAGGGGTGGCCTGGAAGTCCGTGGATCTTCTTCACCTCCCCAGGAAACTCTCGGCGGGCCAGCCGAACAATATCCTCTACCATTCGCTGACGATCCGCCTGGGATAACGCATCCAGATCCCGCTGCGCCCTGCGGACGAGTCGAATCGCCTCAGGCAGATCGGCGGCCACGCAGATACTCGCGCAGGGTCACGCTCCTTCCGGCCTTGAGATCCGCCAAGGCCTCCCGGAGGGCCTGGTGAACGGCGGGACTGGACTCGAAGAGGAGTTGATCCAGATCCTCGGCCTTCAAGGGAATCACCGCAGCCCGAGGCTTCCCATGCCGCACCACCACCACCGGGTCTCCCTTCTCCACCCGATGGATAACGGAAGAGGTCCCATTCTTCAACTCTGACACGGTAACGAAACGCATGGCTTACCTCCAGATGGGTGCCAGGTCTTAGACCTGGCACCCATTCTATTATGGCCTAATTTCTGGCCAGAATCAAGTCTATTTTTTAATCGAGCAGCTCCAGGGCGAGGTTGAGGGCGGGCGCGGAGTGGGTCAAGGCGCCGATGGAGATCCGATCGACGCCGGTGGTGGCGATGACCCCTACGTTTTCCAAGGTAACGCCTCCCGATGCCTCAAGGAGAGGCTTAAAGCCCCGTTTGGATCGGGAGAGGGCGTTTCGGATACGGACCGCCTCCTGGATCTCGGAGAGTTTCATGTTGTCGAGCAGAACGATGTCGGCCTGGGCACTCAATGCCTGACGAAACTCCTGAAGGGTGGTGACCTCCACCTCGATCAATACTTGTTTCTGGAGCTTGGCCCGCGCCTCTTTGACAGCCCGCTCAATGGCGGAAACAAAACCGGTGTCTGACACCCCTTGGGTGTCAGACACCTCCTTGATGCGGCCGGCAACAAGTTGGAGGTGATTGTCCTTGATCAGCACCTGATCGTAGAGGCCCCTTCGATGGGGAACCCCTCCGCCGGCCGCTACGGCGTACTTTTCCAGGAGCCGTAAAGTAGGGGTGGTCTTGCGGGTATCCATGATCTGAACGCCGGTGCGCTTGACCTTATCGACAAAGCGTCGGGCAAGGGTGGCGATCCCGGACATCCGACTTAAGAAGTTGAGGGCGGTCCGCTCCGCCATCAGGATTCCCCGAGCCGGTCCCTCGACATAGGCCACCGCTTTACCGGGATGTATCTCCTGTCCATCCCGGACAGTGGGCTTAAACTGGATCTTGACATCGACGGCGCTGAAGGTCCACTCGGCCACTTGAAGCCCAGCGATCGCCCCCTCTTCCCGAGTTACCAACTCTCCCTTCGCCCACTGACCCTTGGGGATCAAGAGAGAGGTCGTCACATCCCGCGGGCCGATGTCCTCCTTGAGGGCCGCCGTGATGAGGGGAAGGACGGCCTCTTTTTGAAGCTTAATACGAGATTGCTTCAGCCCTTCGGGCCTCGCAATGACAAGATCTCCCATTGGCTATTCGCCACTCGCTATTTGCCTTAAACTCTCGGACCACTTGGAAAGCTCCGTTTCCAACGCTTCGAGAGAATCCTCTTCCTCCTCGATGACCTCCGAAGGAGCTTTCGAACGAAAGGTGGGATCTTGGAGCCGACCTCGTTTGGACTGGGCGCGAGATTGGAGGGCCTCCATCTCTTTCTGGATTCGTTGGCGTTCCACTTGAAGGTCGACCAGCCCCGCTAACGGAACAATGAGGTCCCACGGATCAAACCTTGATTCCGCTGGAAGATGAGAGACGACAGATCCAGCGGGCCTTTTCACCTCAGTGACAATGGAAACCCGATCCACTCCAGCCAGACGCTCGATCAGCTTCTCGTGCTGGGCTACCAAGTCGGTTCTTCGCTGGCCGCGAACGATGAGGGTCACCTTTTGTTGAACGGGAACCCGGAACGTGGCCCGGACGTTACGAACCTCGGTGATGACCGATTGAACTCGGGCAAAGGCCTCTTCCGCTTCCGGGTCGATCCAGCCCAGGTTCGGCTCGGGCCAGGCCGCGAGCATAATGGATTCTTTTTCTGTCCTCTGTCCTCTGTCCTCTGTCTTCTGAACCTTCTGCCAAATCTCCTCGGTGATAAACGGCAGGATCGGATGAAGCAGCCTTAAGACACCCTCGAGCACCGTTTGAAGAAGCCGGTCGGTGTTCTGGGCAACCATCGTGGACAGTCCCTGTTCCCGCTGGAGCTTGGCGATTTCGAGGTACCAATCGCAAAACTCGTGCCAAACGAACTGGTAGAGAAGCCTGGCCGTCTCGTTGAACTGGTAACCCTCCAACGCCCGGGTCACCTGTTGGATCATCCTTTGAAACCGGCTCAAGATCCATCGGTCAGGGATCGTCATCGAGCGAGGGTTAAAAGGGGCCGGCTCACCCGATGAGACGGTGCTCTTCTCTAAGATGAGACGGGCCGCATTCCAGAGCTTGTTAGCGAAGTTGCGGCCTAGAAGAAACTTCTCCTCTGAGAGGTACAGGTCCTGTCCCTCCGAGGTCATGTGGGCGAGACTAAAACGAAGCGCATCGGCCCCCATCCGATCGATCATTTCCAGCGGATCGATGATGTTCCCCAGCGACTTCGACATCTTCTTGCCTCCTTCGACCCGGATAATCCCATGGATGTAGACGTCTCTAAACGGGATGCTTCTTAAGAAAAATTTTCCAGCCATCACCATCCGGGCCACCCAGAAGAAGATGATGTCTTGGCCGGTCACGAGGACCGAGGTCGGGTAGAAGGTGTTCAAATCCTTGGTTTGCTCCGGCCAGCGGCTGCCGCTAGAGGAAGGCCGCGCTGATGTGCGGCACTTTTCTGAACTGGCCGCTGGCGCAGCCAGAAACGTAGAGGAAGCGGCACCACGGCCCTCGGGCCAGCCCAGCGTCGAGAAAGGCCACAGCCACGAGGAGAACCAGGTATCCAAGACATCCGCGTCCTGCAGCAGCGATGTCTTCTTTCCACAGGTCGGACACGGTGGCGGGTTCCCAGATTGGATCTCCTCCCGGTGGCCGACGATCATCCCTGGCTCCACGTACCGACCATCCACCCACTGACCGTGCCCTTGGATCTCCGGCCGGTTGCACTCCGGATGAACCCAGACCGGGATCCGATGGCCCCACCAGATCTGCCGGGAGATGCACCAATCCCGGATGTTCTTGAGCCAATCCAGGTACACCTTGGTCCACCGACCGGGAATAAAGCGCATCCCATCCTTCTCCACCGCTTCGATCCCGAGCTTAACCAATGGCTCCATCTTGACGAACCATTGAGGGGAGAGCCTCGGCTCGATGATCGTCCGGCATCGGTAGCAGTGACCTACGGCGTGGCGGTACTCCTCGGTCTTCTCGAGGAGCCCTTGAGAAGCCAAATCCTCGACGACCCGCTTGCGGCACTCGAATCGGTCCAACCCTTCGTAAGGGGCCGGGACATTGGTCATCCGGGCATCGGGGAGCATCACGTTGATCGGAATCGAGGTCCAATCTTTTCGCGCCGCATCCTTTGGGATCAACTCCAGATGCCGTCTGGCCAACTCAAAGTCCACCGGATCGTGGGCAGGAGTGATCTTGACCGCCCCGGTCCCAAACTTGGGATCCACCGCCTGATCGGCGATCACCGGGATCGGCTTCTTGACCAAAGGAAGGACCCGTTGCGCGCCAATCAGCGATCGGTACCGTTCGTCGTTTGGATTCACAGCCACAGCGACATCTCCCAACAAGGTCTCCGGTCGGGTCGTCGCCACCACGACTCCCCGCCCCTCGCCCCTCTTTCCCAGTTCTCTGTCCTCTGTTCTCTGTTCCTCCATGGCCGGATACCGGATGTAGTAAAGATGCCCCTGCACCTCCTCGTGCTGGACCTCTTCATCGGAAAGAGCAGTTTGGCAACGGGGGCACCAGTTGACCAGGTAATAGCCTCGATAAATAAGACCGGCTTCGTACAGCTTCAGGAAGGCGGTCTCCACCGCCCGCGAGAGTCCCTCATCCATCGTGAACCGCTCCCGGGACCAGTCGCAGGAGGCCCCCAGACGGCGCAACTGTTGAACGATGGTAGAGCCGTATTTCTCCTTCCAGGCCCAGACCCGTTTGACAAATCCCTCCCGACCCAACTGCTGCCGCGTAATCTTCTCCTTAGCCAGTTCCCTCTCCACCACATTCTGTGTTGCGATCCCCGCATGATCGGTTCCTGGGACCCACAGTGCGGCGAATCCCCGCATCCGTTTGTATCGGATCAAGACGTCTTGGAGGGTGTTGTTGAGGGCGTGCCCCATGTGGAGGATGCCGGTCACATTGGGTGGGGGAATCACAATGGTGAACGGCCCCTCGCGGGCGTTTAAGTTCGGCTTAAAGAATCCCTGGGATTCCCACTCGGCGTACCAGCGGGCCTCCACCTCTTTCGGGCTATAAACCGACGGCAGCGTCACTCGGGATGGACCGATTCAAATCCAACCTGCCTGAAATGTCGATCAAAGGTAAACGCGTGTCGAATACGCAGGCCTCTCATGAAAACGAATGAGAGACAATCCGCGAAACTCAGATCCTTGTCTGAATACTTCTGGAATAAATCCCAGGCGTCACGATCCTGCTGGGGGTCCGGGCGAAGGATATCCAGAACAAGGCTCCCCCATAGATCGTTGCCACAAATCATCGCCTGTTTGTGTCCGGTCCGCCGCCTAACCAGGGTGACGGTCTCACTGATCACGTCCCGCGTCGTATAGAGGACAGCCTCCCCTTGCCTTAAGGCGTCCCAGATGGCCTTCGCCTGCTCATGATAAGAATCGTTCTTGTGGTAAAGCGCGACAAAGGCGCTCGTGTCAACGAAGCACTTCATTCCTTACCGTAGAGATACTCGTCGTGACGAATGGAAAGGTCCCGATCCTTTGTCTTGAACAGACCAATATGCTTGGTGATCGGATCGTTTCCCCACCTGGCGTGATTCTTTCGGAAAAACTCCTCGATGGCCTCTCGGACGACCTGGGCGAAGGAGGTGCGCCGCTCATCCGCCAAGCGCATCACCCCTCGGTACTGTTCCTCGGGTAGATACAATTGCACCCTTCGATCGGTAACTGACATGCCTCTATCCTCCATTCTGCTACATCTATATACAGTATACTATAAAACAGGGCGCTGGCTCTGGAATCCAAGCGCCCTGCTCAGATTCCTCTTCACCTCGCGCAAGTCCTGCTTTGAAAGCAGTCCCAACTTGCGCAGGAGCAAACTCCCTTTAATCGTCCGGAGAACCCCTGTGACCACGGAAGGATACAAGAGCCCCGATTCTTTCCACCGGTCGATCCTGGTGTCCCCGAAAAGGATTCTCCTGATGTTGCTGGTGATTGCCGCGGCGATCACCTCCTGCCGATCCTTAGGATAGGACTCACTGCTGACCACCAGGACCGGCCTCTTCTTGGAACCGACTCCTTCGGAAAAACCGAAATCGACAAGAACAACGTCTCCGTGCCTATAGCCTGTCATAAGCTGCGTCCCTGGGGTTCTCCCACAACTCCTTCAGGATAGGGTCCCGGCCGAGATCCCCGGCCAAGTCTGCTAAGGCCGCCTTCTCCTCCTCCTGACGCAACCGTTCCCGCACGCTCTCCAGAACGTACTCCCGTATGCTCTCTCCATTCAGGGCAGCATGCGCTTTGATCCGCCTGTGCTCCTCCGGACGTACATCGACGCTCATCCGTTCCCGTCCCACCGCCGCCTTCTTCATGAAGATCACCTCCATCTCTAAGGATACCCAATTTCATGAAATGTGTCAAGACACAAATCATGGTTTCCCGGCCTACCCGCAGGGCAAGTCATGGGAAGCGAGCGCTTAAAAGGATGCCTACAGGAAGGAGACTGTGCCTTACGTGCGGAAGATGCGGTGGGCGGGAATTACACGCCGATGGCGGCGAGCTGTTCCAAGCCCGCCTGGAATTCCTGGAAGCCTTCCCGTGCCTGAATCGCCGCTTCCTCTAATCCGGTAGCCTTGGCCAGGGCCGCCACCATCAAGCCGAGGAAATCCCTCCCTTGACCAGGACTGACGCCTTGGAGCTCTACACCAGCCAGCTGAGTGATCGGCCTGGCCGCTTCTATCTCTCCTTCCAATCCAGCGTAAACGATCCCCCGGACGTCCCGCTGGATAATCAGGTCACTTAGAAGCCCAGATAATTCCCTTGCCCCACCCAGCAGAAAGATGTTCTGTTCCTCCAGCCCAGACAAGGCGTTGACGACAGGATACATCTCTCGGACAGTCGGACTGAAAAAGATAGGAGTGACTCCTTCCGGCGCCTCCTTCCCCAGCGCCCCTAAGAACCCGCGCACCTGCTCCTGCGCCACTCGCCCCTCCTCCGCGCCGGCGGAGAAGGCATCGTCGATCACCTCTTGGAAGTGTGCGTCTATCTGAGGTCTATAGTCCTCAAGATCTTGGGGGAGTTCAACCGCTTTTACGGCTGCGAGGGCCTCCCCAGAGGATGCAAAGTTACCACGGAGGAGTTCTCCCAAAACCTCATCTGATTTTTCAAGGATTCGACGATTTGCCCCTAGCGAGATTCGCGCATCGCGGGCGAGCTCTCCATCTTCGTCTCTGAGATCAGAGAGGAAGGCGGAATCTTTTCCGACCTTCACAAGGGTATGGGCGGATTTCAGGACCGCTCCCTTGATGGCTTGCGCTGGCTCCTCCGCGCCGGAGGCAGCAGTGCTGTTGATTGGGGTTAGACTGTATGGTATGCTTAAGGCTAGGCGAGTCTCATGACGACGTTCACTGCCAAGCAGCGAGATACTCTGTTGAAGGTCACCATTAACGCTAGCAACGCGGTGCTGGGAGGTCTCGTCTTGGGCAGCGTCATTGGACAGGGGTTCCGAGTCAAAACCTTTGCCGTTGGGCTGGGTCTCTACATCATACTGGTTGTCTTGGCGGTATGCATTGAGCGCTAGAGGAGGAATAGCCGATGGAAGCGGGTTTATGGGTTCTCTATGCGGCAGTGAGCTTTGTGATAATTCTGGATCTGATCGCTCTGCTGGGTGACTGGAAGGCCCGACGGCAAGAGCGTCACGCCCACTAAGCATTTTCCCTTCTCCATCTCCCCTCAACTCTTTACCCTTCACTTTTAATTCGTCACTTCCCTGCTTCTCCTCCGCGCCGGCGGCAGGGGAGATTTGACCGCGCGGGAAAATTCCTCTTGCGGCTACCGGAGCTTGGTTGCGCCCAGGCTGACCTCTGAGGGCTTGGGCGAGCTTTTGTCGCTCTTCGTGGGACTCCTCCAGACCGGTTTGTCGGAGGGCGAAGGCAGGAGACGACAGACTGAGGGCAAGGGTCAGGAGAACGGCTACGATTCGGGGAGTGAATGGGCTGTACTTCATCGGGTTGCCTTTTGTTAAAAGGCTACACGCTTAAAAGAAGCTTGTCAAGGGGTTCCCAAAAGAAACTTTGTGACCCAATGATTTTAAATGGGTTGCTGCACCAAAAACTCAATTACCCCTAACGACGGTGGGTTCACTCTAAGAGAAAAACGGCCCCGGAATAGGATCGTGGAACGATTCCGTGATCCTATTAACCGCTTCACGATCCCATTCGCTCCCATTCGGCATCCCGCCCTTTTCCCAGGCACTGGACTTTCCTTTTCCGCTTGAGATCCACTAAGGCGCGCTTCAAGGTGGGATAGCTCAGGCTGACCCATTACGATTTGCGGTGTTTGAGGAGCTTGTAGTCGATGGAGTCGACCAAGGCCTGCCAGGAGGCCTCGATGATGTTGGTGCTGACGCCCACGGTCCACCAGCTGCCGCTAGAATCCTGGGATTCGATCAAGACCCGCACCTGGGAGGCGGTTCCTCCTTGGGATTCCAGGACCCGGACCTTGAAGTCGACCAGGTGCATCTGGCCGATCGCTGGGTAGAACGGAAGCAGCGCCTTGCGCAGGGCCCGGTCCAGGGCATGGACCGGCCCATCCCCCTCGGCGGCGGTGTGCTCGGTGACCCCATCCACCTTCAATTTGATCGTGGCCTCCGAGGTCAACTTCCCATCCGGGGTTTTCTCCACCACGACTCGGAATCCCTCTAATTCAAAGAACCGCTTGAACCGTTTGTAGGCCCGCCGCATCAAAAGCTCCAGAGATCCTTCCGCCAGCTCGAAGTGGTACCCTTGCGACTCCAAGGCCTGCAGCGTCTTCAAGAACCGCTTGGCCTTGGGAAGATCGCCACCGGTGTCCAGCTCCAACGCCTTGGCCCGGGCGAGGATGGTGGTCTTTCCCCCTAGCTCCGAGACCAACAGGTGCCGGCGGTTGCCCACCAGCCCCGGCTCGATCTGCTCATAGGTCTTGGGATTCTTTAAGACCGCGTGGATGTGGACGCCCCCCTTGTGGGAGAAGGCGGAGGGGCCGACGAACGGTTGGTGATCGTCCGGCCTCATGTTGCAGACCTCCGCCACGAAATGGGACACCTCGGTCAAGCTCTTCAACCGTTCCGTGGGAATGCACTGGATTCCCTGTTTGAGCTGCAAGATCGGGATGATGGAGCAGAGGTTGGCGTTCCCGCAACGCTCCCCGTAACCGTTCATCGTCCCTTGAACCTGGGAAACGCCGGCCTCGACGGCCGACATGGAGTTGGCCACGGCCAGCTCCATGTCGTTGTGGCAATGGATCCCTAACGGGACACGAACTTTGGCTTTCACTTCATCCACCACCTGGTGGACGACGCTGGGCATTGAGCCGCCGTTGGTATCACAAAGGATCAGCACCTCGGCTCCGTTTTCGGCGGCCACTTCCAAGGTTTTGAGGGCGTACTCCGGACTCTCCCGAAAGCCATCGAAGAAATGCTCCGCATCGTAGAAGACCGTCCGTTCCCTCTTCCGGAGGAACGAGACGGTATCCGCGATCATCCGGAGGTTCTCCTCCAAGGGAACCCGGAACACCTCCTTGACGTGCAGGTCCCAGCTTTTGCCGAAGATCGTGATGACCTGGGTCCCGGCCGTGAGCAACGCCTTGACCTGAGGATCCTTGGCCGTAGCGGTATGGGCCTTCCGGGTACACCCGAAGGTGACTAAGGTGGCGTGCCGGAGTTTCAGTCGCCTGGCCTTGCGGAAAAACTCCATCTCCTTGGCGCTGGAGATGGGCCACCCTCCCTCGACGTAAGGGATCCCCAACTCGTCCAGCTTCTGTGTGATCTGGAGCTTATCCGCCACCGACAGGGAGATTCCCTCGGTTTGGGCCCCATCGCGCAGCGTCGTGTCGTATAAAACCACCTGCCGTAGCATCTCACCAGCGTTTAGCGTAGAGCGTTTAGCGTTTAGTTTTTCCTATCCGCTATCCGCTATCCCCTCTTACCTCCTTCCTCTCACCAGCTTCATCTGTTCCGGTTTGATTCCCAATTTGTCCAACTGAAAGGCATCGTGAATCGCTCGGACCGCCTTCACCGCCTGATCCTTGGCGATGATGCAGGAGATCTTGATTTCGCTCGTTGAGATCATCTCGATGTTGATCGACTCCTCGGCCAGCGCCTGGAACATCTTGGCCGCGATCCCGGAGTGGGAGCGCATTCCCAATCCCACTACCGAAACCTTGGCGATTCCGTCGTCGTGAATCACCCGACCGGCCTTCACCTCCGCGGCCACCCGCCGGGTCACCCGAAGCACCCTGGAAAGGTCCGAGCGGGCCACGGTAAAGGAGACGTCGGTCAACCCGGTGCGGCCGACGTTCTGCACGATTGTGTCGACGTTCACGTTCGCGTCGGAGATCCGGGTAAAGATCGTCGCCGCAATGCCGGGCTGGTCCGGGACATCGCAGATCGTCACCTTGGCCTCATCCTTCTGCAGGGTGACCCCACTGACCATCACATCTTCCATCGCCTTGACCTCCTTCGAGATGATCGTACCGGTTCGGTTCGTAAAGCTGGATCGCAAATGGAGAGGCACCCCGTACTTCTTGGCCACCTCCATCGAGCGGGCCTGCATCACCTGGGCCCCCAGGGAGGCCAGCTCCAGCATCTCGTCGTAGCTCACCGTCGGCAATTTCCGAGCGTTGGGGACGACCCGGGGATCGGCCGTGTAGACTCCCTCGACATCGGTATAGATCTCGCAGACGCGGGCGTTCAACGCCTTGGCCAACGCCACGGCGGTAAGATCCGACCCGCCTCGCCCCAAGGTGGTAATCTCATGGTCCACCGTCATCCCTTGAAATCCGGCCACGGTCACCACCGCTCCTTTGGCCAGGGCCTGCTGGATCCGCTGGGCGCTGACCGCCTGAATCCGGGCCTGGGTATGGGCCCGATCGGTGACAATTCCCACTTGGCCACCGGTAAAGGAGATCGCCTTGACCCCTAAGGCGTCGATGGCCATCGCCAAGAGGGCGGCCGAGGTTTGCTCTCCCGTCGCCAGCAGCATGTCCAGTTCCCGTTCCGGAGGATTCCGACAGACCTGCGACGCCAACTCCAGCAGCTCATCGGTGGTATCCCCCAGGGCGGAGACCACCACCACCACCTGATGGCCGCTTTTACGGCTCTTCACCACCCGTTGGGCCACCCGTTTGATTCGCTCGGGATCGGCCACAGAAGAACCACCGTATTTCTGGACAATGAGAGCCATCAAAAATCAAAAGGGGTCTTAGCCGACCTGGCACCTTTTACAGGGTTTCACTGGTGAGCAAGCTGGGCAAAATCTCGTGGGCCTTTTCCACCATCCAACCGCTGGCCTTGGCCTGGGTTTCTCCGAAGCTGTCCACCCCATTGGGAACGATTCCTTTGCCGTAGATCAAGAAGGGGACCGGATCGGCCACATGGGTTCGCTTTAATACCGGAGTCAGATGATCCGGGATCACCAAGATCCGAACCTGTTCCTTCGGCTTCAAGTGGTCGAGGATTGTTCCGACGATCAGGCGATCAAAATTCTCAATGGCCGTGAGCTTCTGACGCAGATCTCCATTGTGCCCGGCTTCATCCGCCGCCTCCACGTGAACGAAAACAAACGGGTCGGTTTTAAGCGACTCCAACGCCGCTTGGGCCTTCCCCAAATAGTTGGTGTCGTAGTAGCCGGTGGCGCCGGGAACTTGAAGCACCTTGAGACCGGCCAGTCGACCAGCTCCCTTGACCAGATCCACCGCCGAGATCACCGACCCGGTGAGATTCCACCGTTCCTTAAAGGTAGGGATCTTGAGATCTGTCCCTTGCCCCCACAGCCAAATCATGTTCCCTGGGTTTTCCTTGAGGTCGATCCGGACCCGATTGACTTCGTGGTTCATCAAGATCGACCGGGACTCCTCCATGAGCCGGATAAGATGCTCCGCTTCCGGCCCCTTCGGCCAATGTTCGGAGACCTTCCACCCCATGATGTCGTGGGGAGGAGAACAGGTGGTCTTGAGCAGTCCCTCCGTCAAACCGGCATCCCGAAAGACGGCGAGATGCCGATACTGAATCCCGGGGTAAAACTGAAGCGTCGGGGTGCCCAGCCGTTCGCTGACAAACCGAATGAGCGTCCCGGCCTCCTCGGAGCTGATGTGCCCGGCCGAATAATCCAACAGCTTATCGCCGTCGGCCGTCACCAGGTTGCATCGGAAAGCCACATCGCCGGGCTGCAAGGCAATCCCCATGTTGGCCGCCTCCAGCGGCCCTCGGCCCGAGTAGTAGAGGGTCGGATCGTACCCTAAAATGGCGAGATTCCCCACGTCGCTGGCCGGCACGAACCCTGGTGGGATCGTTCTGGCCAATCCCACTTTCCCCTCGCGGGCCAACCGATCCATCTGCGGCGTCTTGGCCGCCTCCAAGGGGGTCCGCCCTCCCAACTGCTCGATGGGATAATCCCCCATCCCGTCACACACCAAAACAATCGTCTTCATCCCGTTAGATCTCCAAAACCTAACTGTATGTTCTTCATGATTCTAAATCCATCTCAAACTCTGTTCTAGCCATCCCCCGTCAAGTGGCCAAAGATCTAACGGGGTTCATCGGCATGAAATGTCCAGTCGGATTATTATGTCATTGCGAGCGAAGCGAAGCAATCTCGCCTTATCAGCGAATCTCATCGAGAATCGTCCCCAGTTTGGGGGGGACGACCTTTGGTTGCGGGGTGGTTTTGATGGCCAGATCCGGATCCTTGAGCCCATGGCCGGTTAAAACACAGACGATCGTGCTTCCCCGCTGGAAGCATCCCCGCTTTGCCAACTTGATCACCCCAGCCACCGACGCGGCGGAGGCCGGCTCGACAAAGATCCCTTCCTTCTCCGCCAGGAACCGATACGCCTCCAAGATCTCCCGGTCGGTCACGGCCCCAATCAGACCGTTGGAAGCCTTCTTCGCGGCGATCGCCCCCTCCCAGTTTGCCGGGTGGCCGATCCGAATGGCCGTGGCGATGGTCTGCGGTTTCCGAATCGAATGGCCCTTCACCAAGGGAGCCGCCCCGGCCGCCTGAAACCCAAGCATCCGAGGGAGCCGGTCGATCCGACCGGCTTTGAAATAGTCGTTGTACCCGCGCCAATAGGCGGTGATGTTGCCGGCGTTTCCGATGGGGATCGCGTGATAATCCGGTTGCCTGCCTAAACCATCGCAGATCTCAAACGCCCCGGTCTTCTGCCCCTCCAATCGATGGGGGTTGATCGAATTGACCAGAACCATGGGGGTCTCCTGGGTAATCTGGCGGACCAACTCCAACGCCTGATCAAAGGTGCCGTTCACCGCCAGGACCTTGGCCCCATGGATCAACGCCTGGGCCAGCTTCCCCAATGCGATGGCCCCTTTTGGGATCAGCACGATGCACCGCAAACCGGCCCGGGTCGCGTAGGCCGCCGCCGAGGCGGAGGTATTTCCCGTCGAGGCGCAGATCACCGCCTTGGCCCCGGCCTCTTTAGCCTTGGAGACCGCTACGGTCATGCCCCGATCCTTAAAGGAACCGGTGGGATTGAATCCCTCGCACTTGAAATAGATCTTCAATCCCCGGCCCAACCGAGGGGCCAGCGCCACCGAAGGCAATAACGGCGTGTTACCCTCTTTCAGGGTCACCACCGGGGTTTGAGGAGTGACCGGCAGGAACTCTCGATACCGCTCGATGACCCCAAGCCAAGGAGTCCGCTGTAACTCGTCATTGCGAGGAGTCCTAACGGGACGACGAAGCAATCTCGTTTTCATCCCCGCTCCATTCGAATCAACATCGGCTTGCGGCGCACCGTGGACAGACGATCGATCACCTCGAACGCTTCCTGGACGTCCCGTTCCCGCGCATCGTGCGTCATCATGACCACGGGAACGATCTTCTCCCGCCGGCGCTCCTTCTGGAGGACGCTCGCGATGGAGATCCGATGGGCCCCCAAAATCCGCGCGATCCGGGCCAGCACCCCAGGCCGGTCGATGCAGAGGAACCGAAAGTAGTAGCGGCCCTCGATCTCTCCAACGCGGCGGACCCGCCGGATCCGATGGGTCACCTGAGGAGGAGGAATCCGCTGAGGCGAGTGAAACTTCAAGTTCCGGGCCACATCGATCAAATCGGCCACGACAGCGCTCGTGGTGGCCAGCCGACCGGCCCCTTGTCCGTAAAGGAGGAGCTCCCCCACCAAATCCCCTTTCACAAAGACGGCGTTGTGGACCCCTTGGACGTTGGACAAGAGATGATTTTTCGGCAGGAGGGTCGGATGAACGCGGACTTCCAGTTGATCCCCATCCCGTTTGGCGATCCCCAACAGTTTAATCGTGTATCCAAAGTCGTGCGCGTACCGCACATCGTTGGCCGAGATCTCCTGAATCCCCTCGACGTAAATATCTTCCGGCCGGATGGCTCTCCCAAAACCCAATAGGGTTAAGATCGCCAGCTTATGGGCCGTATCGATCCCCTTCAAGTCCAAAGAGGGATTCCGCTCGGCGTAGCCCCGTTCCTGCGCCTCTTTGAGGGCTAAGTCAAAGGAGCGGCCGTCTCCTCGGGCCATCTCGGTCAAGATAAAGTTGGTCGTTCCGTTTAAGATCCCGTAAAGGGTTTCCAGGTCGTTGCCGACCAATCCTTCCCGAAGGCTCTTGATGATCGGGATCCCGCCGGCTACAGAGGCCTCAAAGTAGAGGTCCACCCCCTTCTTCGCCACCGCCCGGAAGATCTGCGCCCCATCGTGAGACAAGAGGGCCTTGTTGGCGGTCACCACCGCCTTGCCGTTTTGAACCGCCTTTAACAGGAGCTCCTTGGCCGGATGAATCCCACCGATCAACTCCACCACGACGTGGATCTCTGGATCCTCCAGGATCTCATCGGGATTCCCGGTCATGAGACGCGGATCGATCCGGACCGCTCGGGACCGTCTGGGATGCCGAACACAAACCTTCTTCAGCACGAGCGGCACCCCTGCCTGACGGGTGAGAAACTCCCGCCGCTTGAGCAGTGTCGCCGCCACCCCTGCCCCTACCGTACCGAGCCCTAATAACCCAACATTGATCTTTTCCATATGAACGCTATTGTATCCCGCTTTGGCTTGTTTCTTTAGCAGGACTTTAGCAGAAACCATTGTTCTCAAGGCAACCCTGCAAGCCAGCGGTTCGCTGTGACGACGAGTACCTGCTGTTTCCCATTGGAGCGAACTTTATAAAGGCCGGCCCTGTCAACCAGCTGTACCGCCGGCACATCCAGCATCGTTTGAAATCGAAGAAGGGACTTGGTCGGATGCTCTTCGGCCGTTTTGGTTTCCACCAGAAGAAACGGCATCTTTGCCTTCGAGATCAAGAAGTCCACTTCCTCTTTCTGTCTGTTTCGCACATAGTGAAGCTCAAAATCGCCCAAACCCAACTCGTTCCAGTTGGAGACGGCTCGGAGAAGCTCCAGCGCGACCATGTTCTCAAAACGGGCCGCCGGCAGGGGCACCGAGGCGGGATCACAACAATAGAGTTTCCTCTCCTTGACAATGGCGCGGGAAATCTTCCGCGTCCATGGAGGAATTCTAAACACGAGGAAGAACGCCTCGAAGACCGCCAGCCAATTGCGGACGCTGTTGAAAGAAACCTGCAGGTCTCGAGCTAAGCTGTCCATGGAAAGAGGAGATCCGACTTTTGAGGGCAAGAGGGAGAAAAGCGCGTCCGTGTCGTCGATGTTCTTGATTTCAGTCGCGTTGCGAATGTCCTCGCGAATCAACTGCTGACGATAGCCGGAGGCCCAACGGCGATAGATCGTTTCCCTTCCGGAAAGGTAAGGCTCTGGAAACCCGCTCAACACGGAAAGCCGCTTCCACACTCTTTCGAGGCCAGTGGCATCCGGAACGCCAAGTGGATTCTTAAGAAAATCCTTGAAGGGTCTGCGTCGGTTTACCAACTCTGCCAACGTGAACGGCCACAGCGTAAATTGGAAATACCGGCCGGCCAGGGAATCTCCCCCGCGCTGGAAAACGTTGAGCCGTCCGCTTCCTAACACGAGGAACCGGTAGCGGTCCGCATATCCATCGTAAATCCCTTTCAGATAATTCTTCCAGCGCCGGTACTTGTGAATCTCGTCCAAGACCACCAGCGGCACGGAAGCGTCTTTCCGGCCAAACGCCTCGAAGAAAGCCGGCTCTTTTAAAAGAAGCTGTTTATGGGCGGGAAGGTCCCAGTTGAAATAGATCCGGTTGGAAAATCCCTGCAAGAGCTGGCGGCTAAGCGTGGTCTTCCCCGCCTGGCGCGGCCCGGCAAGGAAAACCATCGCCTTGCCGGCGGACAGTTCCTTCCATATGTCCAAATAGAGCGGGCGCTGTTTCACAAAAACATTTTCACCTCGCAGGGTGAATTTGTCAAGACAATTTCACTCCGTGAGGTGAATTTGTCTGTCAAGCCAAGCACGAGAATAGCGTGGATTTATGCACAAATCGACATGATTTTATTCACAAACTAGCGATTTCACTCTGCAATCTACTCGGAAGTAGCTCGGAAGCGCGCGGCTTCCGAGCTGATGGGCAGTTGGCAGGGGGTCCTTCTTAACGAGGGGGGACGGAATAGATCCGTTCGACCTTCAGGATTTTAGTTGCGTAATGGATCGCCGCCAGAATGTCCTCTTCCGTCAGTTGCGGATAGTTGTTGCGATGGGTCGGAATACCGCTCCGTCATGGTGATGCTGCTGTGGCCCAGCAGAGTTTTTGACGTGGAGTAGTCTTGTTGTGCAACAGTGTGGCTTGTTTCTTTAGCAGGACCTTAGCAGAAACGCCGTTTTGGCTCTTTCGCTGTTTCCTGCCCTATCTCGCAACCCGTTACGATTCAAAACGATAAAGCTGGTCGGGGCGCCGAGATTTGGCGCCCTCCGTCCCGCTTCGCGGGACTCCGGGTCGGCCACCCGCCGCTCCCAAGGAAGTCGGATGCTCCTGTCCGTCGCATCCTCCCTAAACAATGTCGCGGCTCCCTTCAAATCCCGGCACCGGTAATTGTAAACTCTCGGGGCGCCGGGATTTGAACCCGGGACCTCTTGCACCCCATGCAAGCGCTCTAGCCAAGCTGAGCCACGCCCCGTGAAAGATTACCTAGCGATAAAAAAATCGGCAACAGCTTTCAAAGACGGCAACCCAATCACTATGACGACGAACAACACGTAAACTAGAGTTCGTTCTCGTCGAAGTTCATCTATACTTTCCACATAAGGCTTATACCGGTTGTTATATAGACTCTCGCTCCCTTTTTTAGTTCCAAGTTTTCTAAGTTCAGACTCAAAAGCAGAAAATGCTTGGAATCCGCAGTTTATATCCTTCCAAACCTTCTCGCAATCTTGTTTCCTATCCACAAGCTCTGACCAGATGTGATTTACTCTCGCTATCAGGAGTGCCGAAAACGCCGTTATCACCGCCATAACAACGGTCCACGGAATTTCATGAATTAATTCCAAAACAAATCCTACTTGCAAGCACGCTAGCAAGCTATGCCACGCCCCGTATGGTATGAGGCATCACGAAACCTTTACTTATGGAGTGATCTGCCATCTGCCCATGTACCGGTAATTTTTTGTTCGCTATCAAAAATCCTGAAGCTGCACACGACAGCAAGAAAACAATCAACCCGATGGTATTTTGGCTTAGCGTACTACCCTCTCCGACAAACATGGATATAACACCTATACCAAGTCCTACAACGAACCAAATCGCGATTCCATACAGCACAGCGAGAATCAGTAACTTCCCTTTTAGCTTTAGAGCGTAGAAGAATGCGGTACCAATTCCCGCCAGCATACGGAAAAGATTTATCCCAACTATTTCGTCAGGATGTTCCCCAACACTCAACCCCGTAACGGTCGAAATCATCATTGCCAATAAAGTTGCTATAACCGTAGAGAGGAGCCGTTGGCTTGGAGCATCTTTTTGGGTTAGCTTCTTAGCAAGAAAATTTAAAAACAGGGAGAGACAAACTACCCCGAATATTGCACCTGTTATAGCACCAATCGTGTAGGCCATTTTTTATATCCTCCCATCTGCGCAGGGTAAAAAGAGGGGGCCGTCCGCATGCAACCCTATTTCGGCGTAAATCTGGTCGTAGCTGGATTTAAGTTTCAAAAAATCGGCCACTAGCCCGCTCCCTTAAGGATGGCATCGAGCTTGCGTTTCAAGTTAGGCACCTTGTTGGCAACGAGGTCCCCTAGGATGTTGGTGTCCATGCCGAAATAGTCAGGGTGCTCTCTCCCCGATCCAGCCTTTCATCCTCGCGAGAAACCGCTCCGCACTGCCCACCAACTGAGTAGCTTCCTCCGAACCAAACGTCACCAATGGCTCGTAGTCTCCCGTTTCTCGATCCTCTTTGGTCTGCCGGAGGATATCCCCGTACTCTTCCTCCACCTCACCTGCCTTCACCAGATGCAACGCAAACTGGCTAATGAGACCCTTGTGAGAAGTCGTCTCTATCCCTTTGATTTTGAGCGCGGCGCGGGCGCTATGAAAAACGGCGTAATAAGCCCGAGAGACCGCATCGTCATAAAGCCCATCGGCCAAGAGGTTCTGCGCAGCTCTCAACGCCTGCTCGGCCTTCTTCAACTCTTGGCGGATGTACTCCTTGGTCCCTTCGTTCATACAGCGACCCCTTCCCGCAAGACGTTCTTGATAAACGGAGCTCCAAGCGCAACGAGCCGCTGATAGAGGGCCCCTCCCAATACCTTGATGGACAGGTAGATTCCCTCCGCTAAAAGGATCTCTGTCGCAACTCGACCGATCTCATCCTTGAGTCTCCAGTCGTCGCGTTCGGTGACAACCAGAAGATCGACGTCCGACTCGGGCCCTGCGTCGCCTCGCGCCTTGGAGCCAAACAGATAGATTTCAATAATCTCGCTTCCCCAACGTTCCCGAAGCGCAGTAGCGAAACGTTCGACGGCCTTTTGTTCTTGCTCTGTTAATTTCATCCTATTTCTATTTCCGACTCCCAACAGCGCCAGATTGACTGAGGGAAATTGTCACCTTATTGTCACCCATATTTTGTAACTTCCAAAACAGCAATGCGTTGCAGAAACAGCCCCTCATACCCCATGCAAGCGCGCTACCAAACTACGCTACGCCCCGGAGTCTTCAATTATGAAATGAGAACGCTTCTTGAAGGGACAGTTCTCTTTTCCCCACCGTCCCAGCCAC
>CAYJWF010000020.1:0-32048 GCA_964373805.1 uncultured Planctomycetia bacterium | reverse complement strand
AGGAGGTGAACCTCTATGACGGTAATGAGCTTGCGGCTCACAGATCGAGAGCTTCGGATGATCCAAGGCTTGAGCCGTGCCGAGTCCAAGGAGCGTTCTAAGGTTGTTCGGGAGTTATTGGAAGAGGGCTGGATGTTCCACATGCTTCGGTTGTACCGAGAAGGGAAGCTCTCGCTGGGTCGTTTGGCTAAGTACCTTAACCGATCCCTAAGCGAAACCATCGATCTATTAAGCGAGTTTGGCCAACCAGCTCCCATTGACTACGAAGACTACCTAAAAGGACGCAAGACCGCCGCCGGCTTGTGAAGTTAACGGTAAACGGTGCCTAAGGACTCAACGGCTCGGATCATCGTGGTGCATGGGAGGGGGGCGAAGCCGCCGAGAGAGTGCAAGCTGCGGTACGTCCGCAGGGTCCTTGTCGAGTCGGTCCGTCGGGTTGATCGATCTGCCGGCCGGTGGTTGGCCACCCATCCCGAGACAATTCAGCTGGCCTATTTTGCCGATCTGTTCCAGCGGCGGTTCAAGCTCGGACCCGAGTCGTGTGCCGGCTACCGGGAGCCGATTCGTCGGCTGCTCCATGAAAGCGAGCGTTATCCCAACTGGGTCTTGTTCAAGAGTTTCCTTCGGGATCTGGGGGCCGACGCGGTCGGGTTGTTGGCCCGTCTGTTCAGCAAGGAAACCCGGAGACGCTACTTCGAATCCCATTTCTCCGATGTGATCCCCTATTTTAGCGACGCCGCATTTGCCTTGGAGATTCGAGAGCGCTTGAAACGGATTCTCATCCCGGCCTTGGGTTCCGCCCAACGGATCCTGCTGATTGGGCATAGCCTCGGGAGCCTCGTGGCCTACGATACCCTTTGGGAGCTCTCCCGTCAGGCCAAGTATCGATCCCTTTGGAAACGGGCCGTCGACTGTTTTCTCACATTGGGCAGCCCCTTGGGGGATGAAACGGTCCGCGCGCACCTGCTCGGATGGGACAGGCCTTTAAAGAAACGGTTCCCCACCAACATCCAACGGTGGGTCAACCTCTCCGCCCGAGGGGACCTGATCTGCTACGACGCCCGCTTAGGGAACGACTTCCGTTCCATGCGGCAGCTTGGGCTTATTCAGGATATCGAGGAGAAGGCCAACCTCTGCAACGTCTATCGCAGCCGCGACGGCCAATGGAACCCTCACAAGCTGTACGGCTACCTCATCCTGCCGGAAGTGGGCAGTCTTGTTGCCCACTTCTTACGAGGCGATCGGTTTTCCCAATAGCCGCGTGTGCGGGTGTGAAAGGGGGGAACCGTGATAGCATGGGATGGTGATGAAACGGAGGGTTGCCGTCTGGCTCCTGCTGGGATGGATCAACCTGGGGTGGGGGCGTTTGCCGTCGGATGGAACCCAACCGGCCCAACAGCCAATGAGCAAGAATCCTTCTAAAGCCAATCGCCTGGTCCACGAGAAGAGTCCGTATCTCCTCCAGCACGCCCACAACCCGGTGGACTGGTATCCCTGGGGCGAGGAGGCATTCGCCGAGGCCAAGGGCGAGGATAAGCCGATCTTCCTTTCCATCGGATACTCCACCTGCCATTGGTGCCATGTGATGGAACGGGAGTCGTTTACCGACCCATCCATCGCGGCGATCTTAAACGAACATTTCGTTGCCATCAAGATGGATCGGGAGGAGCGGCCCGATGTGGATCAGCTGTACATGCAGGCGGTGATGCAGATGACGGGCCAAGGGGGATGGCCCTTGACGGTTTTCTTAACGCCGGATTTGAAGCCGTTCCATGGGGGAACCTACTTTCCTCCCGAAGATCGGTGGGGCATCCCTGGTTTGAAGACGTTGTTAAAGGGGGTGGCCCAAGCCTGGGAGGGCCGTCGGGATGAAATCCTCCGCTCCAGCGAATCGATGACCCAGGCCTTGAAGAGCCAAGCCTCTGCGGAGCCCTCGGCCGGGGTCCTGGTCACGGAGGAGTTCTTGAAAGGGGCGTATCGCCATTTCGCGGCCACCTTTGATGAGAGTTACGGTGGATTCGAACCAGCCCCTAAATTTCCTCGCAGCCACGGTCTCTCGTTCCTCCTTCGGTATGGGAAACGATACCGGGATCCCGAAGCCCTGAAGATGGTGGGCGAGACGCTGAAGGCCATGGCCGATGGCGGGATGTACGATCACCTCGGCGGCGGATTCCACCGTTACTCCACCGATTCCCAGTATAGGGTCCCCCATTTCGAGAAGATGCTGTACGACCAGGCGATTCTGGCAAGAAGTTATCTGGAGG
The DNA here is from genome assembly GCA_964373805.1 of uncultured Planctomycetia bacterium. Lineage (GTDB taxonomy): Bacteria > Omnitrophota > Gorgyraeia > 1-14-0-20-64-10 > 1-14-0-20-64-10 > CAYJWF01. The sequence continues at coordinate 29,784 of CAYJWF010000020.1, read as the reverse complement.
CGTATCAGGCGACGGGCAAGGTAGAGTTTGCTGCTACGGCGCGTGAGATCTTCGAGTACGTGCTGCGAGATGTAACCGATCCGAAGGGAGGTTTTTATTCCGCCGAGGATGCCGATAGTCCGGTGCCGGGTACCGATGAGAAAGCCGAGGGAACTTTCTATCTCTGGACAAAGGCTGAGTTGGATCAAACTCTCGGGGCCGAGGCAGCCCCGGTTGTGGCTTATCTCTACGGCATCCTTCCGGCAGGGAATGCCCTCATCGATCCTCAAGGGGAGTTTCAAGGCAAGAATATCCTGTACCGAGCCCACACCTTGGAAGAAGCGGCGCAGATGTTCAAACGTCCAGTGGCCGAGATCGAAAAAATGGTGGAGCAGGCCAAGCGAAGGTTATTTGAAGCTCGTTCGAGGCGGCCCCGTCCCCATCTGGACGACAAGGTCCTGGTCGATTGGAATGGCCTGATGATCTCGAGCCTCGCCTTCGGATCCCGGGTCTTGGAGGAGCCTCGATACCGAGAGGCCGCCAGATCCGCTGCCGATTTTATCTTGAAAAATCTGGTTCGCTCCGACCCCGTTCGCCCTGAGCTGGTCGAAGGGCGAACGTCCGCTCAGGGCAGGCTTCTCCATCGCTACCGAGACGGCGAAGCCGGAATCTTAGGCACGTTGGAGGATTACGCCTTTTTCGTCCATGGGTTGGTCGATCTTTACGAGGCCACCTTCGAGCCACAGTACCTCGCCGAGGCCAAGCGGCTGACCCAGGAGATGATCCGTCTGTTTTGGGATGACCAAAACGGAGGGTTCTTTTTAACCGCCACCGACGCCGAGAAACTCCTCGTTCGGCAAAAGGAGTTGTACGACGGGGCCATTCCTTCTGGAAATTCCGTAGCCGCCCTCGATCTCCTGCGGGTGGGTCGGTTGACCATGGCTAAGGAGTTGGAGGAAAAGGCCGAAGCTTTGATGCGGAGCTTCGCCGACCAGATCGCTCAGAATCCCTCGGCCTATCCCCAGCTTCTGATCGCGTTGGATTTTGCACTGGGGCCATCCAACGAAATCGTGATTGCCGGATCACCGCAAGACCCGGCCACCCAGGCGATGATCCGGACGGTCTATGATTCGTTCCTACCCAATAAGGTGGTAGCCTTGCATCCACCGGGAAAGGAGGGGCAGGCGATCGAGGCGTTGGTCCCATTCCTCAAGGAACAGGTGGCCCTCGAAGGCAAACCGACCGCCTACGTCTGCCAAAACTACACCTGCAACTTGCCGATCAGCGACGTCGAGGCGCTTAAAAACCTCTTAAAGGAAAACCTCAAATGGAATTGACCGATAACCAAACAGTTTTTCTTCCCCTAAACGTCCATTGGAAAAATGGAGAGATCTATTTCTTCTTGGATCCGGAGGCGCCCCACTGGATCGCCACCGATTCCCGAGGGAGTCAGCTGGTTTCGTGGCTTCAGGAAGGATTCTATTTTGGAGAGATGATCCGACGGTACGCTTCCTTGAATGGCGTTGGGGCGGCCAAGGCCTGGCTGCACGTGCACGATTTTGTTCAGGCACTTCTTCGATCCGGATTCGCGACCGCGGAGCCTTTCGCTCGATCTCCTTATTTGGGACGGGCCGCCTACGCGAAACCTGACCATTTAAAGGAGCTGTGGTTTCACACGAACAACATCTGTAATTTGAGCTGCACCCACTGCCTGGTCGGTTCCGCTCCCTGGGTGAAGGACTGGGGCTTGCCGACGGAACGATTCTTGGAGTTGATCGACGAAGCAGTGAAGCTGGGGGTCAAACGGTTTTACTTTACCGGTGGAGAACCGTTCATGCGCCGCGACATCTTTACCCTGATTCGGGCGATCACGGAAGAACAGGGTTGCGAGCTGATCATCCTCACCAACGCCACCCTCTTTTCGGATTCGGCGCGAGAGGAGGGGCTGGCGAAGCTCAAACGGGACAAGGTTCGATTCCAGGTGAGTCTCGATGGAGCCTCCCCTGAAACCAACGATCCGATCCGGGGGGAAGGCTCCTTCCACCGGACGGTCCGGGGCCTACAGCTTCTGGTGGAGATGGGTTTTGAAACCTCCCTCACCACGGTGGTCACCGCCTCCAACTTAAAAGAGCTTCCTGCCTTGACGCGGCTTTGCCACGAATGGAAGGTGACCACTCAGCATCTCATGTGGCTCCACCATCGAGGCCGGGCAGGGTCCAATGAATACAGGTCAGCCGAGGTGCCAGGCACCCTTTTGGAGAAGGTGCCTGGCACCACCATTTCAACGTGGTTCCCACCCATCAAGGAGTTGATCTCCGCTGTTCGGCAGGTCAAGCAGGTCGCCGACGAACTCGGGGTTCATCTGGACAACTGGGAATCGATTAAGCAGCGGGTGAATGGCCGTCCCGGAGTGAAATACGATCTAGGCAACGCCTGCTGGGATTCCCTCTGCATCTACTCGGATGGGGTGGTTTATCCCTCCGCGGCATTGGCCAACATTCCGTCGTTGGCCCTGGGCGATCTGATGAAGGGGATGAAAGGTGCCAGGTCTAAGACCTGGCACCTTTCTCTTCGGGAAATTTGGGAAAGCTCTCCCATCGCCCAAGCCTTCCGCGAGGCGTCGGTGGTTCATAAGGAACAGTTAAGGAGTGATCCCTTCCGGTATCTGACCGGTGGAGGTGACCTCGAGCACAGCTTCTCTTTTAATCTGAACGGAGACAGCCCCCAGGCTTTAACTCTAGATCGGATTCGAACGCTCATCACCGGGACAGATCCGTACCATCCCCTCTATACGGCCCTGATGAAGGAGGCCATGGAGGAGTGGGCTCGCCAGAAAAAGGAGGCGGTGAATCGAAGGAGCGGTTACGATGTCCCCCGGATTTTCCACGCCATGGGGGATGGGGCGATCCACTGCGCCACCGACGACCTGGTGGTGGATGGCCCCATCGATGTTCGAACCCTGCACTCGAACTGTGTCCTGGCCTTTGACGTGGATAAGCCTCGGAGATTGGTCCGGGAATTCTACGGGAAGGCGGCCGAAACCCCCAAGGCAGAACTGTGCTGTCCTACCCAATTCGACTCCTCCTTGGTGGATCACATCCCCCAAGAGGTGGTGGATCGATTCTACGGCTGCGGCTCTCCGGTCACGCTGGGGAACCTTCGAGCTGGTGAGATCCTGGTGGACCTAGGCTCCGGGGCAGGGATCGACTGCTTCATCGCGGCCAAGTTCGTGGGGCCGACCGGCCGGGTGATCGGGGTCGACATGACCGATGAGATGTTGGGTGTGGCCAATCGAAGCCGGCCCATTGTGGCGGAAAATTTGGGCTACGACGTTGTGGCGTTCAGGAAAGGTTATCTGGAATCCGTACCGGTAGAGTCAAAGTCAGTCGATCTGGTGACCTCCAACTGCGTGATCAACCTCTCACCAGACAAACCGAAGGTGTTTGCTGAAGTTTGGCGGGTCTTAAAGGATCATGGTCGGATGGTCGTGGCCGACATCGTTTCCACCCAACCGGTCCCGGTGAATCTCAAGGTAAATCCGGAGCTTTGGGGGGAGTGCATCGTTGGGGCATTGACCGAGGAGGAGTTCCTGGCCCGTTTGGAAGAGGCCGGTTTCTATGGGCTGTCGATCTTGAAGAAGGCTTACTGGAAGACCGTCGAAGGCTTCGACTTTTACTCTGTCACGGTGCAAGGATACAAGTTTGAGAAGAGCGCAGCAGCGCCTGGTGAGGTTTCCTCTAACCGAAGCCAGAGCGCCGGTTGCCGCTTCATTGGGCAGAAGGCGATTTATCTCGGCCCCATGAAATCGGTCCTCGACGAGGAAGGCCACCTGTTCCCCCGCAACGTGGCCGTCGAGATTTGCACCGACACCGCGGCGAAGCTTTCCCAGCCACCGTACGCAGGGTCGTTTGCCGTCATCCAGCCGGATGCCCAGCGCGCCGACATGACGATGTCGGCCCCCTCGGCTGCCAGTGGTTGCGACCCCGGCTGCTGCTAAAAGGGATCAGACCCTTTCGGGGACAGGTCTCAGACCTGTCCCCGGAGGTCTGTCCCCTCACGCATGACCCCTCATGCAAACCTCCCGTGAAGATTTCAATTATTGTCCCTACCTTAAACGAAGCGGCTTTCTTGCCAAGGCTACTTCCATCGCTTGCTGCCTTTGGGGACGAGGTCATCGTAGTGGATGGGGAATCCACAGATGCCACAGTGGCAGTGGCAAAACAGTTTCCGGTCAGGGTCCTCCAGAGTTTACCGGGTAGAGCAAGGCAGATGAATGCCGGGGTTCGTCAAGCGACCGGAGAGCTCTTGTGGTTCCTCCATGCCGATTCCACGGTGCCACCGGATTGGCGAGAGCAGCTCAAAAAGGCCATGGCCGATCCCCACGTGGTGGGGGGAGCCTTCCAGGTGAAGATCAACGCTCCGGGCCTTCGCTATCGCCTACTCGATCTCTGGGGAAGGTGGCGGCCGTTTATTCAGCGCAGCTTCTTCGGCGATCAGGGGATCTTTGTCCGGCGGACGATTTTTGAAAGGCTCGGCGGATTCCGGGAGCTTCCCGTTTTAGAGGATGTCGATTTCTCGCATCGCCTCTGGCGCGCCGGGAAGGTGGCGCTGCTTCCCGGGCCTTTGCGAACCTCGGCCCGCCGCTGGGAAACCAAAGGTTTCTGGCGCACCGTTTGGCGACACAGCTACCTCTCTGTTTTTGGCTGCGCCAGCGACCTGTCCGGAAAAGTGCCGCGCATCAGTGCGGCCTACCTCAGTGTCAGACACCGAGTCAACTTTTATAAAGTCAAAGCGGTGTCTGACACCGTTGTCGTTATCATGGCCAAGGCCCCGATCCCAGGCCAGGTGAAGACCCGTTTGGTACCTCCCCTGACTCCGGAACAGGCGGCTGATCTGGCCAAGCGACTTCTTCAGGAGACGGTGAAACTGGTTGTTGGATTAAATGGAATCCGACCGATGGTCGCGGTCGCCCCGAAAGAAGGAATTGAGCAAGTCCGGCGACTGCTAGCCAACCCAGCCTCTTCGACCCCAACTCTTTCAGGGCCTGTCCCCGTAGGGGACTGTCCCCTACAACTGATTCCACAATCGGATGGAGATCTAGGGATGCGGCTCTCTGAGGTCTTTCGGCAGTCTTTTTCCGACGGCGCACGCGGGGTGATCGCTCTCGGGGCCGATCATCCTGGTTTACCCAAAGCCTATCTAGAGGAAGCGATCTCGGCTCTTAAGCGAAGTCCAGATCATGTAATCTTGGGTCCTACCGAGGATGGGGGATATTATCTGATTGGGTTGAACCGTTTTCATCCGGAGCTGTTCGAGGGGATTCCTTGGTCGACCAACCAGGTAGCCGCCGTGACCTCTCAACGGGCTCAAGCCCTTGGGTTATCGGTCCATCGACTGCCCCCCTGGTTCGACATCGACCGTCCCGAAGACCTCGATCGATTGCGGTACAATAGAGGAAAGAGGTGACCGTAGAATCATGGGGATGACGAATAAGCCGTCGCGGACGAGAGACCCGAGGGTTGTGGCGGTGATCAACCAACATGGGTGCACCGGCTGTGAGGCCTGTCTCACCGTTTGTCCGGTGGACTGCATTGAGCCGGTGCCGGGGTCGGTCCATCCGGGCCTGTTTAAGTTGGTGGAGATCGACTTGGACCGCTGCATCGGATGCGGCTTGTGTCCCAAGATCTGTCCCTGGGACACGATCGCCATGTACGACTACAAGGAGGGTCGCCAGATCGCTCCGGAGATGACGATACGTGGCGTAGTTCCCGGCCAGCAGGCCGGCGCCCCAGCTCCGGTATAGGTGCCAGCATGGCCGTGACCTTTTTAACCAAATCCGGGGTCGAGAAGCTGAGGCAGCAGCTCGAAGAGTTTAAGGCTAAGAAGCGCAGGCTCTCCGAGGAGGTGGGTAGCGCTCGGGAGTACGGGGATCTTCGGGAGAATGCCGAGTACCATGTCGCCAAGGAACGCCTTCAGCAAATCCTTCAGAAGATCAGCGACTTGGAGTTTAAACTTTCCCACGTTCATGTAGTGGATCCCCAAGAGCTCATCGATGGGGTGGCGACCCTCGGCACCCAGGTCACGGTGAAGGATCTTTCAAGTAACGATGAGGAGAAATACCTCCTGGTGGGTTCTGAGGAGTCGGATCCGGCCTCCGGAAGAATCTCGGTACAATCCCCGCTTGGGAAGGCCTTCGTGGGTCGCAAGGTTAAGGAAAAGGTTGAGGTGTCCCTTCCCATTGGGGTCCGTTCCTACCAGATTTTGAGCATCCAACCGATCGAGTAACCTTTCTCCCCGTGTCCAAAGACCAAACGCTCATCTACGCAGCCGGCTTTTCGCGCGCTTTAGGGGTAGGTCTGTTAGGGGTTTTATTGGCCCTTTACTTCTCCGCAGGGGGATTCCACATCGGCCAGATTGGGTTCCTGGTGGCGGTCGGTTTGGCCGGATCGGCGTTCGGCACGTTTCTGGTGAGTTTCTGGGCCGATCGATGGGGGCGTCGAAATACCCTGGCGTTTCTGGCCGGGCTTACCGCCCTCGGCGGGATAGGGTTGGCGTTATTCCCCAGCTTCTCCTGGATGGTGATCGCCTCTTTCGTGGGGATGGTCAACGCCATGGGACGGGAAAGGGGAGCCCTGTTTACCTTGGAGCAGGCGATCCTGCCGGAGACCGCTCCTTCTAGTCGACGGACCTCTCTACTCGCTTGGTACAACCTGGTTCTCGATGTGGGGCAGGCCCTGGGCTCTCTCTTGGGAGGCCTCCCTTTTATTCTGAGAAAGAACTTAGGGCTAGGGCAATTCGCCTCCTATCAATGGGCCGTGGCCCTCTATGCTGGGTTGGGAGTTTTAAGCTTCTTCCTCTATATGGGCTTAAGCCGAAAGATCGAACTCCGTGGCCCCACTCCTTGGCACAAGGTTTCGGAACGGTCTCGCGGGATCCTCACCCGGTTAAGTCTCCTATTCGGGTTGGACAGCTTGGCCGGCGGATTCCTTCCCGCGGCCTTGATCTCTTATTGGTTTTTCAAACGGTTTGGACTCAGCGAGCAGTGGTTGGCTCCGCTTTTCTTCTTCACCCACCTGGCCAATGCCCTTTCTTATCTGGCCGCGGCAAGACTTTCCAGGAGAATCGGCTTGATCCGCACCATGGTTTTTACCCATATCCCGGCGAATCTCTGTTTGATCGCCATTCCCTTTGCCCCGACGGCCACCTGGGCGATTGGGCTGTACGTGATTCGGGAATGCCTGGTCGAGATGGATGTCCCCACTCGGCAGTCGTACGTCTTGGCGATGGTCGCCCCCGAGGAACGGACGATCGCCTCCGGGGTGACCAACTTAACGCGCCTCGTGGCTTGGGCCTTAGGACCCACCCTGGCCGGTTTCGCCATGAAAGGGTGGTCCCTGAGCTTTCCCCTTTTCTTTGGGGGAGGGTTAAAGATTCTTTACGACGTTTGCCTCTACAGGGCCTTCCAGCACGTGAAGCCCCCCGAGGAGCAATGACCACCTTGTTGGTGGATGGAAACAATGTGTTGGGCGACGCCTCCTTTAAGGGGGGGAGAGATCTCGTGGTGGGAGAGAAGTTCCTCCAGAAATTAGAGATGGCCACCGTTTCACGAGATTGGGAGGTGATTGTGGTTTTCGATGGCCCCACTCGGTTTCTCCCTCGAGAAACCGGCCCCCTCGTGGTCCGGTATGCGCCACCAGGTCAGACTGCCGACACGGTGATTGAGCGGCTCGTCTACCAGGCGGCTGACCGCTCTCAAGTGGTCGTGGTCACCCAAGATCGAGCCGAAGCCGACCTGGTCCGCGGATTAGGCGCCCGGGTCTGGACTGCCCAACAACTGTTGGAGGAACTGGACCGGGCGTCCACCGAATCGTATGGATCAGCCTCTCCTTAAAGGAGACGGCCGATCTGTTTTAGGCAACGCCGAATATCGTCGTGGTTGCCGACGCAGAAGAATTTGACTACCTCTCGGTCACGGTAATATGCGATCCGAAGGTGAATATCGGTCCTCCCCTCATAAAGCCGGGGAGAGAGTCGTTTAATCCGCAGACCATACGCAGCATGGTTGGTCTCAACGTAACGCTTGATCTCATCAACTGTCTGGGTAATAACCTCCTGTTCTTGGGTGTTGTAGCTGTCAAATTTCTTCAGGAAGGAACGAAGGGCGACGTAGTTCACGACTTCTTTATTCTCTTCCGCAGGTGCTTGACCAATGCCGCGCCCGATGGAAACCTAATCTCCTTCCTGGGAAGGTCCCTGGCTAAGACAGCCTCTACCGCTTGTAGGTCCTCTTGAGGATACTTCTCTTCGTAGATGATCTCCTTCGGGATCATCACGATTTGATGGCCATTCTGTTTGATGTCGAGCACATCCCCCTTCTTCAGGCCAAAGGCAGCCGCAATGGGTGCCGGGATGGTCACCTGATGCTTGCTACTTACCTTGGCGATCATAAGTTTCTCACCTCCTTTTAGAGACGGTTCCGATTCCTTACAGTAGTATACCATACTTCCTACTTCTGGGGTGTGTTTTTTGAGGAGCCGGTGTTCCTGCGTGGATGAGCCCTGCCGGCCGCCCATCGGCAGACAGGCAAGGCAGGTTGGAACAACCCAGGGGATGCGTGGTAAGCTAGGGTGGTGTTTCGGAGCAGAATTCTCCCGCGTCTCAAGGTGGAGTAGAACAGTGCCATGCACCCGCTAAGGATCGGAGTCATCGGGTCGGGCCGATCTTACCCGAAGTGGGATGCCTGGGCCGAGGCGGTGGGCAGAGGGATTGCTCAGGCCGGGGCGGTTCTCGTCTGCGGTGGTTTATCCGGTGTGATGGCCGCTGCGGCGAAAGCGGCCAAGGCGGCCGGCGGAACGACGATCGGGATTCTTCCCGGTACCGACGCTGGCGAGGCGAACGAGGGGATCACGATCCCGATCCCAACGGGCCTTGGAGAGGGACGGAATCTCCTTGTGATTCGAGCCAGTGATGCGTTGATCGCCATCGGTGGCGGGGCAGGGACCCTCTCCGAAATTGGATTCGCCTTGAAGCTCCATAAGCCGCTGGTCCTCCTCGGCTCCTGGAAGATTGAACCTCCCGCCGGCAGCGATCCCCTTGCCGTGACTCCCCACCTGGCCGATACTCCAGAAGAGGCCGTCCACTTGGCGTTACAGTTAGCAAATGTCAAGCAGGCGTCTGGAGTTTTGGGAACAGGCGGGAAGGCCACTCGCGCACTCTTGGAAGAGCGGGCAAGGGATCGTGAACGAGAGGATCGCCATCTTGGTGAAGGTTCGCCATGATCGAGTTGATTCGGATTCGATGGAAAAAGGGAGAGCTTACGGCCCAGTTATGCGATACGCCGACGGCGCGTAGATTGATGGAGATTCTACCGGTTGAGTCGAAGGCCAACACTTGGGGCGAGGAGGTCTATTTTACGGTTCCGGCGAAAGCGACCCTCGAGCCAGATGCGAGGCAGGTGGTTGAACCGGGGACGGTCTGCTTCTGGGTGCAAGGTCAGTCGCTCGCCCTGCCGTTTGGGCCGACGCCGATCTCGAAAGGGGACGAGTGCCGTTTGGTGACCAAGGTCAACGTATTGGGCAAGATTCAGGGAGATTCCCAGATGTTGAAATCGATTCGCGATGGAGATTCCATTGAAGTGGAGAGGGTAGAATGACGACGAAGGCTATCCAGCGGTTAGAAGACCGGATGGAGTCTCTTCAGCCGGGAACGATTCGGTACGAGACCCTTCAGGCGGCCAAACGGTTCAAGTCTTCTTGGGTGGAACTGGGTCGGATGCTCTGGACGGTGTTCAGCGAGAAGAAGTACCGGGAATGGGGGTATCTCACCTTCGAGGCGTACTGCGCCAAAGAGATCGGGATCCGGACGGCCACGGCAAAGAAGCTCCTGCACTCCTACTATTTCCTGGAGAAAGAGGAGCCGACGATCTTGAAGCGTCTATCAGAAGAGTCACCGGCCAACCTTCCCAGTCCGGAGGCGGTGAATCTCCTTCGGCTCTTAAGCAAGCGCCAAGAGGTTTCCCCGGACGGCTACCAGAAGGTCCGGTCGTTTGTGTTGGAAAAGGGCGAAGAGGCCCCCTTCGTTCGCCAACAGGTTCGCTCGCTCCTGCAGGTGGTCGAACCAGATCCGGAGGCGGCCCGGGCCATCCGCAGACAGGCGACGATCCGTCGTCTCATTGGAACGCTTAAATCGGTCCGACAGGAGTTAGCGGCAGCCAACCTGCTGCCCTCGAAGTTGCTCAATGAGATCGAAGCACTTACCAAAAAACTGGAGCAAGCAATTTAACAAAGGGGTCAGACCCCAAGGGGTCTGACCCCATCAGGTTTGTCTTTTCATGATTTCATCCTTGGAATTGCTCGAGGCGTATGCGTTAACGGCCACGGCGCCGGAGCCTCCTCTCTTGAGGCGCCTCCGGGAGGAGACGTATCGGACCCGTTCTATCCCCCAGCAGATTGCAGGGCCTTTGCAGGGGCGGCTCCTGGTTTTGCTGACTAAGATTTTGCGCGCCCGCCGTGTGTTGGAGATTGGCACCTTCGTCGGCTACAGCGCCCTCTGCTTCGCCGAAGGGCTTCCCGAGGATGGCCAGGTGATTACCCTCGATTCCGATCCAACGATTCGGCCAATCGCCGAACGGTACTTCCGTCAGGTCCCCTACGGCAGGAAGATTACCTTGATGGTTGGAAAGGCGCTCAGCCTTATCCGGACGTTGAAGGGTCCCTTTGACCTGGTCTACATCGATGCCGACAAGGTCAACTATGGCCGTTATTACGATGCGGTTTTCCCCAGGGTCCCATCGGGTGGAATCATCCTGGCCGATAATCTGTTGTGGGGTGGCGCCGTCCTCGATAAGAAGGCTCAGGACTCCGACACAAGGGCCCTCCGAGCCTTCGCCAAGAAGGTCCGGGCCGACCGTCGAGTCGAATCGATTCTCCTGACCATCCGAGACGGTCTGCTTCTGATCCGAAAACGGTAAAAGGGACTTCCTTTTTTACTTTTTCCGTGGTATCCTCAAGGTGGAGGTGCTGACCATGTTGGCTAAGTTGACGCGGGGCAATCAGGTGACCATCCCCAAAGAGGTTGTCCGGCAGGCCCACTTACGGGAGGGGAACGACTACGTGGACGTTGAATACACCAACGGGATCATCTGCCTGAAGCCTGTAGAGGTGGAAGAGCGGATTCCACCGGAGTCGTTCGGGCGGTTTGCCCGAGCGGTACAACGTCGGGAACCGGGCGATGTAAAGGCCAAGGACAGGGAGGCCGTTCGTGATCTTCTTCAGCGCTGGAAGAAGCGCCGTTGACGTTTTGGTACAAACGGGAGTTCGAGAAGTCCTGTCAACGTTATTCGCAGGATGTTCAGCGGCTCGTTGCAACAGCGATTGTGGAGGTCAAGGATTGGTATCGGACCCGAAAGGCTCCTGTTGGGCTTCGGATCAAGAAGCTCTACGATGGCCCGACCGGAAAGGTATTGGAGGCAAGGGCGAGCTTAGGCTTACGCTTGATCTGGCTGGAGCAGGAGGAAACGGTTTGGTTCGCCACGGTCGGCTCTCACGATGCGGTACGCCGTTACATCCGCAGCTTCCGTTTTGGTTGACATAGGATAAGATTCAGGGGTCGATGAAACGGCGTTACGGGACACTACCCGATTCCACGCCGATGATCCGCCAGATGCGGGATGAGCGCTGAAAAAGCCTCCCTGGTGGTCGTCGACGTCAGCATAGTCGTCAGATCCCTTGCGGCCGTTCCCTCCTAAAGATTCTCCTTCCATGGTATCCTAAGATGAATTTCTTATGAGGCCAATTGCCTTAAAACGGGGGTACCGCACACCGTTCGTCAAGATGGGCAAGGAGTATGCTCACCTCAATGCGGTGGATCTCTCCGTCCGGCTGATCGATGGGATACTCGAGAAGAAGGTGGTACCGGTGGAGCGGATCCAGCATGTGATCTGGGGGATGGTGGTACCGGATCCGGATATTTACTCGATCGCCCGGGAGGCGATCCTGGCTTCAAAGCTGGATAATCGCGTGGAAGGGTACAGCCTCTCGCGGGCCTGCGCGACATCTTTGCAAGCAGCGGCCAATGCGGCAAGCTACTATCACGCGTTTCCAGAGGAGCCGTCGGTCACGTTGGTTGGTGGAGTGGAGTCGTTCTCGGCGGCCCGGCCGGTCTTAACCCACGAGGCCTCCCGTTTCTTTAAAGTGGCCGCCGGCAAGGCCTCTGCTTTGGAGAAGCTCAAGGCCTTTTGGAAAACCCCGCTGAAAAAGTTCTGGCCTGTGCCACCCTCGGCCAAGGAGTATTCGACGGGACTGACCATGGGAGAACATTGCGAGCTGATGGTCAAGGCCTTCCGAATTCCACGAGAGCGACAGGATCGTCTGGCTCTAGCCTCTCATCAACATGCCGTGGCGGCCCGGCCGAAGATCGCATCGCGACTGATTTCGGTGGGAAACGTTTCCAAAGATACCTTAATCCGAGAAGAGACCTCGATGGAAGCGTTAAAGACCCTGCCTGCCGCCTTTGACCGAAGCCCGGCCGGCACCATCACGGCGGGCAACGCCAGCCCTTTCACCGACGGGGCGGCGGCCCTGTTTGTCCTCTCACCGGCCCTGGAAAGCCAGATTGCTCCCGATGGCACCTTGACCGACTTTGAATTCGTGGCGGTGAATCCATCGGATGGCCTCCTCATGGGGCCGGGCAAGGCGATGCTTCGTATCCTGGAGAGACAGCACTTGCGTTGGAGCGACATCGACTATCTCGAGATGCACGAGGCCTTTGCCGGCCAGATCCTCTCCAACGTGGAAGCGGTCAACAGCCCCGAGCATCGGACCAGCCTGTACGGGATCTCGTACGATGCCGGCCGCTTGGAGGAAACGAAGCTGAATCCCTGGGGGTCCTCCATCGCTTATGGCCATCCCTTCGGAGCCACGGGCGCCCGGATGCTCAACCAGGCCTTAGGCTACCTGGCCGATACCCACACGAAACGGGCCCTGATCGGGATCTGCACCGCCGGCGCCCTAGCCGGTGCGGCCCTCCTTGAACGCCGATAGTAAAGGGGTCAGACCCCTTGGGGTCTGACCCCAAGGGTGGCGAGAACTCCGTAATGGTCGGAAGGAAAGAGGCCTTCCGCCGTCGGGATTCGGCCCACCACTTCGCATTGGGTTGGCTTTAATCCCGTCAACGCCTTTTCGTGTAAGAATAGGTAATCGATCCGGCGATCCGGGAACTTCACTTCATGGGATTGGATAAAGGGGTTGCGGTTGTCCCAGGTGATCCCTGGATCTTGTGGCCGCAGATAGGCAAACAGGTCGGTGAAGCCGGCTTCCACGATTTGTCGAATCGGTGGAGAGGAAGGTTCGGCGTTAAAATCGCCAGCTAAGAGGATGCGATCTCCCAACGGCTGGATCCATTGGAGGAGCTCTTCCACTTGACTCACGCGCGAGGCCTCATCCTCCGCCTTCCAGGCCAGATGGGTCGTGACGACCCAAAGGGAATCGGATCCTACAGTGATTTCCGTCAACAGGGCCTGGCGACGGTGCGGTTCTAGAAGGGAGATGGTTTTGTAGGTGATCTCTCGGCGATCCTTCGTGGGGAATCGGCTTAAGACGGCCAAACTGCCTGAGGCGGCATAAGCCCTCATCGGATAGGGCAGGGCATCCAACAGGGAAGGATCGGTCACCTCTTGAAGGCAAAGGACATCCGGCCGCAAGGTTTTAAGGACCTCAAGGAGGACCACACGACGCTCCTGCGGCCCCCGGGTTCCCCAGGTATTCAGCGTTAAAATCCGCATGGGAACTTTGATCATACCACCCCACCACAGATTCATGAAAGGAGGTGGTGGGGTCCTGTTCTCTCGACGGACCGAATGGTCGTTGACCCCTAACGCCATCACACGGCAACTGGAGCAGATGAGGAAGAGGAATCTCCCGGTCCTGGACTTGACCGAGTCCAATCCTACCTGCTGTAGGTTGCGTTATCCTAAGAGACTCCTTTCGGAACTGGCCAGTCCGGAATCTTTTGTTTACGAGCCGAACCCGAAGGGACTTTTATCGGCCCGCAAGGCGGTAGCCTCACTCTATGCCAAAAGAGGAATCTCGGTCGATCCGGAGCGGATCCTCTTGACCGCCTCAACGAGTGAGGCGTACAGCTTTCTCTTTAAACTCCTCGCCGATCCGGGTGATCAGATCCTGGTTCCGAGACCCAGTTATCCCCTATTGGACTATCTGGCCACCTTAAACGACGTGGAAATGGTGGCGTATCGGTTGACCTACCAGAACCGTTGGCAGATCGATTGGGACAGTTTCTTGAAGGGCCTCTCGCCAAAAACCCGGGCAGTGGTGGTGGTCCATCCTAATAATCCCACCGGCTCTCGCGTCACACCAGGGGAGTTTAAAGAGCTCTTCTCGATCTGTCGCAGGCATAACCTCCCGTTGATCTGCGATGAGGTGTTCGCCGATTATCTCTATGGAAAGGGATCCGAGGTGCCAGGCGCCTCCACCTTGACCTTTTCCTTAGGGGGCCTATCCAAATCGTTTGGCCTTCCCCAGATGAAACTGGGCTGGATCGTGGTCGATGGGCCCCGCTCCCAAGTTCGAGAAGCCATCGAGCGTCTGGAGGTGATTGCCGACACGTACCTTTCGGTCAACACCCCGGTCCAGTTGGCCTTGCCACGATGGTTCGCCTTAGCCTCTTCGATCCAATCCCAGATTCGGAAGCGGATTCAAACGAATCGCCGCTTCTTGCTTGAGCAACTTTCCTCTTCGCTTTCATCCAGGGATGTCCCGCCGTTTCCTCGAAGTTTTCATCCAGGGAAATCCCGCATAGCGGGGCAGGCGGGGCTTTCCCCAGATGGCCCGATCCAGCTTCTCGCTGCCGACGGCGGCTGGAATGCGGTCCTTCGAATCCCCGCGATTCTGGACGAGGAGGCCTTTGTCCTGGATCTCCTTAAGAAGGAGCAGGTTCTCGTCCATCCCGGCTACTTCTTCGATTTTGAAGAGCCGGGGTTCGTGGTGCTCAGCCTTCTTATTCCCACCAACCGATTCCAAGAAGGGCTGAACCGCCTGTTGCGTTGGTGTCAGACACCGAGCCACTTTTAAAAAGATGGAACGGTGTCTGACACTGTTGGTAAAATCGGGGTGTGGTTAGAGGAACGGTCCTGGCGATATCCATTCTGGGGTTGACCCTGTTCGTTTCCGGCGAGCCGGTGTGGGCCCTTCGCAAGAGCGTCGAACAGTTTCCTGCGCAGCGATGGCCCTACGCTCGGGAGAAGGGATCGTACCGAGCCTTGGAGGCGGGAAGCGGTCGATTCCTATGGAAGGTCGATTGGCAGACCACGGTCACTCAAGGGGACGGCCAAACGAAGGTTCAGGTGGTGGAGCGAGGCCAAGGACAACCGCTTAAGTACAAGGAACCGGTCGGCTGGGAGAAGCGGATGGTTTTTTTCGCGATTCCTGAGATGAAGATCGATTCGATGGAGGGATCCCGCTGGACGGAACGGGGCCAGCTGTTGAGCCGGATCGAGCTCAAAGCCGATCCGGAGCGCCGGCGGATTCGGTACCGCGATGTGGAAATGAATGGTCCGACGGTGTCCGGGGAATTTCCCTTGACTACCCAGGTTCTTCCGGATGAACTCCTATTTCACTGGGCTCGGACCTTGAATTTTAACGAGAACCCGGCCGGGGAATGCCAACTGGTCGTTTCTCCAACCCGTCGGTTTTGGATGCGGGCCTGGGTGCGCGGCACCGAGACGGTCACCACCCCGGCCGGAACCTTTCACTGCCATCGGGTGGAACTGTTGCCCGATCTGGGGCCGCTTCGTCTCCTCCCCATCAGAGGAGTTGTGCCGAAGCTGACCCTCTGGTGCACCACCGATCCTCCCCATTTCTGGGTCCGGTACCTGGGACCGATGGGAGGCCCCGGCTCGCCCCAGGCCCGCATGGAACTGGTCCGCTTCGAACCGGAGGTGGTGGGGTGAAAATTGCCTGTGATCTATGTGGGCAGTCGGTGGAGGACGACCTCCTCCAGATCTTCGAACAGGGAAGCGACATCCTCTACGTCTGTCCCGAGTGTTACGTTCATCACCTGGAAGAGCCTCCTGAAGAACAGCCGTGAGGTGCATAAAAGTTTTCCTTAGTTTGTGGCTTCTTACCTCCTGCGGGCGCTCCGTGGATCCTCCCCCCCAAGAGTTCGCCCGACTCGAAACCCATCTCGAGTCGAAGTCCTACGCAAAAGCCGCGGCCTTGAGCCGTGAGGATTTGAAGCGGTACCCCCGTTCGGCCCGCCTTCACGCGGTTCTTGGGAAAACCGAGTTTCTTCAGGGTCGTTTTAAGGAAGCTGTCTCCTCTTTTGGATCGGCCTTGGAGGCAGGGTCCAAGGATCCGGCCGTTTACCGAGAGTTGGGGATGAGTTATTTCTACCTCGGGGAGTGGGAGAAGGCCAGGGCCTTTTTAGAAAAGGTGGTCGATTTTCGCCCGAACGATCAGGAAAGTATGAAGACGCTCGCGTATCTCCATTACTATCTCGGAGAAGGCCAATCCGCCATCCGGTGGTTGGAGCGGGTACGGCAATTGGATTCCACCGACCTCGAAGCGCATCGCGCCCTCGATGCCCTCCTCGGTCTCACCGGGCAGTATCGGGCCGCTCAGATGGTTTGGACCACCGATCCGGCGAGTGGCATCCAACTCTGTTATCCCGGCGGGTGGGTCAAGCAGGTCAAGGAACGTCTGGGTCCAGTGGGAAAGGTGACCACCGTTAGCTTCTCGGATCCTTCCCCGGATCCAGAGGGAAGATTCCAAGTGGGTCGGGTTTTGCTTTTAAGGGTCTACCAGAACGCGAGCCACCACCCCATGCCGGAGCTCTTTCGGGGTTCCTGGCGGCCAGGGGAGGAGGATGAGCGGGGCCGAAGGCGGTATTACGCTACGAGACCCAACCCAGAGGTCCAATACAAAACGATTTCCCGCGATTCCTCCGAGCTTATCCGGTATCTAAGCGTGGAGTTCCTGAAAGAGATTCCGGAGTCGGGTCGAGAGATTCAGGTGAATCCCTGGGTGGGAATCCGAGGTCAGGCCACCTATTGCCTGGGGGAGGCCAAGGGAGAGGATCCCCAGGGCAGGGCCTTGGTCGGTTACAGCTTGGGGATTTACGATCCCGGTACCGATCTCTTTGGGGCGCTGGTCCTTTACGGCCGTTGGGTGGAAAAAGAGGAGGTCGAACCACTCTCCGAGGCGATCTTTCATCTGGCCCTCTTCGGCGGAACGGTGGGAATCCCGCCGCTTCCCGAAGAGGTGCTCCCCCCGGAAGAGTACCAGGCTCGCATAGAGGGATTCCTTCAAGCGGGCCAGGTGAGTCGTGCCTTAACCGAGGGTCTTCAAGCGATACGGATCTATCCGGAGGAAGCCTCCCTCCACGCGTTGGTGGCCAGGACGCACCAGAGCCTTGGGAAGCTGGAGGAAGCGGCCCGCTCCTACCAAAGGGCTCGCTCCATGGGTCTTTCGACCTTCTCGTTGGAATCCGCGTTAGGGGAAGTGGCATTGGGGATCGGGCAGCCGGCCGAAGGAGCCCAAGCCTTCTTGCGGGCGCTTCAATTTAAGCCGGCCGATCCGCAGGTCCTGTTGAATTACGCGAAAGCGGCCTACCGCCAAGGAGATCAAGGTCGGGCCTTGCAGCTCGCTGAACGGGCGCTCGTCGAGTCCCCGCAATTGGAAACGGCTCGTTACTTCGTGCAAAGCCTCCGGTCCCTTCAGGGAGAAAGTGGAACTCTCCTTCGCTGGTTTAAGCCGGCCGGTCAGGGGGTCGCTTTCTGTGTTCCAGCCGGCTGGGCCCATTATGGGTTGGATCAGAAGCCGGGGGAATACCAGGCGTTGTTTACCGAGGATCCGGTGAAGCGGCCGTTCTCCGATTTCCAGACCGGTCTTTTGTACATTCGGTACGAGCGGGCCTCTCACCGGGTCGGACAAATCGAGACTCGACCAAAACCGGAGGAGGTCGCTTTAAGTTTTTTAACCCAAGCGTTCGAACGGATCTCCGACCCACAGAAGGTGATTCAGCCGGTGAGTCCTGTTTACCAGCGAGGTGCAGATCGCTACGTGATGGGTGGGTACGCCTACACCGAGGCCTCCCGCCGTCGGGCGGTCCGCACGTTAAGTTACTATCAGACGGTCAAAGATCGGCTGTACGTGCTCACCTTCCGGGCCACCGGCTCGGATCTTGGCGATTGGGACCCGTTCGTCACCGTCTGCTTCGACCTGGCCCGTTTCGAATAGCTCTTTCTCCGTAAAATCAGCTTGACAGACGGCCGGAGGTGTGGTTTAATCACTATCGGAGTAAGTTTGAGAGGTACCCGAGGTACTTGGAACACGTAGGTTTTAATAAAGGCGACCGTCGGTGGTACTCAGACTGACGGTCGCTTGTTGTTTGCAGGGCCTTGAGGGACGCTCGAAGAAAGGAAGGTTAACCAAGTAAAGTATGCCAAAAGGAACAGTGAAGTGGTTTAGCGACCAGAAAGGCTATGGGTTCATCACCCCGGAGAACGGTAAGGACGTGTTCGTCCATTACAGCGCGATCACGGGGGATGGCTTCAAGACGCTCCGAGAAGGAGAGTCGGTGGAGTTTGAGATTACCCGTGGCCCGAAGGGCGAGCAAGCCTCGAACGTCAAGCGTCTGAGCGCGTAACGCCTTTTAAGGTCCTGTAACAAAAAGCGATTTCGATGGGGTAAAATCCATCGAAATCGGCCATCATCATCTTAAAAAAGGTCAAGCGATGAGTTGGTCAAACGGAGTCGGTTCAGGTTTCTACGAGCCTGTCATCGTGGCGGTTGCTCGCCACAACAATTGGCGAGTCCGCCATGTTTTGTGGCGGACCATGTGGCGGAAGACGGCCTTCACCTGTCTACGTCATAGGGCGAAGCCGATCACGGGCTTTACAGGAGGCAAGAGATCAAAGCCAGCTAGTCGTTAACAAAAGTTCTTGAGGAAACCTTAAAGCCCATGATCGGTGAATCAGGATCATGGGCTTTTTTATTTGAAGCCCAGACTTACGGAACGAAGTGAACGTAAGTCTCTGGCTGAAAATAATCCGCCAATCTTTGTAGCGGATATTCAGGAGGGAAAACCGATGCCAACGATTCAAGAGAGTGCCAGATCGCCGACCTGGGGTGTCGTCGAGAAAGACCCGGTCAAACTGACGGCGCTTCTGTACTTAAGGGAAGCGCTCTTAGCGGAGCGGTATGAGGAGTGCCCTCTGTTTATTCGGGTGGCGAAACAGTTCGGGGCGGTAAACCGAGAGATCGAGGATCTGTTGGAAGATGCTCGGCGGATGCCACGGTAACCCTTTAGGCGGCTACCTCTACGTTTCTGGCTGCGCCGGGGCGCGTGGTGGCGCTTCCGACAGCGCCAGCCGCTGCGCCAGCGGCCAGTCCAGGGATGTGCCGCACATCAGCGCGGCCTACCGCCTCTCGGTCAGGCAAGCGAGCAGTGGAGAGTGGAGAGGCTCGTGTTCGTTGCTGATCCGTAGGCAACTGGATGTTGGAGGCCAGACCCACCATGGCCAGAGCCCGAATGGTCCAGTAGGTGGGATCCCATTCCCACCTGGCCAGGCCATGAGCCGCGGATTGCAGGAAGGCGTGGTGATTGTTGTGCCAGCCCTCTCCGTAGGTGAGCAGGGCCACCCACCAGTTGTTGGTCGATTGATCGCCGGTCGCCCAGACCCGGTATCCCCAGGTGTGTGCCGCGGAGTTGACCAACCAGGTGCAGTGCCACATGAACACGGTTCGCAGGAAAATTCCCCAGAAGACAAACGGCCAGCCACCCCAGGCGTACAGGAGGAAGGCCAGGATTATTTGGTACCAGCCGTGGGTGGCGTTCAGGAAACGGTGGACCGGGTCGCGGGCCAGATCCGGGGCATAGACCCGATACCGCTCGTAAACGTCCAGCTCATCGTTGAAGGCGAAGAGCCACCCCATATGGGCCCACCAGAAACCTTTGGTGGGGCTGTGGGGGTCGTTCGGCTGATCGGAGCGGGCATGGTGGAGCCGGTGGATGGCCACCCACTTGATGGGGCCGTTTTGGTAAGCCAGACACCCACAGACCGCCAACAGATACTCGAGTGGTTTCCAGAGGTGGAAGGAGCGATGGGTCAGCAGCCGATGGAAACAGAGGCAGATTCCGAGCGCCCCGGTCACCCACTGGAGCGTGAAGAAAACCCAGAAGGCGGGCCAACTGAAGGTAAAGAAGGCCCCCAATGCGGCCAGATGCATCAGCACGAACCCGGCAGCGCTGTCCCACTTTATGCGGACGGATGGCATCGTCGTGGTATCCACCATGCCTTGACCTTACCATACGGTTCCCGGAATGTCAAAGAATTTGGCTTTCCCCTCTTGAATTTTGGGTGGGGGCCGGCCATACTAAAGGTAGCTTTGAAGTTCAAAGGAGATGATGAGAGATGATAACAGGGTTGCCAGTCGACAAGTGGATAGCACTCTTTCTTACGCTCACAGGCTTTCCTTTTTCCCCACCAACCGGTTCCGTGGAGAGGGCTGTATCTTTTGATCAAAAGCCCATTTTTTCCCAGACCTTACCTTTGGTGGAGAAGCCGCTAGCGGTTGGGGTAGCGAGCAGGTTAGAGGAAGAGCGCAACGCCTATTTAGCGTCAGCTCGGTCAGCGTAAGCAGAAGAAGCCTCTTGAAGATACACCGGTGACGGTGCGTGTGCCGGTTGCCCGACGGACACCTGACTTCGCCGTATCCCTTTGGCGAGGTCGGGTGTCCGTTTTTTTACGACCCTTAGACAGGAGACCCCTGCTCCGGGCTGGCCCCATCCACTTGACCGGGAGAGCTCCCTCTGCTAGGGTGGGGGCAGCATGAGGCTCCGATTTAAATGGAGGGAACTGGCGGTGGTGGCGTTAAGCCTGGCCTTGGCCTGGGGCTTAAGGGGTCAGCACGGCCATGAACGGGGAGCTTCCATCGCGGGGGCGATGGTGGGCTTAAGCTTAGGGGCCGTCACCGGAGGACCCCGTTGGATCGGGGCGGCGGTGATCGGGTCGTTGAGTTTCGCCATCGGTGGGGCCTTAAGCTACGGTCGGTTCATTTCGCTGGCCTATCAAGGTTCCTGGGAAGCAATCCTTTCCTTAGGGCTCATCGGGTTTGCCTGGGGAGGTTTAGGTTCCCTGGGGCTTGGGTTGGGGTTGGCGTTGCCGAAGTACCGGATTTGGGAGCGGGTGACCATCGGTGGAGGATTATTCCTCGTCTGGTTTTTGGTGGACCGACTTCTTTGGGGCGCCTTGAAAGGGCCGCAGGATCTGGCGACCCGGGAACTGATGGCCGTTGTGCTGCTGACGGTCTGGGCCCTTTTGAGTGCCTACGTCGGGGTTTGGCGGTCAGATCGCACGTCGCTTAAGCTGGCGGTGGCCGGGGCGGTTGGCTTTGGTCTGGGGTTTCCGCTGGCGGCTTGGGTTCAAGGGATTGGGCTCGCCACCGGGATTCCGATCGACTGGTGGAAAGTGGGGGAACATGTGATCGGTCTCTCCGGGGGGCTCACCCTAGGGGTGACGGCCCTGACGCTGGAGCCGGCTTGGACCTTGCCGGTGAATATCCGTCCCCTGGAACGGTGGCTGGCCTTGGTGTGGCTCCTGTGGGTTCTCCCGACGTGGCTGATCGCCAATAACCTGGACTACTGGATTGCCGAGAAGGCGTATCTGCCGGTGGTGGTAGGAAAGATCGTCTGGGCCATCCTCTGGCTGGTTCTCATCGGGTTAGCCGGTTGGGGCTGGTGGCAGATTCAACGGGGCCGACTCTTCGTCACCTCGTGGCTGCCGCATCAGTTGAGGGCCCTTTTCCTCTGGTTCGTCTGGATGACGACCCTCGTTGCGGCCGCCAAGACCTGGATCGGACATCCCTGGGGGCCGACCGCGTTGGGATTCCTCCTTTTGGCTCTCGCCGTGACCGGCGCCTTGCGCTGGCGCACTGTATAAAATTCTCACCAAGCCATTTGGCACCGCCTCTTGCCTTTTTTGAATCCATCGGCCATCCTTAAGTGAGGAGTATGCGATGGCCGAAAAGATCAAGGTCTTATTGGTCGATGATGAAGTCGGTCTCATCGAGTCCCTGAAAGGGGGGCTCGAGACCCAGGGCTATACGGTCTTAACCGCCTTGGATGGAGCCAGCGCCTTGGAGGTGGCCCGCCAGGAGATTCCGCATCTTATCCTGTTGGATCTTACCCTTCCCCATCTGGATGGTTACCAAGTGTTGCGGCTTCTCAAGGCCGACGAGCGGTGCCAGAAGATCCCGGTCTTGGTGATCACCGCCCACACCCAGGCGCAGGACTTGGTTGCGACCCTCGATTCCGGGGCCGACAGCTATTACGTGAAGCCCTTGAAGTTTGATACCCTGCTTACCCTGATTCAGACGCTACTTTCTAGCGGTGGCCAGCCTCAACCGGTCATCTGATCCTTAAGGGGCGGATTGACCTGTCCCCTTTTCTTTTTTGTCTTCGAATTGTAGACTTTTGTCTGTATACTCTTTAAGGGGGCTGCTGTGAAGGAGCGGATCATCCTTTTGGTGGATATGGATGCCTTTTTCGCGTCGTGCGAGCAGGCGAGCGACCCGAGGTTAAAAGGAAAGCCGGTCATCGTCTGTGGGAGTCCCAAGAAACGGTCCGTGGTGGCCGCCTGCAGCTACGAGGCCAAGGCCTTCGGTATTCAGAACGGGATGTCGGTCTTTAAAGCCCTGGCCCTGTGTCCCCAGGCGGTCCTTGTCCCAGGGCATATGGACCGGTATGTGGCGGTGGCCGGCCGAATCTTTCGCAGCCTGGAGCGATGGACCCCCCTGGTGGAGGTGGTCTCTATCGATGAGGCGTTTCTCGATGTGACGGACACCTGGTCTCGATTCTCCGCCAAAATAGTTGGCGGATCCGCCGATCTTTGTGGCGGAGGTTCCCCCGAGACGATCGCGCAGCGCATCCGACAGGAGGTCCAGGATCGGCACCGGCTTTCCTGCACGGTGGGGATCGGCCCCAACAAACTTTTGGCGAAGTTGGCGGCCCGGTTGAATAAACCGGCTGGGATCGGGCGGATCCATCCGGATGAGATTCCGGGTTGTTTGGAGAGGCTGCCGGTGGAGTCCCTTTCCGGGATCGGGCCCCATCTGACGCTGGCCCTTTCTCAAATGGGGGTGACCACCTTAGGGGAGCTGGCCCGCGTGCCGGTGGGGAATCTCACCCAACGGTTTAAATTCTACGGCCAACTCCTTCATCGGATGGCGCTGGGGATCGATGAGAGCCCCGTGTTGCCGGCCGATGCGCCAGAGGTCGTCCGGTCGATGGGGCACGCCTACACATTGGATCGGGACACCCGGGATCCGATCTTGATTCGAGGGACCTTGCTGAAACTTTCCGAGAAGGTGGGTCGTCGCTTGCGGGCCGGCGGCTACTGGGGACGGACCGTCTCGGTGACGGTTCGGTTCAGCGATTTCACCACGTTTCACCGGCAGCGGACGGTGGGCGAGTTTTTCAACGAGGGACAGGCCATCCATCGGGTGGCGTGTCGACTCGTCGAGGAGGCGGGGACGATCAGGCCGATCCGGCTTCTCGGTGTGGCCGTGTCGAACCTGAGGCGTTTCAAGGATCTCCCCGATTTATGGGAGGATCGATGTCGCTCAAGGCGCCTGATCGAGGCCCTCGATCGGATCAACGACACCTTTGGGGAGGAGACGATCACCTGGGCCGGCACCTACGTCCCGTTTGTGGAGAAGGCAAGAGGCTTCTTCGGCCATCGCTGGTATAAGGAGTACGCCCTGTGATACCCTAATCCCATCATGCCGGATCGACCGTGGTGGGCGACGACGATGCGAGGGTGGATCGGCCGATGAACGGGGACGCTCTAAAAAGGGACATACCCACTGAAGCCAGACTGTCCCAAAATGGAGCGTCCCTATTTTTCTTGATCTGTCTGACCCTGGCACCGGTGGGAAACGGATGGGCGGCGACGCCGCGCGACACCGAGGTGGGATCCGAGGAGGAACGCCTCCGGCGACCTCGAGAACTGGAACTTCCCGCCCGAGAACCTTTGTCCGTGGAATTGCCTCCTGAGGAACCGATCCCAGTTCCCACGTTTCCGGCGCCCGAATTCCACGTGACACGAGTGGCGGTAGAAGGGGCCACCCTGCTTCCGGATAAGGCCCTCAAAGGGTTGGTCCAGCCGATCGTGGATCGGACCGTGACCTTGAAGGAGCTTCAGGAAGCAGCCGAAGGGATTACCCGTTGGTATCGATCAAAAGGTTACGTAACTTCCCGCGCCTTTGTCCCGACCCAAGAGATTCGAGAAGGGCTGATCCGCATTCGGGTGATCGAAGGCAAGGTCGGTGAGATTCAGGTGGAAGGCAACCGCTACTTTTCCAGCCTGCTTCTCAAGCGACAGATCCGGGTAAAGTCCGGCGAGATCCTGTCGCTCGCCCGACTGGAGGAGGGGCTGCGCCGTTTGAATGGGCATCCGGATCGGAAGGTGAAGTTGATCCTGATCCGAGGCGCTCAACCGGAGACGACCGATGGGATCCTTAAGGTCAGCGATCGGCGGCCGTTTCACGCCGGTTACGGCGTCGATACCTTGGGAACCAAGGTGACCGGGCAGATTCGGCAGAATCTACTCCTTTCGCATGGGAATCTGACCGGCCGGGACGATCAGCTGGTCGTCCGTGGCTTGGTGACTGAGTTTGCCGGATTAGCCGGTGGGACGTTGAGTTATCTGCGGCCCCTAACCCCTTCCGGGGTCTCGGCGACCTTGGACGTAAGCGGCGTCAAATCCTCCTTAGGCGGGGATTCCAAAAGCTTGTTGGCCCGCGGGGATGCCGTCACGGTGAGTCCGGGGTTCATCTTTCCTTGGATCCGTCGAAGCCGGTTCGAGTTGGAGGCCTTGAGCGGTTTCGATGTCAAGAGGGTCCGAACCCGCTCGGACGCTTCCACCACCTCGAAGGACGATTTGCGGGTGCTTTATGGAGGGACCAATCTCCTCCGGCAAGATTCCACCGGTCGGAGCTTCTTCTCACAGCAGCTTCGCTGGGGGATCGGCTCCCTCTTTGGCGCCTCTCATCCCGAGGACCCCTCCACCAGTCGGGCGAAAACCGGAGGCTCCTTTGTCCGCTGGTTGGTGAACTTCGTCCGCGTTCAATCCGGCCCTTGGGGAACTTCCTGGGTATTCCGCGGTTCCGGGCAGATCGCCACCGATCGCTTGGTCCCTGCCGAGCAGTTCCGTCTGGGCGGGTTCGATACGGTGCGGGGCTATCCGGAAGGGGAGTTCCTGGCCGATCAAGGTTTCCAGACAACGGTGGAGCTGCGGGCGCCGGTGGACCGATTTCTCCCCGGCTCGGTGGCGAGTGGCGGGACCTCGTTGTTGGATCGGCTGCGGCGGTCTCTACTGGGGGTCGCCTTCTGGGATTTTGCCGAGGGGTTCCTTCGAGATCCGAGAGCCAATGAGGATGCCGATATGCGGTTAAGTGGGGTCGGCTTTGGCCTGCGGCTTCGTCCTACCCAGGAATCGGTGCTTCAGATCGACTGGGGATGGGCGATCGGTGATCGGGACAGCGAGAAGGATCGCCCGCGCCTGCACCTGATCTGCCGGATCGGCTTTTGATGTGGGCCTCCTAACCGGCTCCAGTGTACCACGGACATAAGAATTCTCCCCAGTCCGCACGTTTGATTTGATACAATTTGTTCCACCTTTCTGGAGGAAGTCATGCGATGGAAACGCTGACCCCAACCGAAGTCGCCAAAATTCTGAAACTTCACCCATTTAGCGTTACACGCCTAGCCCGCCAGAGGAAGCTGCCTGCCTTCAAGATAGGCGGCGTCTGGCGGTTCCAAAAAGACCAGTTCGAGCGCTGGATCAATCGGCTTACGAATGGAAACTTAGCTCAGTTCAGAGGGAAGAACAAAAAGAGGCGGCAGCGACTATTCCGACGAACGTCGAAATCCTGGGTCTGTTGGATCGGCTTAACGAGATGGTGGCCGAAGATCTGGAAACTACCACTTTGGAGTTTAAGCCGTGGGAGGGCCCCAAGGACAGCATGCAGCTGGCTGTCGAATATGCGGCGTGTATGGCAAACGCCGATGGCGGAGTCATTGTATTTGGCATCAGAAATGATGTGAAGGGACGATCCCAAGCCATCCACGGAGCAGACAGGTACAGTCTCGACATCTGGCGTCGCGGGCTTTACGAGTCCATACGCCCAAATCTCTCAGCCGACGTTCCTGATCGGATTAGGTGCTGTCCGCGGAGGGCGGGTTACGCATGCAGGGCTCTTGCTCTTTGGGCGCGAGCAGATTCTGTCGGAGAAATGTCCGCAGCATCTGGTGCATTATGTCTATCAGGTTTCCGAGACCCAAGTGGCGCGCAATGATTCCTATCGTCTTGGGTTATTGAACGCGCTTGAGCGGATCGAGCAGGCCTTTATGGGGCCGTCCAATCCGGAACATGAGTTAACTATCGGCCTTTTCAAACTCCGGGTACCGGTTTATCCGTTAGAGGTGGTACGCGAAGCTGTCTTGAATGCTGTAACTCACCGGGATTACTCAGATCCGGGGGAGGTTTTCATTCGGCATGCCCCACGGGAGTTGGTCATCACCAGCCCGGGCAGCTTTCTGGCCGATATCACTCCCAAGAATATCTTGAGGCACGAACCGATTAGCCGAAACCGAACACTGGCAGAGGCATTTCAGAAGTTACGGCTTGTGGAACGAGCAGGGATTGGCCGCCGGCGCATCTTTATTCCGATGCTCTCGTATGGAAAACATATTCCAGAATACGACACGGACGGCTTGCGCGTCACACTTCACATCTATAACGGCAGCTTTGATAAACGGATGGCTAGTCTCGTTGCGCAGTGGAAGCAACAGGGAAAGGAAATCGAGCTGGACGGACTCCTGGTTCTCTCTTTTCTTCGAGAGAATGCTTTTATAGATACCCCCGCAGCTTCTGATTTGCTCCAGTTACCTCGAGATGAAGCGCGGGCTGCGTTGGATCAACTGGCGCAGCCCCGAGTGGGCGTGCTGGAAAGGCGTGGTAAGGCCAAGGCGACTACGTACCATCTGGCGAAAGGTATCGCAAAGGATCTTCTCGGCAAGGCGGCGTATACAAAGACGAGGGGTCTGAATCCGATTTGGTACGCAGAGATGGTCAAAGCGTTCATTGCAGACCACGGTTCGATTTCTCCCAAGGAATGTCGAGAACTGCTGGGGCTTGGGGAATCGCAGACAGCACGTGTGGAGGTATCGCGCTATCTCAAGAAATGGTCGGCGGAAAAAGGCGGGTTTCTCCGACGAGATGGGATGCCTCCCAAGGTGCGGTATTACCCGCTCGTTTCTACCGAGGCAGAGTAAACACGAACGTTAGCAGAAATCATGTTAAAACAGGGCGTTTAAAGATGCGTTTGCAACGCATTTATTTGCAACAGGTTGCATACAAAAAAGTGTTAGCAGGGTGTTAGCAGATCGAGGAAATGATACAGCCGGAATGCCTGCCGGCAGGCAGGCACGAAATGAATCCATGCATCATTTCCCAGCTCGGCCCGAGCGGAAATGCTTCATTTGATGCATTTCTTTGAGGAACGGTTTGACCGTGATTAAGTTGGTTAAGGAGTGGCCGACCCCGCATGTTTTGCTTCGCAAAACAACCCCGCGGGGCTTCGCTCCGCTCCGCGGGACGACCCTTCGACGTGGCCTTCTGCCTTGCTCAAGATTCCGCCCCAACGCCGACCAATTTACCATTTTGATGGGGGAACGGGTGCGTACAGGATTTACGCCATGAGGATCAAGGTGTAGGTGTTTCCAGCCTTATCCTGGAGCTGGACCGCAACGCTTAAGACGATGACGGCAGGCAATCCGGCTTCGCCGGCAAAAAGCTGGAAGGCGATGACTGGAAGGGCTGCCACTTTACCTTTGTCCCCGATCACCACTCGAGGGGTCCCGGGACCTGTCAGGCCCATCTCGGCAAGCAGCGCGTTCACCTGTGCCACCGTCAACCCAGGTTCTGCTTCCAAGACCGGCAGATCTCCTTGGCGTGCCCTCAGCAGTGCTGCATTCCGGACTACCTCAAGGGCGGTCTCCCCGCCATCGATCCAGGGCAGGGCTTTCTGGGCTGCTGGATTTTCCAAGTCGCCGTCGACGATAATCATATGACTGCTATCGGTCACCCTAGCCGAGCCGGCGATTACAAACCCACCAACGGCCTGATAACCGAATGCCCCAGCTTGGTTCGGTTCCAAAGATACCCAGCCCTTCTCAAACAAGGTTTCTTGCATCTTTGAATCTTCCAGCAGTCGATCGAACACCGACCGGATTTCTTCCCGCTGCTCCTTCATCCCGGCAGGAGTTTCGGCAACCACGGCAGCAGCTCCGAGTGTGCCGGCAAGGAATTCTCTCCTGGTAATCTTCCCCTCCTCCAGGCCGGCGGGGGCAGGAGGCAGGCTGGTGAGGAAGGCCTTTTCGAAAAGGTGTTTGGCTTCGGGATGGAGGCGGTAATACATCTCCCGGAGCGTTTTAAGCGCCGCTCTGGCCAACTGCTGATACGCTTGAAGGGAGGAGAAGTCGGCTTCGGCTAAGAGGTTGGTCCTGAGCTTTTCAAGGACCGGTCGCGCCTGGGCCTGATTTAACTTGTAGGGGGTGGTACCGCCTGAGCGGTCAAACGGATCGCGTTGCCCCATGATCAAGCCGATCTCCTGCTCATCGAGGAGATGTCTTCCCGCTTTATCTCTAAGCCCTTCGTAGAATCTGTAAAATGTCGGCTTGATCTCTCCATAGACCTTTGCCATCCCCCCTGCCTGTCTCTTCCCCAGTTTCTCAAAGGCTCCCAGCGAACCATAGGCCAACCACTCCAGCTGGAAGCGGAGGGCGTCGGTGAAAAGAAGCTCCTCAGTGAGATTGCTATGAGGATTTGCTTTCTTTAGCTCCTTGACCACATAGGGGACCCAGGCGTTGCTCAAGAGGGAGAAATAGGTTTGGGTTCTGCCCGGCAGGAGTTTTCCATCCGGGCCCAGGGTCTGCCCAATGTACGATTCATAGGCGTTGGCGATCGAGATCGCATCACCGGCTAGAGGGGCATCAAAACGCACCCCTTCCGGAATCAGACCGATCCCGAAAAGAAGGGGCGTCAGGAGAAAAAGGGTCTCCTGATCCAGGGAGTCTTGCACCGTG
Source organism: uncultured Planctomycetia bacterium (assembly GCA_964373805.1). Taxonomy (GTDB): domain Bacteria; phylum Omnitrophota; class Gorgyraeia; order 1-14-0-20-64-10; family 1-14-0-20-64-10; genus CAYJWF01. The sequence continues at coordinate 642 of CAYJWF010000020.1, read as the reverse complement.
AGGGCCCAGTTGGTATTCCAGTCGATCAGGCCCAGCCTTGAGTGCGCCACCAGCATCAGGTAGAGGATGGGGATTCTGGAGGGCAAGAGCCTCATCTCGTTGCCTTCGCTTGGCCTAAGACCGGTCGGAACATGCACCTGGGTGAAGAATACCGACTGGGCGATCCGCTCATCGTTTAACGGTGAGGAGGGGTCTAGAGCAAGTTCGGCCCCCTGCATGGGCAGATCGTTAAAGTCCTCCAGGGCCCGAAGCCCGGGGAGGATCTTGCCCCTCAGATCGGCCTCCAGATCTGCCTCTTCCCTTCCCTGGCGAAAACCGTCCCAAATCCACATCTTCACGAATTGCTGCGAACCCACGGCCAGCTCCGGAGGGGTCTTACCGTAAAAAAGGGGCAGGGTGGAGACAAAAGCCGAAAGGTCCCCTTTCGGCGGCTCCTTATCTCCGGAGAGGATCGTGAAGGTATCCAGCAGCAGCTGAGGGCTCGATTGAAAGATCCGTCCCAAGAGTTTTCGATCCAGACCTTTGGTTTTCGCAAACGCCAGCCCTTTTTGGAAAGCGGCGGGATTTGACCCGATGGTTTCCATGGTTTGCCCAAAGCCAAACGGATTCCCGGCAAAGCCTTGGTTAAGGGATTCGGGGGTG
>CAYJWF010000019.1:0-35119 GCA_964373805.1 uncultured Planctomycetia bacterium | reverse complement strand
TTGGGGTGGCTAACGGGATTCGAACCCGCTCAGAGAGAACCACAATCTCTCGTGCTGCCATTACACCATAGCCACCATAGAAGCCGTTAAAGTTACCATCGTACCACGTCGGAGTGAGACGTGGCCGTTCAAGAGCAAACAGCGCGCCTGGGCTGATTCGAACAGCCGGCCTACTGCTTAGAAGGCAGTCGCTCTATCCAACTGAGCTACAGGCGCGATAATCGGGGCGCTCGGATTCGAACCGAGGACTTCTGCGTCCCAAACGCAGCGCTCTAAACCAAACTGAGCTACGCCCCGAACGAGTTTGGCGAGTACAAATAGAGTTTCAGTTGTCTTCCAAATTCTTAGAACAGTGCCCGATGACTCAGACCATCACAAAATCTCGCCAAACTCGTTATAGGGGGAAGACCCAGGTCTTCCCCCTATAATTCCCCATCCCTAAGGCGAGGTGCTTCGCACCTCGAATGTCTCGTTGGGGGAAATTTCCCATTTCCCCCAACACCCCCCTTTTCCAGTGGAGGGGAGGATTTCCCATGGGGGGATCGTCCGTTTCCTCAGCACGCCCCAACACACCCCCCTTTCCGAAGGAAGGGACGCCTCCATTCTAATGGGTAGGCGCAATGTTGGGAAGAGGAAAGGCATGTATAATGGGGCTGATTCCATATGGAAACCCACGATCCAAAAACTTGGAGAAAACAGCGGGTGTTGAGGAAACTAAGACGACGGGGGCTCCCCTTGCTTCTCGTCGCCCTGGTGGTCGGCGGCTTGGCCGGCGGCCTCTATTACGTCAACCGCGTGATCCTGCCCACCAAGATCCAGGGATGGGCCGAGGCGTTGGGACTCCAAACCTTAGGCCGAAGGATCACGATCGGATCGGTTCAGGCGCATCTCCTCCAGGGGATTGTCCTCAAGGACATCACGGTCGAAGAAGATGCCCGATACGGAAGGCAACCCTTTCTCCAGGTGGATGAGCTGTCTGCTCCGATCCTTTCCTTCAAGCTCCTCAAAGAGCGAAGGTTCCTCATCCCATCGGTAAAGATCGTAGGATTCCACCTCACCCTGATTCAAGACTCCCACGGCCTCTGGAACTTTGGGAGCTTAAGGACCACCCAAATCCCCAAGGCCGCCAAACCGGTGAAGGGCCGGGTGCTGGTCCCTTTGGTCAACCTGGTGGATGGCCAGATTCAGATCGTCCGACGAGGATCCCCCTTGCCGGTAACCCTGGACTTTCAGAAGCTGAAGGGCCAGGCGAGCTTCACCCAGCCGGAAAAAATCCAGTGGTCCGTAACGGGGGAATTGGCCTCCAGTGCGCCGATCCATTGGAAGGTAGAGGGAACCTACGATTTTCGAGAAGGGGATCTTAAGCTGGCCAGCCAAACGGAAATTCCGCTCAAGGCTGCCCTTGGGTTTCTACCGCCGAAAGGGGCTCAGGCGATCGATTCTTTAAACGGAACCGGACTCCTCGACCTGGAGGCCTCGGGAAAAACCGAGGGGCCGTTTGGCTTAAAGGGATTCTTCCAAACCAAGGGACTGGAATGGAAAATCCGCCACCCCTTACGCTCGGTGGCAGGTCAGGAATCGCTCGAATGGCTCCAAGGCCAAGGAGATCTCCAGATCACCTTAAGCGGGCCCTTCGCGCCGCACGAGAGCGTCCCTCCCTGGAAGCACCTTCAGGGTGGCGTCCATTTCGATCCGATGACCGTAGGACCGTTACCCCTTCTGGGAGAATTGCGACAGTTAACAGGCCATCTGAAGATCTCCGCGGATAAGGTCGAGACCGATACGCTGACGGCCAATCTCCCCACCGGCCAAACCCTCCAGATGGGAGGTTCCCTCTTAAACGACGGATCCAGGACCTTTGCCTTTACCGTGAAAACCAACGCTCCGTTGGGCCATCTCGTCAGCCTCCATCCTAAACTCAAAGCAATCACCCAGAAGACGAAGCTCACCGGCCTGGTCCACCTCGAGGCGGCGGCAGAGGGCCCTCTCAAACCCTCCTTCTCCATTCGGCCAACCGTCACCGCGACGGTGGAGAACGCCTCGCTCGAATGGCCCGGTCTCGACCCCTTGAAAGAGGTGGTTGGAACTCTCCGATGGCAACCAGATCTGGTGACCGTTACGGAGCTCAAAGGACGTTTTCAAAACCAGCCGTTTCGGCTTCAGGGTTCCCTGGTCAATTTCAACGAGCCGGAGGTGGATGCGCAACTGACCTGGGGGCGCTTGACGACGGAGATCCAATTCACCATTCAAGGAGAAACGATCGACATCCAAACCGCCTCTGGCCATTACGCAGAGGGTTCCTTCCATCTCTTCGGAGAGATCACCTCTCTCAAAGATCCGATGGGGAATCTGTACGGAGAGACTTCCTTACCCCTGGAAGAGATGCCCTCCCTCTTTCCCCGGCTGCCGGCGTGGGGACGGGAGGGAAATTTAAAAGGGCCTCTTTCCATCCGTTGGCTCTTGAAAGGGCCCCTGAAACGTCCCACCGAATGGGACTTGGACCTCAAGGCCAACTCCCCTTCCCTCACCGTGCGAGGGATCCCCTTGGAACAACCGACGCTGTGGATCCACCAAGAAGCGGGTCGCGTGACGCTCCATTCTGGGAAAGCGGGGTTAGCCGGTGGAACCGTCTCGGTGACCGGCTCCTGGCAACAGGACGATTCCCAGCACCCCTGGAGAGGACAGTGGACCGCCGAGTCGATCGAGTTAAGTTCTCTGGCCGATTATTTCAATTGGAACACGCCTGATCTCTCTGGAAAACTGTCCGCCCACTGGGAAGGCGGGGCCCAAGGATTTCAGCCGATGAGCGTGGAAGGCAAAGGCTCCCTTCAGGTCCGAGGCGGCCGCATCCTGGAGCTGCCGTTCCTAGGCCCCTTCGCGGATCTCATCAAAATTCCTACGCTGCAAACCATCACCTTTCAGGAAGCCGAGGGTCCTTTTACCGTGTCGAAGGGGGCGCTCCGAACCCAGGCCTTTCAGATGAAGGCTCCTCAAGTGACCTTGACCATCGTCGGATCCGGCGGGTTCGTCCAAGGGGTGAACAGCCCCATCGACTGGCGGATCTTCCCGACCCTGGCGCCCGAGTTGGTTCCCCCGGAGAGCCGCTCCAAGGTGGGAAAGGCGATCGCCAAAGGAACCAGTTACTTGGTCGGAGAAATCCGCCTGAGCGGCACCTGGAAGAACCGGAAACGGACCTTTGTTTCAAAGCCGGTCACCCAGGTACTCAACGAGCAGCTGTTCAACCTTCAGGATCTGTTCCAGGATATCTTCTGACCAGCCAATCCAAAAACCGTTGGACCGCCGAGGCTCGGTGGCTGAGCGAATTCTTCACGCGGGGTCCCAGTTGGGCCAGGGCCTTCCGGTTGCCCCGTGGAATAAAGACCGGATCGTAACCAAAACCGGACTTTCCCCTCGGGATCGGCGCGATGGAACCGGAACAAGTGCCTTGAAAGGTCTTGATGATCTGCCCCCCGAGGCCCAAGGCGAGGCACGAGACAAAGCGGGCCTGCCGCCGAGAGTATGGGATCCGCTCCATCCGACGCAACAGCTTGGCAATGTTGGCCCGATCGTCCTGGGCGTCGCCCGCGTAACGAGCCGACCGAACCCCGGGCTGGCCTTGCAACGCTCGGACCTCTAGGCCGGAGTCCTCGGCCAGTACCGGAAGGATCGTCTGACGGGAGGTTTCCACCGCTTTTTTAACGGCGTTGGCTTGGAAGGTTTCACCGTCTTCTTGGACCGGTGGGATCTCCGGGAATCGATCGAGCGTAAGAAGATGAAAAGGCTGTGGGGATCGGCTCCGCTGAAGAAGCTGCTTAAGCTCGCGAGCCTTCTTTGGGTTGCGGGTCGCTAGGAGAAAAGTCATAAAACCTGTAGGGGTCTGACCCCAACAAGGCGGGGTCATGGTTCGACAAGCTCACCATGACCGGCACATGGCTCACCATGATCGGCACATTACAGGATATCTTTGAGCGAGCGGCGCTGGATCTCGATCAACTGTTGAATCCCACTTTTGGCGAGCCCCAACAGCTGGTTCATCTGGGCCTCGGTAAAGGTGCCGCCCTCTCCGGTGCCTTGGATCTCGACCAGCTCTCCCTTGCCGGTCATGACGACGTTCATGTCGACTCGGGCCCGGGAATCCTCATCGTACGTCAGATCCAAAAGGGTTTCATTCCCTACCCACCCGACACTCGTGGCGGCCACGAAATCCTTTAAGGGAAGTTTCAAGAAAACCCCTTGCCGCTTCAAAGAACCTAAGGCCTCTACCAAAGCGACAAAGGCGCCGGTAATCGAAGCCGTCCGCGTCCCTCCATCGGCCTGGATCACATCACAGTCGACCCAAATCGAACGGGGGCCTAAGGCCTCCAGGTCCACCACGGCCCGCAACGATCGCCCAATCAAACGCTGGATCTCATGGGTTCGGCCGCCCTGGGACCCTCGAAGGGCCTCGCGGGTGCTTCGGCGAAAGGTGGACCGGGGCAGCATCCCATACTCCGCCGTCACCCATCCGGAATTCTTGCCCTGCAAAAAAGGAGGAACCTTATCTTCCACCGAGGCGCTGCAGACCACTTTTGTTTGTCCCAACTCGATCAGGCAGGATCCCTCCGCGAACTTGAGATACCCCCTGGCGATGGAAACCGGCCTCAACTGGGTGGGAACGCGCTGATCGAGTCGGGGCATCTCTTAAGGAATTCCCAGCAACCGGTGAACCTGGGGAACGATTCGAACGTCGGAAAGCCGCTGGCCGGCTTGAAGAAACCAGCGATCCAACTGTTCCGGCAGGGGTCCCTCCTGAACCGGTCCCCAAGGGGTCGCCGGCTGCAGGACGACGGGGATCTTAGGGTCCACGGCCGCCACCAGATCAAAGGACCGCTGCAATTCCTCTTCTCGGGTATCGGTAGTCACCACGATCTTCACAAAAACCTCCGGCTTGTGCCCCCTCCCATCGACTGAAGCGCAAGCGATTCCAAGGAATGCCTCGTGCTCCTTCCAGACCGCTCGATCGGCCGTGGCGCTGGGAGGCTTCAAGTCCATGGCCACGATGTCGATCCAAGGCAACAGCTCCGAGAGGGCGGTGGGCAGCGTACCGTTGGTCTCCAGGTAAATTTTTGGGCCTAACGGTTTCAGCCTGGGCAACCACCCTTTCAGGAACCTCCACCACAAAAGCGGCTCCCCTCCCGTTAAGCTCACCGCGTGGAAAGGCCCCTCGCTTTCCAGCCGATCTCGAACCTCGGTGAGCAGCTGATCCGCCGTGTATTCGACGTAGGGACCCCGATAGTCGGTGTCGCAGTAGCGGCAGGCCAAATTACAATCCCAGAAACGGACAAACAGATGGGGCTCACCCACGTAAATCCCCTCCCCTTGAATAGACGGGAATACCTCCATGATCCGCGCCGTGGAATCCATTGGTAGGTTAGGATAACAGAGCCGCCTTAGGAAGACAACCCCGAATGGATGGGGGTCAGACCCTTGCAGGGTCGAGGGAACCGGCTTCCTCAAACCCCTTGGCGCGAAGCAGACAGCTGTCGCATCGCCCACACGGCTTGCGTCTGCCCTCGTAGCAAGACCAGGTTCGCTCAAGAGGAACTTTTAATCGCATCGCTAAACGGACGATCTGGGCCTTCGTTTTCCGAATCAAAGGGGTGACGATTCGGATAGGACGACCTTCCACACCGGATTTGGTCCCTCTCTGGATGAGCCGTTGAAAGACCCAGTAATATTCCGGCCTGCAGTCGGGATAGCCTGAAGCATCCAAAAAGTTTGCCCCGATGAAGATCGCCTCGGCCCCGATCGACTCGGCGAATCCTAAGGCCAAACTTAGGAAGAGCGTGTTGCGGGCCGGGACGTAGGTGACCGGGATTCCTCTGCCGATCTCCTTAAGGGATCGCCCCTTCGGGACCGGAAGGCGTCGATCGGTCAAGGCCGATCCCCCCCACGGCAACCGAATCCGGATGAGATGAAACGCCGCCTGCGCCGCTTTGGCAATCGCTTGAGCGGACCGAACCTCACGCCGATGACGCTGTCCGTAGTCGATGATGAGACAGCAGCATCGGTAACCCTGCGATCGGGCCAGGTAAAGGGTCGTTGCCGAATCCAACCCTCCCGATAGAAGAACAACGGCCCTCTTCAATCCTCAACCTGCCATCTGCAATCTTGCCTTGGGTTTCGGGATCACCTCTAGACCCGGATAACGTTCCCAACGCGCCGCCCTAGGAACCGTAAGGAAAGTTGCTCGAAATGGCGAGGTTCGTCCGTGACAAAGAATCGGTTGCTGGGAGAGCGTCCCTTTTGAACGGGATGGAGGAGCTCAAGCTCTTCCAGAGTCTCCTTGGCCTTCAAGGCCACCTGTCGAGCGGAGTCGACGAGCTGTACCTTCGGGCCCAGGACGCGCGAGATCACCGGTTTCAAAAGAGGATAATGGGTGCAGCCTAGGATCAAGGTGTCGACGCGAGCGGCCTGAAGAGGCTTCAGATACCGTCGAGCCGCCTGTTCCGTGATCGAATCGTTGAGACATCCTTCCTCTACCAACGGAACGAAAAGGGGACAAGGAACCTGAACCAGCTTTACTTTGGGCCCGTACCGACGAAAAGCTTGCGGGTAGGCGCCGGAACCGACGGTGGCGTTGGTGCCGATCACCCCCACCCGACCGGAGCGGGTGATCTCAAGCGCCATCCGAACCCCAGGTTCGATGACCCCTAGAACCGGGTGCTTGAAGTAACGCTCCAAGGAGGGGAGGGCGAAACTGGAGGAGGTGTGACAGGCAATGATGATGAGCTTCACCTCATGACGAAGGAGAAACAGGACATTTTCGGTGGAGAATTTGAGCACCGTCTCCTTCGACTTATTTCCATAAGGAACGCGGGCCGTATCCCCTAAGTAGACGATCGGCTCATCCGGCAGCACCTTCAACACCTCCCGCACCACCGTCAACCCTCCGATCCCCGAGTCAAAGATCCCGATGGCGCTGGTGGCTTTAAGAGCGTTCATCGTTCTTCTGCCGAAAGGCCAAAATCCCTTGACGGATCCCTTCGGCCAGCCGCTGACGGTACTCGGGATTCCGCAGGCGAGCCTCCTCCTCGGGATGGGTGATGAATCCTACCTCCACCAAGATGGCCGGCATCCGGACCCCTTTTAAAACGGCAAATCGAGCCGACTTGACCCCCCGATTCTGAGAAGGGATCTGGGACCTGGACAGCCCCCGGCAGACGGCCGCGGCCAGTTCCGTCGACCCGGCTCGGTGCTCCGTGTAGAGAAGATCCCAGACGATCGCTTCGGTCTCTGCCGCCACCGCTTCCCCCACAGCGGCCGGAAGGGAAGCGTTCTCGGCCGCCTCGATGGCCCGGGCATGATCGTCGGTCGCGTCGGAGAGGGTGTACACCTCGAAGCCGGAGATGGATCGCCGTCGGGAGGCGTTGGCGTGGATGGAGATGAACAGGTTACCCTCCTCTCGGTTGGCCAAGTCGCTCCGACGAGAAAGGGAGATGAACCGATCGGCGTCGCGGGTCATCACGACCCGAAAGCCGTCTTTCGCCAAGAGATCCCGAAGACGACGGGCGATGTCCAACGTCACCGACTTCTCGCGCAAACCGGTCCGCCCGAGCGCCCCCGGATCGTGTCCGCCGTGACCGGCGTCCAGGATGATCTTCTGGAACCACGGGCGCGGTGCCACCGGCTTTGACGGCGGCTCTCTCGGGGTCCAACCGGCCAGCCACTGTTTAAAGACCGATTCGGGCAACAGAAGTTCTCCCTTCTCAAGGATGGGCGGATCCTCAAGGGAGTGCGCCATTCCATCGACGAGCACAACCGACATCTGCGGGCTAGCGCGCAGCTCATGGGGCCCTACGGAAAGAGACCAGATGAAAGCCTCGGAATCCCACTGGACGCTTCCTCCTACCTGTTTGGCAATGGCTGAACCAGGCAGATACGTCGTGGAACCGATGGACACCCGATGGGCTGTCAGAAATGGAGATGGGCTGACTCGCGGCGGAACATGTGCACATCCAGAGAAGGCGACGATAAGGATCAGGAACGAGAAAATCCATTGAAACATCTTAGGGCGAGTTCATGCGCAGGCCAAGAAATTGTTCGACGAAGGCTTCTCGTTCTGCTCGCTGCTGAGAAGAATATTTCCCATTCCTTTGGGTTAGCCGAAGATAGCGATCAAGAATCAATGCCGTCCGCCTGGCCTTATAGTTCAAGTAAGGAGCAATTTGCTTAAGCAGATCCAGGGCCTGGCGATTAGAAACTACATGGGCGAAGCACGGCATAGGCTTAGCAGAATAAGTCCGCTTGTTTGTAATTTTCCCAACCCCAAGCACTTCTTGTACGTATGGAAGATACCTTTCTGATCTGCTCATCCAGACAACGATTTGTCGATTTTCGTTTCGGTGTCTCCTGACCAACGAAACCGTCCCCTCCCCATCAATTAAACCTGCAATGTAAGCAGCTTCGGTTAGAGATATTGCCTTTGTCTGTCAGTTGCCATCCAAGACCCTATCCTAGGATATTAAATCAACACTCCAAAAAAGAAAAGCCCCTAACCCTAGAAACAGTTAGGGGCTTTCCAAATCGGTGGAGGCGGCGGGACAGTTTTCCCTCTCCTTTCGGAGTAGACTGGACTATGCCTTCATCCCCTGCACACTCGGGATGCGGGGCGTTTTATCTGCTCTTACAGCAAATCCTAGTGCCTACTCATTCACCCAAAAGTGAACCAGCAGGTCTATGAGTCTCTACAGGGCAAGCTTGGAGTTTGCCTCCTTCTTACCCCTCGGCGTTGCCATAGCATCTGAAATAGATCCCTCAAGACGCCTATAGGTTTCACCGATGTGAGCCCCGTTTTCACTCTGCTCTTACGAGCAGAGGCAACTTCCCAATCGAACCCGCGTCCTGAAAAGGCCGATATCGTGTCCCTACGTGCGTAGTCCGCGTTTGCCCCACCTCGCAGATCTTCAACCCCACGGACGGGATCGAAGACCCGCTACCCCCTGGTTGGTCTCCTTGGCTAGGCCCCCAGAGGAACCGAACCTAACCCAGCCTTCTGTCGACGTCCCTCCGGTCTAGTAGGCGTCAACCGGCGGACGGGCCACTTTTAAGCAGCCAGTGCCATGGGAACCACGGCCGGCCGAATCGGCACAACCGGGGCAATCCCATTTACCATTGTTTTGGCACGTATCTTTTTGCCCGGTTTTTACGAGGCCACCGGACAACCTCGGCACGCGACCTTCGACTCAGTCCCTTCAGTCGAAACCTGTCGCCCCCCAAAAAGAGCCGATAGGTGCCAGGTCTTTAGACCTGGCACCTATCTATGTTTCAAGGCACGCCGAATTTCAAGATCTACTTCCCGGCGCTTAATCGCTTCCCGCTTGTCAAAGACCTTCTTCCCCTTGGCCAGGGCCAATTCCACCTTGACGAGGGATCCCTTGAAGTACAACTTCGTCGGGACCAAGGTCATCCCACCGGCGGCCAACCTCCCTTCGAGCCTGTCGATCTGGGCCCGGTTGAGGAGCAGCTTCCTCACCCGCTTGGGCTCCGGCGCGGTCCATCCTGCCTGCGGATAGGGGCTGATGTCCAGGCCGTGGAGCCACACCTCGGCATCGTCGATTCGGGCGAAGCTGTCCCTCATATTGGCCAGGTGCGCCCGAAGAGATTTAACTTCGGACCCCTTTAACTCTATCCCAGCCTCGAGAGACTCCAACAGGTGATAATCTCGGGCCGCGGTGGGATTGCGGGCGATCGCGGAGTCCCCCATCTATCTAAGATACCACATTCCCATCGGGAAAGCCAAGGGGCTCAGATGTCAAGGCCACCTTACCATCGGACCCGCAAACCCCCTTCCAGGCGGTTTTCTTCCATCGACTTCTTAAGCCTCAAAAAGGCTTCGCCATCGGCCTTGAAGAACGCTTGGGTAAAGAGGAGTTCCACCCCCAACGGCTCCCCCGCCCGGGTGGAAAGCCGAGCCACGATGGAACGCTTAGCGTCTATTGTAGTATAGGAAGCCTCGAAACGGATGCTTCTTTTAAATCCGTCTCGATAAGGAATCTCCAATTGAAGTCCCAACCCCCGGGAGAGTTTCCACTTCCCAAAAAGGGTGACGGTCTTCACCTCGGTCTTACCCTCCAGTTCCACACCGACCTGGTAGCGCAGGGCCCCCTCTTTGGCAAGGAGGGAATCGGTCTGGAAGGACCCTCGGAATCGGAACGCCGAATCGGAAGCTTTATCCAGAAGGTAGGTGAGCCGCTTGTCTTCGGCGATGTCCCAGTAACCTTGAAAAGTGAGAAACCCCGAAGGGTAGCGATAAACGATTTCATGGTGATCGTCGATCTCCCAGCCGCCGGTGAAGCGAAGCTCGTCGTGCCTTCCCCTTTCCCGCTCCACGAGGAAGGTCAACCGGTTATGGGGATCGGCCTGCCACCGGCCCCGGAGGGTGAGAAGCCGATGGGCCACCTCTCCATCGGAGGATTCCTCTCGAATTCCGATCACCAATCCGGTGGCCTTAGGAGAAACCGGCTCAGCGGTGAGGACAATCTCCTCTTCCCCGCCCTGACGCCGACGGCGATACTGGATCCGGTGATTGGGGGCAAGCGTCCAAATTCCTTCAAGGGTCTGCCGATCTCGGATCAATTGATTCAGGCTAGTCAGCCGCATGGGGATAATTTACCACACCGGAAACCAAAAGGGGTCTGACCCTTTTGAATATTTTTGGTATGCTATCTGTGGTTACGCCGAGGTGATGGAACTGGAAGACATGTGCGATTCAGGGTCGCATGGCGCAAGCCGTCGGGGTTCAAATCCCCGCCTCGGCATTCTCTCTTCGTCGACCAAGGGGATTTGAAGTGAGGCCGAGCCCCAAAATCCAGGCAATGCGACCTAGGGGAGCATTGCGTTCCACCGAGGACGAGTGGCCGACCGAGCATCCTGGCCCTGAAGCGCTAGCGAAGGACCGAGCGAGGCGCCAAATCCCCGCCTCGGCACAGGTGAGGCTATTGGCGTGAAGAACCAATTACCTGAATGAGAAAACCGATCAGCTCTATCCAGTCAACAGGCAGCCCTTGAATGGAACCCTGTATCAGAAAGCCCTCGCGCCAGGCCCGTAAGGCGGCCCCGGCCACCTTCCTGCCTCGATAGAGGAGATCCCCACACACCGGCGCCTCGAAGCAGAGGACACTTGGAAATCGCGAGGTTGGGACGGGGCCCCGCGATGGGTTGGCCTCAAAGATCCGCAGATCCTCGGAAGAAAGCAATCCACGGTTCACGAGTTCGTCCCGCAGATGCTGGTGGATGCGCTCCGGAATCCACTTCGGTGTCAGACACCGATGCATCTTTAAAAAAGTTGATAGGGTGTCTGACACCGAGATGGCCAAGGCGTAGGTCACCTCATCGAGGCGGTGGACCACGGCCCCGCCGCCGGTGGGACGCCGAACCACGGAGAAGCCCTTGGTGAGAAGATCCATTGGGAGTCCCTCCATCGATTGGCGGCGACCGATGGAGATGGCGGATCGATTCCAACGATAAATCCGAAGAGCAGCGGGAAAAAGCCCCTGCCGGACTTGGGTAGTGAGTTCCTCATCTCGGGCCATGTTGGCCTGGGGATCCATCGGCGGGTCGACCATGAGCTGCCAAGGCTGAGATTGCGGAGCCTGTCCCGAGCCTATCGAGATTGCTTCGCCCCCCATGTTTCGATTTGGTTGCGCCCCCAGAAATCGCGAAGCGATTTCGGGGACTTGAGTCCCGGAAATGCTCCGCATTTCACGGGGCGAAGCGAAACAAATCGTGGTGGGCTCGCAATGACAGGCGAGGGATCGCTACCGCTCCTCGCAATGACGGGTGTGGGTCCATCTTAAGTTCGGTTCCCTCGCCGCCAGGACTTCGTCTAATCGGGTCACCGGCATCCGGTGGGGAGCGCCTTGGACCTTCCCAGGATTGGTCTTCGCCTCCTGGGCAATAGCGATCAGAGCGTTGGCAAAAGCCTCCAGCACCTCCGGGGACTCTGTCTCAGAGGGTTCGATCATTAACGCCTCAGGGACAATCAGCGGGAAACAGATCGTAGGCGCATAAAATCCGTAATCCAACAGCCGTTTGGCAATGTCCATGGCCTTGACCCCGTAGCGGGATTTAAGCTCGTCCGCTGAGGCAACGAACTCATGCATGCAAGGTTCATCCACCGGAATGGGATAAACCCCTTTGAGGAGCGCCTTCAGGTAATTGGCGTTTAAGATCGCCCCCTCTGCGACCTGGCGAAGTCCCTCACCTCCCAAAGCCCGAATGTAAGCATGAGCACGAACCAGAGCCCCGGTGTTTCCAAAGAAGGAGCGAACCCTTCCAATAGAAGATGAACCAGGGGAAGCCAGACGATATTTCTCTTGGTTTCGAACGACGATCGGTCCAGGAAGAAACGGCCTTAAAGGCCCCTGGACCCCCACGGGCCCACCCCCGGGTCCCCCGCTTCCATGGGGAATGGAGAAGGTCTTGTGAATGTTCACGTGAACCATGTCAAACCCTAAGTCTCCGGGACGATAGAGGCCCAACAGGGCGTTCATATTGGCCCCATCGAGATACATGAGTCCCCCTCTTTCATGAACCAGATGGGCGATCTCAAGAACCTCTTCTTCAAAAAGACCCAAGGTATTCGGATGGGTCATCATGAAGACGGCGAGATCCTCATCGATCTTAGAGGCGAGGGTTTTAAGAGAGGTTCTACCCCTTGGGGTGGAGGGGATCTCCACCACCTCAAAACCGCAGAGGCTGGCGGAGGCGGGATTCGTGCCATGGGCCGAATCGGGAACGACGACCTTGGTGCGGCGATTCCCTTGGGAGGCATGATAGGCCTTGGCCATGAGGAGCGCCGTGAGCTCCCCATGGGCTCCGGCAGCCGGCTGAAGGGTTACCGCCTCCATCCCCAAGATCTCTTTAAACAGCTGCTCCAACTCATACAAAAGCCGTAAAGTCCCTTGGATTCCCTCTTCGGGGGCATAGGGATGAACCTTGGAAAAACCGGTGAGCCCCGCGATCTCCTCGTTCACCTTGGGGTTGTACTTCATCGTGCAGGATCCCAGCGGATAAAAGTTCGTCTCACCCGAAAAGTTCAAGTGGGCTAACCGCAGGTAATGTTTCACCAAATCCCGCTCACTCACCTCTGGCAAAGGAGCTGGATCTTGGCGCAGGTACTCTACAGGGAGGAGTTTTTCCGGAGCGACAGCCGGAACATCTAAGGGGGGCAAAGTGAACGCTCGACGGCCAGGCCGACCGATTTCAACAAGGAGTGGTTCCAGAAGTCTGCCCGGAGAATGCGGTGTGGACGGGCGAACGGGGTCGAAACCTGTGGTGAGCTCTGTCGAACCAGGTTCAGGACGAACGGAAGGTTTCACTCGTCGCCCTCCTGACCGCTTCGACGAATCGGTCGATCTGGTCCTTGGTCCGGGCCTCGGTCACACAGAGAAGCCAACCGTTCGTTAAGCTGGGATCCCACCTCTTTAAAGGGAACCCTCCCAAGAATCCACCTTGAAGGAGCCGCCGATTGAGATCCTCCGGATCGACCGGGACCTCCAGGGCGAACTCATGGAAGAAAGGAGCCGGAAAGAGAGAATGCACGCCCGGAATCTTTGACATCTGGTCAAAACAGTAATGGGCCTTGAGGAGATTCTGCGTGGCGACCTCCCGAAAACCGGTCTTCCCCAAACTGGCGAGATACACAGCGCACCCTAAGGCCATCATCGCTTCGTTCGTACAGATGTTCGAGGTCGCCTTGGAGCGCCGAATGTGCTGTTCCCGCGTCTGAAGGGTCAGGACAAACCCACGACGTCCATGGGTATCCCGAGTCATCCCAACGATGCGGCCTGGCACTTTTCGAACGAGGGCCTGCCGGCAGGCGAAAAGCCCCAAGTACGGCCCCCCAAATTGAAGATCGGTCCCAAGGGGCTGGCCTTCTCCGACGACAACGTCTGCCCCGTACGAACCCGGCGATTTCAAGATTCCCAAAGAGATGGGGTTGACCACCACCACGAATAAAGCGCCGTGGGCATGCGCCAACTTCCCCAGCTCCTCGACCGGTTCCAGGCAGCCAAAGGCGTTGGGCATCTGAGCGACCACGGCGGCGGTTTGAGCATCGATTTGGGCCTCGGCTGTCTCAAGATCCGTTCTTCCCCGCCTAGGCTTAAGTTCCACGATCTTGACGGGTGTCTCCCTTAAATAGGTCTCTAGCGTCTCGCGGTATTCCGGATGAACGGTGCGACTCACCAGTAACCTGGGACGTTTCGTCTGCCGCAAGGCCAAGAGGCAAGCCTCCGACAAAGCGCTGGCCCCTTCATAGAGAGAGGCATTCGCTACCTCCATGCCGGTCAAGTCGCACAGCAAGCTCTGAAACTCGTACATCGCTTGGAGGGTTCCTTGAGAGGCCTCCGCTTGATAAGGGGTATAGGCCGTCAGAAATTCTCCCCGAGAACCGATGTATCGGACCACACTGGGGACAAAATGCTCATAGGCCCCCGCTCCAAGAAACGAGATGTGGGAAGCGGTGGTGACGTTCTGCGCGGCATAGCCCGCGTGAAGATCCAGCAATTCCGGTTCCGATAACCCCGATGGGAGTTTTAAGTGGGCGCGCGGAATCGAGCGGGGGATGCCCGCCAAAAGATCCTCAAAGCGAGCGACGCCAATCCTTTCAAGAATCTGTTGGCGATCTTCCGAGGTATGGGGAACGAAGTTCATTTCAAATCCGATGGGGTCAGACCCCTTTCCCCCCTTTCACCCACGTCTCGTACTGCTGATGATCCATCAAGCCCTCCGCCTCAGCCGGGGAGGCTCCCTCCAGCACAAAGAGCCAACCCTCCTCGTAGGGAGAGCGGTTGACGGCGCCGGGATCTGAAACCAGTTTGCCGTTCACCTGAACCACCGCTCCGGAAACCGGGGCGTAAATCGAGAAGGCCGCTTTAACCGACTCCACCACGGCCACCTCTTCCCCTTGGGCTGCCTTTCGCCCAACCTTAGGCAGCTCGACAAAGACCACATCGGAGATCTCCTCTTGGGCATGGGTGGTGATTCCAACCGTCGCCTGGGATCCATCGAAACGGATCCATTCGTGGGTTTTCGTAAATTTCAGTTGATCCAGCTCGATCATTTTTTTCTCCGATAAAATGGCATCTTGACAACCCGAGCGGGCACCGGACGTCCATGGATCTCGATGGAAATCTCACTGCCCACCTCATCCAAGGAAGGGGGAACGTATCCCATTCCGATTCCGCGCAACGACTCTTGCCGCCCCGTGCCGTATTCCAAAGGGACCGCGGTCCCACTGGTCACCTGTCCCACCGATTTTCCCCGATGCAGGATGGGGGAGCCGACCCGAGGAACCCCAGGCCCTTTCAACTCGAAGCCGACGAGCCGCCGAGGGACTCCATCCTTTTTTTGCCGTTCCAACGCTTCTCGACCGATAAAGTCCCCTTTCTCCCAGGCAATCGTCCACTCGAGACTGGCCTCTAAGGGGGTAGTGGTCTCATCCAAGTCGTTGCCGTACAACGGCAGTCCCGCCTCTAGACGCAGCGTATCCCGCGCCCCCAATCCGATCGGCTGAATCTCGAAAGGTCGACCCTCTTTAAGAAGCTGTTCCCAAACCGGTTGAAGATCGGAGGCGCCAACAAAAAGTTCGAAACCGTCTTCCCCGGTGTAACCGGTTCGGGCGAGCAAAACCGGCCGATCCGCTACTTGGGCAGGCCGAAGGGTGTACCGGGGAATAGTCTCCGCGTCCATCCGGCTGGAACGTTTTACCAGCTCGATGGCTTGGGGACCTTGAACGGCTAAGGTGCCCACGGACTCCCGAAGGTCCTCGACCTTTACCGAGGCGGTGAGATGACTGGCCAACCAATGAAGGACTTTTTCCGCGTTAGAGGCATTCACGACCAGACGAAACCGATCCTCCGACAACCGGTAGAGGATCATTTCATCCAGAATCCCCCCCTTGAGGTTGAGCATGGGACTGTAGCAGGCCTGGGCCCCTGCCATCCGGTTTAAATCTTGGGTGAACAAGGGCTGCAGCTCTCCCAAGGCTTTTTGGCCGGAAACCTCCAGATGACCCAGGTGAGAGACGTCGAATAGCCCGACGCGGCGCCGGACCGCGAGGTGCTCTTTGAGGATCGAGGTGTAATAGATCGGAAGTTCCCAGCCGCCGAAGGAACCGAACTTTGGCCCCAGGGCCACTTGAGCCGGGTACAGGGCAGTGTGCTTCATCCTCTACGTTTCTGGCTGCGTCAGCGGCCAGTTCAGGAAAGTCCCACGCGTCAGCGCGGGGCATCCTCTCATGGACGGTGGTAGAACCCATGGCGGCGTTCTCATCGATTATTTCGCTGGGGGGACTTATAGAACTCCTGGATGCGTGAGACCGCTTCGTCAGGGGAGTCGGCCTGTTGAAAGAGCAGAAGATCACTCCGGGGAATCGTATCGGCCGAGACCGCGGTCGACTTGAGCCAGTTTAAGAATCCTTTCCAATAGGAATTCCCATAGAGGATGCACGGGAAGGGTCTGACCCGCTCCGTCTGAATGAGGGTCACCACTTCGGTCAACTCGTCCAACGTCCCGTAACCCCCCGGAAAAAAGATGAAGGCCTTGGAGTATTTCAGGAACATGACCTTCCGACAGAAGAAGTAGCGGAACTCCAACAACCGGGTCACGTAGCGATTCGGCTTCTGCTCGGAAGGAATGAGGATGTTTAAGCCGACCGAATCGCCCCCGCTCTCCTTAGCCCCCTTGTTGGCCGCCTCCATGATCCCAGGTCCGGCCCCGGTGATGACGGCGTAGCCAGCCTGGACTAAGGCGCGGGCGGTCATCTGAGCTTGACGGTAATAGAAGGAGTTCCGCTTGCATCGGGAGGAGCCAAAGATCGATACGGCCGGTCCCACTCTGGAAAGGGCGTCGAAACCGTCGACGAACTCACTCATGATCCGGAAGATCCGCCATGGATCCTCATGGGTGAAGTCGCTGACCAGCTCATTCCTGCGCTTACGTGTGGACATGGAAGAGAGTTATTATACTCTGCTTACGATTCGGCTAGAAGGGCCTTGATCTGGCTTTCAAAGATCTCTTTGGGCCGGTACCCGACAAACTTCGCGGCGATGCGGCCTTTCTTGTCGATCAGGAAGGTGGTCGGAATCCCGCGAATCCCCCCGTAGGCCTGGGTCAGGCGGCTATTACCGATGGCGATAGGGTAAAGAACCCCGTTCTTTTGCGCAAAGGGCCGGACGACCTCCTCGCCACCCTGATCGAGAGCCACGCCCACAATCTCCAGGCCTTGGCCCCGATAAGCCGCGTACAGCTCCTTGAAATGGGGCATCTCCTCCCGGCACGGGGGACACCAGGTCGCCCAGAAATCCAAGAGGACCACCTTCCCCTGAAGGGAGGACAAAACCAGAGGATTCCCTTTGAGATCGGTCAGCTGGAAGTCGGGTGCCGGTTTGCGCGTCGAGGTTACCCCCTCCTTGGCATCGGCCGGTTGAACCCAAGTGGCCTGCCTTAAGACTCCATATCCCCCGATCAAAACCAGGCCCCCGACCACTATTATCGCAACGATTCCATTCCGTTTCATCTTTCCTCCTTAAAAAGGTACCAGGTACCTACAACCAAAGGGTGCCAGGTCTTAGACCTGGCACCCTTTCCCCTTTCCCTGGTGCCTACAATGAGAATCGGTTAAAGACGTTGAGGTACTGGGCCAGAAGACCCAACCGATCCGTTAAGATCAAAAGACCAATGACCACGAGGAGCAGCCCACTGAAGACCTCCACCGCCCGCAGATACCGACGGAATCGGGTGAAGAAACGCCAGAAGGCCTGAATCCCTAAGCTGGTCGCGAGAAAAGGAATCCCCAGCCCAAGGGAATAGACGCCAAGAAGCAGCATCCCCTGCCAAACGGTTTCCTGGGTGCTGGCCACCGCCAGTATCCCGGCAAGAATCGGTCCGATGCAGGGCGTCCACCCGAAGGCAAAGGCCGCCCCCACCACGAGAGCCCCCAGCCCGTTTAAGGGACGTTGATTCACCCCAAGCTTCTTCTCGTATTGAAGAAACGGAATCCGCAAAATCCCAATCAAGTGGAGCCCAAAAATAATGATCACGATCCCAGCGACCCTTTTTAAGATCTCCAACCGCTGGAGGAAAAGCTGTCCTAAAGCCGTGGCCGAGGCCCCTAAGGCGATGAAGACGATCGAGAATCCAATCACAAACCAGAGGCTGCTGAAGAAGGCCTTGGTGAGCCGCCTGTGGTCCGAAGAGGTGTCCCGAAGGTCCTGGAGGGAAATCCCTGAAACAAAGGAGATGTAACCTGGAATCAGGGGCAACACGCAGGGGGAAAGAAACGACAGCAAACCGGCGAGGGCGGCAGTCAAGAGATTAACTTCCGTCACAGAGCTTCCCTCCCATGGCCCAGTGGGATTTCGGATGGTCCCGAAAGATCACCCACGTATGCTCTACCGGCGCTTTCAGGATCTCCACCGCCAGATCGGTGACCGCCTTGGCAAAGGCGGAGCGTTGTTCTGGTGTGCGTCCCTCAAAAAGGTCCACCGTAACGATTGGCATATCTTATCTCCCTAACCAGTTCATGGCCATTCCTAAAAGAAAGACCTGCGGCAAAGTGACCAGAAGCAGCCAGCCTACCACCTTCTTTCCTAAATTGGCCCAGACCACGGAAAGCTCCGTAAAGTCGGTGACCACCCCTGCCATCAAGAATCCGAAGGCATTGCCTAAGGCCCCGGTCTGGCGGTACAGCTCCACGGCCACCGGAGCGGTCCCCTCCGAGCAGACTTCAAACACCGTAGCAATTCCCAGAGTCCATAAAAGACCGAGTACCGTCGGTCCCAGGAACCGGGCCCACCACCCGTGAGGAATCACCGTTCCAAAGACCGCACTCAACACAAAGCCCAACGCCACCCAAAACAGAACCATCTGGGCCAACCCCCAACTTCCTTGGGCGACACCCTTCAGATCCTCTGACAAGGTTCCAAAATTCCAGGACCTCTGCCGGAATCTCTGACGGAAATCATTCCAAATGGAGAAATCTGGTTTCATCTGGACGGTGTTCGGGTTCCCTGGGACATGGCCATGCGCCTCTAACCATTGAAAGGCGGATCCCGAAACGATGGCCACCCCGAGGGCAGTCCCCACAATCAAAAGACCTTGTCCCCCCATCAGGCTCACGATCAACAGGGTGAGCGATAAACTGGCCCAGGGGCTCGCCAGTAAAAAGGTGATCACCGCTGGAACCGAGGCTCCTTTCCGATACAACTCGATGCTTAAGGCCAAGCATCCGTGACTGCAGGAGCTGGCCAAGAACCCAAGGCCGGCCGAGGTCAAGATGGTCCGTCGTCCCCGCCCCGTAAGCCACCGGGAGATGTACTCCTTCGGCACGAAATGTTCAATCGCCCCGCCGATCAGGAGTCCTGCCATCACCGCCCAACCGGCCTGGGCCAAATAATTCCAGAGCGCCTCCGACACCGGTTGGGCGGTCCTGAAGAACCTTCCTAAGCTTAAAGTCGCCGCCACCAGCGCCAAGGCCCAAAGAACCCGGTCCTTCCACCAAGGGCGTGAAGGCTCCGGCGCATACGTATGGCAATGTTCAGGCCCCGTCACTTCTGGGCAAGTCACCTTAAAATGGTACCAGGCACCTATTATCGTACCACAGGGGTAGGTTGAACGATCCAGGGGGCCTCGCCCCGACGCATCTCAAAGTTCCACTTCCAGATAAAGTAGATCGCCGGGTAGACCAGAAGCTCCAGAATAAAGGAGGTGAACAATCCCCCCACCATCGGAGCCGCGATTCGCTTCATCATGTCCGCCCCGGCTCCTGTGGCCCACATGATCGGAAGAAGCCCCATGAAAGCGGCCATCACCGTCATCATCTT
Source organism: uncultured Planctomycetia bacterium (assembly GCA_964373805.1). GTDB lineage: Bacteria > Omnitrophota > Gorgyraeia > 1-14-0-20-64-10 > 1-14-0-20-64-10 > CAYJWF01. The sequence goes on along the minus strand of CAYJWF010000019.1, from coordinate 15,251 downwards.
AGGGCGAACCCTTTTCACCGCCCCATGAACAATCGCCTCCTCCAGATCCTTCTCGGTCCGCATCGCGCCCTTCTTAACGGACTCGTGATAGGCCAGATCCAAGAAAAGCAGCATAAACACCCCGGTTTCGGCGTCGAGACCCATCAAGGCGATCATCCCCACCCAGACCGCGATAGAGACGTGGTAGCCCAAAAGCCAGAGGAGCCAGACCGCTCCAATCAACGAAAAGGGAACCGCCAGCAGGACGATTCCGGTCTTCACCATCGACTTCGTGTTCATGTAGAGAAGCACGCAGATGATGAAGAGGGTCAGGGGAAGCACCACCTTAAGCCTTTCCTGAACCCGCAGCATGTTCTCGTACTGTCCGCTCCAGAGAAGGGCGTAGCCCTGGGGGAGGGATAGGCGCCGAGAGACCACCCGCTTGGCCTCCTCCACGTAGCCGCCGATATCCCGGCCGGTCATATCCACGTAAACGTATCCGGCCAACAGACCGTTTTCGTTCCGAATCATGGACGGCCCAGAAACCATCCGGATTTCGGCCAACTGAGCGAGAGGAATCTGCTGACCGGTCGGCGTGGGAACCAAAACCCGCTCCAGCTCTTGAAGGTCGTCCCGAAGCTCTCGGGCGTATCGGACATTGACCGAATACCGCTCTCGACCCTCAATCGTGGTGGTGATGTTTTCTCCCCCAATCGCCGACATGAGGATCATCTGGGCATCCTCGACGGTCAGGCCGTAGCGGGCCAACTCCTGTCTCTTGAGGTCGAAGTCGATAAAATAGCCGCCGGCCACCCGCTCGGCGTAGACGCTGCGGGTGCCAGGGATATCTTTCAAGATCCCTTCGAGCTCCACCCCAATCGCCTCGATCTTTTTGAGGTCCGCCCCTAAGACCTTAATGCCGATCGGGGTGCGAACCCCGGTGGTCAGCATGTCGATCCGGTTCTTGATCGGCATCGTCCAGGCGTTGGTGGTCCCTGGAATCTTCAAGGCCTCGTCCATCTGGGCCATGAGCTCCTCGTGGGAGATACGACCCCACCCGTACCACCGACGGACCTTTCGCCATTGGCGTTCCGGCCTTAAGATCACGACCGTTTCCATCATCGAGAAAGGGGCCGGATCGGTGGAACTCTCGATCCGCCCAGCCTTACCGAACACCCGCTCCACCTCCGGGAAACTTTTTAAAATCTGATCTTGGGTCTGCAACAACCGCTGGGCCTCGGTGACCGAGATTCCGGGTAAGGAGGTCGGCATGTAAAGGACCGTCCCCTCCCACAAAGGCGGCATAAACTCCGATCCTAGCCCTAGGTACACGGGGAGGGTGGTGAGGACCAGCCCAACCGCTGCCAGGATCGTAGCCGTGCGGTGCCGCAGGACAAACCGGCAAGCCGGCTCATACACCCGAAACAACACCTTGCTGACGGGATGCCTTTCCTCCGGATAATACGTCCCCACCGTAACGGCGGTAGCCAGCTTGGAGGCCCACTTCCACCGGAGTCGAACGGGTTCCATCCGGGTAAAGAGCATCCGCATCGCCGGATCCAGAGTGACGGCCAGAATCGCCGCGATCGCCATGGCCAGGTTCTTCGCCCAAGCCAGCGGCTTGAAGAGCCGCCCTTCCTGATCCACCAGGGTGAAGATCGGCATGAACGCAACGGCAATGACCAGCAATGAGAAGAAGACCGAGGGGCCGACTTCCTTCAAGGCCTTGAGCCGTATCGCGTGGTAATCGCCCTTGCGGCCCCCTTCCACCCACTGCTCCAGCCGTTTGTAGGCGTTCTCCACCTCCACAATCGCCCCGTCCACCAAGACGCCGATCGAGATGGCAATCCCCGACAGAGACATGATGTTCGAGGTTAACTTCATGCCGTAGAGAGGAATGAAGGCCAGAAGGACCGAAATCGGAATCGTGACGATCGGGATGATGGCCGAAGGAAAATGCCACAGGAAGATCAGGATCACGAGGCTGACGATGATCATCTCTTCCAGAAGTTGGTGCTTGAGGGTATCGATGGCGCGAAGAATCAACTCCGAGCGGTCGTAGGTGACCTTGACCTTAACGCCCGAAGGAAGAGAAGGTTCGATCTCCTTTAGTTTGGTCTTGACCCGGTTGATGACGTTCAAGGCGTTCTCCCCCGATCGCATGATCACCGTACCGATGACCACATCCCCTTGTCCATCCAGATCGGCCAACCCTCGGCGAATCTCCGGTCCCCAGGAGACCGTGCCGATCTGCTTGACGAGGACCGGCGTACCGGACTTATCGATCCCCACCACGATCTGCTCCAAATCTTCGATCGACTTGGCGTACCCACGACCCCGCACCATGTACTCGGCGCCGGAAAACTCCAGGAGTCGACCCCCCACCTCCTGGTTGCCCTTCCGGACGGCCTCCACGACGGTAGTGAGCGGGATGTTAAAGCCTAAGAGCCGATTCGGGTCGATGGTAATCTGATACTGCTTGACGAATCCTCCTAAGGAAGCCACCTCCGCCACCCCCGGGACACTCTGCAGGTGATAGCGCAGGGTCCAGTCTTGGAAGGAGCGAAGCTCCTGAAGATCGTGCGCACCGGTCGTATCGACCAGGGCGTATTGGAACACCCACCCCACCCCAGTGGCGTCAGGGCCCAACTCGGTTCGGACCCCCTCCGGCAGGCGTGGGATGATCTTGCTCAAATATTCCAAGGTTCGAGATCGGGCCCAATAGAGATCGGTCCCGTCCTTGAAGATCACGTAGACGTAGGAGAAACCGAAGTCGGAGAAGCCCCGAATCGCCTTGACGTTGGGAGCGCCCAACATGGCGGTCACTACGGGATAGGTCACCTGATCTTCCATGATGTCGGGGCTCCGGTCCCAACGGGAGTAGATGATGACCTGGGTATCGGAGAGATCGGGAATCGCATCCAGGGGGATGTTCCGCATCGACCAAACCGCCGCGATCATGGCGGCGAGAACAAACGTCAGGACGAGGAATTTGTTATGGGCGGAAAATTCGATGACCTTCTCGATGATCCCTCCCTGCCTTAAGACCGGCTGTTCCCCGCCAACGGAATGGGGAGGAACTTGAGGAGGATTATTGGCCATGCGAATGCCCTTGAAGGGCGCTCTTTAAGCGGCTCTCCGAATCGATCAGGAAGTTGCCGCTCACCACCACCGACTCCCCTTCCTGGATCCCGCTTTTCACCTCCACAAAATCATCGGCCTTTGCCCCCATCAACAGATCCCTCGGTTCAAAGAGGCCGTTTCCCTTCTCCACAAAGACGATCTGACGGCTGCCCGTATCAAAGACCGCCTCCTGCGGGACCGCTAAGACTTCCCCGATGGGCACAACCAGGGAGGCGTTGACGTACATCTCGGGCTTCAACGTTCCTTCTGGATCGGTCAACAAAGCCCGCACCCGGGCGGAACGGGTGGTCGGATCCAGGATCGAGTCGATGGATCGAATCGTCCCCTCCCACCGTTTCCCGGAAGCCGTGGGACTTTCTACTAAGATCGTCTGGCCTTCCCGCACCCAGGGCAATTCGTATTCGTAGATGGAGGCGTAGAGCCAAACGCGCCCTTCGGCGTCGGCAAGGAGCAGCCGCTTGTCCGGCCCCTGCCCATGAATCATCTCTTCGATAAGTGTGGGGCTTAAGCCTAAGATTTGCAGCCGTGTCCGAGCGGCAGCGACCAATCTCTCCGCCTGCTCCACCACCTCGGACGATCCCTGGGAGGTGGCCTTCTTTAACGCCCCGACCGCCTGAAGGTATTCCTCCTCAGCCTGATAAAGCTCCGGATCGTAAGCGATCCGTCCCGCCGTCCGAATCGTTTTAGTCAGCGATCGCCGCTCGGCCCGAGCCGTTCTTACACCGATCAGCTGCCGCTTCTGCGGCGCCAACAGAATAGGGGCATACCCCTCGGGCGGTGATCCGCCGGTCGCAGGGGAAGGAGAAACCTCTTCGTACACCGGAATCAAATCCATCCCCATAGGAGATTTCCCTGATCTTTCGGAGCGGTATCCGGGGATCATCGGGTCGGTCCAGTAGAGGACCTTCCGCGGCGCAGAACCTTCTGTCTCGACCACATGCGTCCCGCAAATCGGACAGGTCACCGCTTCCCCCGGCTTCGAGACCACCAGCATGGGGCAAGGTCTTCCCTCATGGAGCTTGGGACAGTTGTGCAACGTGCAGATCTCTTTGAGAGCTTGGGCCTCTTTCTTGACCAGCTTCATATTACAGATGGGACAATCGCCCGGTCGATTCGAGGTGTAGGTCGGATGCATCGGGCAATAATAAACGGCCGCCGCTTGGGAACCCCAGGGGGCTTTCGTCGCCACGATCCGAACAACGGCCAATCCCCCTAAAACGGCTAACCCCAAGGCCACGCTTAACAGGATCTTTCGTGGGAGAAATTTCATTCCGAACCTCCTTGGGTCGCCGTCTCATGCCTTTCTCGCAGGGGAACGCCCACCGTCTGCTCGAGCAGGATCAGATGCTGCTCCAGTTGGACGAGGTTCTCGTAATAGGACCTCTGGCGCTCGTTAAAATTTTGAACGGCCTCAAGAAATTCCATGAGCGATCCCTTGCCACTCTGATACCCTGCCAACGCCGACGCCACGGCCTGCCGGGCCATCGGGATCAGTCCCTCTTCGGAAAGGGACGCGGTGAGGTAGGCGGCTTGCGCCTCATGCCAATGCTCATGGATTCGCCGGTTGACCTCATTTTGCATCGCGGAAAAGGCGGCCTCCGCCGATTCCTTATCGTAGAGGGCGGCCTTGACCCCATACCGCTCTTTGGTCCAAAACCAGAAGGGCAGCACCAACGCCAACGTCAAGTCCCACGGCCCCACCGGCCCCATGGCCGGATCTCGAAGCTCCACCATCGTCTCCAAATCCGGCAGGAGTTCCCGTTTCTTCAGTTTCCACTCTGCTTCCGCCCGCTCCGCGGAGAATTTAAACATCAAAAGCTCCGGTTGTTGCTCTTGGGCTTGGGCGAACAACGCCTTCGGATCCGAAGGGACCGCCATCAACGGGACCTCTTCCGAAGATCCCACCAAGGTCTCGGCCGGACGATTCAACAGATGATTGAGATGGGCGGCAAGAGCTTGACGACGATGGGTGAGCACATCAAGCCGATTGGAGGCCTCCAATACCTCGGCCTGAATCCGAAGGAGCTCCCCCTGGAAGATCGCCCCGGTGGCATAGCGCGCCAGGGCTGAGGCCTCGGCCTGTTTTAACCAGAGAAGCTCGGCCTCACCGACTTCAAGTTCCCGTTCGACCAGAAACAGATCGTAATAGGCCCGCTTTAGCTCGCTCGCGACTTCCCACTCGGCCTGTTTAAACGAGGCCGCCGCCATCTGCGCCTCTTTCACGGCCACCTTCTGACGCAGGGAAAGCTTCCCCGGAAAAGGCAGCGACTGGATCAGTTGGTACATAATGGTCGCCTGATTGAGCTTGACGGTCCCCCGGGGGATCTCTTCAAACTCGACGCCAATCCGAGGGGCCGGAAGACCGGTGGCCAGGGGGACCTTCGCCTGCGCCGCCTCCCAGCGCTTTCGGGCCATCAGAAGATTGGGGTTGACCCTTTTCACCTCCTCCAAAAGTTTGGGAAGAGACAAAACAGGAGTCCCCTCTGCGGCAAAAACAGTCGTGAGTCGTGAGTCGTGAGTCGTGAGCAAAAACACCAACGCAACGGCCAAAGTCTTTTTAACCCAAGACTCAAGACTCACGACCCAAGACCCTTTACCCTTCATAGCCTTTCGCCTTCCCCCAACTCGGTTCCTTCCACGAAGCAGCCGGGTGACGTCCCGCAGGCCGTCCGTTCGCAAGCCGTCCGCAGCCGCTCCGTCATCAAGGCCACCCACTTGTACTTTTGAGGAGGATCCAGGTATCTGTGCAGGATCAGGAAATGATCCAACGTCGCCTTCTCCAGAAGCTCCTGCTCCTGGCCGATCTCTTCTAATACCTGAGCCAGAGCCGCCCGATCCGGATTCGCTCTCCTTAACAGCTGGATAAGCTCAGCCCTCTTGGCGCAGAGCTTCCCGCAACTGGACTGCTTTTGAACGAGAAAAATCCTTTCCAGGGCTTCCACATGCCGGCGTTGATCCGGCGTGAGCCCCAGCTCCTTCTTTAAGCTGAGCGGCGCGGCGCTCGCATGGAGGTGGATCCACTGCCGACACCCGAGTGTGGCGAGGTAAGCCACTGCGGCCACCAGCCCAAACACCAAAAGTCCAACGAGAAGACGTTTCATCGAAAGGCTCCCCCCTTTTAAAAGACACGCCTACCCTTCTCGGATCAGGCTTAAGGTGCTCCCTGCCATCGAATCGAAAGGGGCATTTCCAAAAAGATCCCACCGATACGTCTGAGACAGCACGGTCTTGACCCGGAACTCCTCCTGGGTTTCGATCTCGTGGGTCCAGCTCCACGTTCCCCACACGGCCCCAAGAACCGCTGCCGTGACGAAAGCCGGAGCCGGCAACCACCAGGGGGGACGAGCCGGTTTCATCAATCGGCGCCAGAGCCTTAAGGTAAAGTCTGGGGAGACCTCTACCGTGGGGTAAGCCTCTTTGAGCCAACGGTCCAACTTATCCTCGGATTCGCTACCCATACGGAATCCCCTCCCTTACTTTTGGATGGGCCCCGGTATTGATTTCGGCCCGTCAAGGACGAAATCATGGGGCCCTTCACTCTATGAAACGGATGAAAAGGCCCTATCCCCCAAGATTTTTTAAAGGTAAGCGGCGAGGCGTTGTTTAAGGATGTCGCGGGCGCGGGCGATCCGGCGCTCGACGGCCTTGGGACTCACCTTCAAGATCTGACCAATCTCTTGCTGAGAGAGCTGCTCAAAGGTGGAGAGAATAAGGGGCACCCGCAAACCGGTCGGCAGGTTGGCGATGGCCCGGCGGGTCACCAGGACCGTCTCCCTCTGAATCACTTGGTCACGGGGATTGAGCTGTAGGGAATCTGGAATTCTCTCTTTGAAGGAAAAGCCCTCGCCCTCATCGCCGAGCGGCGCATCCAAAGAAATGGTAGCGGAAGAACGGGGATTCTGGCGCAGGAGATCGAGACAGCGGTTGACCGTCACCCGATAGAGCCAGGTAAAGAGCTTACCGGCGGGATCCAAACGGGGGGGATGCTGGTACAACTTCAGAAAGACGTCTTGGGTCATCTCTTCGGCATCGGCGACGGTCCCTACGAAACGGTAAGCCACATTGATGACGGCCGCCGCGTAGCGTTCCATGAGGGTACGGAACGCCTCGGGATCCCGCTTAGCAATGCCGGCTACGAGAGCGTGGTCGTCATTCAATCACGTCACCGACGACCGGTTCCACCTTGATTCCTTGACGGGTGAGGAATCGCACCCCCTTCTCCAGGTTCTCCCGCGAGCCGTCTAACTCCAGAACCATCTCCCCCACCGTCTCGGTCACCTTGGCCCGGCGAACGTTAGGGATCACACGACATTTGAGTGCCATCGTGTAGATGACCGGTTTCTTGATTAACCTCTGCGGGAAAATAAGATGCACCACCTTTTTAGCCATCGACCACTCCTTTAAAAGGTACCAGGTACCTTCTGCTTCCTGAACCCTCTCCTTAAGAGGGTACCTGGTACCTAACTGGTACCTTCTGCTTCCTGAACCCTCCCTCAAAATGGTACCTGGTACCTTGCCTCTTCAACTGATCCAATACGTACCGGCGAATGGTGTCCACCGTCGGCAACGTCTCCACCCGCTTGCCCGCCTTAAGAACCTTCTTGAAGAGGGGCCTTAAGGGACCTCGACAGGAAGGGCATCGCGGTTTCCCATAAGACCGCTTGAGGATCTGCCCGGCGGGTCTGACCTCGACGCTCCAGCATCGAGGACACCGGTAAGGGACTTTCCGCCCTCCAAACTTCCCTCGCTTGGCGCAGGGACGATGATCGATCTGAACGATGTCCATGGCCAAGTCAACCGTCGGAGCATTGGAGATGGCGGTCCCAATCCCAAACCCGCCTACCCCAGCCTTAAGAAGCGAGGGAACCTCCTCTTCATCGATCCCACCCGATACGAAGATCCGAACGGAACGGTATCCGCGTAGGTCCAGCTCCCACCGGATCTCCCGGACCAGGTCGCTCAAGTTTCCCCGTCGAGAGCTGGGCGTATCCAATCGGACTCCGGCCAAGCGCTTCCCGAGAACCTCCGCCGCCCAAAGGGTCTCTTGTTTCTCATCGGAATAGGTATCGACCAAGGCGATCCGGGGCACCGAGGAAGGCATGACCTCATCGAACGCGCCCCATGCCTTGCGCTGATCGCCAAAGGCCACGATCAAGGCATGGGGCATCGTTCCCATCGGGGGTTTGCCGATGGCGCGGCCACCGCATAAGGAAGAAACCCCGTCGCATCCTCCCAGGTAAGAAGCGCGATCCAGCATGGGGGCGATGGCCGGGTGCATCCGACGCACCCCAAAGGCGAGGATCTGGGCCGACCCGGCCAGGGAACGCAGGCGCCCCGCCTTGGTGGCCACCCCGGTGGCCTGACAGATCATCCCCAGGACCGGAGTCTCGTAAAGACAGAAGGAACCGTAAGGTCCCTCGATCCCTAAGACCGGCACCCGCACCCCTTGAGCGTCTCGGGCAGGAAAAAGGGTCCCCTCGGGGAGCGCCTCCACGTCGATGGGAAGCCCTTCCAACAGATGGACCACCTCCTCCAACCCGCAGAAGATCCCCCACGGCCACCCCAAGGGAAGTTCTCCTACGGTAAACTCGGCATAGGCTCTGCGGCGATCCAATCCCTTGGCCTTTAAGATCTGTTGGGTTCGAACGAAATAGACATCGGTGGTTTGGCCCTCTTTAATTTCTTCGGCAGAAGCCACGTGAAAACCGAAACGGCTCATGCGAGCGCCAGTGCCTCTATCTTCGTCACCTTGGCCCCGAACGTTCTGGCCATATACCGTAGAGCCCCCTCGTGGGCCTCGAGGTTTAAACCGGCGGTTCCATCCTTAGGGATCACGATTCGATAGCCGCGATAGAAGGCCTCGGCCGCCGTCTGCTGGACACAGATCTCCGTGGCGACACCGGTTAAGATGAGCGTATCGACCTCATTCTCCCCCAGGAGCTCGTCCAAGTGGGTCCCGAAGAAGGCGTTAAAGGTGTGTTTTGGAACGACCGGTTCAGAGGCCAAGGGGCTCAAGGTCCGATCGGTCTTCGCTCCCCGCGTCCCGAACATCCCATGGGATCCCCAGACCTTCAATTCCGGATCGCCGGGAACATGGGCGTCCTGGCAAAAGATCACGGGGATCTTTTTCCGGCGGGCACGATTCAAAAGTTGGGCCAACGCGGCACGGATCTTCCGGGCGGCTTCTGACCCGTACCGGCCCGTCGTGAAATCCACGATCATGTCGATGACGAGAACGGCCGGCCGCATCATCCACTACGCCTTTGGCTGCGTCAGTGGCCAGTCCAGAAAAGTCCCGAGCATCCGCGAGGGGCAGCCTCCGGCGATGGCGGGGATGATGGAAACCTCGTCTCCGTCTTTTAAGGGGGTCGCCTCCTGTTTCAAGAATCGGATGTCCTCTTCGTTCACGTAGAGGTTGATGAATCGTCGCAGACGGCCCTCCGGATCGCAGATGCGATCCCTCAAACCTGGAAACTGCCGCTCCAGATCTTTGAGCAGCTCCTCGATGGTCTTTCCCGAGGCCGCGACCTCAGGTTTCTCTCCCGTCAACTTCTGCAACGGCGTTGGAATACGAACAAGAACCGACATATTCACCTCCCGTGTTAAGTAGGGGCTGTCCCCTTTTTCAGTGTCCCCGGACAGGGCTATCCCCTTTTACATGAGATTCAAAAGAAGCCAAGCTGGGTTTAATCCGAATCGGCTTCCCAATGTGATCCATGACCGCCTCCTGGGTTTTCAAGCCGTTGCCGGTGATCGCCAGAACCATCGATTCCTCCCTCGGAATTCGGCCCTGCTCGATGAGCTTTTTGGCCACGGCCACGGTGACGCCTCCGGCGGTCTCGGTGAAAACCCCTTCGGTCTCAGCCAACAGCTTCATCCCCTCCACCATCTCCTCATCGGTCGCCACCTCGGCCCATCCGCCCGACTCCCGAATCGTCGAGACGGCATAGAACCCATCGGCCGGGTTGCCGATGGCCAACGACTTGGCGATCGTCTTCGGTTTCACCGGCTTGACGATATCGGAACCGTTGTGGATAGCGCTGACCACCGGCGCGCAGCCGGCCGGCTGTGCCCCATGGACGTGCGTCTTGACCGAATCGATCAGCTTGATCTTCTCCAACTCCTTCCAACCTTTCCAGATCTTGCATAAAAGCGACCCGCTGGCGATGGGAACCACGATGTGCTGCGGGAGTTTCCAACCGAGTTGCTCGGCCACCTCAAAACCGTACGTCTTGGACCCTTCCGCGTAGTAAGGTCGGATGTTGATGTTGACGAAGGCCCAGCGGTAATGGGCCGCCACCTCCGCGCAAAGGCGATTCACCTCGTCGTAGGTCCCCTCCACCGCCACGAGGCGCGGCGCATAGATCAAGGCCCCCACCACCTTGCCCAATTCGAGATCTGCCGGGATAAAGATCGTCCGCTTCAAGCCCGCTTGGGCGGAGAGGGCCGCCACCGAATTGGCCAGGTTTCCCGTCGAGGCGCAGGCCACCGTATCAAATCCAAACTCCTTGGCTTTTGAGATGGCCACCGAAACGACCCGGTCCTTGAAGGAGAGGGTGGGGTGGTTGACGGAATCGTCTTTGATCCAGAGGGTCTTGACACCCAAGGCCTTGGCCAGTCGTTCAGCGGGGTACAGAGGGGTAAAGCCGGTGTGGAGGCCTAAGGTTGGAGGATCTCTGAGGGGAAGGAGCTCCAAGTATCGCCAGAGGTTTCTCGGTCGGGAGGCGATCACCTCAGGATCCAGCTTGCGGGCGATCCCGGCGTAATCGTACTCCACCTCCAGCGGCCCAAAGCAGTACTCGCAGACGAATACCGGTTGGGCCGGATACTCCCGCCCACACTCCCGACAGCGTAAACCTTTAACGTAGGACATCAGCCAAAACCTGAAGGGGGTCTGACCCCTTTAACGTCATTGCGAGCCCCCCACGATTTGTTTCGCTTCGCCCCGTGAAATGCGGAGCATTTCCGGGACTCAAGTCCCCGAAATCGCTTCGCGATTTCTGGGGGCGCAACCAAATCGAAACATGGCGGGCGAAGCAATCTCCTCTCACAGGACTACGCCCCCCTCCAACGCCGGTTCGTCCGATGGCTCCGTCTCTGGCTTTGGCGCTCCTTCCGATGGCCCTGGAAGCACCCTCACGGTGACCGGTTCCGTCTCATACGCCTTTCCCTGGTACTCCACCTTCACCGGCCCTAAGGTATGGGTGCCGGGAGCGGTCGGCATCAACCGATAGGTGAGCTTCAAAGTCGATTGCACCTTAACCCCTTGAATCTGGACTTGGGTGGCCTGACCGGTGGAAAGGATCTCAAACCCTTCGAAAGCGGTGAGATTCACCTTAGGATTCATCTGGATGGGTCCCATCACGGTGATCAGGAAGGTGAACGGTTCCCCCACGGTCACCTCGGCCTTCTCCACGTGGGCCCCCACGATCAAGACGTTCTTTTTGACCTGGGCCCCAGCAAAAGGCGAATCGGCGAGAACCAGACATCCGACGAGGAGGATTTCAAGAACTCTTTTCAGCGAGCAAAATCTCCACCAGGAGTCCCGTGCAGAGGGTTTGAAACCTCTTGGCATCGGCCGTGGTCCCGACGATGGCCCCGTAATGCATGGGAATCGAGACTTTGGGGTTCAAGACCTTGGCGGCTTCCGCGGCTTCCTCTGCGGTCATCACGTAGGTGCCGCTCACCGGAAGGAAGGCCACATCCACCTTGAAATTCGCCATCTCTGGGATCTGGTCGGTGTCCCCAGTGTGGTAGACTCGGGTACCGTCTATCTCGACGATGAACCCGACCCATTCCTCCTCCTTCGGATGGAAGGTTTTGTTGGTATTGTACGCCGGCACCGCCTCGATCCGAACCCCCTTGACCTCGAGGGAATCCCCTGGTTTGACCACGGTCACCTCAGCCGGAAGCTCAGCCTTCTTAAGATCCTCCACGCAATCGGCAACCGTCACGATGGTCGTCTGCGGCTTGCCTTGCGAATCCAAAGGTTTCACCACCTTGGCCACATCGGCCGATGAGAGGTGATCGAAATGGGGGTGGGTGATGAGAATCAGATCCGCGTCGCGCGGCTCAGACTCAAGCTGCCAGGGATCGAAATAGATCGTGACCCCGGCCCGAACGAGTCTAAACGAGGCATGTCCCAGCCAGGTGAGCCCCTTGTAATGGGAAGCCGCCGGCATCTCCACCGCTCCAAAAGCCGTCGTGAGTCGTGAGGGATGAGTCGTGAGTAAAAACAATGCCGCCACCGCCGTCATGGCGAGTCCCACTTGAGCGGGACGAAACCCTCTTTCCATAAAAGCAGTATAGCAAACCGCAGGAGGCTGGACAACTGTACCGGAGGGTCAAGGCCCCCTGTGGTCAAGGTTAGCTTCTTAATGGATTTCCTTACAAAAGCCATTAAGGAATGCTATTGAAAAAAAGTAAGGAATCAGGTATAGTAGTAAGTGAAGGAGGTGAAGAAACGATGACGGTTGCTATGGCCACCCTAACGTCCAAAGGACAGATGACGATTCCGAAAAAGGTTCGAAAAGAGGCCCATTTGAAAGCCCATGATCGTCTCGTGGTCACCGCGAATGGGGAAAGCATCACCCTTCGTCCAATCCACGGAACCATCCTTGACTTAAAGGGGGTCTTCCATCGACCAGGGATGAAGCCGATCGACTTTAAGAAGCTGCGGGAACAGTTTGAGAAAGGCATGGCGGAAGACGCCATCAGGCGGGGGCACCTGCGGATTCCCCCAGCTCGATGAGCTCTTTCCTCGAAACCAGTCTCCTGATCCGCTACCTGACGAAGGATGTGCCTGAGAAAGCCGATCGTTGTGAGCGTCTCTTTAGGGAGGCCCAAAAGGGACGGATCATACTTTACCTGACGCCTCTTGTTGTTGCAGAAACCATCTGGGTTCTCTCCAGTGTCTATCGTTTCCAAAAAGCCGAGATCGTAGAGGGGATGCGTCGTGTGCTCAATACTCCCCATCTTATCTGCGATGACCAAGAGTTAATCCTGCAAGCTCTGGAACTTTTCCGAACCAGGCCCATCTCCTTCATCGACGCCTACCACGCCGCCTTTATGGAGCACCACGGCATTTCCACCGTTTACTCCTACGACACCGATTTTGATGGCCTCACCGGCATCACCCGCCGGGAGCCGTGAGGGGGGCTACAGGGAGCGGCTGAGGGTTCGTCTCAAGATCTCCTCGGCAATCTCTGCGGCGAGATCGGCATCATAATCGTGGGCCTCCAACAGGGCCGCCAATCGGTGGATCTCATCCTTTAAGGTGAAAAAAGAAGGTGAAGACCCACGGACAGGCGGCAAGACCACCACCCTTTTCTGCCGAAGTTGCCCTTCCGCTTCAGCAATGGCCTCTTCCACGTTTCCGTCGAATCTCCGCTCCCATCCACGGACAATTTCCTCCGAGGAAACGCCCAGATCCTTTAAGGTCTGTTCCTGACTCTCGTTCATCACGACGAATCGCCGAGCCAACGGTTCGCCATCCTCTCGCCGAGTCGCGAATTTCCAGGTCAGCCCAATCGCCAACCCCTCCGGTTCCGCGAACACCACCCCATACCGGCCCTGCCCCACCGTCACCTGCCGAAACCGATGCAGGGAGACCTCCTCCAGGCCGGCGGGAGAAAGGTAAATAAACGGCTTCGAGAGATCCCCTTCGTACCAGGCGACTTTGTATTCGACCGACCTTACTGTCTTAACGATGAAGGACTCTGCACTGGGAGGGGGAGTCGGCTGAAGACGAAGGGAGCCGGGTTGTTTCACCAGGACCATCCCGAGATGATACTCGTTGAATCCCGCTGGGTACCCTTGGGCAGGAGCCGCCTCGTGCCTGAAGTCCATGACCTTTAAGTCCACGGAAATCCCAAGCTTTCGAAGATCCTTGAAGATCTGCTCATAGAATTTCTTAAGTTCCTCCGCCTTGCGATGCTCGGTGGGGATGTAGTGATTGGCCAGGAGGTACCCACCGTCCGATAGCTGATTGTACAGGTGAACCAAGATTCCCAAAGGGTCGGTGTTGTAACTCAGCGCCTGGATTACCGTGATCAACCGGATGGGCGCCCCATCCGGGCTCCCTATCTGAACCGTGGAGATATCCCTCTCTATGAACCGAATCCCTTCCATGGACCAGAGGTCCTGAATCCTTCGTTCGCTGGCCTGTTGGAGCAGTTCATCAACCTTCTCCTTCTTCTTAATGTCCTTGGGCCTCCAACGCTTCGCATCGACAAGGACTGATCGAAGATTCGGGTAACGGAGACGGGCCTCCTTCACGGCCGCCCCAAAGCCGCCTGCGCAGTCTGCCCAACTCCACGCCTTTTCCTGGTCTTGGGCCTCCCTTTCCAGCCGGGCCAGCAGAGGGCTGAGTCCATCCTTAAGTTCCGGAAGGAGCGCATGGGGAAAGTAGTCTTGAACAAGCGCATCGTAGGTGTCTCCCTTACCTGTCAGAAAACGCCATCGAATACCCTCACCCCCTGTCACCATCGGATCTGATAGCCTTTGCGCTAATTGCTCCAACTGCTTACCCTCATCCTCCAGGGGACCCTCCTCCACGCCAGCCCCAGAGTGCCGATTCAACACGGCTTCAGCATGCTGGATCAGCGTCTCCACGGAAACAGCGTATTCCACGAAGGTCACGCCCTTCTTTGGATCTGAGCGCATCCCCACCTTTTGGAATCCTAGGGATTCATAAACATGCCGGGCATGCTGATTCTGCTCGGCTGTCTCCAGTGTAACGTTAGGGCCTATCCTTTTCTCCTGCGCTGCGCGGGCTGAAGCCAACAAGAGGAGGTGGCCAAGCCTGCGTCCTTGATGGTCTGGATGAACAGACAAGCGGAAGATGAAAGCTCCAGGGTAAAGGGTAGCGACACGATAGTCCGGCTGGCCATTCGTGGTATAGATATAGGCAACGGGTATCCCGCGGGAATCCTCGATGGCAAAGCTAAGCCCCCAAAGATCTCTCAGAGGAGTTCCGGTGGAGGGGCGGTTGTCCATGGGAAAGCGATCCGATCCCCAGGCCCCCTCTTGTTCCCAAACCGACTCTCCTTGGTCGATGGCCGCAAGATCCGCCGCGTGCTCTACAGCGTACTGGTATGTAATGGGCACAGCCTTTGGACGTTCCTCCA
>CAYJWF010000018.1:0-35525 GCA_964373805.1 uncultured Planctomycetia bacterium | reverse complement strand
GGGGGTCGTAGATATTGCGGGTCGTCTGCCCATTCGGATCGGTGGTGGTCAACACGTTACCAGTGGCAGGATCGTAGGTGGTCTCTAAGCGGTGGCCTAAGGTGTTGGTGACCCGAATCGGGAAGATGGCTTGCGGATCGTACTCCGTCGTGGTGGTGCGTCCCAGGGGATCGGTGGAACTCACCCGGTTCCCGTAGGAGTCGTAGGTAGAAGTGGAGGCGACCTTTTCCTCGGTTCCGGTGGCCGGATTCCGGAGCCAGGCCTCCTGTTTGGTGGCCAGTCCCTTGGTGGGGGGATCGGTGGGGGCGGCGTTGCCGTCGTAGGTGACCCAGCCTTCTGCGATCTTGGTCCCTTGCGCATCGGTCGTGACCGTGTGCGATGGAAATCCCATCAGCCACACACTCGGATTCAACACGTACTCCGTCGTCGCCGTCCGTTCATCGCCTGTGACGGCCACATCTCCCTCGGCGATGGTGCGGGTGACATTGCCGTAAGAATCGTACTCGTACTGGGTGCGCACCTGCTTAGAACTCTCGTCTCCATCAAAGACGGTCGAGGTGGTGGAGGCGAGGTGACAGAAGTGGACATGCACCGGAGAGTCAGGGAACAGGTCCCGGCAGGCCCAAGAGTTCTCGGCGCTGGTGAACAGCCGGCCCGCGGCATCTTTGGCCTCCTGCTTGAATGGCCGGCCTTTCAGATGGGTGTCTTGATGGAACCAGCTCTCAGCGGTGCTGCCCACCGGATCGGTCACCTTGGCATAGGCGAAGCCTAGGAACTCCCGTTCAGCGGCATCGAACTTACCGCCGGAATAGGTGAATTCCGTGGTGGCCGACCAGCCCAGGCCGTTGTCGATCGTCTGGGTGGCCACCGTCGGCATCACAAAGGGTAGATCGGCGATTCCATCACCGCCGGTGTTGTCGTATCGGCCGGAAGGGCGGTAGGTTAACCGGGTGGAGCCACCGATCCCGTTCTCTACCTTGGTCAACAGGTCTGGCGGGGTAGCCGGCAAGCTTCCTCCCGGTGAACTGCAGAGCCACCCTAAGGTTGCCGCTGGATTCAGGCGAAGCAGGTCGGTCAGCCCATCCCCGTTTAAATCTCCGATGCGCACCCCCAGATCTTTGTGGTCGGAGCTGACGAAGTAGGCGTAGCGGCCAAACGGTTCTCCCGGGAAGAACCGGTTGGTCTCCCGTCCCCAATTCCAGCCGGTTCCAGTGTTGAGAAATACCTCCACCTGGTGGCTCTCCTTGGCGTAGACCAGGTCGGTCAGGCCGTCCCCGTTTAAGTCGAACAGCCTCCAGCCGTAATCCTCTCCGCTGGGGCCGACAAACGTCTGGTCCGGAATCCGGAACCTGTCCAAGTTCCAGGAGGGGTCGTACCGCCAGCCGGCTCCGGTGTTTAGCCAGGCGCCGTGGACAATCCCGGCATAGAATAAGTCGGTCAGCCCATCCCCGTTTAGATCCACCATCCGGGCGCCGCGGTCGATCCCGTCCACGATCCCGTTGGAGCCGACGAACGTGTGCGGCGGCGCCCAACGGTCGTCCCGGATCCAACCCGAGCCGGTATTCAGCCAGGCCCGCCGATTAATCGGCGTCCCTTCCAATAGATCGGTCTTGCCATCGCCGTTTAACTCCACGAACCGCATCCCCGTGTCCCGGCCTTCCTCCTTGGAAAACAAAAGTTCCGTTGTTCCATCCAGCCGGCTCCACGTAACCGACTCCACCCAGCCCGATCCGGTATTCAAATACCCTTCCCGCGGCCCCGCATCATACCGCCCGTAGTACAGGTCCGTCCGGCCGTCCCCATTTAAGTCCGCAAAACGAGCCCCCACATCCTGCCCATTCCATAAGAACCCACGGGGCGGGACCCACCGGTCATCCCGTACCCATCCGGCCCCGGTGTTCCGCCAACCCCTTCGGGAATCCCCTTCCTTCCACTCCAGTAGATCAGGCAGTCCATCCCCGGTGACATCCTCCATCCGCACCCCTAAGTCCCGCCCCTCTCCATCCGCGAACGCCAGAGGCCCTCTACCGTCGCTACCGTGTGGTAGCCAGGAATCGTCCCGGACCCAGCCGCCTAAATCGGTGTACTCCAGGCGGAGGGTCGGTAGTGAGGTTCTCCCATCCCGGCCCCAGGTCGCCACCTCACTCAACAGGGATCGCGCAGTCAGCGGACTCTGTATATAGGAGAGCTCATACCGCTTCACCAACTCCCCGCGCGTCCACGTCTCCACGGCCTTCAACCGCCGGTCGGTGGTGATCCGATCTCCAAACCGCTCCTCCCACTCCACGTCCGGCCGTCCTTCCCAAAGGAACCGGACCTCGTTGGTGGGCAAAAGCCCGGTCTGCGGATGCCCGGTGTACCGGATCACCGTCGGGTACACCTGGCGGCCAAAGCCGGCATACTCCAGGGTCATCGTGTTGCCGTGGATGTCTTTGACCTCATTTAAAAACCAGCTCAAGATCCCGGCAGGAACCGCCTTCTGGGAATCCGGGGTTCTCCCAAAGGTGGCGGTAGAACCATCCTTCGTGGTGACCGTCCAGACGTTGCCGCTCAAGAGAATCTTGGCGAACAGCTGCTCGTCCTTTAACCGGTACTCCCGAGGGCTCACCTCCACCAGGTCGGCCTGCATCCCACCCAACCGAAGGAGAAAGGTATCGTTTGAATCAAACTGGGGCAGCTTTAACCGAGTGGATCTCTCCACACATCCCAACTCCAGGTTCCAGCCCACCCCCAGCGACCCGTTGCGGCTGGAAGAGGCGTAATTCAAGGAAAGGGCCGGCTGAATCCCTCGGCGTCCAGGCGGGGCCGGAAGCGGTATCCCAAACACCGCCTTGCCCGTTGACAGATCAGAGTGGAACGACTCCAGGATCTTGCCCGCCGGCGCCCCCGCCGATCCAGCCGCGCTGGGGCCTCCCAAGTGAGAGGCCTCCGCTGCTCCGGGCCAACTGAATTGGCCTACTAAGAAGGCGACTCCGGTGACCGCGGCCACCACCCGTGAACCGTGCAATCTCATGTACATTTTTGACTGCGCCAGCGGCCAGTCCAGGAAAATCCCGAGCCTCAGCGAGGGGCTCATGTGGTCATCTCTATTCCGATGGTTCCACCGGTTGACGGTAGAGGAACAGTACTCCGACATCCTGAACGCCCTCCTTGACTTGAATGGGGATTTCCTGGGGGGAAAGGGTGGCATCGACCCGAGTCGGATCGATTGCCAGCGTTTGATCCCCGAGGGGCGGGTCCTGGAACCCAAACCGGCCATCCGCCTCGGATCGGGTCTCGATCGACCCGATCCCAACAGTGACTCCTGATAACCGACCGGGCGGTCCCTGGGTCACCCCCACCACGAACCGCCCCGGGATCGAACGCCCACACGCCAAGTTGTCGGGCGTAGGATCGATCCCTGGAATAGGCGGACCAGGATATGGCGGAGGATCTCCGCCGCGAAACAGGGTATTCAACAGATAGGTGGGATCGGAGATGTTCACCCGTCCATCGTCGTTCGCGTCCAGGGCATCGAGACAGGAGGGCGGTTCGCGGAGGCGGTCTCCTCTAAACAGGAAGAGGAGCGTGTAGATCACATCGGAAATATCCAGGTGGCCATCCCCGTTGGCGTCCCCCCGAATAAAATAGGCCGGGGCGGTGGGATCCGATCCGGCCCAGACAGGGGTGGCCAGGCTCGTCGCCATGGCGACCGCGAGCGAAGCGGAAAGCCATCTCGAATGGAATCGGTTCATCGTTATCGGGGAGCCAAAATACGACTCTGCCTGGAAGTATACCCGGCCTTTCAGCCGTTGTCAAGTAGAAAATGAAATATTTTATCTAATATAGAAATTGACCCTTCGGGTTGACCGGAGGGGTCAGTGGGGCAGGACGGTCTGAAAAGGGGCTCTCACTCGCGGTACATCGATTCGATTTGGGCGGCGTACCGTTCGGCGATCACCTTGCGCTTGACCTTAAGCGTTGGGGTTAAGACCCCTTCGCTTAAGGTAAAGGGGTCGGGCAGAAGGGTGAACTTCTTGATTTGCTCGAAGGGGGCGAGATTCTGATTGATCGGCGCTAAGCGTTCCTCCATCAGTCGAACGACTTCCGGTTGCTCCACGAGCTCCTCCGGATCGGCGAGGAGAATCCCCTTTTTCCGGAGGAAGGCCCTGACCTTCTCGAGATGGGGAACGATGAGGGCGGCGATGAACTTCCGACGGTCTCCGAGGACGACGGCATCGGCGATGTAGGGGTCGGCTTTCAAAGCGGCCTCTAAGTTTTGGGGAGCTACCATCTTGCCCCCGGAGGTTTTGATGAGATCTTTTTTGCGATCGGTGATCGTTAAGAATCCATCGGGACCGAACGCGCCGACGTCCCCGGTGTGGAACCAACCGTCGGAGTCGATCACCTCAGCGGTCGCTTCCGGTTGGTTCCAGTAACCCTTCATCACGTGCGGACCCCGGGTTAAGATCTCCCCATCGGAGGCGGTCCGGACCTCCACTCCAGGAAGCGGGATCCCCACCGTCCCAAAGCGGAACCGATCCGGGCGATTGACCGAGATGACCGGTGAGGTCTCGGTCAAGCCGTACCCCTCCAAGATCAAGATCCCCATGGCGTAAAAGAATTCCGCCACCTCCTGAGAAAGGGGAGCGCTCCCCGAGATGCAGAAGCGAAGCCTCCCCCCTAACCGAGCTTGTAACTTGGAAAAGACCAACCTCTGAGCGAGCAGGTATTGGGGGAGAAGGCCCCAAGGGATTGGCTGACCTTCCAAGATGGCCTGGGAGCGGCGGCGCCCCACCCGAACGGCCCAACGAAAGAGGAGGCGCTTCAAGGGGGAAGAGCCCCGAACCGCCTCCTCCACCCGTTCCAGGAATTTCTCGTAAAAGCGGGGCACCCCGGTTAAGACGGTGGGGTGGACCTCCAAGAGATTTTCGGCCACCTTTTCCATGTTCTCGGCGTAGGCGATCGTTCCAGCGACGGACAGGACGAAATAGTAGCCAGCCATTCGTTCGAAAACGTGGGATAACGGGAGGAAGGATAAGAGGGTGTCGGCCTCGGTCACCGACAGGACCGACCGGACCGCGCGGCAATTGCTCAAGAAATTGTCGTGGGTGAGCATCACCCCTTTCGGGGGACCGGTGGTTCCGGAGGTGTAGATGAGGCTGGCCAAGTCCGACGACCGTGTCTTCGCCAGCCGTTCGGTTAAGGTGGCGCGGGTTGGAGAGCCGGCGGTGCTCCCAAGCCCCATCAACTCTCCCAGCCACCAGATCCGAGGGCCCGAGACCCGGTACGGGGCGTCTAACAAGACGATTTTCAGATCCTCTTGTTTTTGGATTTCCAGGATCTTGGTCATCAACTCCGGGTTGGAAACGAAGACCACCCGCGCCCCCGCGTCTTTTAAGAGGTATTCGATCTCAGGAGCGGTCAAGGTGGTGTAGATGGGAACCGTAGCGGCGCCGACGGACAGGATGCTCAAGTCGACCGCAGCCCACTCGGGCCGGTTCTCCGAGAGAAGCGCCACCCGATCGCCCGGTTGAACGCCGAGGTCGATGAGGCCCAGAGCGATCTTTTCGACCTGAGAGGCCAGCTCCCGCCAGGAGATCTCCTGGTATTGCCCCTGACGCTTGACCTTGAGCGCGGCCTTCCCCCGATAGGCCTTCGCCTGGGAGAAAAACATCTGCGGGAGGGTGGGCCAGATTTCGCTCATCGGTCTTGGAATTTGGGCTGCCGTTTTTCGATGAAGGCGGTCAAGCCTTCCTTCATGTCCTGCGTTTGGCAAATCTCGCCGAACAGTTCCGATTCGAGCTTTAACCCCTGCTCGAGCGGCTGCTCGCTTCCTTCTCGGGTGGCCTTTAAAATCCGCTCAATCGCCGGCCGACTTTTCGAGGCGATCTTTTTGGCGAGGCCGGTCGCCTGCTTCATCACCTCGGCTTCGGGGACGACCCTGTTGACGAGGCCGATCTGAAGAGCGGTCTGGGCGTTGATCATGTCGCCGGTGAGCATCAGCTCCAATGCTTGACCTAGGCCCACGAGACGAGGGAGACGTTGGGTTCCTCCGAATCCGGGGATGATCCCCAGATTGATCTCCGGTTGTCCAAACCGGGCCCGGTCGCTGGCGATCCGGATCCCGCAGGCCATCGCCATTTCGTTGCCGCCGCCCAGACAATGGCCGTTCACCGCGGCGATGGTGACGATCGGCAGCTGTTCCAGTTTGTTGAACACCCTCTGCCCCAAAGAGGAGGCTTCCTTGCCCTCCGAGCCGTTTTTCAGATTGGCGATCTCTTTGATGTCGGCCCCCACGATGAAGAAGCTGCCGGCGCCGGTTAAGATGAGCGCCTTGACCGATGGATCTTTCACCACCTCGTCCAAGAAATCCCTTAACTCGATTAACACCGCCCGGGAGAGAAGATTGGCCGGCGGATTGCTGATCGTTACGGTGCAAACCCCTGCCTCTTTCGCGACCCCCAGAAACTGATGCTCCGGCATGAAACCTCCTTTTAAAGGGTGCCAGGTCTAAGACCTGGCACCCTGGCACCCTTCAATAGGTAAAAAACCCCTGTTTCGTTTTGACCCCTAGGAAGCCGGCGTGCCGCATCGTTCTTAACCGATGCGCCGGATGGAACCGAAAGCCCAACGTTTTGGTCAACTGGTCCAGGGTATCGACTAAGGTGTCGATGCCGATGGAATCGGCTGCGTGGAGAAGTCCTCCTTTCGAGGAAGGGTACCCGAGACCGGCCACCACCGCCATCTCGATCTCGCTCGCTGAGGAAATCCCCTCTTGGAGGGCCAGCGCCGCTTCGTTCACGATCAGGCACATCAGCCGCTCCGGGGTGAAAGTCCCCGCCCCCTTGCCTTCCTTGCGAACTCCCTCGAGCAGGGAGGTGAACTCCTGGTCCGGTTGCCCAGGATCGGTGGGCCCCACCTTCGAGTAATCGTAGAACCCTTTGCCGCTTTTCCGCCCCAGGCGCTTCAGTTCCAACATCCGAACCCAAAGCTCAGCCGGCCGCATCCGGTCCCCATACCCTTCCCAGAGGACCTTGCCAGCCTCCGCGCAGATGTCCATTCCCAGCGCGTCGATCAAGGTAAAGGGCCCCATGGGCCAGCCTTGCCCCTTCATTGTTTGGTCGATGGCCTCGATCCCGGCGATTTGGCCGTCGGCAAGACGGGCCCCTTCTTGTAGGCAGAGGACCGCTTCGTTCAAGTATGGCATGAGCAGCCGATTCACCAGAAAGCCGGGACATTCCTTCACCTTGACCGGGAACTTCTTGAGCGATTCGGCGAAGGCGGTGACCGTCTCCACGGTCTCATCGCTGGTCTCCAAACCTGGGATCACCTCCACCAGTTTCATCACGTGGGCCGGGTAGAAGAAGTGCATCCCCACCACTTGGGGACGCCGCTTCGTCGCCGAGGCCAACCCCGAGATAGAAAGGGCCGAGGTGTTGCTGGCCAAGAGGGTGCCCGAGGGGCAGATTTCGTCCAGCTTACGGAAAAGCTCCGTTTTTAACTTCATCGACTCCGGGATCGCCTCGATGACGAGATCCGCCTCTTGAAACGCCGCCTCGTCGGTCGTCGGGGTGATGAGCTTCATCTTCTCTTCCAGCTCCTGGGCGGTCATCTTCCCCTTCGCCACCCGGCCCTCGTAGATCTTTCGGATAGAGGCGATGCCTCGCTGAAGCAGCTCGTTGTTGATTTCCTTCAAGACGACCGGAATCCCGTTGTACGAGATGACCTGGGCGATGCCGGATCCCATGGTGCCTGCCCCGACGACGCCCACCTTGTAAATGGCCATACCGATCTCTCCTTTCTAGCGTTTAGCGTGGAGCGTATAGCGTATAGGAGAGGAGTGCCTATCCGTTAAACGCTATCCGCCATACGCTAGATTTCATTCCGATACCAGTTTCTTAATAGCCGCCAGATGCGCCTCGGCCTCCTCTTGTCCCCGGCGGATCAGCTGTTCGACGTTGTAAAACTCAAACCAGTTGATCCGGGGGATCGTGGGGCGCAGCACCACATCGGCGTGGGAGCAGCCGATCTCGGCCAAGACGTACTCCATCGACTGCATGGTGTGCATGATGACGTCCAGGATGTTGGGGTCGCGCCAGGCCCACCAGGCCCGTCGGACCTTAAAGAGAAGCCGGGAGAGAACCCCACGGACCTCGGCTTCGTGGGCGAGCCTCTCCACATCCTCGGCGTAGGCCTGGTGTCTGCGGTGGATGTCCTCGGGGCTGGGGAGGGTATTGACCGCGATGATCTTGTGGACCCCCATGCGGGTCAAGACGTCCACCGGCACCGGATCCAGCACCCCACCATCGATTAGGTACCGGCCGCGCACCTTGACCGGCTCAAAGATCCCCGGTATGGAGACCGAGGCCCGGATCGCCGAAACCACCGGCCCTTCGTCCAACACCACCAATTCCCGTCGGCTGTAGTCGCAGGCGATCACCTTGACCGGCAGCTTGAGGTCTCGAAAGGTCAGGTCCCCCATCTGATTCGCCAGGAATTTCGTGATCCGTCGGCCGGTGAAGATCCCAAACTTAGGCACGGTGAGATCGATCAATCGCAGTAACGATTTCTTCGCGCGAAAGCCGAGGGCCAGGGCCTCCATGTCGCTCGCGGTCATCCCCGAGGCCCAGAAGGTTCCCACCAGGGCCCCAATGGAGGATCCCGCAATGATATCGATGGGGATCTTCTCCTTCTCGATTACCTTTAAGATCCCGATGTGCGCCATGCCCATCGCGGCTCCCGATCCTAAGACGAGGCCTACCAAGACCTCCCCAATTTCCCGGGCGATCCGTCGGACGGCCCGCGCGTATTCCCACTCCGGGTGGGCCAGCGCGATCGGATGTCCCGGAGCCGGCGGGGCCGTTACCGCGGGCAGCGAGGCGTAGACCTTCTGTTCCAAGATATCCACACGTTCCTCCGGAGGAACCTCTTTCGTGACCTCGGTCACCACCACCCGGACTCGGTCGCTCGCCTGTTGAATCGTTTTGGTGAGCTCCCGAAGGAGTCGCGCCGTCGCTTCCAAATGCTGGCGGCTGTCGCTGGAAACCAAGTGGATCAAATCCGCCTGGACCAGCGCCTTAAAGACGGTCCGGTCCATCTGGTGGGGCAAGTCGGTGATCACGAAATGGTAGAAGTTGGTTAGATGCGAAAGAAGCGGCGTGATCTGGGTGACATCGGAGACCCCCTTGGGATCGTGGGTAATGTTTAGGGTGCTGATCCCGATGGAGGGATGTTCAACGATCGCCGGGCCTACCCGGGATTGGTCGAAACCGACCCCTTTCAGGCGAAACGGCACCGGACATTGGGTCACCCCTAAGGCCTGGCAGACCTCCTCTCCGGTGGGGCTGATGTCAAGGAGGATCACCCGTTTTCCGGTTTCCTTATGGAGCGACGCTGCGAGATTAATCGCGTACGTGGTTTTGCCGGTCCCTTTGGCCGGGCTGTACAGCGAAACCAAGGTCGATTCGAAGACCCGTTTCACGGCAAGGTCCCGCTGGCGGAGCCTCCGGGACAGGGTCACCGACAGGTGCACGGCGATCTCCGGGGCTTCTTTCAGGACCGCCTCGAAATCGGCCCGCTTGATTTTCAATAGGATCGAGTCGTTCATCGCCTGGGCCGTCACCGAGTGAGGTTCGTTGGTTAAGAGGGAAATCGTCCCGAAGTAATCGCCCCGGTGAAGGACCTCCAGCACCTCCGGCCGACCGTCGGCCCCCCGGACAAAGACCCGCACCCGGCCGCTGACGATCGCGTAGAAGGCGTCGGGGGGATCCCCTTGCGAATAGATGGTTTGGTCTTTTTCGAAGTCGGCCAGGCGGGTCCGCTCGGCCACGAAATCCAACTGGGAATCGGCGAGATTGGAAAACAGAGGCAGCTGTTTCAGGAGCAACCGCTTATTGCCGAGCGCGGATCGTTCCCCTTGAGGCCGATTCGCTTTCACGCAGACCATGATAACAACCGGTTGAAGAAAAGAAAAGCCGATAAAGGCCGCGACCAACCGCCTTTTTCAGGCCCTCCCCCAATTCCCACGAATGGGAAGGGATCTTTTTTGATAGGGCCTTGGCGGTCGGCAACTTAAGCCGCCCAGCGCCTTTATCGGCTCCACTTTGAACCATGCCATATTTTAAAGCCGCCGTCAAGAGCAAGAGGCGAAAGGGTGAGAAGTGTGTAATGGGCATTTTAAGCATACCCCAGCCTTTTCAGCGTGGGCAGATCCTTTCGCCAGTTGGCCGCCACCTTGATCCAGAGATCCAGGTAAACCGGTCCCTCCACCAACTCCTCGATCTCCTGACGGGCCGCCTGCCCAATCTGTTTCAGGAGTTGTCCTTGTTTGCCGATCAAGATCGCCTTCTGCCCTTGCCGCTCCACGTAGAGAGTCGCGCGGACGTACGTCATTTCGGTGTCAGACACCGAGCTATCTTTTAAAAAGTTACTTCGGTGTCTGACACCAGGTCGCCACTCCTCGATCATCACCCCGACCGCGTGGGGCACCTCTTCGTGCGAGAATAAAAGGGCCTTCTCCCGGATGAGATCCTGGGCCAACTGCCGGACCGGGCGATCGGTCACCTGATCCGGTGGGTAAAGGGCTGTTCCCTCGGGGAGGGCCTCCTCCATCGCCTTTAACAGCGGTTCCAGATTATCCCCCTTGGTCGCGGAGATGGGAAAGATCTCTCGGAAGGAAAACAGCCCAGCCGCCTCCTCGATCTGCGGCAGGATGAGCTTCTTTTCGACCCGATCCACCTTATTGATGGCGAGGAAGATGGGGACTGTCCTCGATGGGGACTGTCCCCTCGATTTTGGAAGCGACTGAAAGATTTGTCGATCCCCTTCGGTGAGTCCCACGTGTCCTTCGGTCATCAGGAGAACCACGTCGGCCTCCTCCAGCACTTGTCGGGCCGCCTGGATCTGGCGCTTGGCCAGAAGGGTCTTGGGCCCCCGATAGATCCCCGGGGTATCGATGAAAAGGATCTGGGCGTTGGGCAAGGTTAAGATTCCGAGAAGGCGATCCCGGGTCGTTTCCGGTTTTGGGCTAACGATAGCGATCTTCTGGCCCAGGAACCGGTTGAGCAGGGTGGACTTGCCCACATTGGGCCGCCCCACAATTGCCACCGTCCCACACCGATGAGGCTCTTTCAAGGCGATCGCTTAGGTCACTTGGGGATGCGCCGGGTATGCTTGGCGAGCCACTCGGCGACGTCTTGAACAGTGGCTTGACGCTGGACAATCCGCATGATCAGATCGAAACCCTGGTCATAGGAAACAGTCATGAGGTGGCCGTTCATCTCTGACATAAGATCCAGGCATTCCCAGGCGACCCGCTTATTTCCATCCACTAGAGGATGGTTGAGAGCCAATGATTCGGCCAAGGCAGCCGCCTTTTCAAAGAGGGTAGGATAAAGGTCCTGGCCACCGAAGGAACTTTGGGGACGAGCTAAGGCGGCACGCAGGAGTCCCTCATCACGAACTCCCCATGTCCCCCCCGTTTCCTCGATGACGCGGCGGTAAACCAACAGGACCTGGCGATAGCCCAGATACTGCACTTAAGCCAGCCGCTTCAAAAGGGGCAGATTCCTTTGGATGGATCGGTCCACCATTCGGCGAAACTCCGGGGTCACCACGTCGTTGGCGAACTGAGCCTCCAAAAGGTGGACAGCCTCCTTAAGCAGCTTCGATTGCGGGATACGAGTCTGCTCGGAAAGCCGCCTTAAAACACGGACCTCTCGCTGGTCCAACTTGGTGGAGTATTTCACTTGCATCGTAAGGGTCTCCTCTCTATCTTAAGTATACCTGACAAGACATGATTTATAAAGACAAATATGGACGATATCCTTCCGCTCCCTACGTGCCGATGGCCAGGCCCGGGACAAGGGTGTACCCCAGGCGCTGGAAGTCACGATCGAATGAAAAGATGCGGTCAAGGTCAAGCTGTCGCAGCAAGGCAATGGTCGTGCAGTCCACGAAACTTAACGGTTGGTCATGACAACGCTCAAATATCTGCAGGGCTGCTCGCTCCGTAGTCTCTTCGACGTAATGCCGTACCGTCAGACGGCTTCCCAAGGTCATCTTAGCCCATCGGATGGCGACGTGATGGCCTGCAGTTCTGCGCAGCCTCGTGATCGTTTCGGCAAGGATATAATTCGAGGTGTGAAATCGGGTCTCGGGTGGACAGCCTCGATAGAATGCGGTTGCCGCCTTGTGGTCCTGGTCGGCAGCGTCGGCCAGCGCGATAAAGGCACTGCTATCCACGAACAGCTTCACACCCAACCCCGGTCGCCATAGATGTCGCGATCATGCTCACGGGCTCCATCCTTGATCCCGGTGTTACAGATCCCGATGATCTTGAAGATCGTGTCCTTGTGAAACTCCTGCAGGGATTTTGTCCTCGATTTTGGCATCCCATAGACTCGCTCCACCGCATCCCGGATCAGTTGGGCCAAGCTCTTGTGCTGCCGAATCGCCTTGAACCTCAATTCCTGTAAGGTTGCCTTAGGGAACCGTATGTTCGTTGCCACGTATTCCATGGGGAAGCCTCCTTTCCAATACAATGATACCACAATATCATGGTATCACCAAGGCCTCTGGGCGCTACGTGCCGATGGCTAAGGCGGTGACGCTGCGGCCCTCCTGTTCGAAGGTCCAGGCGCCGAGGAGCCGGCTGCGGCGGCCTTCCTCCAAACCGGCCAGTGCCCAGGTCACCAATTGGGCCAGAGGAGGAAACGGCTGGCCATTCCAATGTTCGAGGACCGGTACCGGAGATTGATACGGTAACTCCCCAAGCATCCGGTCCCACACGATGAGGAAGGGGGATTCCAATCATGATACCGAAAGTATGCCTGAAGGCGACGCAGAATGCAAGAGTAAATAGCTGACTTTCTCTACGTTAACTAAAGGAGGAGACTACCGGTTCTTCATGAAACGACGGATCTCATCATGGTTTCCCACCAACCAGAAGATGACCCGATCGCTCAGCTCAAAGATGACCCGATCGCGGAGGTCCACTCGGATTTCCCAGTAATTCCCATAAAAATTCTTCAGCCCCAAGCCGGGCCGTAAGGGGCCCTTTCGATCGAGGTAGGATAAGACAGCTTCAATAGCGGCACGGGCCTTCTGCTGGCGTTGGGGGGTCAGTTTCTTGAATCGGCGGTCGAAGCTGGATTTAAACTCAAATGGCATGGGTCGTGTTGCATTAAGGACGCATCAGCCGATCGAGATGTCGCCGAGCCTCATCCGTCGTCGCGTAGGCTCTCCCCCGCGAGCGCCTTTTTAAGGCATCGAGCTTCTTGGCCAGTTTGGCGTACTCGCTCGGAGAGAATTCTTCGATGGCCAGGGGTTTTAAATGAATGCCGGAGCGGTCGAACTCCACTTCCATGAGGTCCCGTTCCCTCAAGTGGAAGAACTCCACCGCCTCTTTTGGCAGTGTCACTTGGCCGTTACGCAGCACCTGTCGAATCGTGGGGCCCCGCCTCCCTGGAATATGTAAATCTGTAATCATCATAATTTAGTATACTCGCCCCACGCCCACTTGTCAAGGGGCCCTTACTCGTCGGAGAGCTTGAAGAGGGGATCCGGATCGAAGGCCTCGGAGAAGTCGTAGACCTCTTTGAAGTCGGCCAGGGAGTCCTCCTCGGTCTTGCCGAGGAGTTTGGCCTCAACGAGGGCAAAGACGATGCGGCCAAAATCCTCGGTGGATCGGATCCTCCAATATTCGAACACCTGGCGGGCCAGGGGGCCGAACTGGTCGAGGCCGTAGATCCGGATGCCGGCCAACAGCTCCTGCCCGGTGATGTGCCGTCGCTCCGGAAGGTGGGACACGGTGAAGTGGAGGGCCGCCAGCACAAAGAAGTACGCCTCCGGTTTGTACCGGGGGTCCTGCTTCGTGATCCGTGCGACCTTTTCAAGAAGTTCCGAAGCGGGATTTACCATCGGATTCGTCCCAACCCGAGCAGGATTCCGAGGATCGACTTGGCGTCCACGATCTCGTTTTGCTGAACCATCTTGACCGCGGTGGAGGCGGAAACGATCCGAGGGGTGATGTACTCGTCCCGGTCCTTGGCCACCCTCTTCGCCAGGGGGAAAAGCCCCATCGCCCGATACAGGATCATCCGCTCCGTGGAGACGCCGGGCGCCGGATAGAACTCCGACAGCCGATGCCAGCGGCTGGCCCGATACCCGGTCTCCTCGGCCAGCTCCCGCTTGGCGCAGGTCAAGAGCGGCTCCCCCGGCTCGCTGGTTCCGGCCGGGACCTCAAGGATGTACCGATTCAGCGCGTGCCGGAACTGCCGAATCAACAGCACCCGATTCCCCTCCAGGATCGGCACGATCACCACCGAGGCCGGATGCCGAATCGTTTCCCGAAGGAACCTGTTCCCATCCGCTGTCCGGTAGGTGTCCAAAGTCAATCGAACCACCCGACCTCGGTAGAGGATGCGCGTTTTTAGCCGACGAATCTTAACCATCGTCAAGGAATTATCCTATCACACCCCGAGGTGCCAGGTCGACCCGACCCCTTTTGTCGTATAATGGGGGCCACGATGATCGGAGAATCGGTCGGGCCGTTGGAGCTGGCGGCTAAAGGGGCTTTCTACGTGGTCGCGGCCGGTACCCTGGCGGGAGGGGTCGTCGCGGTTTCGGCTCGGAATCTGTTCCGGGCTGCCATCGGGTTAGCCGGGGCCCTCTTTGGGGTGGCCGTCCTCTACCTTTTTCTGGAGGCGGAGTTCCTGGCGGTCACGCAGCTTTTGATCTACGTCGGGGCGATCCTGACCCTGATCATCTTCGGCGTGATGCTCACCGCCCGAATCGCCGATCCGATGGTGCCTCGGTGGAACCGGCAGGTGGGCTTAGGCCTAGCCGTCGCCCTCGGGATCGGCCTGTGGCTGGCTTGGATCTTTCTTCAAGTTCCCTGGGCTGAGGGCCACCGGGGAATTCAGCCTTCGGCAGAATTGGCCACGTTGGGACGAGCGTTGATCTCGGTGTATCTTCTCCCCTTCGAACTTTTGTCGGTCCTCTTACTCGGGGCCTTGATTGGGGCGATCGTGATCGCTCGAAGAGATTAGGGATGATCGTTCCCATCTCCCACCTCCTAGTCGTCAGCGCCGGTCTCTTCGCGTTGGGCCTCTTCGGGGCCTTGACCCGCCGCAACGCCATCGGGATCTTGATGTCGATTGAGCTCATCCTAAACAGCGCCAACTTAAACCTGGTCGCCTTCAGCCGACTTTGGGGGAGTTCCACCCTGTTAGGGCAGGTGATGGCCCTGTTTGTCATCGGCGTCGCCGCCGCTGGGGCGGTGGTGGGGTTGGCCTTGATCCTGGCGATCTTCCGGCATCGCCAGACGATTCAGGCCGATGAGATCCGCCTGTTGAAAGGATAGCGTATAGCGTGGAGCGTATAGCGTATAGGAAAGGCCTATCTCTCTAGCGCCATGAACCTCTTTTTGATTCCGCTTCTTCCACTCATTGCCTTCTCTATCCTGATCCTGGTTGGTCGGCGCCTGGGGAAGTTCAGCGCCGTCGTCAGCCTCTTGGCGCTGCTCGGCTCTGCGATCCTCTGCGTCCGTCTTTTCCTCTTGCAGGGCATCTCGCACCTTGTCCCCTCGGCCTCCCTGAGATGGCTTTCTTTAGGGCAGACCCCCCTTCGCCTTGGGCTTATGGCCGATCCGTTGTCGATCACGATGGGTTTGGTCGTCACCGTCGTCGGATGGCTGATCATGCTGTACTCCGTCGGCTACATGGGGAGTGATCCCCGATTCAGCCGATTCTTCGCCTACCTCTCCTTATTCTGCAGCGCGATGCTGCTTCTCGTGCTGGCGGACAATCTCATCTTCCTTTACATCGGATGGGAGCTGGTCGGCCTCTGTTCCTATCTCTTGATCGGTTTTTGGTTCGAGCGGCCCGCCGCGGCCCATGCCGGAAAGAAGGCTTTCTTGACGACCCGCGTGGGGGATTTGGGACTTTTGGGAGCGATCCTGCTCATCGTCTGGTTGACCCGAGATGTGAGCTTCAACCAGCTTGAGGCGAAGGCCGTTGCCTTAGGCGCCTGGGGACCGATCGTGGCTTTCCTCATCTTCTGGGGAGCGGCCGGGAAATCGGCGCAGATTCCGCTGCACGTGTGGCTGCCGGACGCGATGGAGGGGCCGACACCGGTTTCGGCGCTGATCCACGCGGCGACCATGGTGGCCGCTGGGGTTTACCTCGTGGCCCGGATGCTGCCGCTGTTTCTGGTCGATCCCAACAGCCTGCTGCTCGTTGCCGCGATCGGTGGGTTGACCAGCTTCATGGCCGCCACCATCGCCTGCACGCAAACCGACTTAAAAAGGATCTTGGCCTACTCGACGATCAGCCAACTGGGATTCATGATGTTGGCCTTAGGCTGCGGCTCCGCTTTTGCTGGGATGTTCCATTTGGTCACCCACGCCTGGTTTAAAGCGCTGCTGTTCCTTGGAGCCGGGTCGGTGATCCACGCCGTTCATCATCAAGAGGTGACCCGGATGGGCGGCTTGTGGAAACAAATGCCGGTGACGGCGTTCACCTTTACGGTGGCGGCTCTGGCCATGGCCGGGATTCGGCCATTGTCCGGCTTCTGGTCGAAAGAGGAGATCTTCATGACCGTGGCCGGATTTTCCCATCCCCGATTCCCTTACGCGGGGCAGGCCTTCTTGGGGCTGGCCTTGAGCGTAGCTTTCTTGACCGCTTTCTACATTTCGCGGGCGGTGATCTTGACGTTCTTCGGTGCCAGGCGCCATTCTGAAAAAGGTGCCTGGTCCCTAGAGTCCCCGCCGGTCATGACCGGGCCGCTTCTCATTTTAAGCCTCGGGGCGATGGGGATTGGTCTTCTAGGAACTCCGTGGGCAGGGAACGGTTTTCAACATTTCCTAGGGATTGAAACCCACGGGGCGCACCACGGGCCGGATTGGATTGCGCCTGCCTCGATCCTCATTGCCGTGGCTGGGATCGCCTTGAGTCTTTTACGGTACGGGCTCGGGGTTCGACTGCTTTGGGGGGCGTTTACGCCGCTGTTTCTTAAGATTTACAAGTGTGTGGTAAACAAGTACTATATCGACGAACTGTACGACCGGCTGATCGTCCGGCCGTACTTTCGGCTGGCGGAGAGGGCCTTTTCCTTTGATTCAAAAGTGATTGATGGGGCGGTGAACGGCAGCGGCACGTTGGGGCTGCGTTGGAGCGCCTTGAAAGGGTGGGTGGATCAGCACATCGTCGATGGGTTCGTTAACGGGGTGGCGATCGCGGTGGGCCGAACCGGAGCGACGCTGCGCCTTCTTCAGACCGGGCTCGTCCAGAATTATCTCCTGATCGCCTTCACCGGGGCCTTGAGCATTCTGCTCATTCTAAGATGGATCTTCTAAGTCGGCACCTCTTAAGTTGGATCGCGTTCCTCCCCCTCCTGGGGGGATTGGTGGTTCTGATTTTGCCCAGAGGTCAGGACCGCGGCATCAAGGTTGTTTCCACCGCGACCACGGGGATGGTCCTCCTCTTAGCCACCTGGGCGCTTCTTCATTTTGATCCCAGGGCCCGAGGATTCCAATGGGAGGAGAAACTCCTGTGGATCCAGCCGATCAACGTCTGGTACCACTTAGGGCTCGATGGGATTAGCCTGCCCCTGGTCTTCCTGACCGCCCTCTTGAGCTTCGTGGCGGTCATCGCCTCCTATACGATCCCCGAACGCCGGAAGGAGTACTTCTTCCTGTACCTGTTGCTGGAGACCGGGATGCTGGGGACCTTTTTGAGTCTGGACCTGTTCCTCTTCTACATCTTCTGGGAACTGGTGCTGGTGCCGATGTACTTCTTGATCGGGATCTGGGGCGGCCCCCGAAAAGAGTACGCGGCGATCAAGTTCTTCCTCTATACGTTGGCTGGCTCAGTCCTCATGCTCCTTTCGATCCTAACCTGTTACTTAAACTCCACCCCACACACCTTCTCGATCCCGGGCTTGATTGAGCAGGGGCTTCACTTGACCCCAACGGTCCAAGGGTGGGTTTTCCTCGGATTCTTCGTGGCCTTTGCGGTGAAGGTCCCGATCTTTCCGTTCCACACCTGGCTGCCGGACGCCCACGTGGAGGCGCCGACCCCGATCTCGGTGCTTCTGGCCGGGGTGCTCCTCAAAATGGGCGGTTACGGATTTTTAAGGATTGCCTTTCCACTACTTCCCACGGTCACGACCGGCTTCAGCCTCGCCCTGGGAATCTTAGGGCTCATCAACATTGTCTACGGGGCGCTCGTGGCGATGGCCCAGACCGATTT
This sequence comes from uncultured Planctomycetia bacterium, assembly GCA_964373805.1. Classification (GTDB taxonomy): domain Bacteria; phylum Omnitrophota; class Gorgyraeia; order 1-14-0-20-64-10; family 1-14-0-20-64-10; genus CAYJWF01. The sequence goes on along the minus strand of CAYJWF010000018.1, from coordinate 17,292 downwards.
CAAGAAGCTGGTCGCCTACTCGTCGGTCAGCCACATGGGATTCGTTCTGTTGGGCTTAAGCGCCCTGACCGCCTCCGGATTTCAAGGGGCGCTCCTCGAGATGTTCAACCACGGGGTGATCACCGGCGGGATGTTCCTCTTGGTGGGGGTTCTGTACGATCGGACCCATACCCGGGATCTGAACGCCTTCGGAGGGCTGGGGGCCAAGGTTCCGATCTATGGGGGGATCCTGATCTTCTTTTCGTTGGCCAGCCTCGGGCTTCCCGGTTTAAGCGGATTCATCAGCGAGTTCCTCTCGCTCCTCGGCTGTTTCCCCACGCATCCTGTGGTGACGATCGCCTCCTGCCTGGGATTGGTTCTGGGGGCGGCCTATTTTCTGTTGACGCTGCAGCGGATCCTCCTGGGACCGCTGAATCCCCGCTGGGCCACCTTGCCGGAGATCAGCAAACGGGAGCTGATCACGCTGGTGCCGCTCGTGCTCTTCATCCTCTATTTGGGCGTCTGGCCGAGGGCGGCGCTGGATCTCCAGGGGCCGACTCTCATGAATCTTCTGGTCCGCCTAGGCGGCAACACGGGTTGGTGAAACTAAAAGAGGTGTACGGTGTACCGTGTATGGTTTACGGTAAACGGTACACGGTAAACGGTCAGCGGGCGAGGTAAGTCATAAACTCCGACCTGATCGGAATCTTACCGGAGATGATACTCACCCTCGGGGGATTACTTCTCGTGGTCCTGCGAGGCCTTCGGTCGGCCCGCCTGTTGGGATTGATCACCCTGAGCTTCCTCGTGGGGGCGATCGATCTCAAGCTGGTGAACCTTTTTCAGCACCCGGCTCCCCAAACCTTGTTCTTGGGGATGCTCATTCAGGATCGGTTGAGCCGATTCTTTGAGCTGACCATTTTGGTTGCGATGGGGCTGGTGACCTTCTCGATCTTAGGCTACGCGAGACCAGAGGTTAAGGATCGACGGGAGCTGTATGCGCTCCTGCTGTTGACCACGGTGGGCCTGTTGCTCCTGCCTCAGGCCCAACACCTGGCGCTCATCTACTTAAGCCTGGAGCTCGTCTCCATTCTGTCTTACCTTATGGTAGGCATCGCCAAGAGAGATTCATTAGCGATTGAAGGGGCGCTCAAATATTTTCTGTTCGGTTCGCTGGCCACCGGCACGCTGCTTTACGGGATCTCGCTCATCTACGGCTTGACCGGCACCATGGAGTTGCCTCTTTTGGTGACCGCGTTGCCAGCGGCGATCGGTTCAAGTCCCCTTTTGGTGACGGTCGCGCTTATTTTCCTGATCGTTGGATTCGGATTCAAGGTGGCGCTGGTCCCCTTTCACATGTGGGCACCGGATGCGTACGAGGGGGCGCCCACCCCGGTGGCGGCCTTCCTATCGGTAGGGCCCAAGATCGCGGGGTTTGCCGTGATGGCCCGGGTGTTTCTCCTCGGGATTACACCGGCGATCGACCCCTGGCCTTGGGTGCTGTCGCTTCTGGCGATCTTCACCATGACCATAGGCAACGTGGTGGCCTTGGTTCAGACGAACGTGAAGCGCCTTCTGGCCTACTCCTCCATCGCCCAGGCCGGTTACATGGTGATTGGGCTGGCGGTCGCCACGCCGATCGGGCTCACCGCCACCTGTTACTATCTCCTGGCCTATCTCCTCATGAATGTGGCTGCCTTCGCCGGGGTGATCGCCATCGGCAATACCACGGGAAGGGAGGACCTCGGCGCCTTTAGCGGGTTGGCGCAGCGGGAGCCTTTTTTGGCTTTTGCCGTGGCGGTGGCCTTCCTTTCGTTAGCCGGTATCCCGCCGATGGCCGGGTTCTTTGCCAAGCTGTGGATCTTCGCCGCGGCGTTGAAGGCCAACGCCGTCCCCCTGGCCATCGCCGCGGCGGTCAACAGCGTGATCGCCCTTTTCTACTACGTGAAGGTGATCAAGACGATGTACCTGGATCCAGTGCCGGCCGCTGCCCCTGCCATCCCCCGATCCCGTTGGCTGGGGCTGACCCTCGCCCTCTGCACGGTGGGTCTCTTCGTGATCGGGCTTTGGCCCGGTCCCTGGCTTCGCCTCATCGCCGCGGCCCTCCCCCTCTCCCTGCGCACCCCCGACCTCCCCTGGCTGTAATCGGTGTGAGTTTAGCCCAGCGAGACAGAGAGAAGGGCCGTTCGTGGTGAGCCCTTCGACCAAGCTCAGGGCGAACGGGCTCTTGTTTCTCTCGCTACGCTAAACTCTTACTGTAACTTCGGCCATGTTAACGTACATAAAGTCAGTTTTATACTTGCACAAGTAAGCCCGGATCGGGTATCATCGGAGTGTCGTCTAGATGGCCATGAGAAGAGCCCGATACTTTACCCCGATCCTCACCCTTTGGTTAACCGCAGGCCTCATCCTGCCGACGCCGGCCTACGGCTTGCGCCCGGCCGGCCTGGAGGAATCCAGCCCAGAGAACCAGGAGGAATTCACCGCTTCCCTGGGGCTACCGACGACCTCCTTGGGATCGCCGCTCAGGGCAGGCCTGGAGGAGGGGAATACGGGCGAGCGAGCTCGATCATCCGGGCATCCCGGGCGTCGCGGTTACGATCCATCCGAGGTGGCGGGCCGGCTGCTTGTTGCCTGGAAGGCTGTATTTCCAACCCTCCATGATGCGGGGGACCTTTCAGAGAGGGTGGCCATTAACCTCCTCAGGGAGAAGGCCCGTCTCATGGAGAGACATTCTAGTCGACAGGATACTACCGCTGGCCTTTCGAGCTCGAAGGATAAGGGGCCCAGGACCGGCTTGGAGGAACCTGGACAAGAGGGGAAGCCGGAGCGGACCCCGTTGGATCGGGCGATTCTGGAGGCGATCCGGACAAACGGTTGGGCGAAACTTTCGGGTGGCGGGTACCTGGTTCGGCCAGGAGCCCTTAGGCAGAAGGTCCATCGCTTGATCCTACAGGGAGGGCTTAAGGAGCCGATTGGATTGCCTCCGACGGTCAAGGTTCTTCGGGCGACCCGGCAAACCACGGTCGGTGAGATGATCGCCTTCTTTCGGGAGCATCAAGTCGGGGAATCGGATGGTGTCCTCTTTAACTCGGGTGATTTCACGCATGGCCAGATGATCGCGAGCCTTCCGCTGTCGTGGCCAGCCGCTGCTGCCGTCCCACCCGGTATCGAATATCGAATAGAAGAGTTGGAGGAGATCTTGGGCCTGGCGCGAAAGGTCGGTCCTCTGTCCATCCGTTCGTTCACCTGGGTCCGGTGGGTCGGCGAGACACTCCTTCTGATCGACCAGGCCTAGACGCGGAATCCCCTGGACGATTAATAGTTGCACAGTATACGTTAATCAGGGTATAATTGCTCTGGTATGATCGCGGGCTTCGGGGATGAGGCAACAGAGGTCATCTTTCATGGTCGAAACACAAAGGCAGCCAGGCGCATTCCCATATCGATCTGGAAAACAGCCTGTCGGAAGCTGGATATGCTCAACGCGGCTCATGAATTGCGAGATATCGCTGTCCCGCCAGGGAACCGTCTGGAGGCCTTGCGTGGGCACCCGGCGAGACGACACAGTATTCGGATCAACGACCAGTTTCGAATCGTCTTCCAGTGGAAGGAGGGGAATGCCTATGAGGTACGAATTACCGATTACCATTGAAGTGGGAGGTGACGCATGATCCCTAAGTATCGTAAGCCAACGCATCCTGGGGAGATCTTGCTTAAGGAGTTCCTTGAGCCATCGGGTCTAACCCAGGTAGAACTCGCGCACCGGATGGGGGTGCCGGTGCAGCGGGTCAATACACTCGTCAATGGCAGGCGGGACGTTACGGCCGAGACCGCCATTCTGTTGAGCCGAGTCCTCAAGAGCAGTCCGGAATTCTGGATGAACCTGCAGGACATGTGCGATCTGTATCTGGCCCAAGAGCAACTGGCGCACGCCGCATAACCATTCTAGAGGCCATCTCCTTCTAAAGACGAGATTGCTTCCCCCTTCGCGCTCGGGGTCGCAATGACGGACAGGGTATTGATGAGACCGGTTCTAGTCTGTTGGCGAAATTTGGGATGAGGGAAGGTCAGGTTTGCTATACTAAACAGCCTCGGACTTTAGGAAGAGGAAGCCGCCACGGAAGATCCTTACGGTTGGGTGCGACGAGTTGGGACGCTGGTTTCCATCCCGCTCTTATTGGGTTTGGCGCCGGTCGTGGGCGGGACCCTCGGTTGGGCGATGGATCGGCTGTTCGGCGCCCGACCGGTTTTCACGATCTTAGGGTTGTTGGCCGGCTTCGCCGCCGGCGTTCGGGAGACGTGGCTCCTCATCCGGCGGGCCTCGGAAGAGGACCATAGAAAGTTTTAGTGATGCGAAAGGCTGTCTTGATCACCTTGAGCTTGACTGGAGTGGCTACCGCCGCCGCCCTTATCCTAGGAAAGATCTCCTTAGGGGTAAGCCTTTGGATCGGGGCCCTCTGGGGATTGTTGAATGCCTGGTGCTTGACGCGAGTCGTTCGGTGCGTCGTGGCCGGTCGACGGAGTTGGCCCCTCATCGGATGGGGCCTGGTTAAATTTGGGGGCCTTTACGGTCTGGCGGCTTGGCTGTTGATCGGAGTTAAAATCCCGGCCGTGGGATGGCTGATTGGCTTTACCTTAAGTTTGATGGGACTGGGTTTAGGCGCCTATTCTTCGATTCGTCCCGTGGTCGCTCGCGTGCAGCGCCTCTTGATTTTCCTCGCCGCCCTGTGGATTTTAGGGGATGTGGCCCACGCCTTGGAAGCCATGCCTGGGAGCGCCCCCGCGCATCCTCCGGAGATTCCTAATTTCATTACCCTGTTGACCTATGGGCGGCACGGGCCTTTCGTCGATTTTCTCCATACCTGGGAGAATGGGATCTTCGCGTTTCTCATCGTTCTGATCGTAGGGGGCTCCATTGCCTTGGCCGCCCGGACGTTGGCCCTCCTTCCTGGGCGGGGGCAGATCGCCCTCGAGGCGATCATCGAGGGATTGGACAACTTGGTCAGCGGTGTGCTCGGCAAAAAGGAGGGCCGTCGATATCTGCCTTTCCTGGGGACGTTGTTTCTCTTTATCCTCAGCATGAACCTGGCGGGACTCGTGCCGGGGCTTAAATCTCCCACCTCCCGATTTGAGATGACCGGGGCCCTCGCCCTTTCCGTGTTCCTCTTTGTCCAGTGGACCGGGATCCGGCGGTTGGGCTTCATCGGTTACTGGGATCACATGATCGGCCAGCCGCGGGATCTGGTCGGCTGGGTGCTCTCGCCGCTCATGCTGTTCATTCACGGAATCGGAGAGTTGGTGAAACCGTTGTCGCTCGCCTTGCGGCTCTTTGGAAACATCATGGGAGAGGATACCTTGCTCGGGGTGTTCGTGGTCTTAGGCGCCCTCTCCATGGCTTGGTCGCATCTTCCGATCGGGGTGCCGCTCCATTTGCCGTTTGTGTTGTTGGCCATCATCTTCTCGGTGGTGCAGGCGCTCGTGTTTACCAGCTTAAGCACGATCTACATCTACACGATGCTCCCTCACGAGGGAGCTCACTAAGGGAGGGAGAACCAATAACTATGGAACATTCGATCGATTGGGCAAAGGTAGTTTTAAGTTTAGGGTTGCCGTTGGGGTTGGCGCTGGCCGCGATGGCCTCGGCGATGGGGCTGGCCCGCGCGGTGGCGGCGGCCATGGAGGCGATGGCCCGCCAGCCGGAGGCGGCGACGAAGATTCAGGGAGCGATGATCTTAGGATGCGCTTTCATTGAGGCGTTGACGATCTACGTCTTTGTCACAGTGCTTCTGTTCGGATTCGGGCTCTTGAAGATTTAGGGAGATTTTCCCGTTGCAGATTCTGGCCCAATTTGTCGTTAACATCCTGGCGTTTCTTCTGCTGCTTGTGATCCTAAAGAGGTTCGCCTGGGGAGCCCTCTTGAAGCTGATCGACGAACGCCGGGAGAAAATCGCCTCGGAGTTTCGGGCGATCGATGAGGCCAAGCAGGAGATGGCTAAGCTCAAGGAGCAGTACCAACAGAGTTTGAATAGGATCGAGGAGGAGGCGAGGGGGAAGATCCAGCAGGCGATCTTAGAGGGCCGCCGGATCGCCGGGGAGATCGAGGAGGAAGCCCGCAATCACGCGCGCGGCACCCTCGAGAAGACTCGGGAAGCGGTGGAGCAGGAAGTAGCCAAGGCCCGGGTGGCCTTAAAGGAGCAGGTGGTGGACCTCGCCATCCAGGTGACGCACAAGGTGCTCCAGCAGCATCTCGATGAGGAGACCGACCGCCGGATGATCGAGGCCTTCATCCAGGAGATCAACACGATGGAAACCAAAGGGGGTCTGACCCCGTGATCGATCGAGGCGTGGCTCGGCGATACGGGGAGGCTTACTTGAACGCCCTGGAGGCCTCGGAGGCCGGGGCCACAGAACCGGGACTGGAACAGTTGGAGACGGTGGCCAAGGTTTACAGCGGCTCACGGGATCTTCAGAAATTCTTGGGCTCGCCAGAGATTGGATCAGAGGAAAAGGAGCAGTTGTTGAATCGGCTCTTCTCCGATGGGGTCAGCCCCCAACTCCAAGGGCTATTGCATTTATTGCTCAAGCGGGATAGGGGTGATCACCTGCCGGCGATCGCGCAAGAGGCGGCTCTCGCCTGGGAAGATCGACAGGGGATCGTGCGGGGCCAGGTGGTCACGGCCCATCCCATCTCGCAGGCGCAGACGCAGGCGCTGGCGAAAACGGTGGGAGAGCTGTTAAAGAAGAAGGTGATTCTGGAACGGTCGGTCGATCCCAAAGTCATGGGTGGGGTTCGGGTCATCGTCGGGACCTCGACCCTGGACGGATCGGTCCAGACCCTCTTAAAAGAGATTCGAGAGCAACTGATGGAAATTAAGGTGAATTAAATGGCGATTCGACCGGAGGAAGTGACCTCCATCCTCCAGCAGGAGCTGGAGGCGTATAAAACCAAACTCGAAATGGAGGGGGTGGGGACGATCCTCCAGGTAGGGGATGGGATTGCGCGGATCTATGGATTGGAAGGATGCATGGCCGGGGAGCTGTTGGAGTTTCCAGGCGGGGTGATGGGATTGGCCTTGAACCTGGAGACCAATTCGGTCGGGACGGTGATCCTTGGGAATGATCGCGGATTAAAGGATGGGGATCAGGTCAAACGAACCGGCCGGATCGCCCAGGTGCCGGTGGGGAAAGCCCTCTTGGGAAGGGTCGTGGATGCCTTAGGCCGTCCCGTGGATGGGAAAGGGCCGATCGTCACCGATACGTACCGTCCCATCGAGAGACGGGCCCCCTCGGTAATTGAGCGGCAACCGGTGAAGGAGCCGCTCATGACTGGTCTCAAGGCGATCGACGCCATGATCCCGATCGGCCGCGGCCAGCGGGAGCTGATCATCGGCGACCGGCAGACCGGGAAAACCGCGATCCTTTTGGATACGATCATCAACCAAAAGGATACCGGGGTCGTCTGTATCTACGTCGGGATCGGGCAGAAGCTCTCCCATCTCGTTGGGGTGGCCGAAACCTTGGAGAAGCATGGCGCGATGGCCCACACGATCATCGTGGCGGCCACGGCCGAGGATCCGGCCCCGCTACAGTACCTGGCTCCCTACAGCGGATGCGCGATGGGGGAATACTTCCTCTACAATGGCCAGCACGCGCTGGCCCTGTACGATGACCTCTCTAAACATGCCCAGGCGTATCGGCAGCTTTCCCTTTTGTTGCGGCGCCCTCCTGGGCGGGAGGCGTATCCGGGGGATGTCTTTTACCTCCATTCCCGGCTGTTGGAACGGGCGGCCAAACTCCGGGACGATTTAGGGGGCGGAAGCTTAACCGCTTTGCCGGTGATCGAAACCCAAGCCGGCGATATTTCGGCCTACATCCCCACGAATGTGATCTCCATCACCGACGGGCAGATCTACCTGGAGTCGGACCTGTTCTATTCCGGCGTTCGGCCGGCCATCAACGTGGGACTTTCCGTTTCCCGGGTTGGCGGCAACGCCCAGACCAAGGCGATGAAACAGGTAGCTGGGCGCCTCAGACTCGATCTGGCCCAGTACCGGGAGTTGTATGCCTTTGCCCAGTTCGGTTCCGAGCTGGACAAGGCGACCCAGGCGCAGCTTACCCGGGGCGAACGGATGGTGGAACTTTTGAAGCAGGATCAGTATCAGCCGATGGATTTGGCGAATCAGGTGGTCGGAACCTTTGCCGGAGTCTCGGGATTGCTCGACGATATTCCGGCTGCCAAGATTCGGGCCTTCGAAGAGGGGCTGCACGCTTTCGTGGAGGCCAACTATCCAGACGTCCGCCACGAGATCCAAACCAAGAAGACATTAGAGCCGGCGATCCAGAAGCGGCTCGAAGAAGCGATTACCAAATTCAAAACTCAATTCAGGAGTGTACCTGGTACAAAATCGGCTTAACTTTTAAAAAGTTAAGCCAAAAATGTACCTGGTACAGGTATAAATGCAGAATCTACGGACCTTACGACAGCGGATCCGATCGGTTCAGAACACGCAGAAGATCACCCGCGCCATGCAGATGGTGGCCGGCGCGAAGCTCCGTCGGGCCCAGGGGGAGCTGGTGTGTTTTCGGCCGTTTGTGGAACGGCTGGCGCTCATGACCCAACGTTTCCTGGCGGCTCATCCGATGCTGGAGCACCCGCTACTCGGTGTCAGACACCGAAACCCTGAAAGGGTGCCAGGTCTAAGACCTGGCACCCTTCGTGCGGTGTCTGACACCGTTTCTGCTCCCGTGGGCCTCATCGTCGTTACCTCCGACGCCGGTTTGTGCGGCACCTACAACGAGCGGGTCCTGGGTCTGGCGGGGAACTTCGGGTTGGAGCATCCGTCGACCACGGTGGTGTCGATCGGCAGAAAGGGGACTCGGGTCTTGGTTCGTCGCGGGATCCCTGTTTTAAAGGAGATCGTCGATTGGGGCGGCCGTTACGATCCATCTCGTGGAACGGCGCTCCTTCAATGGTTGAAGGATCTTTTCCTTCAGGGCACCGTGTCGGCCTGGTGGGTGGCTTACACTCGGTTCGTCTCCGCCATGCGTTTTACGCCGACGGTGGAGCGGTTCCTGCCATTAGAGCTGCTGGCGGCGAAGGGTCTTCCGGAGCGGGTGATTATCGAGCCGAACCTGCCTCAGGTGACCGAGGAGCTACTCAACCGTTTCGTTGAGGGCCAGTGGGCCCGGATTCTGCTGGAGGCGTTTACCTCCGAGCACAGCGCTCGGATGATCGCCATGAAGAACGCCACCGACAACGCCGCCGAGATGATCGATTCCCTCACCTTGGTTCGCAACAGAGTGCGCCAAGCCGCCATCACCAAAGAGCTGATCGAGGTGGTCTCGGGAGCGGAGGCATTGAGATGACAAGAACGCTTCTTAAAGGGACACTTCTCTCGGAATGAAGTGTCCTCGCAAGAAGCGTTCTCTTTAGGCTCTTTAGGAGGATTCGTGGCTGAAGGTTTTGTTACACAAGTCATTGGTCCCAGCGTGGACATCCAGTTTCCCAACGAGGCGTTGCCGAAGATCACCAATGCCGTTAAGATCGAAGATCCTGCCAAAGGAATTAACCTCACCCTCGAGGTGGCCCAGCACGTCGGAAACAACGTGGTCCGCTCAATCGCCTTGGCTTCCACCGATGGTTTGGTCCGAGGGATGAAGGCCAAGGATCTGGGGGTCCCGATCTCGGTTCCGGTGGGCCCCCAGTGTTTGGGCCGGATCTTCAATCTTCTGGGAGACCCGATCGATCAGAAGGGTCCACTGGCCAACCCAGAGAAACGGTACCCCATTCATCGGTCCCCCCCTTCCTTTACCGAGCAGCTGCCGGTCGCCACGATCCTCGAGACCGGCATCAAGGTAATCGACCTCCTCGCCCCTTACGTTAAGGGAGGCAAGGTCGGAATGTTCGGTGGGGCCGGGGTGGGGAAGACCGTGATCTTGATGGAGCTCATCCGGAACATCGCCACCGAGCACGGCGGGGTCTCGGTCTTTAGCGGGGTGGGGGAGCGGACCCGGGAGGGGAACGACCTGTGGCTGGAATTGAACGGTTCCGGGGTGGTCAAGAAGACGGCCCTCGTGTTCGGGCAGATGAACGAACCACCTGGGGCTCGACTCCGGGTGGCCCTTTCAGGCCTGACCATGGCGGAATATTTCCGGGACGAAGAGGGCAGGGACGTACTCCTCTTCATCGACAACATCTTCCGTTTTGTGCAGGCCGGGTCCGAGGTCTCCACCTTGCTGGGGCGGATGCCCTCGGCGGTCGGTTACCAGCCGAACCTGGGGACCGAAATGGCGCAGCTTCAGGAGCGGATCACCTCCACCAAGCGGGGATCGATCACCTCGGTACAGGCGATTTACGTCCCGGCCGACGACTTAACCGACCCGGCCCCGGCCACCACCTTCTCCCATCTCGACGCCACCACGGTTCTCTCCCGGCAGATCGCGGAGCTTGGGATCTACCCGGCGGTCGATCCCCTGGAGTCGACCTCCCGTATTCTGGATCCCAAGATCGTCGGAGAAGAGCATTACACCGTGGCTCGGGCGGTGCAGCGGATCCTCCAACGGTACAAGGACCTCCGGGACATCATCGCGATCTTAGGGATCGACGAGCTCTCCGAGGAGGACAAGCTCACCGTCGCCCGCGCCCGGAAGATCCAGCGGTTCCTCTCGCAGCCGTTCTTCGTGGCCGAGGCGTTCACCGGCCGCTCCGGCAAATACGTGAAGCTCGTCGACACGATCCAAGGCTTCAAGAGGATCATCGACGGCCAGCTCGACCATCTCCCCGAGCAGGCGTTCTACCTGACCGGCCCCGTGGAAGAAGCCATCGCCCAAGGCGAGAAACTTGAGGCGGTCGGAGCCCCAAGTAACCGGCTCTAAGCCGGTGGGCTTGAATCTCTATTTCTAATGTGATATTATTCTAATGGTGCATTAGATTGGAGGTGAGCGATATGTTTCAGGAGGTCAAGCTGACCGCGCAGCATCAGGTTACCATCCCCAAGGGGGTGTGCGAACGGCTCCATCTTAAAGGGGGCGATCGTTTGGAGGTGGTGGTGATGCCAAACAATCGGCTTTTGCTCAAGCCGAAGAAGCTGATCGATGCGGATGATGCCGCCTATCGACTTGGGAAGGAAATATTAGAAGCCGAAGAGCAGATCGAGAGAGGCGAGGTGGTTTCTTGGTCTCAAGTTAAGCGGCGTCACCGCTTATGACGGGCCGCTATGCGGTTGTCCTCTCTAAAATTGCCCAGGAAAAATTTGATCGGATTATCCAGGCCAGCCGAAAGCTCGGGTCGCAGATTGCCAGGGCGATTGATCGCATTGCGTTTCATCCGGAGTTGGGTGAGTTTCTGAAGGGAGAATGGAAGGGTTATCGGAAGTATCGTGCTGGAAACTACCGAATTATTTACCGCACCGAGCACTCCAGGCTTTTGATTTACATCATCACCATCGATGACCGTAAAGATGTCTACCGGTGACGATTCCATAGCTGTTCGCGGAGCTTCCGGTCTCGACCCACCTCCTCATCAGGCGCTGGCGGAAGGGTTGCAGGTAACACTGGCTGAGATAACAGATGCTTGACTATGATAAGGCTCACGCCCTGTATCAACAGGGCAGGTCGTTGATGGAAAAGGGCGACCTTGCAAAGGCGATTCAAGCCTTTGAGGATTCGGGAGCGCTTGCGCCACACTTTAAGACCTTTGAGTTGTAAGGAACAGCTCGCAAGTCTCAAAGCAGCGCGATGAAAAAGTCTATCTGCCTACGATCGTTTGGCTGGCCGTTGTTCCGGAACCCCAGAATCTTCCTCGGCATTGGTCACAGTTGAGTTTGCCGCCGTCCTGCGGGCGATCGCCGATGGTATACTGAAGTCTGTATGAACAACATTCGGGAAGATAAAACGCGCAGAAGGGGAGCGGAACCCTTCTTAAAGCAGGCCGTCCAGCGGATTATTTCTTCCTTTCCTCAGGTCCGCCGGATTGTGTTGTTCGGCTCTTATGCTTCCGGCAAGCCGACGAGGGACAGCGATCTGGACTTTCTTGTCGTCATGCCCACCCGCAAGAGATGGAGCGACCGCGTGCGGTCCTTGCAAGCGCTTTTTCCGGAGCGTCCAATCCCGATCGATTTTGTGGTCCGGACGCCTGAGGAAATCCGGGAGCGGCTGACCTCGTATTTCTGTCCTTTCACCCGGGAGATCCTCGAGAAGGGCAAGGTCCTTTATGAAGCTTCGTCGCGACGTTCGTGACTGGGTCGTCAAGGCAGAGGAGGATTATGAGGTTGTCCGGGCCCTCATCCGAAAGCGCAAGCCCAACGTAAACAATGCCGTCTGCTTTCATGCCCAGCAGTGTGCTGAGAAATACCTGAAGGCCTTCCTGATCCGCCACCGCATCGCTTTCCCAAAAACTCACGATCTGCTTGATCTTCTGGAACTGGCGAAACAAGCGGATTCGACTCTGGAATTGTTAAGGCCGGACCTGGCCCATCTGGAGCCTTATGCGGTCGAGTTCCGCTATCCCGGAGAGTTCGCCACCCGCCAGGAGGCAAAGCGTTCCGTCCGGGTTGCTGCCCGTGTTCGGGAAGCGTTCCGGAACCGTCTGGGGATTCGGCAGCTGTCGTGAGATTGCATCGCGGGACGTGCGGGTTGTGCAAGCCCACCAAGCGGTATAAGCGTCGAGACAGGAAATCCGAATCCGTCAGGCGCAAGGAAATTCTACGGGAAGGGAACGCCGCCAAAGTTCGGCTCCGGGAACAACAGCGCGGTTAACCCATGACAAAGCTTTTTGTGACGACCTACGGCTGACCGTTATTCCGAGAACACCGAACTTTCAGAGGCAGGCGGGGGAGTGTCGGCGAATACTGTGCTGGTGTTTCAAGCGCTGGCTGAGGGGTTGCAGGCAGCTTCAGCGACATCGATAGCGGAAAGCCAGGAAGTGCGTCAGCTTTCTATATCAGAGGCAAGGCGCCGCGTTCAAGCCATGCTCACCGACGCAGCAAAGTTTCGCTGTCACGTGAGTGAGGAACCTGGCCCTGCTGCGCTCGGACAGATGACGCCTTCGTTGCGAGAGCTGTTTGAACGGCACGCAACGGTTGAAACGACGAGAGGCGAACTACATCTCAGCAGGAGCGAGATCAAACCATCAGCGGTCAAGGAGGGCCCAGCGTCTACCACTACCTTCTCCTGGAAACCAAGCTTCTCTTTGAGAAATAGGCAGCCCCGGTTCAATAACGAAGTGCAACACTTGAAGGGTTTGAGGGCGGTATTGCGTGCGTAGTAGATGGATAGAAAGCCGCAAGTGTATGTTATTGCAGGGCCGAATGGTTAGGGGAAGACGACATTCGCCGCGGAGTTTCTTCCGAATTACGCGGATTGCCCGACTTTTATTAACGCGGATACGATTGCTCGTGGATTGTCAGGCTTCTCTCCTGATGCGGTTGCGTTAAAGGCCGGCAGGATTCTGCTTGAGCAGATTGAGACGTATTCGGCTAAAAGAATTGATTTTGCTTTCGAGACCACGTTGTCCGGTACAAACTACCCTTTGCGTTTGCGGGACATGAGGAGAGAAGGTTACTTGGCCCATCTTTTCTTCCTGTGGATTCCCGATGTCCGGCTTTCTCTTGCGCGCATAGCAAGCCGAGTCAAGATGGGCGGCCATGATATTGCCGAGAAGGTTGTCCGCCGGCGTTTCCATAAGGGGGGTCGAGAATTTCTTCAAACATTACCGGGCAGCCGTCGATCCGTGGATGTTGTTCGATAACTCGGGAAGCACACCGCAGCCTGTTGCCGAAGAGAAATCCGGTGAATTAAAGATTTTTGATCAAGAGTTATACGGCAGGATTTTAAAACTGAGAGAGAAGAAATGAGCACGAAAGAGATAAAATGTGTCGAAGCGCTTCATTTGGGGGCAATCAAGGCGCTGAAAAAAGCGGTGGCAAAAGCTCTCGTGCAGCACGAATCGGCAGGGGTTCCCGCGGCGATCTGGCGGGACGGAAAGGTTGTGTTCTTATCCGGTCGTCGGTTGAAAGGACGCCGTTGAAGAAGCTGTTTGTCGAAACCTGTGGATGGCCGTTGGGGTCACTAGGACACTACCCTGGCGGGGTTCCTGCGCCACCTCGTATGAATCCGTGGAAGTAATATGTCGGAAGCTGTGATTTTTCAGGACCTGTTTTATGTGTGGCTCGTCGGCTTGCTGGGCGGCGTGGTCGCCTACTTCCTGAAGCAACCGCTCCTTCTGGGCTATATGCTGGGCGGCCTCCTGGTCAGCCCCTTCACCCCTGGCCCAGTGGTGCGGCACATCGACACCATCCAGCACTTGGCTGACTTCGGGGTGATTCTCTTGATGTTCAGCATCGGTTTGGAACTGGCGCCTGTTGGCCTGCGCCGGATCGGTAAGGCCAGTTTGCTGATCGGCCTCCTGAAGACGCTCCTGCTCGTGTCCGTGTGGCTGCCGATCGGTTGGCGGTTTGGTTTGTCACTCACGCAGAGTGTGGTGCTGGGCTTCGCGCTATCGGTGTCCAGCACGATGGTCATTACCAAGATGCTCCAGGAACGTCAGGAGGTACAGACGGACCACGGGCATGCGCTCCTGGGGATTACCCTCATTGAGGATTTCGTGATAATGGCGCTACTCCCATTCTTGCCGATTATGGCTGACCCTGCCGGTTGGCAAATCGGCTCCACGTTCATGGTTATCGGAAAGACCATGGGACTGCTCATTCTCATGGTCGTACTGGGCGTCCGCCTGGTGCCACGGCTCCTCGACTTCATTGGAAAGACCCATGATGCCGAACTCTCCCTGTTGGTGCTGCTGGTGATCGCGCTTGGGACAGGGGTCATCGGAGTGTGGTGTGGGCTTTCGCTGGCACTCGGGGCGTTCATCGCGGGACTGGTCGTGAGCGGTTCGGAGACAACGACCGTGACGATAAGAAGGATGTTGCCCATGCGGGACTTGTTCGTTGTGACGTTCTTTGTCTCACTGGGAGTATTGCTCGACCCGCGTGTGGTGTTGCAGCAGGGTGGGCTGCTCCTGGTGTTGCTGGCGTTTGTGTTGCTGATGAAGTTTATCGTCAATGCGGCGCTTTGCTTGGCGTTCCACTATCCCTGGCACGTTGCGTGGAGAGTTGGAGTAGGACTGTCGCAGATCGGAGAGTTCTCGGTGGTTTTATCCACGATCGCAAGGGGGCTGGGACTACTCCCTGCCGATTTACATCACTTGATTGTAGCGGTGTCCCTGATGAGCATCCTGGTCAACACCTTTGTCCTTAACCTCCTCGAAAAAACCCCATCCATGCTGACCGCTGTACGGAACAGGAGTTCCAATGAGGCCTCGTTGTGATGAAAAAACTCTTTGTCCAAGTTTACGGCTGGCCGATGGGGTCACTATGACACGAAACTGGTATGGGTACTGCGAAGCTTGAGCTACGGGCCCTATAATGCACCGATCGAAAGGGCTGGTTCGCTTCGGAGTCTCTCTGGATAAATCCCTGCTTCAGCGCTTTGATCGTCTCATTCGGAAGAAGGGCTATCGTACTCGCTCCCACGCCTTCCAGGAGTTTGTCCGGCAAGCCTTGGTGACAGAGGAGTGGACCTCCAGCCAAGAAGTTGCAGCCACGATAACCCTGGTTTATCATCCCCATCAACGAGAAGTCGTCCGGGAATTGGTGGCTGTCCAACACGAAGCCAAGGCTCAGGTGCTGGCGGCACAGCATCTCCATTTAGATCACAACCACTGCCTTGAGGTGCTGATCGCGCGCGGGCGTCCACAGGACCTGCGGCAATTGGCCGACCGACTTAAGGCAACTCGTGGGGTCAAGTTTGGAGCTTTAAACGTCGCCACGACTGGACAGGGGTTGCCGTAGAGATTTTTCTTGACTTGGTGTTACTTTTATAATAAAAGTAACACTATGCGGTACGGATTGTTCCCTTCCCTCCTCGTTCTTCTGTGCCCCAGCCCTGCTCTGGCCCATCACGCCAAGGAGTATTTGGTCACCGGCTCCTACGAACTCGTCCACCCGGGCGACCACCTCGTGTACCTCAGTGAAAACTACGAGTTTGAGAATGCCGACGATTCCGAGTCCTACCACGGAGAGTTGACGCCAGGGTGGATTTACGGGATCACCGAGCGCTGGCAAGCGGAGCTCCACTTTCATGTCATCGATCCCGATAAAGAAGACTCGGAAACGGTCGGCAAGGATGGCTTTGTCGAGTCGGTGGCCCCCTCGCTGAAATACGCTTTCCCTGAAAGGGCCAACTGGCCAGTGGATGTGGCCCTGGCGGTAGAGCTTGAGATCCCGATGGGCGATGGCGAACGAGCCGGCACTGAAACCCAGACTCGGCCCCACCTGATCCTGCGTCGAGTCTGGCAGCGTGGGTTGGAAAGTACGCTTGATCTCGAAGGACGCTTTGAACTGACAGGGGGCCAACACACCGAGTGGGGTTTGGCATTGGCCACTAAAAAGGTACTGGCTCCCTGGGTATCCGCCGGGGTAGAGTTCCAAATTCCCGCGGATGGCCCTGGGGCCATCGTGGTACCGGGGCTTTATCTCTCGCGAGGGCGTGCCCTGCTAAAACTGGGCGTTGGGGTAGGTCTGACTTCGGAGGCTTCAGACCTTGCTGTGCTTTCGTCTGCTTCCTACCAGTTCTAGAGTGAAAGGAGGTGATCAAGAATGATCGTTGCCCACATTACGCCTGGAGATATGGGTGTCGTGACGGTCGTTCTGATGACAGGCGTTGTCATCGGTCTTGCAGCCGCAGCATGGCGGCTTGTCAAGTGGAGTAGACGCTAGGAGTTGCACGACTAAGAGCCGGTCGTCAGATTCGGTCGAGGGCTTCCTGAGTGGTGTACACCGTGACACGCCCCTGTTCTTTAAGAGCGGTGCTGATGCCGCTTCCAGACTCGGCGCTTGATCTGCCGACCAATCTCGATGGTATCCTGCTCAGTCAGCGTGCTTCTGGAAAGCAGCCGATTCAACTGCCCCAGTTGCTGCGTCTTCTGAAGGATCGCCTGGCGGGCCACCTCGGACCAGTTGATCTCCGGAAACTGCCTCATCTTGGCCTTGAGGTCCGCAGGGATCGCAAGGGTCATGCTTGCCATGGTTCACACCTCCTTTTTTGGGATTGCCAATACATACATAAACATATCGCACATAACGTACATTGTCAAGGTCTCCCCTGGCTTTTTCAAGCCCATCTCCTCCCTCCTTTTCTGCCTCGTTGATCCGGGGTACAATAGAATTCCGATGAAAAAGCTCTTCGTGACGACTTATGGCTGCCGGATGAATGTGCGGGATTCGGTAATATTCAGATGGGAACCGAGCCATT